>JBEKOE010000040.1:0-26059 GCA_049522075.1 Candidatus Acidiferrum sp.
TCGCCAATCTCTGCCCCAAGAACCTTGGCGAGCTGAGCCTGCACGCCATCCGCGCCCTGAAACGTATGCGTCGCCGCCCCACTCTGATCATGGCCTTCTGGCAGCAGGCCGACCTTTTTACAATGTAACTATATTATGCAATGCTCAGTAGTGTGCTGCGGGCGGGTTCGGAGACGCGGGCGAGGTAGTCGTCCACCGCCTTCGGATCGCCCTTATCCTTTGCGACCGAACCGCGAGCAACTGTTTTCGCTTTTTTCATACAGGGAATACTACAAGGGGGTTCTCTTCAAGTCCACCCCGCACACCGGCGCGCAGCCATTCGGCGTGAGAAACGCCGTGGCCTAGAACGAAGTTGCGCGACTCTAGGGCGGCTGCCGTCTCGAAAAGTATCCTTGGCGACTCGGCCGTGCCGTCAGGCCAACAGTTACAAGGACTGACGGGCGAGCAGGCGCGAGATGTGCCCCTCGGGGTTGCAGTCCGCCGCGCCAGCCACAATTCCAATGCGCGCTATCGGACTGCCGGCCTGTTTACTCTTACTTGCCGGATATTGCAAAAACGAGCGGCGCGTGAATTACCCGGCGATACACTTTACATTGCCCCTTCCTTTCACCAGTTAGACTTGTGCCCGCTCCTTCCTGGCGCAAGCAGGTGATGACCAAACAACCCGTGTCTGCTGGCCGTGTCGCTCATTGTGACAGCTCACGGTTCGCGACCTCGCGTGTTTGTCCCCACGCGGAATCGGCGATCTGGACCTCAGGGTGAATCGGAGAAGCGCTTGACTGACGGTACCCAGGATAGCGAAGAGAGGTTTGAGAAAGCCGTTGGAAGGAGTTTAATGTGAATTGCTTCCAGCTAACGAGCCAGCGTACCTCCTCTGCGGGTGTGCCAAGCCGCCCCGTGCCGCGCGACTGCCCTAAGGTACATTTCTGGCGGAACATGAGTTTGACTGCGATCGTGGTTGCTTGCGTTCTTGCTTTTCCAGGTTCCAATGCTTGTTGCCCGCAGAAGATGGAACCTGAGAGTTCGCTTCCCACGATCACAAATGCGCATGCGGCGCACAGTCTCACATCGAAAGAGGCGGCGCGCGAGTATCCGGTGCACCTGCGCGGCGTAGTGACGTACTACGACCCTTACATCGATCCAAGGTTTGGCGCGCTTTTTGTATGCGACTCAACGGGGTGCATTTTTGTTGCGCTTCCGCCGCGGCCAATATTGCCTCTTCGCGCCGGAACAATGATTGACCTCGAAGGCATATCTGCGCCCGGAGATTTCGCTCCAATCGTTGATCACCCCAAGATACGAGTTGTCGGCCAATCGCACGTGCCGCCGAAAGCTCCGCAAGCAAGCTTCTTTCAAATGATGACCGGGGCACTGGACTGTCTCTGGGTGGAAGTCGAGGGCGTAGTTCATTCCGTGGAAGAGTTCGGCCCGGACGTGACACTCAGTCTGACTCTAAGAGATGGCATGATCAGCGCTACGACACCAAAGGAAGAAGGAGTGAGCTATGGCCGGCTGGTGGATGCCAAGATACGGGTCCGTGGCAACGTTGGGCTCATTTTCAACAAGAATCGGCAGATGGCGGGTGCCCATCTGCTCTTCCCGGCAATTTCCGAGATGAAGATTGAAGAAGATTCACCGCCTGACGCTTTTGCAGTGCAAGTGCGCCCCATTAACAAATTGCTTCGATTTGAGCCGGACGCACCATTCCGTCATCGAGTCCATGTGCGGGGGCGCGTGACACTGGGGTGGTCGGGTCGAATGTTATGCATCCAGGATGACACGGGGGGACTGTGCGCCTCGACCACCGAGAGTAGCTCGGTAAAAGTTGGCGAATTGGTAGACGTGGTAGGCTTCCCCGTCGCGAGTGGATTCGCTCCCACTTTGGAGAATGCTAGCTTTAGGCGAAGCGGGGCAGGTTCGCGCGTTCCGGCGCTACCGACCACCGCCCAGAGGGCCATGAGGGGGGATCACGATGCCGAACTCGTCCAAATCCAGGGCCGCTTAGTTGATCTCGACCGGGCGGCGCAGAACCCTACCCTGTCATTGTCTTCCGGAGGCATCCTCTTTCCGGCGGTCCTATTAAGCAGATCAAGTCACATGCCGACTTGGAGGCCGGGCAGCGATCTGCTCCTCAACGGAGTCTGCTTGGTGCAAATCGACTCTAGTCAGACTGTTCCTGGAGAATGGCGCCCGCAAGTAATCGGGTTCCGGATACTGCTTCGGTCCCCGCAGGACATCGTCGTAATCAAGAGCCCATCCTGGTGGACGGCGCTCCATGCGATGTCCGTGCTCGGCGCGGTGATTCTGGCTACGTTTGGGGTACTGGCATGGGTAGTTGTGCTCAGGAAACGCGTGCGCCAGCAGACGCAGACCATCCGGCAGCAACTTCATGAAACCGCCTTGCTAAGAGAGGCGGCAGAAGACGCCAACCTTGCCAAGAGCGAGTTTCTCGCCAATATGAGCCATGAGATTCGCACCCCCATGAATGGCGTCATTGGACTTACTGAATTGCTGCTGGATACGCAATTGGCAAAAGAACAGCGCGAGTATCTTGAGATGGTCAAATCCTCGGCTGACACTCTCCTTACCCTGATCAATCACATCCTGGACTTCTCCAAGATCGAGGCCGGAAAGCTAGCTCTCGACCCGATAGCCTTCAAGTTGCGCGCCTGCATGACGGAGACTCTGAAACCTCTCGCCATGCGGGTACACCAGAAACAACTGGAGCTCATCTGTGATATTGACCCTGATGTTCCGGATGAAATCGTTGCCGACCCCACGCGGTTGCGGCAGATCATCGTCAATCTGATGGGCAACGCCATCAAGTTCACGGAACAAGGAGAAATCGGGCTGGAAGTCAGCGTGGAGCGCCACCACGGCGATGAGCTGGAATTGCTCTTTTCCGTTCGGGACACCGGCATCGGCATAGCGCCCGAGAAGCAGAAGGTCATTTTTCAGGCCTTTTCCCAGGCCGACACCTCAACATCACGAAAGTTCGGAGGGAGTGGGCTGGGGTTGACCATTTCCACGCGACTCGTGGAAATGATGGGCGGCAGGATGTGGCTGGAGAGTGAGCTAGGACAAGGCAGTTGTTTCAACTTCACGATGAAGGCCCGCATTGCTGCAGCCACAACTCCGACAGAGAAAGTCGAGCCGCACGCCCTGCACAATCTTGGCGTTTTGGTCGTGGACGATAATGCAACAAACCGGCTGCTCTTAGCCAAGATGCTGGAACGCTGGAAGATGCGGCCGTCTCAGGCCGCGAACGCCGCCCAGGCGATGCAGCGCTTGCAGGAAGCGAAGCAGGCGGGCTCACCGTTTAATCTGGTCATCGTGGACGTCCAAATGCCCGAAGTCGATGGGTTCGCCCTGGTCGAGCAGTTCGGCAAGCAGAGCGACCTGGGTGACTTCGCCGTCGTGATGTTGACCTCGGCTGGACAGCCGGGCGACGCGGCGCGATGCCGTGAACTCGGCATTGCCGCCTACCTCACCAAGCCTGTTGGCCAGGAGGAGTTGCTTCTTACCATCCTGGCTGTACTTGAAGAGAGGGAGCCAAGAATGGCGGCGCCACATCTGGTGACACGCCACACCGTAAGGGAGCGGGGTCGTCACCTGCGGATTCTATTGGCGGAGGACAACGCCGTAAACCAGCTCCTGGCCGTACGGATGCTTGAGAAGCAGGGATATAGCGTCTCGCTCGCCAACAACGGCAAAGAGGCCCTCTCCGCCTTGGAGCGCGGGAAGTTCGATGTTGTTCTGATGGACGTCCAGATGCCGGAAATGGATGGATTTGAGGCCACCGCCGCAATCCGGGAACGCGAAAAGGCGACCGCAGCCCCGCACCAGATTGTCATTGCAATGACGGCCCACGCCATTGCGGGTGACCGGGAGCGTTGCTTGAGGGCCGGAATGGACGGATACGTCTCGAAACCATTCCGCATCGTGGAACTTCTAAAGGAGATCGAAACCCTCACGGGTAGCACGGCTTCAACTTGAGGGGCTGGCCGCGTTTGCCGGACGGCCACGCTGCACAGCTTCGATGGAATCCGCCTTCTCCCGACCGGTGAAGCGGTTTTTAAGGCACGGTAGACAACCCCGGTTTGCTGCACTAATCGGAGAAATGCAATTAGCGCGTCAACGTCGCGCCGTCAACGCACCAGATGTGCTTCTCTGGTACGACCCTCGCTAGTTGACCGTAAGCGGCGACCTCACCCGCGACACTGGGTTGCGCTCGCGCACCTTACAGGAATTTCGGCGAACCACTAGAGGGCGACTGGTACTAGTAACCGCTTCTCCGGTAAGGCGACTTACCGGGACTCAGCCGGGCCACAATGGATTGGGCGCATTTGTGAAGGCATGATGTTGACTCGAATTAATTCGGCACAGGGCCTTTACAAGTCACTTAAGACGACGACAATCGAGATTTCGGCAAGAATCTCGGACACCGGCGCGCAACTGCACGAATCAGTTCATCTCTGCGACCGGTCGGTTTCCTCGCAGACACTCTCAGGGCTGGACCACTTTCGTCTTCACGTTCCAGCCTTCCACCTCAACGACCGGCGAGGACCCGCCGAGGTCTTCCGATCTATAGCTTCCACTTATCTGACGGGTTTCACCTGGCAGCAGTGAGAAATAATTATCTTGCCACAAGATAGGCAGCACTTCGTCATCCTTGAGGACGTACCGGCTGACGTGACCGCTCGGTGGGCGCATGATCTTCAGCCGAATCCCAAAGGCGAGCGTGCGGCTGGGATTGTGTAAGGTTACGGTGGTGGAACTTTCGGCCGGGCCTCGCGCTGATTGTGCGGTCACGGCTAGGTCCACCTCTGGCAAAGTGTTCAACGCCGTGTAATCAGCAAAAGTTTTCGTGGGCGTCCATGTCGAAATCGCATATTGACCACTGTCATCCCGGTCGGACCGTTCCCAGTCCAGCGTCTCCGCCTTCGTGGAAAGCCAGTAGAAGTTTTTACTTATCAGATCCCCGGATGACTCGAGCCGAAGGCTTACGAAATAGGTTGGGCTCAGTCCATCCAGCTCGGGCAGCACAAACGCGCGAACACTGCTATCGGGAGCTGCGTCAAGTGTGACTTCCCGCGAGAATTTTTCCGTCATGTCGAGGTTGTACACTTTGGCCGCGACTATGAGGCCGGGAAAGTTTTTGTAATAGGAATTCACGACGACGATAGATCGGTCGTCATACGAATACTGGACGTGCAGCGGCTCGCAGGCGCGCTTCACGCCAAAGTAGGAGCCCCCGGGACGAAGATACCAATCGTAAAGATGCCAGATCATGCTGGGCCATGCGTTGTTCAACATCCACTGGATCACGCCTGTAGAGTTGTATTTGTTGCGCCCGTACGCTTCCATCATGGCGCGGTGCGCTTCATAGGCTTGCATTTGTGCTTTGCGGGAAAACTCCTCCACGGAATTTGAGGGGCCGTAGCGCTTGTTGAGTGCTTCAGTGAAGACGCCAAGCGTGTCGGACATTCCGCCCGCGTGATATTCCCAGACGGAGTCGATGGGCCAGAGATGGTCTTCTGGAAGCATCAGTCGCAGACTCTCGATGGGAGGGATCGCGGGGCCGGGACTGGTCTCGGTGTTGAAGCCGTACGCCCCGCCATATTTCGTGTCCAAATACCAGAAAGCTGGCGCCACGTACTCGTAGGGGCCGGTCATTTTCACACCGCTCTGACCGACGAGTGTCGACCTACCGGAGGCCGAAGACACTGTGGGGTTGGGCCAATCAACGTCCTTCAGAATCTTGAGATACACACTTTCTACTTTAGGTGGAGGTGGAAAGTCGCTGCCGTTCAGCCAGGTGAAGACAGCGGGATGTCGCTCGAGGCGGCGGATCTGGTCGCGCAGAGACGCGGCAGCCACTACTTCATTTTCCGTGTCCCACTCTCCCCATTTCTCCCACTGGTCGCAGCAGCACCACCCAGCCATCACCAGAATTCCCATCCGGTCGCAGAGCTCGAGAAAATGATCGTCCTCCAGCTTGCCTTCCAGGCGGATGGCGTTCAGGTTGAGATCGCGAACGTAATTAAGTTCGGCCAGCTGCCGCTCTGGCGAGGAACGTAGCAGGAGGTCAAAGCTGTATCCAGCGCCGCGGATGAGAATGTTTTTTCCGTTGATGCGGTAGACCCGGTGTCCTTTATCGTCAATCTCAGAAGTTACCTGGCGGACACCGAATTGAATGTGGCTGGAGTCGGAGACCTTTCCGCCAGTTTCAAATTGCATGTCCAGTGGGTAAAGATTTTGCGGACCCACCTGAGCCGGCCATCACAGGCGAAAGTTCTTGAGTTTGAGTTGCGAGAAATTCTCCGGCGTGAACCGGACGAGCTTTGTTTCGTTCGGGCCAAGTTGCACTGGCTGCGAGAATTCGATGTTCTCGATCTTTCCCTTCAGTGTTCCCTCAATGGCATGATCCGAAGAGTTCTGCAAATCAACCCTGAGCGTCAGTTCAGCCTGGTCCTTCGAAGGCAGATTGAGCTTGGTGAACACCGCCGGAAAACGAAGGGCCACCGGACCAGTGGCGTCGATGTGCACGTCGCGCCAGATGCCCATTTCCTTGTCGGGAGGCATGGGCGCCCAGTCCACAAGGGTGATGGCGAGGTCGTGCGGCTGAGGTGGAAAAACCTCGATGGCAAGCGAGTTTGTTTCGCCTGGCCGCGCAACGGCGGAAACCTCCAGATTAGACAGCCGCCACGTGCCTACCAACTTGTCGGCGGATGCGATTTCGCGACCATTCATCCAAACATTTGCTCGGTAATTGATGCCGTCGAAATTCAGCCACAGTGTTTTGCCTCGATAATCGGCTGGAAGCTGGAAGTCCGTGCGAAACCTCCAGGAGTGCAGGAACGGGCTTCCCGGCGGCATCAGCAATTCCGAAAAATCACTGAAGATGGGATAGCTGGTTCCAGGAATTGAGCGCAGATTCATCCCAACGTAGGGATCCGGATACACGCGATTCTTCACCAGCGCGCTTAACACTGTAGAAGGCAGAGTTGCCGAATACCAATCCCGCGGCTTGAAACCGGGAGTGGAAATGGCGTCACCTGTTTCGCGCACGTTAGCCGAGGATTGTATGGCCCAACCCTCGCGGAGCAACAGGGAAGAGCCGCTTTCCTCAGGCGGATTGGCCAGGGCGATGGTCGAAGCCATCAGGCAAGTACAGAAGAAGCAAATTGAGTATCGCAGAATGCGAATCACGGCTAGGCCTGCACCAATTCCTGGACGTTCACTGGCAATTTCGAGAGCCGTTCGACACGCGTCCCAAATTTACCAAGCGTGTTCTCCACGACGCAGAAGTCAAACCCAGGAATGACCACTTCGTTCCAGTGATTGCCGATGCCGCGTAATGCCACATCCAGCATGGTCACAATCTGTGAACCGAGTGGCTCGTGACTGTCCAGCGTGATGGCGCCGAAGAATTCCTGGCATTCGGTGTATCCAGAGTTATGCGTTCCGGTATACGGTTTAAGTGCGGCCAGGTCGATCTGCTTTCCAATCCGCTTTGATACTTCGTCAGAGTGCGTGCTGAAGTAGTCGACCAGAGCCTGTTCCTGCACACGCGCGGGAAGATTCTCCGCAGCCACTTTTCGATACCATTCCTCGCCAACCTGGTAACCGCCTTCAACAAGTTTGAACCAGTACCGCTGGTCGTCGGTTACCTTCGAAGGACGATCGACAGCAATCACAGAGCGGCGGACGCAAGCGGTCAGGCCGTCACGTTTCGGAGCGACGCCGAGGTGCACCCATTCGCCTTCTCCGATGGGCCGATTAAGCGCCGGGCCAATCAGCGTGCGGTTGGCCTCGTTGGCGCCCACCATAATTTTGAAGCCGTCAGCTTCGGAGCCGAGCATGCGGCCGGTCCAGGCGCCCCACGCCGCCACTTCGCTCTCCAAGCGGCCGGGACGCAACACCGCGATCATAGCGTGCAACATCGCGTCGCCAACGTGGGCGGCATCGGCGATCAGTTGCATCTCTCGTTCGCTCTTCTCGTATTTGACCTTGAAATAAAGTTCCTGCGCGTCCACAACGCCATCTGCGCCAAAAAGCTCTTCCAGATAACTCACGAGTCCGGCGGGGATAACTTGGCGCGGCGTCAGCAGCGCAACGTGAGCGACCGGCCCACCCGCTGCCTGGGTAATCACATCTTCGAGACGTTCCGCGGCGATGGGATACTGTTCGTCGGCCAATTGCAGCATTTCCACTTTGTGTACCACTGCGCCCGCACGCTCGGCTAATTGCTCGGCGACGTAACCTCCTTCAAGTCCAGCAACAATATGAAACCCCGTCGGCCCCACAACGCCTGCCACTTGCTCGATTGAAACGTTGATGTTCCCGCCGAGGTAGGGAACGTCGCCACAGTAGTGCTCGTCGGAAAACACAATCCCCACCTTGTGCCCGTGCCGCTGGAGCGCCGCATTGATGTTTCTTGTGCGGGCCTGAAATTCCTCTTTGGACACCGCCAGAGTTCGATCGATCGGCTGCGTGTCCTCAAGAATGCGCAGGACACGTTCCATGTCTTGTCGATGTTCAGCGCTGGTTGGGTTCTTGGGATTCATTCAGATCTCACCTTACCCGGAATTTGCACTCTCGGCCTTCAGCCCAATCAATAACATATAACTGACCGCTGCAGAATACAAAGTTCTCAAATGCTTTTTCATTCACTCACGAGTTTGAAAAACTATGTTGGAGACGACTACCCTCCGAACATTTCTCTATGCAGTAGACTGGGCGCGCTATGCAATGCAGCCCCAAAAATTGAGAATCACTCTCGCTTCGCGTGAAAGTCGATTAGAAACGGCTTTATCTACGCAACTGTTCGAGTGGCTTGCGTCAGTCGTACAATCCCTCGCTTAGGAGGGAAGCATTGACTTGGAGTCTACTTTTGTACTTGATGAAGCCCAGTCTTCTGAATTTATTCATAAAAACATTGACCCGAGGTCCTGCCGTGCCGGTCATTTCCGCCAAAAGTTCGGTTCAGTGTCTGATTGACGCGGTAACCAGAAAAGTGGGTCCCGGTACCATTCGTATCCACTTGCCATTCCGCATTGCACTACGATTGCGCAAAAAAGGAGAGGGAGGAGGCGGTTTCGATCCCTCCTAGCCTTTCGTCCAGTTGACGCCCCGGGCCGAATTGAGTAGCCTCGCCTCGTGCTAGGAGGCGCACCATTGTGTATGCCGCCGGGATGGATCAGGGGTGCTGAGGATGAACAAGAGCAAAGGGCAGAAGATCAACAGGCGGGAGTTTGCGCGGAATGCGGCGCTGCTCTCCGCGGTAATAGTTCCGGCAGGGATTGCCTTTGAGGAACCTGCGGCCGCGACCAACGAGCAACTGCCGGAGGGCGCCGAGAAGCTGAGCGCCGAGGGCCGTGTGGAGGCCGAAGCGCGATTTCAGCAGATCATGAGCCAGTATGGAAGCCGGTTCGATAGCGAAGAACAGAAGCGGGTGCGCGATGGTTGCTACAGCCTGCAGGGTTCGCTGGAGCGGCTGCGCGCCTTTCACCTGGAGAATGGCGATGCGCCTGCCGTCTACCTGAAGCCGCTTTTAGATCGAGAGAAGAAGCCGCAGAGCGCTCCCTCGGCCGGCGCTGCACCCACAGCAGCCAAAAAACCGTGATGGGAGTGCACGCATGCTAAAGGAATCCATCCTGTACGAATCCGTTGGCGAACTGGCTAAACGCATTGAAACGAAGCAGCTTTCCCCCGTCGAATTGGCCGAATCGTACCTGGAACGCAGCCAGAAATTTGGGCCGCAGTTCAATGCCTATGCCCGGCTGATGCCGGTCGAGGCGCTGGACCAGGCGCGGGCCGCGGAAAAAGACATTCACCGGGGACATTACCGCGGGCCGCTGCATGGAATTCCGTATGCCGCAAAGGATCTGCTGGCGGTAAAGGGCGTGCAGACAACGTGGGGAGCGAAGCCGTTTGCCGAGCAGGTTTTCGACTACAACGCGACAGTGATTGAGCACCTGAAAAACGTGGGCGCGGTGCTGCTGGGCAAGGCCGCGATGATCGAATTGGCGGGCGGGCTCGGATACATGTATGCGTCGGCGTCGCTGCAGGGCGAGACCAAGAATCCCTGGGACACCAGTTGCTGGACGTGCGGCTCGTCCTCGGGATCCGGCGCAATTGTGGCGGCTGGACTGGCGGGATTTGCAATTGGGACGGAAACGTGGGGCTCGATTGTGTGCCCCGCAGCATTTTGTGGCGTGAGCGGCTTCCGTCCTACCTATGGCCGCGTGAGCCGCCACGGGGCTATGGCGCTTTCGTACTCGCTGGACAAAATCGGGCCGATGGCGCGGAGCGCGGAAGATTGCACGAGGATTTTCGCGGCGATTGCGGCACATGACCCCCTGGATCGCAGCACGCTGGCGGTGGACAAGGCGGCTTTCACGTATTCACCAGCGGAAGAATTAAAGAGGCGCGGGTTGCACGTTGGCTGGTTGACGAACGCGTGGAAAGAGTACGAGCCGGGCGTGGGCAAGGCGATTCAGGCGGCGCACAAGATCTTGCCTCGGTATTTTGCTTCGGTGAGGGATGCGAAGTTGCCGGAAGGGCCGTGGGAAGAAGCGGCGGGCGTGGTTCTGCAGGCAGAGGTGGCTTCCTCGTTCGGGGAGTTCATTCGCTCGGGACGCGTGAAGGAGTTGCATGACCCGCTGGGACGCGTCGGCGGCTACGTGAATCTGACGGTGACTGGCGGTGATTACACGACAGCGCAACGCGTGCGGGGGATTTTGCAGAAAAAGATGGATGCGATGTTCGAGTCCTACGATGTACTAGCGACAGCTGCGCTGCCCGCCCCGGCTACACCGTTGGCGATGAATCTGGTCACGGGGCTTGCCTTTCCCGACCCGCTCGGAGCAATTGGAAACCTCTGCGGATTGCCGGCGCTTTCCGTGCCCTGCGGCTTTACGGAAAAGAATTTACCGGTGGGGTTGCAATTCGTCGGCCGCGCCGGAGATGACGCGGCGGTATTGGAAGCGGGGCAGAGCTTTCAACGAGCAACGCCGTGGCACCGCAAGCATCCCAGGTTGTCCTGATATCCAGTTCTCAAGAGCCCGCGAAAATCAGTTGTGTGTCTTGCTACGGAGGATTTCCCGGACAGTGCGCAGAAGCGCGCCGCGGCTGAAGGGTTTGGAGAGGAGACGTACCGCGGGATCGGCGTTGGCCATTTCCGTGGCCGCGTGTTCGCTGTAGCCGGACATGAAGACGATGCACAGCCCCGGATATTCCCTTTGCAGTTGGACGGCGAGTTCCTGGCCCGTCATGCCAGGCATGACCATGTCGGTGACAAGAAGATCGATGGCGCCGCTGTGCTGGCGGGCGAGTTGGACGGCTTCGGAAGCGTCCTTGGCTTCGACGACCTTGTAGCCACCAGACTCGAGAAATTCCCTGGCGATTTCGCGGACGTCCTGCTCATCTTCGGTGAGGAGAATGGTTTCCGAGCCCGTGGGTACTTCCGCGGTGAGCGTGGGTGCGCCGGAGTGTTCTTCGACCTGATCGACGCGGGGGAGATAGATTTTGAAGGAAGTGCCTTTGTCAAGTTCGCTGTAGACCCAGATGAAGCCGCCACTCTGCTTGACGATGCCGTAGACGGTAGCGAGGCCGAGGCCAGTGCCCTTCCCTTTTTCCTTGGTGGTGAAGAAGGGTTCGAAGATGTGCGACTGCGTTTCCTCATCCATACCACAGCCAGTGTCGCTGACAGTGAGCTGGATGTAAGCGCCGGGCTTCATTAAGGGATGGCTG
This sequence comes from Candidatus Acidiferrum sp., assembly GCA_049522075.1. Classification (GTDB taxonomy): domain Bacteria; phylum Acidobacteriota; class Terriglobia; order Acidiferrales; family UBA7541; genus Acidiferrum. The sequence goes on from JBEKOE010000040.1 coordinate 11,758, forward strand.
GCGGTGTAGGTCTGGTCGAGGTCGGCGTTTCGCGTTTCGATGAAGAGTTTGCCGCCGTTGGGCATGGCGTCGCGCGAGTTGACCGCGAGATTCATGATGATCTGTTCCATCTGGCTGGCGTCCGCGCGGATGGCGCCCAATTCTTCGGCGGGGCGAACCACCAGTTCGATGTCTTCGCCAATCAGGCGCGGAAGGAGCTTGCCCATCTCCTCGACGATGGAGTTCAGATTGATCACTTGAGGCTGCAGGACCTGCATGCGGCTGAAGGCCAGCAACTGACGGGTTAGAGCAGCGGCACGGTCCGCAGAGCGGTCGATTTGCTCGATCTTGCGCGCGACATGATCCGAAGGCGGCAACACATTCAACAAAAGCTCGGTGTGCCCCTTGATGACCATGAGCAGGTTGTTGAAATCGTGGGCGACACCGCCGGCCAGGCGGCCAATAGCTTCCATCTTCAAGGCCTGGCGAAGCTGCAGTTCGAGGTTGCGGCGCTCGCTGATGTCCTGGGCAACAACAAGGCGGACGCGTTTGCCGGCGTAGACCAAAGCGTGGGAGATGATTTCGACCTCGAATGTTTTGCCGTCCTTGGCCTGGTGCAGCCAAAAGCCGTGCTCTTGAGTGCCGTCCTCCATCTCGCGGACATAGGCCACAGCTTTGTCGCGCTCGGAGTCAGGGCGAATGGCAAGGATGGATATCTTCTCAAATTCTTCGTAGGAATAGCCGTAGAGCTGGACGGCGGCGTGATTGACGCGGAGGAACCTGAGCGACTCGACCTCGTAGAGCCAGGTCGGCATGGGGTTGTGCTCGAAGAGAAGGCGCAAGATGGATTCGTTCTTGCGAAGTTCTTCCTCGGCGCGGCGGCGTTCAATGGCCAGGGCGATGTGGCCGCCGACGGAATCGAGGAATTCGAGGTCGCGGATATCGTAGGCGTTTTCGTTCTGGTAGTGCTGAACGACGAGGACGCCAATGGTGGCGGTGGGCGTTTTAAGCGGGACGCCGAGCCATGCGGGCGAGGGCGAGCCAACTAGTTCGACCTCGCCAAGCGCGGCGAGGCGGTCAAAATCGCATTGCGGGATGAGCATGGCGCGGCCGGTTCGGAAAACGTAGGCCGTGCAGCTCCGGCCCACTCTCTGGGGCGGCGGAGCCGTGTCGTACTCGTCCGCGAAGAACGGAAACTCAAAGGTGTCGTGCTCGGGATCGTGGAGGGCCACAAAACAGTTTTGCGCGGAGACGACGCGCTTCAGGGCGTCGTGGATCCCGGTGAGCAATTGGTCAAGGTTGGACGTCTGATTGAGGGCGTGAACAACGTCGGAGATAACCTGGCGCTCGGACTCCATGCGCTGGAGTGCGGTGACGTCCTGGGCGTTGAGCAGGATTCCTTCGATGCCAGAATCGTCGAGGCGATTGTGGCAGACCAGTTCGAACCAGCGCCAGGAACAATCCCGAGTGCGCAAGCGGCAACGCTCACGGTCGCTGGAACCCGGCAGGGCGGCAACTTCCTGGAGGCGCTCGCGGATGTGTGCGACGTCAGCCGCGTGAACGATCGCATGGATGCTGCGGCCTAGCAGCTCTTCGGGGTTGTAGCCCAGGGAATGGCGAAAGGCTTCATTGGCGAATAGAACCGTGCCGTCTGAACCAAGAATAGCGATGAGTTCCTGGGTGGAATCGAGCAGCGAGGCCAGTTGGTGCGCGCCAAGCCGGGTACCCGGCTCCGTAACCATTTTCTGTGACATGAAGTAGCCGCTTCACAAGCCGGTTGGAGCGAGCCATCCCCTCCCGGCAGGAGTTCCAGAAGCCTCCGTGAATTAAACTGCGACGAGCGATGATCCGCAAGAAAGACAAGCTGCCTTCCTACGAGATTAAGCAAAACTCATTCAGCCGTAAACATTCATAACGAAGTAGGTTGCGAAAGCATGACTGTACGGAAGGACAGGCGAAGCGCGATACAGGCTGCGGACTGGGAGGGGCGCGTGTTACGCTGCAGGGCATTCGGGGCGCATCGGAAGGGCGAAGAAGCGCTCGAACTTTACCCGAGGAGGTTGCGGCGCCATGCACGATATGTGGAAGGACATGTTTGTGATCTCGCTCCCGATCCTGGAGAAGATTCTCCGCCCGGTGATCGTATACGTTTTTCTGGTGGTGATGCTGCGGCTGTCCGGGAAGCGCGAACTGGTACAACTGAACCCGTTCGATTTGGTTGTATTGCTGACGCTATCAAACACGGTGCAGAACGCTATCATTGGCGACGACAATTCTGTGTCGGGCGGGCTGTTGGGTGCGACTTCCCTGCTGGCGATGAACTACCTGGTGGTGGGGTTTCTGTACAAACACAGGAAACTCGATCAACTGGTGGAAGGCAAGGCGGACGTGTTGATGGAAGGTGGGCGCGTGCGCACGCAGCATCTGAAGAGCGAATTGATTACCATGGCCCAACTCGAGGCGGCGGCGCGTAAGCAGGGCTTTTCGTCGCTGGCGGAAGTGGATCAATGCATTCTGGAACCCGGAGGAACACTGTCGTTCATCGGGAAGAAACCCGATGTCGAAGATCGGCGCCACCACGAGCTTTTGCAACGGATTGATCATTTGAACGAGGAGATTACACTTCTGCGAAGCACGCGGCCGCCGGCAACGGCATGAGGGGATTGGCCGCGCAAAGAGTACGCAGAGAGGGCGAGTCGCGCCGCGCGCACGAAAAGACGCTGCGGCTTCGCGATGAAAAAAGCAGAGAGATTCTTCACTCCGCGGGCTCCGTTCGGGATGACGGCGGGTTGGAGTGGTTGCCGAGTTCGGTTTCAGTGCAGCAGGAAGCCGCTGAGGACCACGGCGATGCCGACGAGGCCGAGAAGCGAGCCGGCAAACCAGAAAAACTTCTTCTTTGTGATCAAAGTGAATGAGGTGAGAATGAGCGCGATCTCGAGAAGCACCTCGGCGCCTTCGTAACGGTCACCTTTCCGCGCAATCACTGCTCTCTCTTTTTGGAGGTCCTCCGCTTTTTCCTTGGCCTCTTCCTTGTCTTTGTTGTAGCGCTCCGCTTCCTTCAGAGCCTTCTCGCGCTTTTGCTCGGCCTTGTCTTTGTCAACGATGGTGAAGGTGTCGAGCATGTCCAAACGGAGCTGCATGAAGTGCAGGCCGCTATTCTTGGCCTGGTAGAAAGCCCACTGATCGGTTTCCTGCGTTTGCAAAAGAAGCTCTTCCTTTGCGGCGCGATGGCCGTAGAGAGTGGCGATCGCGACCAGGACGGCCAGGATCGAGAGAGTGACCGAGACCGGGATGGTGAATGGGCTGTCCTCGTGGCCACCGTGTTCTTCGTTAGCTTCCAGAACTTCATGCATTGCTTCCTTCTCCTTTTGCTGGATTTATGCAGGCGGCTGCGCGGCAATCGCTCGCAACGCATCCGCCACAGCGGAAATGGTGCGGTCAATGTCGGCGGACGTGTGCGCAGCCGAAACAAAAGCGGCTTCAAATTGCGAAGGCGCCAGGAAAATACCGCGCTGCAGCATATCACGGAAGAAGTGCGCGTAGAATTTAGTGTCGGAGCGCTTGGCACCGGTGTAATCGGTCACGGGTTGCGCTGCAAAAAAGATCGTGGAAAGTGAACCAATGCTGTTCACTTGCGCGGCGATGCTTGCGTCCTTCACGGCCTTTTGCAGACCGGCGGAGAGGTTTTTGGCAAGGGCGTTGAGGCTTTCGTATAGGCCGGGCCTGCTCAACTCTTTGAGAGTGGCGATGCCTGCGCGCATGGCCAGAGGATTGCCAGCCAGCGTCCCGGCCTGGTAGACCGGGCCGAGCGGGGCGACGTGATCCATGAGTTCCGCGCTACCCGCGTAGGCTGCTACCGGAACGCCACCGCCGATAATCTTGCCCATGGTGGTGAGGTCGCCACGGACTCCGAACAGTTGCTGGGCGGAGCCGTAGTGGAGGCGGAAGCCAGTGATGACTTCGTCGATGATCAGGAGCGCACCATGCTTGCGCGTGATCTCGCGGAGTCCTTTTAGGAAGCCGTCCTTGGGAAGGACGACACCCATGTTGGCGGCAATGGGTTCGACGATGACGGCGGCGATTTTATCTTTGTGCTGGGCAAAGGCGTGTTCCACGGCGTTGAGGTCGTTGTAGGGAACGTTGAGAGTGAGAGCGGCCAGGGCTTGGGGAACCCCCGGACATTCGGCAATGCCGAGCGTGGCCAAGCCCGAGCCGGCCTGGGAGAGGAAGCTATCGGCGTGGCCGTGATAGCAGCCCTCGAATTTGACAATGAAATCACGCTTGGTAACGCCGCGGGCCAGGCGCACAGCGCTCATGGTGGCTTCGGTGCCGCTGGAAACAAAGCGGATTTTTTCGAGGAATGGAATGGCTTTGGTGATGAGGGTGGCGAGCTCGAGCTCCAGTTCGGTGGTTACGCCAAAGCTGGTGCCACGTTGCGCCTGATCAGTAATCGCCGCGGTGACGGCCGGATGCGCGTGGCCAAGGAGGATGGCGCCCCAGGAGCAGACGTAATCGAGCAGAGCGTTGCCGTCGGCGTCGTAAAGGAACTGGCCGCTTCCCTTTTCGATGATGAGCGGCTCGCCTCCAACCGAACGGAAGGCGCGGACGGGGCTGTTGACCCCACCAACGAGGACCTTTTCGGCCTTCTCAAAGATTTCCCGCGAGCGGTGGCGGTCGGGTATGGAGCGGCTATGTGTTGCACTCATGGGCGCACCTTGGCGTTCAGGATTTCAACCAGCGCGCTACATCCTTGGCGTGGTAGGTAAGGATGATGTCCGCACCAGCCCGCTGAATGCCCGTAAGGATTTCCAGGACGACGCGCTTTTCGTCAATCCAGCCGTTGCGCGCCGCGGCTTTCACCATCGCGTATTCGCCGCTGACGTTGTATGCACCCACGGGCACGTCAAAGCGATCCCGCACCATGCGGATGATGTCGAGATAAGCGAGCGCCGGCTTGACCATGACCATGTCCGCGCCTTCCTCGATATCCAGCGCGACCTCTTTCAGAGCTTCGCGTCCGTTGGCGGGGTCCATCTGATAGCTGCGGCGGTCGCCATGTTGCGGGGCGGATTGCGCGGCTTCGCGGAAAGGGCCGTAGAAGCCGGAGCAGTATTTCGCGGCGTACGCCAGGATGGAGGTATTTTCAAAGTTGTGCTGGTCGAGTCTTTTGCGGATGGCGGCGACGCGGCCGTCCATCATGTCCGAGGGGGCGACGATGTCCGCGCCGGCGCGCGCGTGAGATAGTGCTTGCTGCGCGAGGATGTCGAGCGTCGGATCATTGGCGATTTCGCCGCGTTCGATCACGCCGCAGTGGCCATGATCCGTGTATTCGCAAAGGCAGACGTCCGTGATGACCAGGAGTTGCAAACCAGCCTTGCGGATGGCTTCGATGGCCTTTTGTACGACGCCCTCAGGGGAATACGAAATGGCGCCGCGCGCATCCTTCGATTCCGGCAGGCCGAATAGGATGACAGCCGGGATGCCGAGCGATTCGACCTCGCGGCATTCTTCGACGATCTGATCGACCGATTGCTGATGAACGCCCGGCATGGAGCTGACTTCCCGGCGCACTTTCGTGCCGGGGCAAACGAACATGGGGTAGATGAAGCCGGCGCTGGTGAGGCGAGTTTCGCGCACCAGGCCGCGCAGGGCTTCGGTGCGGCGGAGTCGCCGCGGGCGATGTGTGGGGAAGCTCATCGGTGTTTCACTCCTACGGGCAAACTGCGCCCAGAATTCACGAAAAAAGTTGCCAGGGATTCGAGGATGGCGGTGGCGGACGCATCGGAAGCAACGACGAGGCGCTGCACGCCCGCTTCGCGGAGGGCGCGCTCCGTGACAGGGCCGATCGCGGCGAAGGCGCTCTTCACTGCCAAATTGTGAAATTGTTGAGGGCCGAGGAGTTCCCGAAGGTGGTGCACGGCGGAGGGGCTGAAGAACAAGACGGCGTCGGGAACATCCTGGAGGATGTTTTCCAGATTGTGCGTGTCGTCGGAAGCGGGGCGGAGGGTTTTGTAGGCGATGATTTCCGTGACGTGCGCACCGAGGCGTTGCAAAGTCTCGACCAGGTCGTGATTGGCACGATCGCTGCGCGGAAGAAGCACACGCTTGCCGCGAACTTCGGCCTGCAATTCCTGCGCGAGGGCGACGCCGTTGTGTTCCTTGGCGACGTAGGCGATAGCGAGGCCCGCGGCCCTCGCTGCTTCCGCGGTAGCGGGACCGACGGCGGCGATTTGTGCGGTCCCGATGGCATCGTGCAGAGAAACCTTAAGTTGCTCGGAGCGCTCTTGGAGCGCGCGCACGGCATTTTGGCTGGTGAAGAAAACCCAGTGATATTCACGCAACCGGCGGAGAGAGTCGTCCAGCGCCTGCAAATCGTCAGGCAAACCGAACGCGACCATCGGCAGCAGAATCGGCTGAGCGCCCTGTTCGCGCAAGGCGGCGAGCAGCGGTTGGCTCTGCTCCGCGGCGCGCGTGATCGCGACGCGCTTGCCTGAAAGAGCGTTGGCGAAGCGTTCAGCCACGGGAGCGTTGTACCTCTTCGAGAATGCCGCGAGCGCCGCCTTCGACCAGGAGCTTGGCCATGTGCTCACCGAGTTGCGCGGCCTGATCCGGCGGAGCCGTAGCCCGCTGGCGAACATACTGAACGCCATCCACGGAGCAGACCACCGCATCCATCACAAGCTCGCCACGTTCGATGCGCGCCCAGGCGCCAAGGGGCAACTGGCAACCTCCCTGCAGCGCGGAAAGCAGCGCGCGTTCGGCGATGACCGCGGTGCGCGTTTCGGGGTCATCGAGCTTGCCGAGAAGGTCCGCGGCTTCCGTATCTTTCACGCGGGATTCGATGGCGATGGCGCCCTGCCCCACAGCAGGCAAGGATATATCGGGAGAAAGGGCTTCGGTGATCTTCTGGCTCCAGCCGAGGCGATCGAGACCTGCCTTGGAGAGAACGATAGCGTCGTATTCGCCGCTTTCGACTTTGCGGAGGCGCGTGTCCACGTTGCCACGGAGTTCGCGAATATCCAGATCAGCGCGGTGATGGCGCAATTGCGCCTGGCGGCGGAGGCTGCTGGTGCCGACGCGCGCGCCCTGCTTGAGATTGGCGAGCGTAGCGCCTTTATGGGAAACGAGGCAATCGCGCACATCATCGCGGCGGCAGACCGCGGGGAAAAAAAGGCGCCCGGGCGTCTCGGTGGGAATGTCTTTCACGCTGTGAACGGCGAGGTCCACGGTTTCCTCGAGCAGCGCTTCTTCAAGCTCCTTAATGAAAATACCCTTCCCCCCGATTTGCGTCAGCGGCGCCTGCTGCATTTTATCCCCGGAGGTTTTGATGATGATAATTTCGGCTTCGACGCCCGCGACTTGAAATAGCTGTTTGCGGACGAACTCCGCCTGCCAACGCGCCAGGATGCTGCCTCTGCTGCCGATTCGGAGGGGCCTCACGGTTTCTCCCGGTCGGATAGATAGAGTTCACGAATGGCTTCGACGTTCTGAATCTTTTTGCGCAGCTCTTTTTCGGCGCGCAGGCGTTCGGCCGGGGCGATCAGCAGCTTTTCGACCAGCTCGTCCATGAGCGCACCGATGTGCTCGCGGTCTTCGTTGCTGAAGTGATTCATGCCGGCAAGTTTCTCATGAAGGAAGGCGGCGCGGCGTTCTTTCAAGCTGTCACGCAAGGTATCGAGCACGCCGATCAGCTCGACGCTGGCCTGCCAGGAGATGAACTTGGCGACATGCTCTTCCACCAGGGCTTCGGCCTTGGGAACTTCATTCTCTCGCGCGCTGCGGTTCTGCTGCACGATTTCGCTGAGGTTCTCCATGGTGTAAAGGTAGCAGTTATAGAGTTCGCTGGCGGCAGGATCGATATTGCGGGGCATGCCCAGATCCATGAGGAAAAGAGCGCGGTTGCCGCGAGCGGCCATGGCGCGCTCGATGAGCGGTTTGGTGAGGAGAGCTTCCTGGATGCCAACGGCGGAAACGATGACGTCGGGCAGCTTGAGAGTGCTGTCCCAGTTGCCCCAATCGAGCACTTCCCCTTTGTATCGCTTGGCGAACTCCTCGGCTTTTTCGCGGGAGCGATTGGAAAGGTAGAGCCGGCCGATGCTGCGGTCGTGAAGTTGCGAGACGACCTGTTCGCTGATGGTGCCGGCGCCGAGTACGAGCGCGGTGCGATCGTTGAGCTTGCCGAAAATGCGCTCGGCGAGCTTCATGCCCGCGGAAGCTACGCCCATGGGGCGCGAGCCGAGCTCTGTTTCCGCGCGCACGCGTTTGCCAACCTCGAGCGCGGCTTGAAACAAGCGGTTCAGGACGGGGCCGGTGACGTGCGCGGCGTGGGCATGCAGATAGGCTTCGCGGACCTGCCCGAGAATTTCAGCTTCGCCAAGCAGCATCGATTCCAGACCGGCAGAAACGCGGAACAGATGGCGGACGGCGTCGTGGTCGTAGTGGTGATACAGAGAGGGATTCAACAGCTCGGGCTGGACGGAGTGAAAGTTACTGATAAAGTTGCAAAGCGCGGCGGCCGAGGCCCGTTTCGCGGTGGGGTGAACGCCATACACTTCGCTGCGGTTGCACGTGGAAAGGACCAGCGTTTCTTCCAGGATGCCCTGCGCACGCAGCTCTTCGGCGGCGCGCTGCGCCTGTTCGGTGGAGAAAGACACCTTCTCCCGCACCTCCACAGGCGCCGTACGGAAGTTCAGGCCGACGAGAACAATCTCCATGCGGTGTTCCGCGCGCTCCTAGAAATAGCGGTGGTGCTGGGAAAAGAAGAGATTCACCACCCAGAAGTTCACAACCACCAGAACAAAGTTGAAGACGCACAATTTGGAGGCCCGAGCGCCGCGCCAGGCTGCGGTGCGCGCCAGGCGAAAATAGACGATGTACAGCAAAAGCACGAACAACGTGAAGATGTATTTCGGGTCGAAATAGGAGTAATGCTCCGCGATGTTGCGATCCACGGCGATGAAACCGAGCGACGTGCCGACCAGGATGGTGATAAGGCCGACCATAACGCTGGTGTGGCTCATGCGCTCCAGCAGTTCCAGGGGCGGCAAGCGCCAGACCACCTCACCGAGACGCCGGATGCGCAGGAGGCGTTCCTCGCCCAGATAGATCAGGCTGAGAACGCAGGATAGAGCGAAGGCGGCGTAAGCGAGAATGCTCAGCGTGACGTGGAGGGCAAAGACGACGCCATGGACGGGTGCTGTAGCGTGCGGCCGGGCAGGCATAAGGTTGGCGACAAAGAAGAAAACCAGGATGACGGGCATGACGAAGGCGCCGACGGTGCGTTGGCGGTGGTAGATTTCCACGCACAGATAGGTGACGGCGAGCAGCCAGCCGAAGAGCGACATAGCCCCCTGGAGGTCATGGTAAGGAACGGTATGCGAGGCGCGGGCGCTCACCAGCAGGGCCAGGTAATGTGTGCCTAAGCCCAGGAACATCAGCAAGGTAGCCAGGCGCCCGGTGAATTCCTTGCCGGTATAGAGGAATTGGACGTACAAGCCCAAGCTGAGCAGGTACGCCAGCACAGTTAGGATAACAAACGTATGATTCATCGGCCTTGTCCACGCCAATCGGGAACTATTCGGGAGCGCGAAGTTCCTTGCATGGCGTGTTTCACGAGATATTTCGAGTATAGCGCAGTCCCCCTTGCCCCGCATTGTGGGGGTGCTAGGAGGTTATGGGTTGGATTCCAGCTTGCGAGTCTATCTGGTGGGGGCAATTCCTGGTTAGTCTTAGTCACGTAACCTGGAATTGACCTTCTACTTGCTTGGAAGGCAAGTTCTACGGGGATTTGTTATTCTTGTTGGATATCGCTATGACTACTCAGGCCCCGGCATTCACCCGCAAAGAACTGTTCCTGCGAGCTGCGCGTTGCGAACCTGTGCCGCGCCTTCCGGTGTGGATGATGAGGCAGGCAGGGCGATACCTGCCGGAATACCGCGAAATTCGGGCGAAACATTCGTTTCTGGAGGTCTGCAAGACGCCGGAGTTAGCTGCGGAGGTGTCGCTGCAACCCTTCCGGCGGCTGGGTGTGGACGCCATCATCATTTTTTCGGATATTCTGATTCCCGCGGAAGCGATGGGCTTGCCCCTGGAGTTGGGTGACGCTGGGCCGAATCTGCCGGAGCCGGTGCGCTCGGAGGCGGACGTCAGGAAACTGCACCTGCTCGATCCGGAAGTGGAAACTGGGTTCTTGATGGAGGCGCTGCGGCGCACGGTGAAGCAGGCCGGGCCGGACGTGCCCGTGCTAGGCTTCGCGGCTTCGCCCTGGACGCTGGCGTGCTACATGGTGGAAGGTCGCACGAAAGAAGGCTTCGCGACGGTGAAGGAGTTTCTTTACCGCGAGCCAAAGGTTTTTCGGGAGTTGCTGCACAAGATCGCGCGGGCGACGATCCTCTATTTGAAGGCGCAGATTGCCGCGGGGGTTTCCGCCGTGCAGTTGTTCGACACCTGGTGCGGCGAATTGGATTTGCGCGACTACACGGAATTTGTGCTGCCCGCGGTGCAGGAGATTATTGCCGGGTTGGATAGCGCCGTGCCGGTGATTTACTACACCAAGGCGTCCCACCACCTGCTGCCGGCGATTGTGCGAGTGGGCGCGAATGTTTTGAGCGTGGATTGGCGGATTCCGCTGGCAAAAGTCCGCGAACTGGCGGGGCCGCGCGTGGCGGTGCAGGGCAATCTCGATCCCGCGGTGCTATTTGCGCCGCCAGAGAAAATCCGGGAGGCCACGCAGAAAATTGCCGCCGAACTTGGCGGGTGCGGCCACATTCTGAATTTGGGGCATGGCATTTTGCCGCGCACGCCAGTCGAGCACGCACAACTGTTCATCCACACCGGGCAGCAAGCGGCATTTGCAGAGGCACTGCCGGCCGGGAAGTCGCGCTCGTAACCGCGCGGGAGGGAGGCGCCGTGGCAGTGATGAATCCAAGCTTGCGGGAAATGCGCGATGCACTCTCCGTGGGCGAAGAGTTCGTGAACCGGTACAACAAGCCGGGGCCGCGCTACACCAGCTATCCCACGGCGCCCGTGTGGACCGACTCGTTCGGGCCGAAAGATTTCGAGGAAGCGCTGGCCGCGGCCGAGGAAAAGCGCAGCCCGGTTTCGCTGTACATGCATCTTCCCTTCTGCGAAAGCCTGTGCCTGTTCTGCGCGTGCAACGTCGTCATCCAGAAAGACAAACGAGTTGCGCCACCGTATCTGGACATTTTGAAAAAAGAGACCGACCGCATCAGCCATAGCGTTTCGCGCGAGCGCCAGGTGGTGCAGTTTCATTGGGGCGGCGGAACGCCGACCTATCTTTCCCCCGAGCAGATCGAGGACCTGTTCACCTACACACGGGAGCGCTTCACGTTTGCGCCGGACGCCGAAATCGGGATCGAAGTGGATCCGCGTGTAACCACGCGCGCGCACCTGGAGACGGTGCGCAAGATGGGCTTCAACCGGCTGAGCATGGGGATTCAGGACTTCAAGCCCGAGGTGCAGAAAGCGGTGCACCGGATACAACCGTACGAGCAGACGCGCGACCTAATCGCCAACGCGCGCGCACTGGGATTCGACAGCATCAACGTGGACCTCATTTACGGTTTGCCTTATCAGACCGCGGAAAGTTTTGCGCACACGGTGGGACAGATCGTGGGGCTTTCGCCGGACCGCATCGCCATGTTCAGCTATGCGCACGTGCCGTGGCTGAAGAAACAGCAGGGCTCGTTTGTGGCGCACCTGCCCGAGGGCATGAAGAAGTTTGAGATTTTCCGCAGCGGCTTGCTTCGCAGCGCAACCGCACGCTGCACCGCAATTTTCAAGGCTACACCACGAAGGCCGGCGCCGATCTTTACGGCATGGGCATCACAGCGATCAGCGGGATTCAGGATTGCTACGCGCAAAACTTCCGCGACATCCCGTCGTGGGAAAAGGCCGTGCACGAGCGCGGCATCGCCACCATGCGCGGCTACCGGCTGTCGCAGGACGATATTTTGCGCCGCGAGGTGATCAGCCGGCTGCTGTGCCACACGGTGATTGTGAAAGACGAGATTTCGCAAAAGTTTGCAATTGATTTTGACGAGTACTTCGCTCCCGAACTGGAACGCCTGAAGATGCCGCAGGAAGATGGTCTGGTATTGGTCAACGACAAGGAGATTCGTACCGCGTGGCTGGGGCGCATTTTTATTCGCAACCTGGCTATGGTGTTTGATCCGTACCTGGAAAAGCAGCAACTGGCGTCCCGTCCGTTATTCTCGAAAACTCTGTGAGACCTTTGGAGGACTAACGCCTGCGGTCGCCCTGTTCGCGAGGGGTGACCACTGTTTTGCCGAGGGGCAACTTTTATGTCCACGCAGGTCCAGGCACTTGTGGTTGGCGCGGGAATTTCGGGCCTTGCCACCGCCTATGCGCTGCAGAAGGCGCAAGTTTCCACATTGCTCGTGGAGGCAGCGGCGCGGCCCGGCGGCGTGATCCGGTCGGTGCAGCGCGATGGCTACTTGCTCGAGTGCGGGCCACAAAGCTTCAGCGGGAATAGCGCCATCACCGCGATTTGCAGCGACCTCGATCTTCTGGAAGAACGCGTGCTAGCCGATCCGAAGGCCCCGCGGTTTGTGATCATCCATGGCGCGCTGCAAGCGGTTCCCATGAACCCGCTTGGACTCCTGGCTTCGCCGCTGCTCAGGGGCGGCACGAAGCGGGCCATCCTGCGCGATCTTGTGGGCAAGAGCGCGGCGCCGGAGCCGGATGAGTCCGTTGCGAATTTCATACGAAGGAAATATTCGGAGCGACTGCTCGATCGGCTGGTGGGCCCTTTCGTTTCCGGGATCTATGCGGGCGATCCGGAAAAGCTGAGCTTGCGTGCGGCGTTCCCGATTTTGCACGAGGCGGAAACAATTTCTGGGAGTATTCTTCGCGGCATCTTCCCAGCAATCAAGGCGCGAGCGGCCAAACGGCCTAAGAGGCCCAAAGGACCGCGCGAGCGGCCAACGCTGCAGACGTTTAGCGAAGGCAATGAAATGCTGATCAAGGCGCTGGCGTTGAATCTGGGCGAGCGCTTGCAGTGCGCGGTGGAAGTTACGGGGATAGAGCGTCTTGATCCGGGCCATGATGCCCAGGCGCCACGATTCCGCGTTGCCGTGCGGACTCCGCAAGGCGAGGAAACTGTGGAGGCCGAGCGTCTGGTGCTGGCGGTGCCCACGGGCGTAGCCGGGAAACTACTGGGCCCCCTGGACGAGGAGTTTGAGAAACAATTGGGTGGCATCGAATATGCGGGCGTGGCGGTGGTTTCGCTGGGCTATCGGAAAAAGGATGTGAGCCACGCGCTGGAGGGATTCGGTTTCCTGGTGCCGCGGTCCGCGGGCTTGAACGATCTCGGCACGGTCTGGAACTCTTCGCTGTTTCCGGGACGCGCGCCGGAGGGCGAAGCGCTGCTGACGAGTTTTGTGGGAGGCGCGACGAATCCCGGTGCGCTGCAACAATCGGAATCGGCTCTGGCGGAAACCATTCACAAGGAGATTACGCCGCTGCTCGGAATTCGCCAGGAGCCGGTCTTTTCCCATGTGACGATCTGGCCGCGCGCTTTGCCGCAGTACAACCTGGGCCACACGGCGCGACTCGCTGCGTTGGAACAATTGCGCGGGAAATTTCCGGGACTCTATTTTGCGGGGAATTACCTGAACGGCCCGGCGATTGGTACCTGCGTTGAGCAGGCGTTGAAGATTGCGGACGAGATTCGCGTGAGCTTCGCGAATTGAAAGTTCCCAACCCTCATTTCTCACGACGACTTCTACGAACCGCGCGAGCTCTTGTAGCGGCCGCCTTCCGAGGCGGGCCCCTTCTCGATCCACGATGCACCCTGTGGCCAAAAAACGCATGCAGTTCAAGCTCTCGGACACTAGCCCCAATCAACCCATTCGATCGATCTTTGCAAATCTCTTGTGAGACATCCGGGCTAGCAAAAAGAACGTATAGCAAATCTTGCAGCCACCCTTGAGCGGCAATCGAGCGAACTTCCTGCACCTGCTCGCCACAGTACCGCTTGACGCTACGCAGTGCAGCGCGCACGTCCTCGGTATCGACGATATATCTATTCAACTGGGTGTTAGTGGCATGGCTCGAACGCAAGGGCAAAGAAGACAATGAACCGCGCTAAACCCTTTTTGATGACAAATTCATGACTATCGCTTTAACTGGAGATGCTGGTCCTGGTACCCAAGTTACCGGTAAGCCGACTTACCAGGAGTTATGAAACCGCTGCAAGCAGAATTCCTGGTTGCAGGATGACCTACCAACGGTTATCAGCGGGGAAGACATGCAGTCGCTCAAATGACGACAGCTCAAGTAA
>JBEKOE010000041.1:0-30958 GCA_049522075.1 Candidatus Acidiferrum sp.
GCCATGCCCATTGAAGACATTTTCTCGATTTCCGGGCGCGGCACGGTGGTAACGGGTCGCGTGGAGCGCGGCAAGGTAAAGGTCGGCGAAGAAGTGGAGATCGTGGGTTTCCGCGCGACACAGAAGAAAGTGGTCACGGGCGTGGAGATGTTCCGCAAGCTGTTGGACGAAGGGATCGCCGGCGACAACGTCGGCCTGCTGCTGCGCGGCACGGAAAAAGACGATGTGGAACGCGGGCAGGTGGTCTGCAAGCCCGGGTCGATCACCCCGCACACGAAATTCAAGGCCGAAGCGTATGTGTTGACCAAGGAAGAGGGCGGGCGGCACACGCCGTTTTTCAGTGGCTACCGGCCGCAGTTTTATTTCCGCACCACGGACGTGACCGGAGACATGAAGCTGCCGCAAGGCGTGGAAATGGTGATGCCGGGCGACAACGTGAGCTGCGAAGTTTCGCTGATCACGCCGGTGGCGCTGGAAAAGGGCTTGCGCTTCGCCATTCGCGAAGGCGGCCACACCGTCGGCGCCGGCGCCGTCGCGGAGATCATCGAGTAACGCCATGAGACAAGGAGACAAAATTCGCATCCGCCTCAAGGCTTACGATCACAGGATTCTAGACCAGTCCACGCGGGAAATCGTGGAAACCGCCAAGCGCACCGGCGCCGATGTAGCCGGGCCGATTCCTTTGCCCACGACCATCAACCGCTGGACGGTATTGCGCTCGCCGCACGTGGACAAGAAGTCGCGCGAACAGTTCGAAATGCGCACCCACAAGCGGCTGATCGATATTCTGGAACCCACACCCGATACCGTGGACGCGCTGATGAAGCTCGATCTGCCCCCGGGCGTGGACGTGGAAATCAAGGCCTTCGGCCACGCGGCGAAGTGAGGCTTAGAGGTTGACGTGGAGAAGTTTGATCGCTGATATCAGTAATCAGATATCAGTCATCAGGAAGCAAGAGCTTGGCGAGGTTGGTTTTGGTTCCTGATATCTGATCGCTGATAACTGATATCCGGAAAGCAAAGGCGATGAATTCAGATTTAGAGCAGCTAATAGTGGAAAGGCAAGCTGCTAAGAGAGAGAAAAAAATGGCAGTCGACGGAATTATCGGAATCAAGCTGGGCATGACGCAGATCTTCGCCCCAGACGGCAACCTCGTCGGCGTAACCGTGCTGCAGGCGGGCCCGTGCGTCGTGGTGCAGCGCCGCACCAAGGAAAAGGACGGCTACGACGCCGCGCAACTCGGCCTGGTGGAATTCATCAAGCCGCAGCGCGTGAACAAGGCGCTGACCGGGCACTTCAAAAAGGCCAACGTGGCGCCCGTCAAGGTTCTCAGGGAAGTGCGCATCGCCGAATCGAAGGATGAAACCAAGGTAGGCGACCGCGTCCTGGTGGAGAGTTTCAAGCCGGGCGAGTTCGTGGACGTTACCGGCGTCAGCAAGGGCCGCGGGTTCGCGGGCGGCGTGAAGCGCTGGCACTATGCCGGCGGCGACGCTACCCACGGTTCGATGTTTCATCGCGCGCCCGGCGGCATCGGCGGCAGTTCGTTTCCGTCGCGCGTGTGGAAGAACCAGCACTTCCCGGGACACATGGGCAACGCCCGGGTCACCGCGAAGAACCTGAAAGTGATCAAGGTGGACACGGACGAAAACCTGCTGTTGGTGCGGGGATCGGTGCCGGGGCCCAGCGGGCTGTACATTTTCATACGCAAGGCTCACAAGTCTGTAAAGAAGGGGAAGTGATCAGGACGATCCGGTGTCCGGTTTTCACTGGTAACTGATTACTGATAACTGATAACGCAAGCGGGAAGCAAGAAACGAATTTGGTAAGAAAAACGCGGTAAGAGCGCGATTGAGAGAGACAAAGATATGCCGGTCGTAGATGTGGTGAATCTGGAAGGGAAGAAAGTCGGCCAGGTCGAACTGGCGGACGCGGTCTTTGGTGTGGAGATCAATCGGCACCTGCTGCACGAAGCTTCCCGGTGGTATCTCAACGGGCTCCGCAGCGGCACAGCCAAGACCAAGGAAAAGAGCGAGGTCAGCGGCGCCGGCCGCAAGCTCTGGCGGCAAAAAGGCACCGGCCGCGCCCGCGTGGGCTCGATCCGTTCGCCTCTCTGGCGCCATGGCGGCACGGTGCACGGCCCCAAGCCGCGGTCGTATGCGTACGCGCTGCCGAAGAAGATGTTGCTCGGCGCGCTGCGTTCGGCGCTCTCTGCGAAGCTGGCGGAAGAGAAACTGACGATCGTGGATGCGTGGTCGCTGGATACGCACAAGACCAAGACGCTGCGCACCGCGCTCGAAAAGCTGAATGCCGAGAAGACCGCGCTGCTTGTGGCGCACGGCGAAAACCGCAATCTGGAACTTGCCAGCCGCAACCTGGAAGGCGTGAAGCTTTCCGCGAGCAACGCGCTGCAGCCCTACGATGTGCTGCGTCACGATCGTCTGGTGGTTTCCAAGGATGCGATTGCCCGTTTGAGCCACACGCTCGATCCGGGTCGCCAGCCCATCGAAGCGCCACAGGTGGAAACGATCGCGCCCGCGCCCGCCCCGAAAAAGGAAGCGGCGCCCAAGGCGGCTGCGAAGCCTGCAGCGAAGAAGCCCGCGGCGGCGAAAAAGCCGGCCCGCAAGAAGGGGAAGGAGTAAGCCATGGCAGCCCCCCACTATCAGATTATCCGGCGTCCCATCATCACGGAAAAGGGACTCGGCGTGAAGGAATTGCAGCACACCGTGGTGTTTGAAGTTTCCGCGGCCGCCACCAAGACCGAAATCAAGGAAGCCGTGCAGCAGATCTTCAAGGTGAAAGTGGCCGCTGTGCGCACCGCCAATTTTCACGGCAAGATGCGCCGCCGCGGCCAGAACGAAGGTTATCGCCGCGATTGGAAGAAAGCGTACGTCAAGCTCGCTGAAGGCCAAAAGATGATCGAGTACGCCGAGAATCTGTAGACCTGGGAGCTGTTGGGAAGTCCGCCACGGTGGCGGGAAGATTTGGAAGATAGAGGCAGAGATGGGACTCAAGAGCTTTAATCCATATACGGCGTCACGCCGCTTCATAACGGTGGTGGACAAGAGCCATATCACCAAGCAGACGCCGGAAAAGCAGCTGCTCGAGCCGAAAAAGCGCTCCGGCGGCCGCAACAACCAGGGCGAAATCGTGGTGTGGCACCGCGGCGGCGGCCACAAGCGGCAGTACCGCACCGTTGATTTCCGTCGCGATAAAGAAGGCGTGCCCGCCAAGGTCGTCGCCATCGAATACGATCCCAATCGCAGCGCCAACATCGCCCTGCTGAACTATGCGGACGGCGAGAAGCGCTACATCTTGCATCCCGTGGGACTGGAAGTAGGCGCCACCGTTTCGACGGGCGAGGCCGCGGACATTCTTCCCGGTAATGCCCTGAAGATCCGCAACATCCCTCCCGGCACGATGGTGCACAACCTGGAGCTGTATCCCGGCCGCGGCGGCCAGGCAGTGCGCACCGCCGGAGCTTCGGCGCAGTTGCTCAGCAAGGAAGGCGATCTCGCGCTGGTGAAGATGCCTTCCGGCGAAGTTCGCAAGTTCTCCATCGATTGCAAGGCGACGGTGGGCCAGGTCGGCAATCTGGACCACGAGAACGAAACTTACGGCAAGGCCGGGCGCACGCGGTGGCGCGGGATCAAGCCAACGGTTCGCGGCGTGGCCATGAACCCCGTGGATCACCCGCACGGCGGCGGTGAAGGCCGCGTCAAGGGCAATCACCCGCAAACGCCTTGGGCGTTCCCGACGTTGGGCAAGAAGACGCGCGGCAACAAGCGCACCGACCGCATGATCGTCCAGCGGCGGAAGTAGGAACTGAAGTTTCTAACTGTAGGTTCTCCGTTCCAGGTTTTCTGAACGGAGAGGGGCAGAACAGAAGTAGTGCAGAACAGGGTGCGATCCTGAACGAGAGCGCCCAAGGTAAAACGAGCAATGGACGCAATTCCTGGCTTGTGATGGCAGAACGGGCCGAGGAGGCGAGAACATGCGAGCGACACGACCAACACGAACTGCAGGACGCCGGACGCGCCCTGTGAAACGCGCCGTCAAGCGGGCGGCATCGAAACCCGTGGCCAGACCCGCGGCCAAGCTGGTGGCGCCAGCCGAACCGGTGCTGTACAAGCTGTGCAAGCCGGGCTGGGCGGTGATTGTGGAACGCATTCCGAACGCGCTGGGCACGCGCTTTGTTTGCCCGTTCTGCCCGAGGTCGCACCGTGTGCCTGGCCCGGTGCGAGGGTTTAAGAAGATGCGGCACGCCCCGTGGGGGCGTTTGCGCCGCGTGGAGGAATAAGCAAGCAATGGCACGCTCACTGAAGAAGGGGCCGTTCGTGGATGGCCACCTGAAAGAGAAGGTGGAAGCACTGAACGCGCGCAACGAGAAGAAGGTTGTGAAGACGTGGTCGCGGCGCTCCACGATCGTGCCGGACATGATTGGCCACACGATCGCCGTGCACAACGGCAAGAAGTTCATTCCTGTGTATGTGACTGAACAGATGATCGGCCACAAGCTCGGGGAATTTGCGCCGACGCGCAGCTTCAAGGGCCACGCGGTCAAGGCGGCGCTCGAAAGGGCCGCCGGTCTGGTTCCGGGAGCAGGAGCGCCGGGAGCAGCGGCAGGAGCGGGAGGCGGCGCGGCACCAGCAGCAGCACCAGCGCCGAAGGCATAAACCATGGCCAACGTACTGACACAACCCGGCTCCATCGAAGCTCACGCGATCGCGCGCCATGTGCGCATGTCGCCGCAGAAGGCGCGTTTGGTCATCGATTTGATTCGCGGGCAGAAGGCGCAAGATGCGCTGCAGTCGCTGCGCTTTACGCCCAAGCGCGCCGCCAAGCACATTGAGAAGGTGCTGCGCAGCGCCATCTCCAATGCCGAGCGCAAGGCGGAAGATTCCGGCTCGCCGCTCGACGTCGACCAGCTTTACGTGAGCCAGTGTTTCGTGAACGAAGGCGCGCGCTGGAAGCGTTTGCGCCCCGCGCCCATGGGCCGCGCGTTCCGCTACCAGAAACGCACCGCGCACATCTGGGTGGGCGTGAGCGAGCATCACGTGGCCGCCGCGGAACGCGTGGCCGCGAACATCGCCGAAGCTGAAGCGCAGAAGGGCGTTCGGGGCACCGCGCGCCGCGTTCGCAAGGCCTTAACCGGGAAGCAGTCTCCCCGGAAGAAGGGAAAGAAGTAATGGGACAGAAAACGCACCCGTACGGGTTTCGCCTGGGCTACAACAAGCCCTGGAAGTCGCGCTGGTATGCGGACCGCGATTACGCGGAGCTGCTGCACGAGGATGTGAAGCTGCGCCGCGAATTGAAGGCGCGCCTGAAGAGCGCCGGTATCAGCTCCATCGATATCGAGCGCGCGGCCAACAAACTGGTGGTGCGCATTGCCACTGCCCGTCCGGGAATCATCATCGGTCGCAAGGGCGCGGAAATTGACAAGCTGAAGCAGGAAGTCAGCAAACGCACCAAGCGCGAAGTGCACATTGACATCGTGGAAGTGCACCGGCCGGAGCTCGACGCGCAGCTCGTGGCGGAATCGATTGCGCTGCAACTGGAGAAGCGCGTGGCCTTCCGCCGCGCGATGCGCAAGGCCGTGGATTCGGCGCTGCGTTTCGGCTGCAAGGGCATCAAGGTGCGTGTGGCCGGGCGTTTGAACGGCGCGGAAATTGCGCGCAAGGAATGGTACCTGCAGGGCCGGCTGCCGCTGCAAACGTTGCGCGCGGACATCGATTACGGCACCGCCGAGGCGAACACCACCTACGGCGTGATCGGCGTGAAGTGCTGGATCTACCAGGGAGAAAACGTTCCCCAGCGCACCAAGCGCACGGACGATAAGCCCGCGGCCGTTGCCGCCGCGTGAAGAGAGTTTTAAGTTGTAAGCTCTAAGTAATCAGTTTCGGAAACATGTGCTTAGAACTTGCAACGAAGTCTAAAGATGTAGGGCCCGCCAGCCGGGATGCGCTGATTGCATCCGGGATGATTCGCTGGGGCGGGCCGCGTAAGGAAGTTTTTGGTTTTCAGTTCTAAGTAATCAGTTCGGAATGCCGTACTGGGGACTCAGAGCTGCTGGAGCGAAGTGGAGAGGAATTGTAGCCGCGCCTTCTGAGGCGGGCCGGTCATAGGTTAAGTTCTGGATGCTTTACTGAGAACTGAGAACTTATGACTGAAAACTGGAAGGACTAGGGAAGCGAGAAGACAACGATGTTGATGCCGAAGAAGGTGAAGTACAGAAAGCAGCAGCGCGGCCGCCGTAAAGGCAAGGCCTGGCGTGGCGGCACATTGTCCTTCGGGGAGTACGGCCTGAAGGCTATGGAAAACGCTTGGATCACCGACCGCCAGATCGAAGCGTCGCGTGTGGCCATCACACGCTTCATCAAGCGCGGCGGCAAGCTGTGGATCCGCATTTTCCCGGACAAGCCGTTCACCAAGAAGCCCGCGGAAACCCGCATGGGCAAGGGCAAAGGCGCTCCGGAACGCTGGGTGGCGGTGGTGAAGCCCGGACGGATCATGTTTGAAATGGCGGGAATCGACGAAGCGACGGCGCGCGAAGCGCTGGGGCTGGCGGCGCACAAGCTGCCCATTCCGACGAAATTCGTCTCTCGCACGGGAGGAATTTAGCCATGCCGCGGCGAATCGAAAAAATCCGCGAAGAAGGCGTGACCGAATTGCAGGCGCGCGAAAAGGATCTGGCGGAGCAGATTTTCCGCCTGAGGTTTCAGCTAGGGACGGGCCAGGCGGAAGCGCTCAAGCGGCTCCGCGAAGCCAAGAAGGATCTGGCGCGGGTGAAAACCCTCCTGCGCCATCAGGAGTTGACCGCCGGGGCAAAGCCGGCGAAGGCAGGTAAGGCGTAATGACAACGGAAACGCAGAGCGCACCGGTGGCCGAGCGCGGCAAGAAGACCGAACTCGTCGGCAAGGTTACCAGCGCGAAGATGGAAAAAACGATTGTGGTCGAGGTGCAGCGGCTGGTGCAGCACCCCAAGTACCGCCGCGTGGTGCGCATCTCGAAGAAGTTCTACGCGCACGATGAAAAGCGCGAAGCCAAGCAGGGTGACACCGTCACCATCGTGTCCGCCCGGCCGCTCTCGCGCCTGAAGCGCTGGCGTTTGAAGGAAGTGCTGACCCGCAAGGCGTCGGCGGAGTAAGGGGACAGGAGCGCAAACATGATTATGATGCGAACCTGGCTGACGGTGGCCGACAATTCCGGAGCGCGGAAGCTCATGTGCATTCTCCCCCTCGGTGGCGACGCGGGATTGAAGGCTGGGCTGGGTGACATTGTCACCGCGTCAGTGAAGGAAGCGACGCCGGAAAGCCAGATCAAGGAAGGCAAGGTTGTGAAGTGCGTGATCGTGCGCATGCGCAAGGAACACCGCCGCAAGGACGGCACGTACATTCGCTTCGACGACAACGCCGCGGTGCTCATCAACGATACCGGCGAGCCCGTGGGGACGCGCGTATTTGGTCCGGTGGCCAGAGAGCTGCGCGAGAAGAAGTTCACCAAGATCGTATCGCTGGCTCCGGAGGTCTGGTAAGCGATGGCACGCACAGAAGGCAGGATCAAACGCTTCACCATCAGCATCCGCAAGGGCGACACCGTGCGCGTGCTGAGCGGCCGCGATGCCGGCAAGAGCGGTCGCGTCCTTTCCGTCAATCCGCGGAAAAACACGCTGATCGTGGAGCACGCCAACATCATCAAGCGCCACACGCGGCCCAACCCGGCCAAGAACATCAAGGGCGGAATCGTGGAGAAGGAAGAAGCACGCGCGCATCGGCCACCAGACGCTGCCGTCCGGCGCCAAGGTGCGCGCATGCAAGCGTTGCGGCGCCACGCTGGACAGGTGAAAAGTTTTCAGTTGTAAGTTTTCAGTTTTAAGTTTCGGACCGGAAGTAAGCAAACAGTTTTGTAGCGGCCGCCTTCTGAGGCGGGCCGCTGGAAGGAAGAAAAAGAGTATTGAGTCGTCAGTTTTGAGCATAGGTTTGTTGGTCTTACTTAGAACTTATGACTTAGAACTTAGGACTCCGGGAACAGGACATGAAGAGCCGATTGCATGAAAAGTACAGCAAGGAGACGGTGCCGGCGCTGATGAAGCGTTTTGGCTGGAAGAACATCATGGCGGTGCCGAAAGTTTCCAAGATCACCGTCAACATAGGTCTCGGCGAGGCCAGCCAGAACGTCAAGCTGCTGGACACCGCGGCCGTGGAGCTCGGGCAGATCACTGGCCAGAAAGCCATGATCACGCGGGCGAAGAAGTCCATCGCGAATTTCAAAATTCGCAAGGGCATGCCCATCGGCTGCGCGGTGACGCTGCGCGGGGAAAAGATGTACGAATTCCTCGACCGGCTGTGCAACGTGGTGCTGCCCCGCGTGCGCGACTTCCGCGGATTGCCCTCGAACGCCTTCGACGGCCGCGGCAATTACACCCTGGGTCTGAAGGACCAGCTGGTGTTCCCGGAAATCGACTACACGCGCGTGGACAAGATCAAGGGCATGAACATTACGTTGACCACCACGGCCCACAACGATGAAGAGGGCCGCGAACTGCTCAAGGGGCTGGGTTTTCCCTTGCGCGAAAAAGGAGCCGCACAATAAATGGCACGCACCGCAAAAATCGCCAAGACGCTCAAGAAGCCCAAGTTCAAGGTGCGCGTGCGCAACCGCTGCCGTTGCTGCGGCCGCGCGCGCGGCTACATCCGCAAATTCCAAATGTGCCGCATCTGTTTCCGCGGCATGGCGCTCAAGGGAGAGATCCCGGGAGTCGTGAAATCAAGCTGGTAGGAGAACTATGCAGACGGATCCGATTGCCGATTTTCTGACGCGACTGCGCAACGCCACGGCGGCGAAGCACCAGCGCGTGGACGTTCCGGTCTCCAAGTTGAAGACCGAGATCGCCCGCATCCTGAAGGAAGAGGGTTACATCTCGACCTACAAGATGGTGGACGAAAACAAGACGCACAAAATCCTCCGGGTGTTCCTGAAGTACACGCCGGACCGCCGCAGCGTGATCACCGGGATGAAGCGCATCTCCAAGCCCGGCCAGCGCCGCTATCTGGGCGCCGGCGACATTCAGCCGGTGGTTGGCGGGCTGGGCATCAGCATTCTGACCACGCCGAAGGGTTTGATGACCGGGCGCTCCGCGCGCAAGGCCAAGTTGGGCGGCGAGATTTTGTGCGAAGTGTGGTAAGGCGTGCGAGAGAACGCGCGCACGATTGAGAGAAGGGGATAGACGACGATGTCACGTATTGGTCGCAAACCGATTCCCGTGCCGGCAGGCGTGAAGATTAATACCGGCGGCGGCAAAGTGGAAGTGCAAGGCCCCAAGGGGAAACTCTTCGTGCTGGTGCCGCGCCAGATCAAGCTGGAGCAAAAAGACGGCGTGCTTACGGCAATCCGCGATAGTGAAGAACATCGCGCATTGCACGGCCTGGCGCGCGCGCTGCTGGCCAACGCGGTTCGTGGCGTCACCCAGGGCTTCAAGAAAGAATTGGACATCGTGGGTGTCGGTTACCGCGCCGAACTAAAGGGCAAGATGGTGGCGTTCGCGCTGGGGAAGTCACACCCCATCGAGTTTCCGATTCCCGAGGGCATTCAGATTTCGATCGAAAAGCAGACGCACATCGTGGTGAGCGGCGCGGACAAAGCGCAGGTCGGCCAGGTGGCCGCGGACATCCGCTCGCTGCGTCCGCCGGATCCGTACAAGCAGAAGGGCGTCCGCATCACCGGCGAGAGATTGAAGAAGAAGGCGGGCAAGGCCGGCGCGAAAGCAGGAGCAGCCGCGTAGCGAGTTTTAAGTTTTCAGTTATCAGCAAAGAAATACTGACGTGAAACTTGGGACGTATGGTCTGGCAGCGGGTGACAAGTTTTTCAGTTTTGAGTTCATAGGTTCGGAGTGGGTTACTTCAAACTTAGAACTTATAGCTTAAAACTGTAAGGGAGAAACGACAGTGGCATCGGTACCAGTTCGCAAGTTGTCCCGGGATGAGCAGCGCCAGAGGGTGCATGCGCGCGTGCGCACAAAGGTGTCTGGCACAGCGGAGCGCCCGCGATTGAGCGTGTACCGTTCCGTCGGGCACATTTACGCGCAAGTGATTGACGATCGCAGCAGCCACACGCTGGTTTCGGCCAGCTCGATCGATAAAGAAGTGAAGAAGGGCCTCAAGGGCGGAGGCAACATCGCCTCGGCCAAGGCCGTCGGCAAAATCATCGCCGAGCGCGCCAAGGCGGCGGGAGTGGTGAAGGTGGTGTTCGACCGCGGCGGTTATAAGTACCACGGCCGCGTCAAGGCGCTCGCGGATGCGGCGCGGGAAGCGGGGTTACAGTTCTAACTTATGTCGAAGCAAATTTTGCGGGATAGTTTGGCAGTGCGGCGCGTCATGGACGTGAATCTTTCCGACTTGAAGGATGACGTCGTGGCGATCAACCGCGTCACCAAAGTGGTGAAGGGCGGCAAGAACCTGAGCTTCTCGGCCCTGGTCGTTGTGGGCGACAGCCGCGGCCACGCGGGCTTCGGAATGGGCAAGGCCCGCGAAGTGCCCATGGCCATCAAGAAGGGCATCGAGCAGGCCAAGAAGAATCTGATCAAGCTGAATATGAAGGGCACCACCATTCCGCACCAGGTCACCGGGTGGTATGGCTCGGCGCAGGTGCTGCTGAAGCCCGCGTCGGAAGGCACCGGCGTGATTGCCGGCGGCCCGGTACGCAAGGTGATGCAGGTTGCGGGCATCACCAACGTGCTCACGAAGTCGCTGGGCACGTCCAACCCGCACAACGTCGTCAAGGCCACCTTTGCGGCGCTGCTGAGCTTGAAGGATGTCGGGCAAGTGGCCGAAACGCGCTCGAAGACCATCGAGGAAGTGAGCGGGAAGCCGCCCAAGGCCGAGAAGGTCGAGAAGGCGGCAGGGGAATAATTCATGGCAGGCGAAAAGAAAGGCGCGAAGAGCGCCGCAACGGTAAAGATCAAGTGGGTGCGCAGCTTCATCAGTTGCACCGACGATATGCGCGCGACGATTCGCGGATTGGGCTTGCGCCGCATGCATCAGGTGGTCGAGCGGGAAAATTCGCCGGCGATCCGGGGCATGATTCACAAAGTGCGGCACCTCGTGGAAGTGGTGGAGTAATTCATGGCAGACAAGGGCAAGAAAGAACACAACACGGTTTCACTGTCGACCCTCGGGCCGGCCAAGGGCTCGCGCCAGCGCAAGGTGCGCGTGGGCCGCGGCATCGGTTCGAAGCTCGGCAGGACGTCCGGAAAGGGCAACAAGGGGCAGAAATCGCGGCGCGGCTATTCGCGGCGGCGCGGTTTTGAAGGCGGGCAGATGCCGTTGCACCGGCGCATTCCGAAGCGCGGGTTCCACAATCCGTTCGGCGTGCAGTATTCCATCGTCAACCTCGAGGAACTCAACGTATTTCCCGCGGGCGAGACGGTGACGCCGGAGTTGCTGCGCGCGCACGGCTTTGTGCGCCGCGCCACGGATCCCATCAAGGTTTTGGGCGACGGCGAGCTGAAGACCAAGCTCACCATTCACGCCCACGCATTCAGCGCCTCGGCCAAGGAGAAGATCGCCAAGGCCGGTGGCACGTTTGAGGTGGTAGCGTAATCGGGTTTCCCGAGGAACCGGTATGAATCGTTTCTTGAATGCATTCGCGAATCTCTTCCGCATCGAGGATCTGCGGAACCGGCTGTTCTTTACGCTCGGGCTGCTGGCGGTGTACCGCCTAGGCGCGCACATCCCGACGCCCGGCATTAACACCAGCGTGCTGGAAGAACTCTTCAAGCAGTCGGCCGGGTCGGTGCTGGGAATTTTCGACCTGTTCAGCGGCGGCAACTTCCGGCGGCTGACGATTTTCGCGCTGGGCATCATGCCGTACATCACCTCATCCATCATCCTGCAGTTGATGACCGTGGTGTTCCCGTACCTGGAGAGGTTGCAGAAGGAAGGCGAGCTGGGCCGGCGGAAGATCACGCAGTACACGCGCTACTTGACGATCGCGTTGAGCGTCATCCAATCGTCCACGATCGCCAGCACGCTGCAATCGCAAGCGCTTAGCGGCCAGTCGCTGGTGTATCACCCGGGCCCGGCATTCGTGCTCATGACCATCCTCACGCTGACCACCGGTTCGGCGTTCATCATGTGGCTGGGCGAGCAGATCAGCGAGCGCGGCATCGGCAACGGGATGTCGCTGATCATTTTCGTGGGCATCGTGGTGGGCTTGCCGCGCGCCATCGGTGATCTCTACGACAAGGTCAGAACGCTGTATTGGGGCCCGTTCACGCCGCTGGTGATTGTGGGGCTCCTCGCATTGATGGTTGCCGTGGTGGCGTTCATCGTTTTCGTGGAAGGGGCGCAGCGCCGCATTCCGGTGCAGTATGCCAAGCGCGTGGTGGGCCGCCGCATGATGGGCGGGCAATCCACGTATCTGCCGCTGCGCGTGAATTCCGGCGGCGTGATTCCGCCGATTTTCGCGAGTTCACTGCTGGCGTTCCCGGCCACGGCCGGGCTGATGCTGGGCACGCGCTGGCCGTTCGTAAAGACGATTGCGAACACGCTGCGCTGGGGAGAACCGCTATACACCGCGATCTACATAACGCTGATCATCGTGTTCGCGTTTTTCTACGTGGGCATCGTCTTCAATCCGACGGAGCTTGCGGACAATATGCGCAAGAACGGCGGGTTCATTCCCGGGATACGCCCGGGGCGCACCACTTCGGAATACGTAAGCCTGATCCTGAAGCGGCTGACGTTTATCGGCGCGGTGTATCTCGCCATCGTCTGCATCTTGCCCGAATGGATGATTGCGGGCATTCACCTGAATCACCTGCCGTGGTGGATGGGCGGCAACTGGTTTGACCATTGGCCGCAATGGATTTTGAACGGGCTGGGCGTGACTTTTTATTTTGGCGGCACTTCGCTCCTGATTGTGGTGGGCGTGGCGATGGACACGGTGCAGCAACTTGAGGCGCAGCTCGTCATGCGCAACTACGAGGGCTTTGCGCGAAAGGGACGTCTGCGCGGCCGTCGTTAAGGGAGACGAACCGTGGCGCTGGAAGAGCGTTCCGATGCAAAGCTCGACCGCGCGGTCATTTTTTTGGGGCCCCCGGGATCGGGAAAAGGTACCCAGGCGAAAGAGCTGGCCAAGGCGTACGGCATACCGCATCTTTCGACCGGCGACATGTTGCGGGAGCATGTCAGCAAGGGTACAACGCTCGGCATGAAGGCCAAGCCGATCATGGAGCGAGGCGAGTTGGTGCCGGACTCGCTGGTGCTGAAGATGGTCGCGGAACGCATCGAGCGGCCGGATTGCAGCCACGGATTTGTGTTCGACGGTTTTCCGCGGACGGTGACCCAGGCGAAGTATCTGGGTGAGTTGCTGAAGCAGCATGGGCTCAAGCAACCGCACGTGCTGCACATGGTGATCGGATCGTCGGTGCTGATGCGGCGGTTGGCCGGGCGGAGGACCTGCAAGGTGGGCGGCGAGATTTACAATATTTACGAGCGCCCGCCCAAGGTCGAAGGGATTTGCGATAACGACGGCGGCGAGTTGTTTCAGCGGCCGGACGATCGCGAAGAAGTGATCCGCGAGCGCTTGCACGCGTACGAGAAGCAGACCTCGCCCCTGGTGCAGTATTACCGGCGGTTGGGGTTTCTGCAGGACATCGACGCGGACAAGAGCTTCGAGGAAGTGAAGCAGCGGATGTTCGAGAGCCTGGAAGGGATCGGCGGAGTGCGGTAAGGAAATGGCGATTCAATTACGCAGCGCCACCGAACTCGAAAAGATGTATCGCGCGGGCCAACTGGTTCACGAAGTTTTGACCGCGCTCCGGGCGCAGGTGCAGCCGGGGCTGACGACGATGGACCTCGAGAAGAGCGCCGAGGAGATCATCGCCAAAGGGCCGGGGCGGCCGGCGTTCAAAGGGTATCGCGGGTATCCCTGCGTGTTGTGCACGTCGGTGAACAGCGAGATCGTTCACGGGATACCGTCGCCGAAGCGGAAATTGCGCGAAGGCGACATCGTGTCGCTGGACTTCGGCATGGAAGTGGACGGGTATTACGGCGATTCGGCGGTGACCGTGCCGGTGGGGAAGATCAGCCCGGAGCTGCGGAAGCTCCTGGATGTGACCCGCGAAGCGCTGGACCGCGCGATCGACAAGATGCGTCCGGGGAATAGGCTGGGCGACGTGGGACACGCGGTGCAGAGTTGGGTCGAGCAGCACGGGTATTCAGTGGTGCGGGAGTTCGTGGGGCACGGCATCGGCACGAAGATGCATGACGAGCCGAACCTGCCGAACTACGGCGAGCCGGGACGCGGGGCGCGCTTGCAGGAAGGCATGGTGATCGCCGTCGAACCGATGGTGAACGCCGGCCGCCCGGAAATTGCGATGCGCGGCGAGTGGGTGGCGGAAACAGCCGATGGAAGTCCTTCGGCGCATTTCGAGCACACCGTGGCGGTCACGGCGAACGGCCCGTGGATTCTGACGCGGCCGAGAGAGATGACCGGGCCGGCGTGGGGGGAGAAGTAGAAAGTTTTCAGTTGTCAGTTTTCAGTAAGAAGTAAGACGGGATTGCTTGGAACTTTGATCTTGGAACTGGGTACGCGGCAGCAAACAAGGTTTTGAGTTGTAGGTTTTAAGTAGTAAGTAAAGCGGGCTTTGCTTATGACTTGGGACCGAAGACTTGGAAGCGAAAGGGAAACAAGTTTCAGGTTGCAAGTTTTAAGTGCTAAGTGAATTTGGTTTTACTTAAGACTTAGAACTGATAACTCGTAACCGTGAAGCAGGAGTTGTAAATAGGGACCTATGGCGAAGCAGCCGTACGAGAAAAAAGAGAAGGGCGACTCCGGAAATCCGAAGGAGGATGCCATCGAAGTAATGGCGACGGTGATTGAGCCGTTGCCGAACGCGATGTTCCGCGTCGAGCTGGAGAACAAGCACCAGGTTCTGGCGCATGTCTCCGGGAAGATGCGCAAGAATTTCATCCGGATTCTCGCGGGCGACAAGGTGGCGGTGGAGCTTTCGCCGTACGATTTGACGCGCGGCCGGATCGTCTACCGGTATAAGTAGCGGCAGAGTTTGGCGGCGTCTTAGAAGAGTTTTCAGTTATAAGTTTTAAGTAGTAAGTAAAGAAGGAAGAGGAAGAACTAAAGACTTAGAACTTAGAACTTAAAACTTAGAACTTAAGACTTATCACTTTTGGGCGAGGAGTCAGAATCATGAAGGTACGGGCAAGCGTGAAAAAGATTTGTGACAAGTGCAAGGTGATCCATCGCCGCGGGGTGGTTCGGGTGATTTGCGTGAACCCGAAGCACAAGCAGCGGCAGGGATGAGGCAGTTATAAGTGATAAGTTATAAGTATTAAGTAAGGCTTGGGTTTCACTTAGAACTTAAAACTTAGAACTTAATACTTGAAGCGAGCACGCGAGAGTTTTTGAAAGAACTGGAGAAATCATGGCACGTATCGCTGGTGTTGATCTTCCGCCGCAGAAGCGCTTGTGGGTCGGACTGACCTCGATCTACGGCATCGGGCAGGTGCGCGCGAAGAATATTTCCGAAAAGGCCAATGTGGATTTCACGAAGAAGATCCGCGACCTGACGGAAGACGAAGTCAACCGCATCCGCACGGTCATCGAGCAGGAAGGGCGCGTGGAAGGAGATCTCCGCAAAGAGATCCAGATGAACATTCGCCGGCTGATCGAAGTGCAGGCGTACCGCGGAATTCGCCACCGGCGCAACCTGCCGGTGCGCGGGCAGCGCACGCACACGAATGCGCGGACGCGGAAGGGCCCGCGGCGCGGCGCGGTTGCCGGCAAGAAGCAGATCAAGGGCAAGAAAGGCTAGAGGTTAGAAGTTAGAGATTCGACGCTAGAAGAGAAGTGAGTTTTGAGTTTGAAGCGGTAAGCGCAATGAACTTACGCATCACTTAAAACTTACAACTGATAACTGATTACTTTACGGAGCGAAACGTGGCAAAAGAACTGAAAAACGCGGTGCCGGACGCAACAGCAACGCCGGCGAAACCCGCAGCGAGCAAGAAGAAGAAAGAGTTCAAGAAGAAGCGCGAGAAGCGCACCGTGCCGCACGGCATCGTGCACGTGGCCGCGTCCTTCAACAACACGCAAATCACCATTGCGGATCCGGACGGGCGGGTGTTGTGCGCGTCATCGGCCGGGGCGATCGGTTTCAAAGGGTCGCGCAAAGGCACGCCGTACGCGGCGCAGCAGGCTTCCTTGTCTGCCGCGGGCACGGCGCGCGACCAGTACGGGATGAAGAGCGTGGAAGTGAAGGTGAAGGGTCCGGGCTCCGGCCGGGAATCGGCGGTGCGCGCGCTAGCGGCGGCGGGATTGCACATTGTGGTCCTGCGCGACGTCACGCCGATCCCGCACAACGGCTGCCGTCCGCCAAAGCGACGCCGCGTTTGAAGCAGTTCTAAGTTTTCAGTTGTAAGTAATAAGTCGGAACTGAAGATCCAAGGTTCTCGAGGTTTTGGGCAGTCGAGAGTGGGGACGAGCAAGGTTTTGTAGCGGCCGCCTTCCGAGGCGGGCAGCTTCTAGTAGAAGGTTCTTGATGGTTCTGAGTTATTAGGTTTCGGATGCTTTATTTAGGACTGAGAACTTATAACTTAGAACTGAGAAGAGTTTCGCGAAGGGAGAACAGAAGTTGGCAAGACACCGAGATGCAGTCTGCCGCCTAT
The DNA here is from genome assembly GCA_049522075.1 of Candidatus Acidiferrum sp. Lineage (GTDB taxonomy): Bacteria > Acidobacteriota > Terriglobia > Acidiferrales > UBA7541 > Acidiferrum. Next base: position 16,684 of record JBEKOE010000041.1, read on the forward strand.
GCCGTAGGGAAGGGCAGAAACTATTTCTAAAAGGATTGCGGTGCTTCACGGACAAGTGTGCGATTGAGAAGCGCAACTTCGTGCCGGGTCAGCACGGACAATCGCGGCGCGCGAAGATTGCGGGCTACGGCCTGCAGCTTCGCGAAAAACAGAAGGTCAAGCGCACGTACGGCTTGCTGGAGCGGCAGTTCCGCAATTACTTCGAGAAATCGGAGCGCGCCAAGGGGCCCACGGGCGAAAACCTCATCATCATGCTGGAACGCCGACTGGACAACACGGTCTGGCGCGCGGGCCTGGCCTCTTCGCGTTCGCAGGCGCGGCAACTGGTGCTGCACGGACACGTGCGGATAAACGGGAAGAAGGTGAACATCCCGTCGTACCAGGTGAACGTGGGCGAAGAGATCGCCATCAAGGAAAAGATGCACCAGAACGCCATGGTGCTGGAAGCGCGCAACGTGGCGCAGAGCCAGAGCCTGGTGCCGTGGCTGGAGCAGGAACGCGAGCACTTCAAGGCCAAGGTGGTGGCCCTGCCGAAACGCGACGACGTGCAGACGCCGCCGATCAACGAGCAACTGATCGTCGAACTATACTCGAAGTGAGTAAGTTTTAAGTTGTCAGTTTTCAGTTTAGGACCGCTTGCTGATGAATTAGGACTGACGATTCGGGGCTTACGACCTGGAACTGATGACATCGAACTGATGGATTTGAACTGATGAATTGAGGCCTATGATTTGGAGCTTGGGACTTAGAACTGATTACTGAGAACTGAGTGCTGAGCACCCTGCAGGGTTGGCGGTAAAAGCGGTCGAGGGAAGGGTAAAGGTTTGAGTGGCCGGCGACGTCGGTCACGGAAGGAAGGAACACGATGTGGAAGGGATTTCAGAAACCCAAGCGTCTTGCGTCCGAACTGGAATCGCTGACGGAGCGGTACGGCCGGTTTTCGGCACAGCCGTTTGAACGGGGCTGGGGTACCACGGTAGGAAACGCGTTGCGGCGCGCGCTGTTGAGCTCGATCGAGGGCGCGGCAATCACCGCGGTGAAGATCGAAGGCGTGCTGCACGAATTTTCTTCGATTCCCGGAGTAGTGGAAGACGCCACGGACATCATCCTGAACCTGAAGCAGGTGCCCATCAAGCTGAACACCGACCTGCCGAAGACCATCTACGTGAACGTGGAGCAGCCGGGAGTGGTGACGAGCGCGCAGATCGAGGAAGACGCGGACTTCGCCGTGCTCGACAAGAGCGTGTACCTCGCCACGGTCAGCGAGGGTGGGAAGCTGCAGATCGAAATGCGCGTGAAGAACGGGCGCGGCTACGTGGCGGCGGACCGCAACTACGACGAAGACTTGCCCATCGGCTACATTCCGGTGGACAGCGTGCACTCGCCGGTGCGCAAAGTGAACTACTCCGTGGAAGCGGCGCGGCTCGGACAGATGACGGACTACGAGAAGCTGATGATGGAAGTGTGGACCAACGGCGCGATCACGCCGCAGGACGCGATTGGTTTGGCGGCCAAGCTGGTGAAGGACCACATGAGCATCTTCATCAACTTCGAGGAGCCGGTGGAAAACGTGGAAATGCCGCAGGACATCGTGCACGATCCGCGGCTGGAGCACCTGGACCGCTCCGTGGAAGAGCTGGAGCTTTCGGTGCGCAGCTACAACTGCCTGAAGAACGCCAACATCCAGACGATTCGCGAACTGGTGCAGAAGAGCGAGAACGAAATGCTGAAGACCAAGAACTTCGGCCGGAAGTCCCTGAACGAGATCAAGGACATTCTGGTGAAGATGGGACTTGGCCTGGGCATGAAGTTCGACGAGCACGGCCGGATCATCTGGCCGCCGCTGCCGAGCCAGACGGCGATGCCGCCGACGACTTCGGAAGACACGGTGGGGCTGTAGAGGGAGTTTTCAGTTCACAGTTGTCGGTTATCAGTGAACCGGAATACCTCAGGGGCTAAAGCCCGGTTCAAGCAGGGGCGAAATGTCGGAGCTAAAGCTCCGACCCCCTAATGAGGAGGCCGGAGGTAAAGCTCCGGCTCTGATGACAAGGAAGAGACGATGAGACACCTGAAGTCGGGATCGAAACTGGGGCGCAATCCGTGGCATCGCCGCGCGACGCTGCGCAACCTGGTCACCAACCTGTTTGAACACGGGCGCATCAAGACGACGCTGACGCGCGCGAAGGCGACGCGGCCGGTGGCGGAGAAGATCATCACGCTCGGGAAGAAAGACACACTGGCGGCGCGGCGGCAGGCCGCGGCGTACCTGATGACGCCGGCAATGACACAGAAGCTGTTCAGCGAGATCGCGCCGAAGTTCGCGGACCGCGCGGGCGGCTACACGCGCATCATCCAGGCGGGCAATCGCGTGGGGGATGGAGCGAAGGTGGCGATTCTCGAGCTGGTGAGCTACGAGTTCAAGAAAAAGGAAAAGAAAGAGAAGGGCAAGGTGGCAGAAGCCGTCGCGGCGAAAAGCTAAGACGGATTGGCAGGGTCCGCGTCGAGGCGGACCCTGGATGAGATGCGACGCCCGCTCCGGGAGACCGGGGCGGGCGTTTTGTTTTGATTAAAGGGGAAAGCATATACTCAGGCGTCGCATTGGCGATGGTCTGTGGCTCACCCCTTTGAGGCGTGAGGCACTGCGCATCGAGGGACAACAAACTGGTGACGGGAGGAAGCGCGATGGAGTATCCGCGATTTGAGCTGAGTGGGCAGGTGGCGCTGGTGACGGGCGCAGCGCGAGGATTGGGGCGCGCGATTTCGCTAGCGCTGGCGCACGCAGGCGCGGACGTGGCGCTGGGATTGCGTGACGTCAAGGCGGATGCGGGATTGACGGCGGAAATTCAGAAGATGGGGAGAAAGGCGCTGCCTCTGCAGATGGACGTGAGCAAGATGGAACAGATTTTTCGCGCCGTGGACGACACGGTGAAACACTTCGGGCGGCTGGACATCCTGGTGAACAATGCGGGGATTGCGCCGGGAAATCCTGCGGAGGAAGTGCGCGAAGAGGATTACGACCAGACGCTGGCGGTGAACTTGAAGGGCACTTTTTTTGCGAGCCAGGCGGCGGGGCGCGTGATGATCGAGCAGCGCAGCGGGAAGATCATCAACATGAGCTCGCAAGCGGGGTTTGCGGCGCTACCGACGGAATCGGTGTATTGCATGACGAAGGCGGCGATCGCGCATTTGACGAAGTGCCTGGCGGTGGAGTGGGGCAAGCACAACATCACCGTGAATGCCGTTGCTCCAACGTTCATTCACACGCCGGGGACGGAGAGCGCGCTGGCGGATGCGGCGTTCCGCGCGGATACGGTGGAACGCATCGCGGCGCTGCACCGCATCGGAGAGCCGATGGAAGTGGCGGGGGCGGTGGTGTTCCTGGCGTCACCGGCGGCCTCGCTGATCACCGGAGAGACGATTCTGATTGATGGCGGCTGGACCGCGCGGTGAGGAGAGGTGACCGGCGACCAGCGACCGGGAGGCAAGAAGAGGAGGCGGGGAAGTGAAATTGGGTTTTGCGTAAGTGCTGAGGAGAAAGAGGTTAGCGGATTTGGTGCTTGTAAGTGCGGAAGGGAAAAGGGTTATAGGTGGTTTGGAATGAGAGAGATGTGCATGTGTTGATGGCAGAAGGGTTAGAAGGACTGATCGCGCAAGTGTTGAAAAGAGATGGCTTGCGCAAGAATGGAGTGCACCGACATTCTTGACTCGATGGCCGCCGTTGCTTTTGCGATGCAGGCAGCGACACACGATTCTACGTTTGGGAGAAGAGATTTGGATTGGAAAAGCGGGAGCAAGCTCCCGCACTCCAAGGTTGACCGACGGAACGCCTCGGGGCGGTGTTGGGATTAGGTGGTTTCGGGGTCGCCGGTTGGCGAGTCAGCGAGATTCTTGCTGGAGCTTGGGTCGTCGGGAGAGTCGGGAGGAGGGGGATAGGGTTCTTTGTAGCCGTACATGCGGCGCACCAGGCGGTCCCAGCAGTCGAAACCGCGGAAGGCCATGAGATATTCGCGATTGGCCATGGGGATGGTCTTCAGGAGGATTTTTGAGAGATTGATCAGGGGGATCGCGGTTTTGGGTGGAACCCGACCGTCCGCGATGGCGGAGAAGAGGCGAGTGAGAGAGTAGTTGAGGGAGGTGCCGGAGACGAAATCATGTGAAAGGGGTGCGGCGACATCGCTGGCGGTGGCGTCGGCCTGGCGAAGGTGGCGGAGCTTGCGTTCGTGGTGGAGGCAGTATTTGGACTTGCTGGAAGAGCGAAGCATGCGGCAATGACGGCCATCGGAATAGGCAAAAGCACACAAAGACGCGCGGTCTTCGGAGTTGTTGGCAGACATAGAGGACTCCAGAAAGAGAATTTGGATTAGCGGGGAAGAGCCCCGCGGGAGGAAAAAGGGCGAGGCATACTTCTCTACGGGAGACATTATCGCACGATAGTTAGATAGTTGTCAAGAGAAAAATGAATATATTATTGGAGGGGGTGGTTCTGAGGCGGAGGAGGGAAGTGCCGCACCTCCGGCGCTCCGGTTTCTCTCTTCTCGTGATCCCCGCCCTGACGGACGGGGCTAACTTGTGGTGCGCCTCCCGGCGCTCGAAGGCGGGACGATCATGCAGTGGGGGGGCGGCGGAGGCGGTGGATTAGGAAGAGGCCGAGGAGGGCGATGAGGGCGCCGGCGGAGTCGAGGAGGGAGTCCCAGGCGGAAGCGCCGCGAGAGGCGACGAAGGATTGATGGATTTCGTCGAGGGCAGCGTAAGCAGCGGCGATGAACCAGGCGGCGAAGGCCCAGGACCAGCGCCAGCCGATGCGCGCGCCGCGAATGCCCCGGTAGAGCAGCAAATAGAAGATGAAGTATTCGGCGAGATGCGCGGATTTGCGGATGAAGTGATGAATGCTGTCAAAGGCCGCTGCGCTGAGGGATGGAGCGAACCAGTGCAGAATGGTTCCAAAAACACTGGCGGTGTGTTCGGAGGAAAAGGAGTCCGTGGAAGCGGTAAAGATAACGACACTCCAAAGCAGGGCGGGCCACCAGGCGCGGAGCCAAGCGGGAATCATGGATTTGGGTGGGACACGGTCACGGACCTCGTCGAGGGTGGGGGCGGGCCGGGGATTGCGCCAGGGTTCGGAAGAGGGCATTAGGAGTTTAGTTTCCCATTCCATTGTAAACGAAGCGGAGAGGGATTGCAGATTGGTGGGGAGGGGAAGCGCAGGACGAAAAGCGAAAAGCGGAAAGCGGAAAGCGGAAAGCGGCAACCCTTCGAAGCTCAGGCTAAGCAAGGCGCCGACGGCCAAGTTTGCACAGGGGAATTTGTTGTGGGGCAATCATGCCGCGATCCCTCCACTGCGCGACCCGACGCGCCAAAAGACCGCGGGGAAAGAAAGATCGGGTCGCTCCGGTCGGGATGACACCGGGGATCACAGCTTGCCGAGATGGGGCGCAGCAGTGCTGCGCCCCTACAGAGGCTAACCCAAGAACCGCCCTGAAGGTCGGCCACTACAAAGGCGAACCCGAGAAAACCCAAGCGAAGATTACTCCATGCGGTAGTTGGGGGCTTCTTTGGTGATGACGACGTCGTGGACGTGGCTTTCGCGGAGGCCGGCGGCGGTGATGCGGACGAAGTGGCTCTTCTCGGTGAGCTCCGATAGCGTGCGCGCGCCAACGTAACCCATGCCGCTCTTGAGGCCGCCGACGAGTTGATCGGTGAGGCCGCTGAGCGGACCCTTGTAGGCGACGCGCCCTTCGACGCCTTCGGGCACGGACTTGCCGCGCTCTGCTTCTTCCTGGGAATAGCGATCGGCGGAGCCGGCTTCCATGGCGCCGGTCGAGCCCATGCCGCGGTAAGACTTGAAGGTGCGGCCTTGATAGAGAATGGTTTCGCCGGGAGATTCCTCGGTGCCGGCGAAGAGGCTGCCGATCATCACGCAGGAAGCGCCGGCAGCGATGGCCTTGGTGATGTCTCCGGAATATTTGATGCCGCCATCGGCGATGATGGGGACGCCGGTGCCCTTGGCGGCTTTAAAGGCTTCCATCACGGCAGTGAGCTGCGGAACGCCCGCGCCGGTGACAATGCGCGTGGTGCAGATGGAACCGGGGCCGATGCCGACTTTTAGGCCGTCAATGCCCAGGGAGATGAGTTCCTTGGCGCCTTCGTAGGTGGCCACGTTTCCGGCGATGAGCTGCATTTCGGGGAGGCGCTGGCGAATGGCCTTGATGGCTTCGATGACGCGTTCGGTGTGGCCGTGGGCGGTGTCGATGGCGAGAACGTCGGCATTGCACTTGGACATTTCGACGGCGCGTTCCAGGAAGTCGCCGGTGGCGCCGACGGCGGCGCCGACGTAGAGGCGGCCGTGGTCGTCCTTGGCGGCGTGGGGATATTCGAGTTTTTTCTGGATGTCCTTTACGGTGATGAGGCCCTTGAGATTGAAATCTTTATCGACGACCAGGAGTTTTTCGATGCGGTGCTTCTGGAGAATTTTTTCGGCTTCTTCGAGGGTGGTGCCGACGGCGACGGTAACGAGATTCTCCTTGGTCATGACCTGGCCGACGAGCTGGCTATGATTTTTCTCGAAGCGCAGGTCGCGATTGGTGAGGATGCCGGTGAGGCGCGTACCGCGAGTGACGGGAAGGCCGGAGATGCGGTACTTGTTCATGATTTCCAGGGCCTGGCGGATGGTGATGTCCGGGGAGATGGTGACGGGATCGACGATCATGCCGGATTCGGAACGCTTGACGCGGTCGATTTCCTCGGCTTGACGATCGATAGACATGTTGCGATGGACGATGCCGAGGCCGCCCTGGCGCGCGATGCCGATGGCCAGGCGCGATTCCGTGACCGTGTCCATGGCAGCGGAAGAGAGCGGAATGTTGAGAGCAAGGTTGCGGGTGAAATGCGTGGTGGTGTCCACGTCGGTGGGCAGGATGGAGGATTTGCCCGGGAGGAGCAGGACGTCGTCGAATGTAAGACCTTCGGTGATGGGATTGTCAATCATGAGAACCTCGCGAGAGAGTGAGTGGCGCGGGAGCGGATGCGCCCAAAAACAACGCAGCCCAGCGGGTGGCCGCTGGGCTGGGAGAAGAGTTCAATAGAATGAAACAAAGCATCACGGTGTAAACAATAATTTTAGGGGTGAGAGGGGGAAGGGGTCAAGTTGGAGGCGTGGGAAAACCGAGGCGGAGTCTGCCCCGCAAGTGCGGGTGAGGGAAGGGGCGCGGCCTGGTAAAGTGTAGATATGACCGAGAAACTGAGGGAATTTGAGGCGCACCGGCTGCTGCGCGGCGGGCATTTGCAGACGATTGCGGGGGCGTTCTTGAAGAGGAAGTTCTTGCTGCCGCCGCCGGAAGAGCGATTGTTTCGCGTGGACGGGGAGACGCAGGTGAAGGGCATGTGCAGTTGGCAGCCGGGCAAACGGAAGGATGCGCCGGTGATCGTGACGGTGCACGGGCTGGAGGGTTCGAGCGAATCGAACTACGCGATTGGCATCGCGGATAAGGCCTACGCGCGCGGATTTCATGCGGTGCGCATGAACCAGCGGAATTGCGGCGGGACGGAGTGGTTGACTCCGACGCTGTACAACAGCGGGTTGAGCGGGGATTATCGCGCGGTGCTGCAGGAGTTGATTGCCGAGGGATTCCAGAAGATTTTTTTCGCGGGCTATTCGATGGGTGGAAACCTGGTGACGAAAATGGCGGGGGAATTTGGGGAAGCGGCGCCGAAGGAGTTGCGGGGCGTGGCGGTGGTTTGCCCGGCGCTGGACCTGGCGGCGTGCTCGGATGCCCTGGAGAAAATAGAGAATTATTTGTACGAGCGGCATTTCGTGGAGGGGCTGATGGCGCGCTACCGGCGGAAGGCGGAGTTGTATCCGGAGCGGTATTCGCAGAATGGGATTGGGTGGGTGCGGACAGTGCGGGAATTTGACAATGCGATCACGGCGCCGGCGTTTGGGTATAAGGATGCGGAGGAATATTACGAAGCGGCGGGCGCGAAGAAGGTGATTGGGCAGGTGCGCGTGCCGCTGCTGCTGATCACGGCGCAGGATGATCCGTTTGTGCCGTATGAGTCGTTCTTGCGGGCGAAGGTGGGGGAGAATCCGTGGGTGCGGTTTGTGGCACCGGAGCATGGGGGACATTGCGGGTTTATTTCGAGATGGACGGGGGCGGAGAGGTTTTGGGCGGAGGAGCGGGTAGTGGAATTTGCGGCGGGATTCGCAGGGACATAGAGGATATCAGCGATCAGATATCAGCGATCAGGAAGCAAAGACAAGTGCAGCGCGGTTGCCGGGATTCATGGCACATAAAACGTGCGATGGAAAACCGTACCTCGACCCCGGCGAAACGCACGGGGCGCACACATCGCGCTGCTTGGCCCGACGCGCCAGACTGCGGCGCGGAAGAGAAAAGCGGGCCGCTCCGCTCGGAATGACAAGCAATGGAAGGGGCACCTCGGTATGACGTGCGATTATTCAGGCGGGGACAGGGCGGTGGTCCGGAGGGGCAGAGTGGTGAGTGGGCTTAGGCCGTAAAAGCGGCAGCCCTTCGCAAAAGAGCTCAGGGTAAACAAGCTGCCGCACTCCATAGATCAGCCGAGGGGCTTTTCGAGGGAGGGCTGGAAGCCGGGGGTGATGAGTTGGGCGGGGCCGTCGGGAGTGATGACCATGTCGTCTTCGCAGCGCAGGCCGAATTCGCCGGGGACGTAGATGCCGGGCTCGTTGGAAAAGGTCATGCCGGGTTCGAGGACGGTGGTGCTGCCGCGAACGAGATAGGGATGCTCGTGGCCGTCGAGGCCGATACCGTGGCCGAGGCGATGGGTAAAGAATTTATAGCCGGGGCCATAGCCGGCGGTGGTAATGACGGCGCGGGCGGCATCGTCCACGGAGCCGGAAAGTTGGCCCGCGCGGGCGGTGTCGAGAGCGGCGTCCTGGGCCTTGCGGACGATTTCAAAAGCGCGCTGAATTTTCTCGCTGGGTTTGCCGATGACGCCGGTGCGGGTGACATCGGATTCGTAACCTTCCACGGTGCAGCCGCCGTCAATCAGAACGACGTCGCCTTCCTTCAGGTTTTGCGGCTGATGCGTGCCATGAGGCAGCGCGGCGGAAGCGCCTAATAAAACCAAGGCCCCGCCGCGGAGATTCATTTTGGCGAAACCCGCGGAAACAAGAGCGGCGATTTCCTCCTGCGTCATACCTTCCTTCAAGGCTGCAAAGACTTCGCGATAGACCATGCAGGTAGCTTCACAGGCGAGGCCCATGAACTGAAGTTCCTGCGGCGATTTGCGCGCGCGGCAAGAGACGATGACGGGATCGGCGGAGAAAAATCCAAAGGCGGGCGCGGACGCGCGAAGATGGTCGTAAAAGGTGAAGGGAAGAGTCTCTTCGATGCCGATGCGGCCGGAGCGGATCTTGCGCGCGGCGAGCGTGGAGACGATGAGTTGCGCGGGGCTTTCGTCTTCCTGCCAGAGATGAATGTCGAGGGGGAAGCGCAGGGATTCGCGCATGCGGGATTCTTCAAAGGCAGGACAGATGAGAATGGGTTGGCCGGAACGCGGGAGGACGAGGGCGAGAAGACGTTCGCTGAGGCCCCAACGAATGCCCGTGAAGTAGTAGAGAGAAGAGCCAGGACCGATGACGAGGCCGTCAAAGGCGGGCGTTACTTCGGATATGCGATTCTGCGCGTGCAGGAGGCGATCGTGGAAGTCATCGGGCGTGAGGGGACGAATGCGGTCGCCGAGAGGCTTGAGGTTGGAGAAGCCGGGAGGCAGTTGGGGAGGTTCGGCTTGAGAGTCAGCGTGCGAAGGCACCCCGGGCGCGAAGGCGGCGGCGGAGGCGGCAGCGGTGGAATGGAGAAAACGGCGACGGGAGATGGGAGTCATGAGAAGAAAGGATGGTGCGGAAGGAGGAGGCGTGTCAAGGAGGAGTGCGGAGGGGGCGACTAGTGCCGTTCCAACTTGTTCCAGCAAATCCCTTCGAGAATACTCACTCCGTGTTCGCGTCAGATGCTTGGACCGTCATTTGGCCGAAATAGTTGGAACGGCACTAGGACATGGGGGATATCAGCGATCAGGAAGCGGGAATCACGAAGCGAAGCTCGAAAAACGAAAATCGAAGAACGAAGAGGGACTCAAGACGCGGTGGTTGTGCCGCGATCCCTCGGCTCCGCGGCCCGACGCGCCAAAGTGCGGCGCGGAAAAGAAAATCGGGCCGCTCCGGTCGGGATGACAATTATGGGCAAGAGCGGAGGCAGGACAGGATAAGACGGATAAGGTCGCGGGTTCGGAAGAGCTTGCAATTATTTGAATAAGGAAAGAGTCGTGGTTCGGCTGAGGCTGTAAAAGCGGCAGCAAGCTGCCGCACTCCAAAGCTGTGGCGGTTACTGCGGTTGTTGAGGGGGTGGAGTATCGCTGGGTGCGGGCTGATCGGTAGTGGCGGGAGGCGCGGTGTTGGTTGTAGGGTGCGAAGATTTTTGGCTGGGGATGAAGGTGACGTCGAGAGGATCGCGCAAGGTGAAGTCCAGATGCGTTTCCGGCGGGATGCGGACTTGCTGGCCTTTGGTGGTGGCCTGCACGGCAGCGCCGCTGCCCGCGCCAATGCCAGCGCCGATGGCCGCACCCTTGCCGCCTCCGGCGAGGCCGCCGATGATGGCGCCGAGAGCCGCGCCACCACCGATCACAGCGCCAGAGCGTTTGCCGCGCGATTCGCCTTTTTCCTGAACGCTGCTGGAGGAGAGGCGATACGTCTTGCCCTGGTAAGTGAAGCTATCGAGGGAAACGGTGAGTTCGCTGGCGCCCTTGAATTTGCCCGCGGAGTTGGCAGTGACGATTTTCAAGTTGACGTTGAGACCTTTGGGTACGACGACGCGCCCGTCAACGAGGATAGGAGCGTCCAGTGAGGCGCGAAAAGTTTGACCGGTCTGACTGGTGGAGGAGTCAATGTTGTCGATGGTGCGTACGGTGACGACGGCGCCGCCTGGAATCGTGGCAGTGACAGGTTGCGGCGGGGGCGGAGTTGGCGGCGGAGGAGGCGGAGCAGGAGCTGCGGCGGGAACAGGGGCAGCGGCAGCGGGCTGCTCCGCGGGCGGATTGTCTGGCTCCGAAGCTTTTGAAGGTGCGGAAGGAGTGGGTGGTGCAGGCGCGGCTTGGAGCCGAGGAGTGCGAGGAGGGTGCGGAACTGGACGAGCCGGGGCGCGTGCGGGAGGCGGCGCGTATTCAGCGACTACGGGAGGGAGAATTGGCACGGTGGTTTGATCGATAACCTTGGTGACGCCCTTTGTGTCGGTTGCGATGCGTTCGGCGGCGAGGCGAGCGGCATCGTCGGCGAACTGACCGGAGAGCGTGACCGTGCCGCCCTTGACGGAGACGCTCACGGTGGAGGTCTTGAGGAGCGGCTCCGAAAACATTTTGGCCTTGATGTTGAGGGCGATGGAATCGTCAGTGTGGTTGTTGCAGGCAACGCTGAAGAACAAGGCGAGGGTAAGAAGAGTGAGCAAGGGCCGTGAGCGATGCATGGGGCCTCCGTAATGGTAAGACGCGGGCCGGGGGTGAAAGGGTTGCGCAGAAGAGGGAAACAGTCAAAGAGTGAAAGAGTAGAAGAGTGAAAAAGTATCCTAGTCGAATGGGCTCAGAGGAATTAGGATTTGGTCGCACTAGATGCAGATGTAAAAGCGGCGGCAAGCCGCCGCACTCCACAGTGCGGAGGCGGGGCGGCGTGTTATGGCAGGCCAAGAATCGCAGGGGGAATGCCATGACGTTTGCGGAATTTTGGCCGGAGTATGTGCGGGCGCATAGCGCGGGAACGACGCGGGTGATGCATTGCGTGGGGACGCTGGCGGGTTGGGCGATTCTGGCGGCGGGGGTGGTGATGAGAGAGTGGTGGTGGATTGCGCTGGCGCTGGTGGTGCCGTATGCGCTCGCGTGGAGTTCACATTTTTTTGTTGAGCACAATAAGCCGGCGACGTTTGAACATCCGTTGTGGTCGTGGTGGGCGGATCAGAAGATGGTGGCGATGATGCTGGCGGGGAAGATGGGAGAGGAGGTGAAGAGAGTGATTAGTGGTTAGTTTTTGGTGGTAAGTAAAGAAAGAAGAAGACTCTGGCGCGCCGCCGAGTACGCCGAGATTCGCAGAGAAGAGAGGGGGCGAGAAAAGCGAAGCAGTGAGATAACAGAGGGGCCACAGAGTCAATGAAGACGAAGTGGCGAGGATTGTGCCGCGATTCCTCCCCTGCGGAATGGCAGGAGACGCCATTCCTCCGGTCCCTCCTGCGGCGGGCAGGCGGAATGACAAGTCGATTTGGCAGGTGGCGGAGAGGACGCGGAGAAAAGCCAGCGAGAAGGAGTTATTCGGAGCGGATGGCGAGGATTTGTTTGCCCTGGATTTGGAGTTGAACGCCAAAGGGCGGGCGAATGTCGCTGCCCTGGACGATGGCGCCGCGAATCCAGATGTTGCCGGGAAGGCTCCCCGTTCTTAGCGGATCGTAGAGTGTGCGGCTGCAAGGATTGCCGACGAGGGGATGATTGGGAGCACGAAAGCCGTATTCTGTTTTCAGTTTTTCAAGGTCGGTGATGTATTCGAGTTGGCAGGGGCCGTAAGGGGCTCTGCGAGAAAAGGCCCAGTAACTGGAAGGTGAGTTGGCGGAACCTCCCGGAAGACGAACGATAGTGGCTGGGATGTTTTCGCCGGAGAGTCGGTTGCGAATGAAGAAATCAGCGGAAGACCAGGGCTTGGCGAGATCGGAAATTTCGGCGATGGCGGGATTGCTCTCCGTGGCGTGAGGGAGAGATGCGGAGGGATCCGGAGCGGGCGCAGGGACTTCAATCTGGGGCGGAGGTTCGACACGGGCGAGCTCGGAAGGCTTATTATGACTGAGCCAACGGCCGCCGAGGAAAAGGAGCACGCCCAGGATGAGAAAGCCAACCACCAAAGGCAAAAGGGGATTGCGGCGTGGAAGCTTGGAGGGCGCCCCGGTGACGCCGGGAATAATCGGCATGTCCGGCCGAAAGCGGGTGGGTGGAGTATTGTCGGCCATCGCAACAGGATGATTGTACTGGCAAGATGGCTGCGCGAGCAACTCAAGTTCTGCGTTTTCAAGGGGGGAAGGAAGAGTTAGCGGAAAGGGCAGTTGTGTTAGTGAGAAGGTGACAAAGGCTTGCGCAGTGCTTGTTTCCGTGCGTGTTGCGTCCTAGTGTAGTAAGAAGGTAAGGCAGAGGGAAATTCGCAGAGAATGGCGAGCGACACACGATCATCGGCGCGGGCGTTTGTTCGCAGTTTGAACATTCTGCTGAAATTCGCACGTTTGTACGAGTTCGGACACGTGCGCACCGCGGCACAATTTGAAACGACGTGGAAAGAATTGCACGCGGCGCTGCTGGAAAGCGGCGAAACCGGCGTGCTGCTGGGAGCTTCAGGAACGCAGATCCTGCTGGACGGCGTGCCGCTGGGGTCGGCCGCGGGAGAGCGGAGTTTTGCGCAACTGCTGACATCGTCCGGAATCGCCAGCATTCACTTCGCAAAAAATCTGACGCAACCGCAATTCTCGCGGTTTGTGCGCGCATTTCCAAGCGGCAACGCAAAACCCAGCCAACTGGCGGAGCAGTTGAAGACAGCGATGGCGGGAGATACGAGCATCAAGATCAACGAGATTCGGTTTGTTGCGGAAGACAGCTCCGTGGCCGGAATCAAGGTGGCGGCGCAATTGACGGCCAAGGCGCTGGGCGCAGGCGGCGACAAGCTGCGCGACATTTTTGAAGATCCCAATAAATTGTTGCAACTGATCCTGGCAGCGGAAAGTTCGCGCGGCGGTGGCGGAGGCGGCGGAGGTTCTGGACCGGGATTCGGCGGCGGCGGGCCAGGCGGAGGCACAGGAGGATCGGGAAGTGGAGCGGGCTCGAGCTGGAGCGGCGGCACGGGTGCGGGCGGAAGTTTATGGGAAGCGGGAAAGGCCGCGGGTGGAGGAGGAACAGGCTCGGGTGGCGGAGGAGTTGGAGGCCCAGACGGCGGTAGCGGGGGAACAGGATCCGGTGGGGGCGGCGGCACCGGTGGCGGAACCGGCGGTAGCGGAGGATTCGGTGGTGGACCGGGAGGTGGTGGACCGGGAGGTGGTGGACCGGGAGGTGGTGGACCAGGAGGCGGTGGACCGGGAGGCGGAGGACCGGGAGGTGGTGGACCGGGAGGTGGTGGACCTGGAGGCGGTGGACCTGGAGGCGGTGGACCTGGAGGCGGTGGACCTGGAGGCGGTGGACCTGGAGGCGGTGGACCTGGAGGCGGTGGACCTGGAGGCGGTGGACCTGGAGG
>JBEKOE010000042.1:0-23209 GCA_049522075.1 Candidatus Acidiferrum sp.
AAGCGCAGCCGGATGATGCGTTCTTCGCGCGGCGTCAGCGTCCGCAGTATGGTCGCAATTTGATCCCTTAAATTGAGATGGATGGCGGCGTCGGAGGGCGACAATACAGCCTTATCCTCAATGAAGTCGCCCAGATGTGAATCTCCCTCATCTCCGACGGGCGTCTCAAAGGACATCGGCAACTGCGCAATCTTTTTCGTCTTGCGGACTGTGTCGACAGGGATATCCATGCGTTTCGCGATTTCCTCGGAACTTGGCTCGCGCCCGAGCTCCTGCACGAGTTGCTGGCTGGTGCGGGCCTGCTTGTTAATCGTTTCGATCATGTGCACCGGGACGCGGATGGTGCGGGCCTGGTCCGCAATCGCCCGCGTGATCGCCTGGCGAATCCACCAAGTGGCATAGGTAGAGAACTTGTACCCCCGGCGCCACTCAAACTTGTCGGTCCCTCTCATCAGGCCGATATTTCCCTCCTGGATCAAGTCCAGAAACTGCAACCCGCGATTGGTGTATTTCTTGGCGATGGACACCACCAGGCGCAGATTTGCCTCCGTAAGTTCACGCTTCGCCTGTTGCGCTTCCATTTCTCCACGCTGGATCTGCGTGAGCGCGCGCTTCAGGTTGTTTGGCGCGGCCTCGCTCGACTCTTCGATCTCTCTCATTCGCGAGCGGCAGGCGCGCAGTTCCCTACGCGCTTCGATCGTCGCTTCAGCGTGAGAAGCCTTGACGCGGCGCTCCAGCCGGGCAGCTTCGCGCTCCAGGGTGTGCAGGCGCTCGACGGTGTGCCGTAGCATATCAATCAGGCGCTTTTTCTCGCGTTCCTTGAATTCCACTGAGCGGACCAAGCGCGACATCTCCACCCGCGTGCGCGACAATCGCCGTTTGGCTCGAACATACGCGCGCTTGTTGGACATCGCGGTATCGTGCAGCTTGGCCGCCTGCTTGAGCCCCAGTTCATGCAGTTTCTCGATCTTGTCGATGATGCGCAGCGTTTGCCGGGTCTTCTCCTCAACCTTCTCGGCTGTCAGTTCTTCCTCGTCGATCTGCACCACTTCCTTGATCGGCCTGCAGCCGCTTCGGAGTTCAGCTCCCGTGGCGATCAACTCCTTGACCACGATCGCCGAGCGGGAGACGGTCTTCAGTACGCGCAGGTTCCCGCGCTCCAGCCGCTTCGCGATCACCACCTCACTCTCCCGCGTCAAAAGAGGCACGACGCCCATTTCGCGCAGGTACACGCGCACAGGATCACTTGTCTTTTCGCCAAGCAGGGACGGCTGTTCGACTTCACTTTCTTCGCGGCGCGTTTCCTCGTCCTGCCCACGGGCCTCGGCTTGCACCGCCAGTTCAGAAACGGCCCGCGCGGCCTTGGCGTCTAAGACGTCTTCATAGATATTTATGCCTTCAGCCTCGAAAACGGAGAAGACGTTGTCGATCTGTTCGGCCGATTGTTCCTCGGCCGCAAGGAAGTCGTTCACCTGCTCGTAGAGCAGGTAGCCCTGCTCCTTACCTAATTTGGTCAGGTTTTGGACCTGCTCCTGTTGTTCCTGTAAGTCTCGCGACAATGGTTTCTCCCATTAACCCACTGCCAGAATTGACCCAGCTTTCCTAACGCCCTTGGCGTCCCCGGCGGAGACACTCGGGCCTTGCATCGTAGACGGTGAACAAAATCTGCGGATTACAGCTCTTGCTGCTTCAAGCTGCTCAACGCTGACAGGACTCAGGATGTCCCGATGCCCCCGTGTATGGCGCGGTTTCTAGTTGTCGGATGTGCGCTCTGTCAGTATACACGAATAGCCCCGCCTCCGAGGCTCTTCCGCACGCCGGGGCGGGTTTACAGTTGCGCTTGCAGGACTTCCCCAGGAAGCGCGATCATCGTGGGCTTATACGTTGTTTGCCTCCGAGGAGCAGTATCCTGGATGCGTTCCCTGTTCTCCGAGAGATGGCCATCCACGGTGATCCTCTCCATCCGGATGCCGAGAGTACGCTCCAATTGAAATAGCTCCGAGCGCTGCTCGTTCGCGAATAGAGTCGAAGCGACACCGTGACTGCCGGCGCGCCCGGTGCGCCCCACCCGGTGGATGAAATTCTCCGCCACTTCTGGCAAGTCATAGTTGATGACATGGGCGATTTGCTCGACGTGGATTCCGCGTGCTGCAAGGTCCGTCGCCACAAGCACGCGGTAGCGTCCCTGCTGGAACCCGGTCAGTGCCGCCGTGCGTTGCGATTGCGAACGATCTCCGTGAATCGTCGCGGCCGCGATACCATCGCGCATCAAGCCTTTAGCGATGCGCTCGGTGCCGCGCTTGGTGCGAGAGAATACCAGGCAGCGGCCGCTCTCTTGATTCAACAAGCGGCGCAGGAGTTCCGGCTTCCCGCTGATAGCAACTTCAAACGCCTGGAGCCGCACATTTTCGGCCGGCTTCAACGTTGAACCCAACGCGATACGCACCGCGTTTCTTGTGTAGTCCTTTACGAGACGGGCCATGTCTCCTTCCATCGTGGCCGAAAAACACATGGTTTGGCGCTCTTTCGGGAGAGTCGACACAATCCTGCGGATCGCGGGGAGAAACCCCATATCCAACATGCGATCGGCCTCATCCAGTATGAGTACCTGCAAATTGCGGAATTGCACGAGATTGCGGTCTAGATAGTCTTCCAACCGACCGGGAGTCGCCACGATTACGCTGGCTCCGTTGCGAATGGCTCTTAATTGTTGACCTTCGGCGAGGCCGCCCACGACGAGCGCAGCCGCTGCGAGTTTCTTGCCGCGCAACACGTTGTACTGATCCAGGACCTGCATGGCCAGTTCGCGCGTGGGAACAAGCACGAGGGCTGCAATTCCCGGTTTCGTGGGTTGCAGCAGCCTTTCCATCACGGGGATGAGGAACGCCAGGGTCTTGCCCGTCCCGGTTTGTGCCGTTGCCAGCACATCCTTGCCTTCCAGTGCAGGAGGGATCGCCGCGGCTTGCACCGGTGTAGGCACCGAAAAGCCGGTCGACGAAATGCGCTCCTTCAGGTAAGGAGAAATCAGTAGTTCTGAAAAATTTTGCATTTTGCTTTCTTACTGGCGGCTACACCTGCACGGCCTCTCCCTGTTGTCAGGAGGGCACGGCGATGCGCATCGCCAGACTTGTTTTGAATTACGCTGAAAACGAACGGAGGAAACGTAGGGCGGGGATTCTCAGATCAGAGTACAAACCAGAGGGACCGCACAACACTGCCGCGGTATTAAGCGCACAAGAAGATTACCACATCCCGGCGAAGCGCGCTTCTAGAATGCGCAAATACTGGGAAAATCGTGTTTCTTGGTAAACAGACGGACATTTGGCTCTCTGCTTGCCATGCCCGCCGTGCAGCTCGTGGCCCAGCAAAACTTCCATCCCGGCCCATCCCTGCTGTGTCGCCAACCCTAAGACACCTTTGCCTTTCCGGTCTTGCGCGAGTTCTTTCTATGCTTGGCCCACCGCCGGATTGCACTTTTCCTGGATTCCATCTGTATGAGTCTCTGAACATCGCCGGCACCCCCATGCTTGTGCATCGCTGCGCCACGGCTTTCGGCAAAGTGCAGCGGATCCCGAAGGCTCTGCAATTCGCGATAGTAGTAGAGAGCGCTCGGTTTTTGCTGCCGGAATCTCAGGCTTTGCAGGAAGTCTATTTCCTCTCTGCTAGCACCCCCGCTCATCGCCGCGTTGCGCAGAAATTCCTGGAAGCCCGGCTCCTGTTCGGAGGAATACACGCCCTCCGTTTCCACGAACTGAAATTTCATGAACGGCGTTGAGGCCAATCCTCTGTGCAAGGCGATTTCCATTCCAAATGTCTTCAAATCGATGTCCCAGGAATCCACCATGGGATTCAGAAATGCCGAGCAGTGATCGATGGAGACGTTGAACACATCCGTATCCAGAAAATCCAACGTGAGGGCGCGCATCTCTTCATAGGACTGGTGCCGCAGTTTCGCGGCGTCCCGCAGCCAATTTTCATTTTCCAACTCTTTTCGAGCGATCCTCTTCGTCACGTCCAGAAGGGTCTGGGTGACCAGCCTCTCCAGCTCTCCAAAGGCCTGGTTCTCAAAAATCTCGCGAACCTGTAAACGCTTGTCCGTTTTGCATTTCCGGATAATCAGCTCGCGCACTTCTTTGAACAATGGCGCGGGCGGATCAGCCAGTTTTTTCTGCAATTCCTCACGGCGTTGCGCTTCCACCATCGCCGAAAGTTGCCCCTTCGGCAGTTTCAAAAATGTGTTCATCTTCTCGTACAGGTCCGTGCGATCGGCCGCGGGAGGGGCTTTCTTTCGTGTGAGCAGCTGGGAGATATAGGACTCGGTGACTTGCGCGGCCGCCGCAAGGTCCCGCTGCTCCAGGCCCAGTTCTTTCAGCCGCTGTTGAATCACAAAACAAACGTCCATGAGTGATCCCCTTCCGCATTAACAGACCCAGTAAAGTACATCCTATACAAACCCAAAGCAGTTGACAAGATTGGTAAAGTGGCGCATTCTAGAGGTGCGATCAAGGCTGCTTTCAGGTCATCCTGACCGGTCCTTACCCCTGAACCTCTCCCTTGGTCCTGCAATCCAGGAGAGTTCTGTGTTTGCCCGCAAAGTAACCATGCACTTGAAGCCGGATCGCGCTGGGGATTTCATCCAGAAGATGGAAAAGGAGATCATTCCCCTGCTCCGCCTGCAACAAGGTTTCCTCGACGAAATCACACTCATCTCGCAAAGCGGTAAGGAAGTTTACGCCTACAGTTTTTGGGAAAACAGCGCCGACGCCGAAAGATACGACAAGAACGTCTTTGCCCAAGTGACCAATCTGCTCGCCGGAATCATTGACGGGACCCTACGCATTCACACCTACATGGTTGCTAACTCTACTTTCCACAAAATGGCAGCTGCCATTGCTTCCTGAGTACCGCAGTCACGCACCGGTTACAATCGTCCTTGGCGATGGCCCCTCGCTTCTTCCCCGAGGGTGGGCGCCAAGTCCTCCCCAACCCGTTCTTCCCCTGTTCCCGGCAAAGGAGCCAGCATGCAATTCCTAGTTTGGATTTTTGTCGGATTGACTGCGGGGTGGATCGCCGGTAAGAGCCTTGAAGGCAGAGGCTACGGCCCCTCGATGGATCTCGCCATGGGAGTCGCCGGTGCAGTCCTTGGCGGCGTTCTGGCTCGCTCAGTGGGCTTCTCCAGTTATTCCGGAACGTTCGTGACGACTTTCGTGGCCATCGTTTGCGCCGCGCTCGTCACGATTCTCGCTGCCTTGTTGAACGGCAGGACCATTCGTACGAAGGCCTTTTAGCCGCTCCTGGCGATGGCACCGGTCTATTTTTTTGAAGCAAAGGAAAGTGGTAGGAAAAGGAAAAGCGTATGACAAAACTCTATGTTGGGAATCTCTCGTTTGGCATGACGGACGAGGGCCTGCAGCAGCTTTTCGTTGCGAAGGGATATCAAGTGGCCTCGGCTCGCGTCATTACCGACCGCGAAACCGGGCGCTCACGCGGTTTTGGCTTCGTGGAACTCGGAGCAGCGGACGACGCGACCAAAGCCATCGGCGAATTCAACGGCATGGACCTCGAAGGCCGCGCCTTACAGGTGAATGAAGCGCGTCCTCAGGAATCGCGTGGGGGCGGGGATCGTTCCGGCGGCCGCGGCTATTCCGGTGGACGCTCTGGCGGCGGAGAGGGCCGGCGGCGCTACTAACTGCTCGGCAGCTCCACGGCGATTTTCTGTAACTTTGTTGCCCGTCTTCGCACACCGTTCGCGGTGCGCGGCGGACGATGCCCTTTGTAAACTGGAGGATCTTCTTATGACAGTTTCCGTCGGCCAGTACATCAAGCATTTTCAGTATGGTTGCGGGGTCATCACCGAATCCAGCCTGGACCGCACTACCATTGATTTCGATACGCATGGCCTGAAGTTATTCGTCACCAGCCTGATGGTCGTTGAAGCAGCGGAGGGAACACCCCCAAAACGGCGTCGCGCCAAGCGGGTTAAGGCGGTGAAACTGCCTCCCACACTCGCTGCAAAGGTGTTCGTGCCCGGTGCCAAATGAGCACCGGCCTCATCGTCCAATACATCGGCTTCCAGGCGAAGCCTCTTTCACGGGAGTACACCTTCCATGTCCGTGGGCCCGCCGAAGAGCGCGATTTTACTTTGAACATTGCCAACGAGGCCTTCATCTCTCATCGCGCTCGTTATCAAGATGCGCCATCTATTTGCTCGGAGAGGTTGCAAGCGGAGTTGGCCGCTCATTCAAACAGCCCCTCGGAAACACAATTTGTGATTACGAGCGCGGAATTGGATTCCTACCGGGCGGCTCGCTCGCCGAAAACTCCTCAAAGACTCTGGGGACGCAAACCGCAAGAAGATTACTAGCGAACTGATCCTCTGATGGGGAGCCAACTGGAACGTTGGCTTGGTTAGCAGGCCTGCCTCTCGATCTTTTGAAATTGCCGGAACTCCTTACCTTGCGATAGTTCTCCCCCTTCACTTGCGGGATCAGTTCATGGGTTTCTCTTGCCGTTGTAGGGGCCGCCTTCCGAGGCGCGCTGTTTGCGCCCTGGATGTGGTTGCGGGGCGGTCCGCTCTTGGGTTTTCTTTGTAGGGGCGCAGCACGGCTGCGCCCCTATGCCCGCAACATCAAAGATCGCTGGGAGGTCAGCTTCCGATTCGTACCTTAATCGGGACTTGACGGCAGTATACTACCAAGGGGTCTTGGCGTTTGGATAAGATCTCGTGCCGATAGGCAATAGCGAAGTCCTAGCCGGTGAATGGAATGAAATTGCTGTTGCGTTTTGTAATTGCCGCTCTGGTTAGTTTCTCGGTCAGCTCTCTGATTGCCGTGATCAGCTATTTTCTTGGTCTTTCGCTGGTCCGCAACAGCCACAACCTTCTATGGGTTGTCTACTACTCGTGCCCCTTCGCACTTCTTCTCGGAGTGGCCGCCGCCGTGCAGTCAAGACGCTCAACGGACCACAAGGGCAGTCTGCTAGTTGCTGTTGTGGCAGGAACTACTCTGGGTTTCGTGTACACCTACTTCGTAGCAAGATTCTCGCTCGTTATCCCTGCGTTCGTTATTCTAATGCTTTCATGTTGGGTCCCCAGCGGCATATCCGCGATGTTGGTGGCAGCCATCGGTAAGCGGTTGTCAGTCGTGACGGGAATCGCGGTTCTTTGCCTGGCTGCTATCTTTTTGACGGAGCCCATATTCAACGCATTCACTCACAACCAGCAATTGACTGTCGCGTTCATTACACCTTCCGAGGCGTCCACTGCTCAACTGGCGGCGAACCCCGAGACTTCGGGCTTTGACACAAATGCAGAAATTGAGACCGCAAAGAAAGAAGTTCTTGAGCACATTCGTGCTCTCGGCTACAGCGAAGACTTTCGGGTATTGAGCTTGTCCAGGCAAGGTAAGGGAAAAAAAAGCCTCGCCATTGTTGTGGTACGGACTCCAGTCAAAAAAGAAGTTGCCCTTCCGGAGCCGGATGGCTCGACGGTGGTCTACATCCAACAGTCCGAGAATTGGGAGAAGAAACCATCAGAAGTTCCTACACTTCGTCGTAGCCTCGAGATAACGCCTCCGGGCCCGGCAAGCGATGGTTTAGGTGACTTCGCTATACCGGATGCATCAGGCGTCAGCTTAATGGGAAGGATTACTGGGAGAGTTCTAGGCCGGCCCCGTTGAAGTTTGAGCTTTGTTGCTTACGCCAGTCCTTGCGCGCGTTTGCCACCGTTTGAGTGGAGCCTCAACCCAAAACTCGGTTTTCCCTGTGAACTATTGCCGCTCGAATTCGGCGGGGTCGCTCAGGACAACGTTGCGTTCAGGACTTCCCGCAGCAATTCCTGTTTCTGCGGCGCGAGCTTCTTCCCCTGCCCGGTGAGATAAAACACGTCAATCGCTTTCTGGCCTTCCGTATCAATCAGCGCCACTTCAATGTTGCAGCCCAGCCGCGACAATGCCGACCCAATGCCATACAGCAGCCCCGGCCGGTCCTGCGTCATGATTTCCATCAGCGTGCACTGATCCGACGACGCATCGTCGAAATTCAGCGTCGTTGGCACGGCCACCTTCGGCGGATGCGCCAGCGCTGCGGCCAATCTTCCCTTCAAGAGCGGCTCCAGCGCCTGCTTCCCGTTGACGATGTCCGCGATGCTCTGTTGGAACCGCGCAATTTCCCCAGGATTCAGCTCCAGCGTGCGGTGCAGGTCCACGAAGTTGAACGTATCCAGCACAACCCCGGCGGCATTCGCAAAGGCGTCGGCCTTCACAATGTTCATGCCCCACGCCGCCAGCACCCCCGCAATCGTCGCGAACAACGCCGGCCGGTCCGCCGACAGCAGCGTCAGTGTATAGGCGTGGTGCGTCGCCTTGACTTCGGTCTGCACGGGTTCCGCACCCAGCTTCCGGTACAACGCAAAGTGCGCCGCAATTTCCGCCGGCGAATGCACCGCCAGGTAACGCCGCGGGAATCCTTCGAGGAACCGCTCTATATCCACCTTTGAGGCACCGAGCGCTAGTTGCCGCACTTGTTCCAGCAGGATCGCCTCGTCGGAAGCGTGCAGCCGGTCGCGATCCAGCGTCCGGCTGAAATAATTTGAGGTCGAAACGAACAGCCGCCACAGCATTTCCGCTTTCCATGGCGTGAGCGCTTCCGGGTTCACCGCGTGGATGTCCGCATAAGTCAGAAGGCACAAACGCTGCAACCGCTCATGGGTGACTACATTGGTCGCAAACGCCGAAACCGTGGCGGGATCAAAAATGTCGCGGCGTTGCACCGTCGCAGACATGTCCAAATGGTGCTCGATCAAAAAGTGCACTTCCGCCTTCTCTTCCGGTTCCAGCCTCAGCCGGTCGGCGGCGGTCTCCAGCGCCTGCAAGCTTCCCGCAACATGATTTTCCACCGGCATGCCTTTGCCCACGTCATGCAGCAGCAGGGAAAGGATCAAGAGGTCGCGGCGGTCCACCGTGCGCCAGAGCTGCGTGAAGTGCGCGCCACGCGAATCCGGCGGCTCGGCCAGCTCCTGCAGGTGCTCGATCGTGCGCAGTGAATGTTCGTCCACTGTGTAGCGATGATAAAAGTCGCGCACCACCAGCGAATCGATGGTGCGGAATTCCGGCAGCACTTCAATCAGCATTCCCAGCCGGTGCATCGGCCGCAATGCCATGCCCGGAAAATCCGCGCCCAGAATCTCGCTCAGCACCGGCCACGCAATCCGCGAATTCCGCTGCGGCAATTCGGGATGCGTCATAATGTAGGCGATGCTGCGTTCGGCCTCGCGGCTTACTGGCACTCCTGTACGCGACGCCTCGGTCAGCAGGGCATAGGTCACGTTGCGGTCGGCATAGGCCTGCTCATTCGTCAGTTCCAGCAATCCATCGCGCAGCATGAAGGGCTTTCCATTCGCGCCTTCCTGCCGCGCTCCCATCGTCGCGTTCACCAGCCGTTGCCTCAACGTCATCGTGGTCTGCGGCCGCTGGTCTATGTAGCGCAGCAATTGCCGGTTCAGCGTGCGCGCGTGCCGGAAATACAGCCGCATCCATTCGGCTGCATTGCGTCGCAGATTGTCGTCAATGCCAAGCGAGCGCTCCGCCGCCCCCGCCTGCAATTCGTAGGTCAGCGTGTTGTCGTTGCGTGCGTTGCTGTAATGCAGAAAGCATCGTATGGCGCTCAGAAACTCCACCGCATTGCGCGTCAGTTCGTCTTCGTTCACCGGGCTGATACGCGGATCGCGGCGGTCGCCCGCAAGTTGCCGCATCCACAGCGTCGCGTGGTAGTCGCGCAAGCCCCCCGGTGCCTCCTTGACATTCGGCTCCAGGTGAAAAATGGTGTTTCCGTAGCGGTTCAGCCGGTCGCGCGTCAGCCGCTGCAATTCGTTGAGCAGAAACGGCCGCGCCTGCCTTTCCGGGCCAGATATTACTTTCGCGTCCAGCTTTTCAAAGAGTGTAGCGTCGCCATCCAGGAAGCGCCGGTCCAGCATGGCCAGGTGGAATTCCGCGTTGTCTTCTTCGATCCGCCGGCACTCGTCCAGCGTGCGCCCCGCCGAACTCACGCGAAATCCCAAGTCCCACAGCGTCCGCGAAAACTCCGCGATCAGCGGCCGGAACTCTTCCTCCGACTTATCGTTCCCAAAGAGAAACAGCAGGTCGAGGTCCGAGTAGGGAAACAGCATCTCGCGGCCGTAGCCGCCTAGCGCCAGCAGGCAGAACCCCTGCGCCGGCGTTTGGCGAACCCGCATCAGTTCCGTAAATACCTGTTGGATCGTGCGGTCCGCCAGCTCGCACAACTGCCGCAGCGTATCTTGAGCGCTGGCACCGTTATCAAACAGTTTGCGAATCCGCTCGCGCTGGGCTTCGCACTGTGGCCCCAGCACTGAGAACGAGCTCACCGGTTCTGTCATTTTGTTGTTCGGCCGAAAGCCGGCTTCTAAACCTGAGCGGGGAGAGGCCATCGTCATGCCTAGTGCCGTTCCAACTTGTTCCAGCAAATCCCTTCGAGAATACTCTCTCCGAGTTCGCAGCAGATGCTTGAACCGTCATTTGCTCCAAATAGTTGGAACGGCACTAGAGCACGCCCTCGCCGCGTTCCTCATTCCGAATCCGGATCGCTTCCTCGATCCTCGATAGGAATATTTTACCGTCTCCGATTTTGCCTGTCTTGGCGCTTTTCAGAATTGCTTCCACCGCGCGATTCGCCAGCCCATCGGCCATCACCATCTCCAACTTGATCTTCGGCAGAAGATCCACGGTATATTCCCGGCCGCGGTACACCTCCGTGTGGCCCTTTTGGCGGCCGTGGCCCCGCACCTCGGTCACTGTGATCCCCTCGATGCCGACTTCCAGCAAGGCCTCTTTTACTGATTCCAACCGCGACGGCTGAATGATCGCTTCAATTTTCATCATACGAATTTCCGTTCCCGCCACATGATGGAAAGGCTTTCACCTTCCCTTCAGGCTTCCAGGTTATACCCTTCTTCACCGTGCAGGGTGATGTCCAGACCGGCGACTTCGTCTTCTTCGTGAACGCGCAGGCCCGTCAGCAGATCCACCAACTTCAAGAGAACACTCGTGCCAACCAGCGCAATACCCCACGCTATCAATACGCCCACCAACTGGTTGCCCACCTGAGCCCACCGCCCATCCAAACCGCCCACGGGTTTCCCTGCACCGAACATCGGATTGATCGCCGCTTGCGCGAACACGCCCGTCAGCAGCGCCCCGATCGTTCCTCCCGCGCCGTGCACCCCAAATGCATCCAACGCGTCGTCATAGCGAAACCTTCCTTTGATCCGCGTCACCATCCAGTAGCAAAACACCCCGGCCGTGAAGCCTATCGCCAAAGCGGGCATTGGTCCCACGAAGCCCGCCGCGGGCGTGATCGCCACCAGCCCTGCCACCGCTCCGGAAATCGCTCCCAGCGCGCTGGCCCTTCCATTTCTCAACCACTCCGCCAAGCTCCATCCCATTGCCGCCGCCGCTGCTCCGAAATGCGTGGCCACGAAGGCGCTTGATGCCAGGCCGTTCGACCCCAGTGCGCTCCCGGCGTTGAATCCAAACCACCCAACCCAGAGCAGGCATGCCCCTGTAAAGCTCAGCACCAGGCTGTGTGGTGGCATCGGCTGTCTCGGATACCCCGCGCGTTTTCCCAGATACAATGCGCATACCAGCGCGGAAACTCCCGACGTGACGTGCACCACCGTGCCGCCTGCAAAATCCAGCGTCGGGAATCGCCCCCCGGTGGCGTTCAAAAACCCGCCCTTGCCCCACACCATGTGGGCCATCGGCGCGTACACCACCAGAAACCACAGCGTCATGAACAGCACTGTGCCGGAGAATCTCATGCGTTCCGCTGTCGCTCCCGTGATCAGCGCCGGCGTGATGATCGCAAACATCAACTGGTAAATCATGAAAGTCGTCTGCGGGATCGTGCCGGCATAATCCGCATTCGGCATCGCTCCCACCCCCCGCAGTAACGCATGCTCGAAATTCCCAATCACCGGCCCGCTGCCGCCAAAGCACAAGCTGTAGCCCACCAGCGCCCATAGCACCGTGATCAACGCCATCAGCGCAAAACTCTGCATCATGATCGCCAGCACGTTCTTCTGCCGCACCAGTCCGCCGTAAAACAGTGCCAGTCCCGGCCCGGTCATCAGCAACACCAGCGCTGCGCTTACCAGCATCCACGCGTTGTCCGCGGACGACTGCGCTGCCACTACTTTATGTTGGAGTTGATCCAACTGCTCGGTGATGGCTTTGGGAACTTCCGGGGTGGCGGCGATTGCGGTGGGGGCGGGAGGTGTTACGGGGATTTGCGATTGCTGGGCCAGCAGGGGAAGCGCGGTCAGCAGCAGGGTCACTAGGCAACAACACACTACGCCCTTCCACTTCATCGAACTCTCCGCTGCGAAAAGATTGAGGCCTGGCTGCTCAGGGTCGCTCACTTCTTGTCTTGGGGACCTGCCAGAATATAGCGCTGATTATACTGACTCGTCCACAGCCGGGGCGTGCGAAATTTTGCTCGTGACCATTCGTTTTTCTCATGCTTGCGCCCGCAAGAGCCTTTGTTTTCTTTCGCTCGCGAATGCGTCCGCTTCGCGTGTAGGCCTAGGGATTCGCACACCGTCCGCCACTTTCAACGTCAATCGGATGGCCGTCTCCAGGCTGACCCGGTGGCCTTGCGACACATAAATCGGCCGCACTCCCGTTCGCGTCCGCACCACCGCTCCAATCCTCTCTCCCGCCGCGCTTTCGTCCACCAATGGCACCCAGCTACCCGCCTCTTCTCCCAGCTCGCCGTGCGTACCCACCAGCAGGCTCTTGGCGCAGCCGATTGTCGCCCGGTCCAGCAGCACTCCCAAATGGCATGCCAGCCCAAATCGCCGCGGGTGTGCGTATCCTTGCCCGTCGCAAAACAACAGATCCGGCAGTTTCTGGAGCCTTCGCAAAGCCGCCAGCAGCGCAGGAATCTCGCGGAAGCTCAGCAGCCCCGGGATATACGGAAAGTGCAAAGGCACGACCGCGCTCGCCCGCTCGATCTCTTCCATTTCCGGAAAACGATACATCACCACGCAACCTATTGCCCGGTTGGCCTCCCGCAACGCGTTCCAGCGGCTGGGGCGCTTTTTCAGCGCCTGCGAACCCGTCAGCACAAACGCCGCATCGAGTCCCGCAACCGTCCGAAGCTCCGGCAACCGGTCTGATCCTTCCCACTCTTTTCGCAACTCCTCCTGGATCGCCCGGGCCCGTTCGGGCGCAACTCTCCAGGCATGCTTCTTGGCCCACTCGCTTGACTTGTACTCCATGCCTATCATCGTATAATGCAACAGCCGCTATTGCTGTCACTGCCTTGCGGCGAGCCAGCGTCTCTTGAAATTCACTGAGGGGAACGTCCCATGACCCTGCATCCACCCTTGGAAGTCTCCGCGCGTGAAGCCGCCGGAATCCACTATGTCGGCGTGCATGGCCGCCTCACCATCGGAGATCCCAGCGAGCGTTTGCTCGAGTTCGTACAGAATCTGGTCCAGCAGGGCGCGCGCAAAATCGTCGCCAACCTGGACGACATTCCCCAGATTGACAGTTCCGGCATCTCCGTCCTCGTGAAACTTTCCATCTCCCTGGCGCGCCTCGGCGGCTGCTTGCACCTCGTCATCGGCGAGGGCCGCGTGCGCGACGCCCTCACCGTGACCCGCCTCGTCGAAGCCATTCCCACCTTCGAATCCGAAGAACAGGCGCACAACTTCTGACCTGCTTCTTGAAATATTTGTCTATGTTGGTGCCCAGCGATGCCAAAGCAAACAACAAACTTACTTATATGGGCAACTGCTCTCCTTTCCTATCTGATCTTAAGCTTCGTCAACCCGATTTCGCTGAGAGCGCAATCCACCCTCGATTCGTTGTCCGATCAAATAGCGACCGGGATTGTGCAGGAGAAGAAGTCGTCGATCTTTCCGAGAGTTGTTGTGGTGGATTTCCCCGATCCTGCTGCGGGGATCGACGCCCTGAGCGCGTATCTCGCCGATCAACTTTCGACCTCGCTGGAAAGCAAGCTTCCATCCGGCACCATCATTCCCCGGAGAAAACTCGTCGATTTCCTAGCGTCGCGTCGCCTCTCTCCATTGGATCTACAATCCGTCTTCATCGCCTATTGGGCTGCCGACAATCTGGGCGCAAACGAAATTCTGTACGGAGAAATGTCATCCTCCGGAGATTCCGTGCGCCTTGATCTGAAGCTTTTGCGGATTGGGACGGCGAAAGCAGCGGCAAATTGGGAGTTTGGCCTCCTCAATAGCGAGGAAATCCTTGCTCGCAAGGGCAAAGCCCTGGATTTACCCGACGCTCCTGGCGCACTCAAACTAGCCTTACGGTGCAATTCGAAGCGATCTCTTGCAGATTCGCAAGCTTTCATCAAGTCGGGGGGAACGCTACCTAAGATGATTCGTTGGCCGAACCCACCTTATTCGGCGGAAGCAAGAAAGAAGAATCTATCAGGGAGAAGACAGTACGACGCCTTCATCGACGAACTGGGTAACATAGTCCTCGCGATACCCCATCGTCCGCTCCAGCCCGAATTCGACGACATTGCCATGCAGACGATGAAATCTTGGAAGGCTCAGCCTGCCACAAAAGACGGCAAGCCTGTGGCGGTCTGCACAGTCTTCGAGGTGAATTGGAGACTTTACTGAACCGGCCGCGGACTCTAGCAGGTTGCTGCAAAATGCGTTTCGCCGTCATTCCGAGCGAAGCGAGGAATCCCTCTTCGATCAGAATGCCAAGAAAAGAGAGATTCCTCACTTCGCAGACTCCGTTCGGAATGACGAAATCGGGGTTTTTCAGCAACCTGCTAGACTGAGTTCCCCTCCCAGAAGGAATTGGCGGCAACTTTGCATTCTGTTATACGTACGATAAGAAGTTCCTGCCCGCGGCACAGCTTCCAAAACGCCCCAATGCGCGCCCGGGTTCGCCCCAGAATGGAGGCATCCATGGAAATGACCGTGGAACACCTGGGCTCCGTGCAATTCGAGATCAAGACGCGCGGCCACGCGATCGTCAGCGACCAGCCACTGGAGAGTGGCGGCTTCGACGAAGGCATGACCCCGCCGGAATTGTTGCTGGCGTCGCTGGGCGCGTGCGCCGGTTATTACGCGGCGCAATATCTGCGCAAGAACAAGCTGGCGACGGAAGGAACGCGCGTCTGCGTGAGTTGCGAAAAAGTGAAGGACCCGGTGGCGCGCATGACCAATTTCGTGGTCGAAGTGGACGCACCGGTCGAGTTGACAAAGAAACATCGCCAAGGACTGGAAGAGGCGGTGGAGCATTGCCTGGTGCACAACACGCTGTTGCATCCGCCCAAAATCACCCTGAAGGTGGAAGGGGCCGTAGCGGCAAGGAAATGAACATAAACCGGCGAGCATCTTGCCGGGCAATTCCCTCAGTATTTTCATCATGAACCTGGCGGCCGTATGCGCCGATTCATGGACGTGTGATAAGAACGTCGCCGAGCACAAGCGCATCCATTTGCGTGCGCAGAAAACAATCGAGCGCCTCTTCGGGGCGGCAGACGATGGGCTCATTGTCGTTGAAAGACGTGTTTAGAACCACCGGCACACCGGTTTGGCGAGCGAACTCGCTAATGAGGGCGTGATAGCGCGGATTTGCTTCGCGGGTCACGGTTTGCAGGCGCCCCGTGCCGTCCACGTGAGTAGGCGCAGGGATTTTGTCGCGTTTGTCGGCGCGCACGGAATACGCCAGATTCATGAACGGGGAAGGGTGCGACCTGGTGAACCACTCGCCGGTTTTTTCCGCAAGGATGGAGGGAGCGAAGGGGCGGAAGATTTCGCGGTGCTTGATCCGCCGATTCAGAACTTCCTTCATTTCCGGGCGGCGCGGATCGGCCACAATGCTGCGGTTGCCGAGCGCCCGCGGACCCCATTCCGCGCGCCCTTGATACCAGCCTAGAATTTTCCCTTCCGCGATGATGCCTGCTGTGCGGCGCATCAGTTCCGGCTCAGGTAGTTCCAAGATGGTGTAGCCGGCTTGAGAGACCGGACTGGCCTGAATGGCGGCGCGGATTTCCGCGGGCGTGTAGCCCGGGCCCCAATAAGCATGGTCCATCACGAAGGAGCGAGGTTTGCCGAGGAGTTGGTGCCAGACGTAGTAGGCGGCGCCGACCGCGAGCCCTCCATCACCCGCGGCGGGATGGACATAAACCTGCTCGAAGGGTGTCGTGTCAAAAATCTTGCCGTTGGCAACGCAATTGAAAGCTACGCCGCCAGCGAGACACACTGCTTTCGCGCCCGTCTGCGCCGCCAGCTTTTTCAGCATGCCCAAATAGACTTCTTCGAGGCGCGCCTGCAGCGAGGCCGCGAGATCGCGGTGGCGCTGCTCCAGAGGTTGTTCCGGAAGGCGGGCGGCTCCGCCAAGCTTCCTGGACATGGCATCGGAAAACATTTTGCCAAGGACCGGCGTTTTGTCCGATTCGGCCCAGGACATTTCCGGTCCGGTTTTGTGATGGGTGAAATAGTCGAGGCCTAGGCGAAAACCGAACTCGCGGCCGTCGGAGTTGAAGCGCACGATATCGCGAAAAGCGTCCAGATACTGCGGCTGGCCGTACGCAGCGAGACCCATCACTTTGTATTCGTCGCCGAATTTCAAGAAACCGAGATATTGCGTCACGGCGCTGTAGTACAGGCCGAGGGAGTGGGGGAAAGCGATGGCGCCGTCGATGTGCATGCGATTCCCGTGGCCGGTGCCCCACATGGAACTGGCGAAATCACCGAGGCCGTCGGCGGAAAGCAGCGCGGCATGTTCGAACGGAGAGACGAAGTAAGTGCTGGCGAGGTGAGCCTGGTGGTGCTCGACGCGATGAAAGGTGGCCTTCATTTTCGCGGGGTCGCTGTCAAAGGCCCAAGCGAGCGCCGCGGGAATGCCCGTGAATTTCGAGATGACCCTGATGCGCTCGCGGGCAAAGGAAGGCATGCGCAGGGCATAGAAGAGCTTGGTTGCCAGCCGCGCGTAGGGATTTCGCGGGACGGCAACGTGATCGAGATCCGCAAGCGTGAGGCCGGCTTCCTTCATGCAATAGCGAATCGCCGCCACGGGGAATCCCGCCGCATACTTAACGCGATTGAAGCGTTCTTCCTCAACGGCGGCAATAAGCCGGCCGTCACAAACCAACGCCGCAGAGGCGTTGCCGTGATACGCATTGATTCCGAGAATGTTCATGCGCAGAGTTGCCAGTTTACCTCCATTGGCGGCGTGTTTCCGAGGGCGGAGTCAAGGAGCGGATGTCCGCAGCTAGTGCCGTTCCAACTTGTTCCAGCAAATCCCTTTGAGAATACTCTCTCTGTGTTCGCGTCAGATGCTTGGACCGTCATTTGGCCCAAATAGTTGGAACGGCACTAGTACAAATGCCGGCGGCACCATTCATTCAGCACATAAAGCGACCACGGGCGGGACCAGGTTGTCTGGCCATTCAGAAAATTATCCCACACCATGCGGACGCCTGCCGTATGCAAATGAGGCGCGAGAGCGGGCGCCAGGTTCGCGAGACTCTCCTCGATGCGCGGTCGTAGAGCGCCACGCAACCATTCTTCCCATGGCAAGGTGAAGGTACGCTTCTTCTGCTGCAGGATGCCCTGTGGAAGGAGGTCCTGCACAGCGGCGACGAGCAGCGCTTTGTGCCGGCCGGGCTGCACGCGCGCTTCGTCGGGGAGGGCGCACATGAATTCGACGAGCGCGGTATCCAGCAAAGGCACGCGCACTTCCAGCGAGCGGTCCATGCTGACGGAATCGGTGTCGCGCAGAAGAGTACTGGCCATGTAGGTGCGCATTTCGAGCCAGGAGATGCCGGCGATGGGTTCGAGGAGATGAGCATGGTCCGCCACGCGTTCGAGCCAAGCGAGCCAAGTGGGGTCGAGATTCACACCATCCGCAGAAACGGTGCTGCTGCGGAAGAGGGGATGAGTGAGCCGCACCAATTCCGAGGGGGGAAACAGAAGCCGCGTGAAGAAATAGGGATGAGGGAGCGCGTCCGGCATGAGCCAGGCATCGGTGGCCTTGCGAATAGCATCGGCCGAACCGCGGTGCCCGAGGAATGTGCCGACCAGAGGAGAGCTGACACGACGGAAGGCGCCCGGAACAAACCGGGCGATGGCATCCATGCGCGCAAGCTTGGGAGTGTCTGCAAAGCTCTGATAGCCGGCAAACAACTCGTCGCCACCGAGGCCGGAGAGGGCCACTTTCAGGCCCAGCTGGCGCGCCGCACAAGAAACGAAATAGGTGTTGATGCCGTCCATGGTGGGCTGATCAAGGGCCGCAACGGCTTCCTCCAGACGGACGAGCATGTCGGCGCCCTGCAAAGGCACATCGGTGTGCTGCGTGCCTGTGTGTTTGGCCACTGCCCAGGCAAGCAACCCTTCATCGTAGGCGCTATCGGGAAAGGAGAGCGTGAAGCTGCGAATGCCGGGCTGTTGACGCGCGGCGAGGGCAGCGATGGCGCTGGAGTCCAAGCCGCTGGATAGAAAAAGTCCCACAGGGACATCGGCAAGGAGATGTCCGCGGATAGATTCTTCCAGAAGCTCGCGCACGCGGGGGATGGCAGAAGAGAAATCTCGCGGGCGCTTGGGATCGCGTGCCGCGGGACTCTGCAGAGAATCCCACCAAGGACGCGTTCGGGGAACTTTGCGGCGCTCCGGGAGATGAAGAAGCAGGCGATGGCCCGGCGGGAGCGAGAAGGTGTTTTCGATCAGAGTGACGGGTTCGGAAACGCTTCCGAACAAAAGATAAGAGGTGAGGGCATCGGGGGAAATCTGGCGCGGCAGGGTGCCGGCCGCCAGCAGGGCGCGCAATTCCGAGGCGAACACAAATCCTTCGGATGTTTGTGCGTAATAAAGCGGCTTGATGCCCAGCGGGTCTCGTGCCAGGAAAAGAACCGGGACCGTGGCGTAGTGTTTGCGCAGATCCAGAAGAGCAAAGGCAAACATGCCGCGCAGCTCGCCGAGAAGATCTTCGCCCCACTCTTCCCAGCCGTGAACGAGGATTTCCGTGTCGGACTGCGTTGCGAAATGATGCCCAGCAAGGATGAGGCGTTCGCGCAATTCGCGGTAGTTGTACAGCTCGCCGTTGAAGACGACGGCTACGTTGGCGGATTCGTTCCAAACGGGCTGGTGGCCGCCGGCAATGTCGATGATGCTGAGGCGGCGCATGCCCAGGGCGAGGCCCGGAGCGCGCGGGTCGTTGACAAGGAACCCGTCATCATCGGGACCACGATGGCGCATGGCCGCAGCCATGCTCCTCACACGAGACTCGGCTTCTTTGCTGTTAGAAGCGTAGGTGAATCCGCAGATTCCGCACACGCGGCTATTTTATCTCCGGACTGGTGAAAAATGCTGCCGTCGCGCGGCTGAGCTTCGCACGCAGGTGGAAACGCGGCACCTGCAGGCGACTATCGGCCAGCCAGGCGAGTACTATCCGCAGAAGCAGGAGAAAGATCAAAAGGTTGACGGAAAGAAACAAATACATGAAAGAGCGGCGCTCGAGCAGAAGGCCCCAGTCCACATACTCATCCCAAGCCGGGAAAACTCGGTCGAGAACCTGACGCAAGAACAATCCATGAAGCGGCAGCGCCGCCAGTCGCACATGCGCATAGCTTTCGTAAGAGTAATCGGGGATGTAGCGCGGGATCAGGCTGACTGCTTCCCGAAAAATTGCGGGATTCTGGAGGTCCCGGAGCGTAAGCAAATTGCCGTGAGCATCCTTCATAAACGTGCGGTAGGTTGCGTCAACAATGACCCAGCGTCCATCAATATAGACTTCGGCAACCACATGTTTGGCGGTGCGCTGCGGGGTAAGCAGCAGGAGGCGCCGCGATTCGACGCCCGCGCTCCGGGTAAGATTTAGGAAGGCGTTCGTGGCCGTGCCGCACACTTCCAGGAGTTGGCGATAGTTAAGCGTGTCTTCCGGATCGCGTGGAGAGAGCTGTACGGCAGGGGTGGCTTCCAGGCGCGGCGGGCCGTTGAGCATCCACGTGAGGATGGCTTGCGCTTTCTCTTGAGGGGAAGCCGCTTCCGGGATGATTGCGTCGGCGAAACCTCTCAAGTATTGCCGGACGGAGTATTCCCACACCCCGGTCCAAAAGGTGGCAAGGATTGCCGCGGCGAGCAATAAATTGCACGTCCGCCAGCACGAGCGGAAGATTCGGTGGCTGTTCACCCGTCGTCCCTTCGGACCTGGGGGGTAATTGTCCTACGACTTAGAGTGTCCTGCAAGAGCCGCATAAACATTAACCAT
The DNA here is from genome assembly GCA_049522075.1 of Candidatus Acidiferrum sp. Classification (GTDB taxonomy): domain Bacteria; phylum Acidobacteriota; class Terriglobia; order Acidiferrales; family UBA7541; genus Acidiferrum. The sequence goes on from JBEKOE010000042.1 coordinate 20,277, forward strand.
TTGCTCAATTGGATGATTCCAGCTCATAGCGTCGAGGACTGTTGCACAGCCGGCCTGAAACCTGGCATAGAGAATACCATCGTGAAGGAGCTCCTGGATGCCATTCGTGAGAGCGATCTCGTCGTGCTTCACGACGAGTCCGGCAACACTGGCAAGTAGAGGCGCGATTCCGCACTGATCGGTGACAATCACGGGCGTCCCTGCGGCTGCCGCTTCGGCGGCGGTATTGCCGAAATTTTCGTTCTGTGAAGGCAAGACGAAAATGTCTGCGTCGCGATAGGCCTGCCATTTCGCCGTGTCGGCAAGCGCCGGGGAAAAGTGGACGCGGCCTGCAGGGGCGATGGAGGCCGCCATCTTTTTCAGTCTGGCGAGCATGCCGGCTTCATCCGGCCCAACAAAGGCAAGATGCATGGGAGCTTGCCCGTGAGTTTCCGAGGCGACGATCTTCGCAAAGGACTGCAAGAGGAGATGGGGGCTTTTCTTTTCCGAAAGGCGGCCAAGGAAGAGCAGAAGCTTCGCCTCCGGCGGGATGCCCATGGCTTCACGAAAACGGCCCCGTTCGGGCAGGACGAGAGGGCCTTCAACGCCATTGCGCCGCAGAACAATTTTCTCTTTGGGAATGCCACCGGCGATGAGCTCGGATTGTTCCTGCTCCGCCGTGGCGACAATTGCGCCTGCCCCGGCGAGCATTTCGCGCCCGAGGGAACGGTGGTACATGCGCTTCAGCCAGAGGTTGCGCACACGTGGCGCAAACATGCCGATGGGCTCAACAACATAGGGAATTTTCTTTTCACGGCAGGCAGCGGCCACGCGAAGACCGAGCAAATCGTACAGCCCAAATATGTGAACGACTTCAAATTCCTGCAATCGTGCGCGCAGGAAACGCGGCAGGGCAGGATTCCAGCTTGCCGCGCGATAGTGGAGCCAGTTGGCCAGATAAATCGCCGTGACACCCGCGGATTTGCGCCTGCGGCCAAAGGGATCGTGTTCGGCGCGCGGTTCGTTTGGAAGTTGCTGGAGCCGCTGGTCCAGCCCCCAGTCAGCAGTGAGAACGGTTATGGCGTGACCACGGGAGGCAAGCCCTTCGGCGAGCGCGCGTACTTTTACGGGCGGACCGCCAAATTCGAAGAACGGCGCATAACTCTGGGTGACATTCAGGATTCGCATAGTTCGCGGAGAATTTTCTTGAAGGCTTTGGCGAAAACGCTAAAACGAAATTCGTTGTGGACGCGTTCGCGTCCCCGCGCGCCCATCTCCCGCGCCACTTCGGGATTGGACAGCAGGGTGTCGATCGAGGTGGCCAATTGCACCGGGTCGCCGTGCGGCACCACGTAGCCCGTCACGCCATCCTGGATCACTTCCGGCGCGCCACCATGGGCGCCGCCGATGACCGGCTTGCCGCGGGCCATGGCCTCGAGATAGACAAAGCCGAAACCCTCGCCGCGGCTCGGCAAAGCAAAGATTTCGCAGGCGGCATAGCAGGCGGAGAGTTCTCCGTAGGTCAAGCCAGTGAGGAAATGGACGTGCCGGCCCACGCCACTTTCCCGTGCGAAGTCTTCCAGCCACGGGCGGTCATCGCCAGCGCCGATGAACACAAGTTGCAGCTCCGGCCAGCGCAGCAACAGACGCGGCAGGGCGGTCATTAAGGTGTCCATGCCCTTGTAGCGCTCGCTCGCCAGCCATCTCCCCACGGTCAGCACCACGCGGCCCGAGGGAAATTCCGGCGGTAGAGTTACGGCCGGCTCGCCCACGATTTTTGATTCAAAGTCCGGATCAAGCCCCCAGGGAAGAACGCGGACGCGTTCCGGCGGCACGCCCTGAAGGCTGACAACATAATCCGCCGTGGCGCAGCTGGGAGCGAGGACCAGAGAGGCGTGGCGCAAGGCGCGGCGGCGCAGAGGAGAAAGCGGCTCCCAGACTTCGATGCCGTGCGTGCAGACGATGCTCTTCATGCGCGGCGCGACCAACTGCATGGCACGCACAATTGGCGCCAGATTCACATGAGCTGCGAGCACGAGTTTGGGACGCCGTCTGGTCGCGCGCAAGGCGGTTGCGACAAATCGCGCCTTTCCGCGCGCGGCACCCGTGAAGACAAATTCGCGCTCGCCAACACGCATGCGGTGCAGTTCCTGCGTGTCGTTCAGGCTCAACATGCGGTATTCCATCTTCCGGGAGGCGGCGAATTCGCTGAGAACGAACGCCATGTGGCGGCCGGCCCGCTGGATACCGCCGGGTGCGTCGAGTTCTGGGAACAGTCCGATGAGCACGCGGTGAGTCTGACAAACCCGCGTGGGCGAATGCAAGTGCTCCGGTGAAGAAAAGTTCGCGCGGGAAATTCAAGCGCGGCGCTTGCGGGTCAAGCCGACAAGATCGATAAGGGAGTCGAGATAGAGGTCGGCGGGATGAGCGGCGCGATCGTGGACGCCGAATCCGTAGTTGACCGTTACCGCAAGCGTGCCGGCATTGCGGGCAGTCTGCGTGTCCACTTCGGAATCGCCAACCAGGGCGGCCTGTGCGGGGGAAACACCAAACTCTCCGAGAATTTTGAGCGCGCCGATGGAATCGGGCTTCTTTTTCTCGAAGCTGTCTCCGCCATAGATGGAGCGGAAGTATTTGGCCAGGCCAAGCCCTTGCAGGATGTCAACGCTCATGTCCGTGGGCTTGTTGGTCAAGACCGACATGGGATACGCGGCAAGTGCATCGAGGGCCTCGACGACGCCGGGATAGGGCCGCGTGGCATCAAGCTTGTGCACTTGATAGTGAGCGAGAAACAGGGAACGGCCGGTGCGGCCCTGGTCATCCGTGGCCTCGGGACCAAGGGCGCTAGCGATCAATTGAGGCGCGCCGTGGCCGATGTAGGTCGCCACGAGATCCGTGGGGAGTTCCGCGCGGCCCATTTGCCGCAGCATGGCGTTGACGGAGGTAACCAAGTC
>JBEKOE010000043.1:0-22614 GCA_049522075.1 Candidatus Acidiferrum sp.
GGCGTCCTTGCGGGGTTGCGGACGATCGGGTTCGTCGAGGACGACCACGGGATGTTTCAACGCGGTGGGCAATGAGGCCAACTGGTCTGAAACCTGGTAAGAGCGCAGCGCCTCGCGGAGTTCGTCGAGCGTGGCGGTCTTCTTCAGGCGTAAGGAAACGCATTCCAGGTGGCCATCGACCACGGGGACGCGGTTGCAGTGGGCGCTGATGCCCAGCCCCGCTTCGATAAAGCGGTTGCCGTCCCATTTGCCAAGCAGCTTTTGTGGTTCCGCTTCCATCTTCTCTTCTTCGCCGCTGATGAAGGGCACGACGTTTCCCTGGATGTCCAACGCGGGGACGCCAGGATAGCCTGCACCAGAGATGGCTTGTAGGGTGACGACAAACACTTTCTCAAGGCCAAAGGCATCTGCCAAAGGCTTCAGCACGACAACAAGCCCGGCCGTGGAGCAATTGGGATTGGTCACGATGAATCCCGAGTCGTAGCCGCGGTTTTTCTGCTGCACTGGAATAGCGTTCAGGTGCGTTGCATTGACTTCCGGAATGAGCAGAGGAACGTCCGCATCCATGCGGTGATTCCTTGAATTGCTTACGACGGGGTAACCGCGCCGCGCATACTCCTCTTCCGCGGGGCCGGCTACCGAAGAATCGAGCGCCGAAAAGAGGAAATCGCAATCCAGGCTGGGTTCGAGTTCCCTCACGACGAGGCCGCGAGCGACTTCCGGTACCGGTCCTTCGAGGTGCCAGCGCACGGCTTCGGCGTAACTCTTGCCGGAAGAACGCTCCGATGCCGCAACTTCCGTCAAAGTAAACCAAGGGTGATCGGCGAGGAGCTTCACCAGGCGCTGCCCCACCATACCCGTCGCACCCAAAACGCCCGCTCGCCATTTTGTTCCATTTGGAAGAGCGCTCATGCTGCACCTCCATTTTGCGCCGGCCCAATGCGCGTTCCGCGCAGGTGCGGCTTGAATGTATTTCTGACCCACACAGTCATTTCGTGCTCTGCCGCCAGCGGCAAGACGTGCGGGTGAAGCACCTTTGCCCCGCTTGCGGCCAAAGCGTGGGCTTCATCGTAACTCAATTCGTGGAGAAGTTTGGCCTCGCCGCTTTCGCGCGGGCAGGCGGTGAAGATGCCGTCCACGTCGGTCCAGATGACCAATTCCTCGGCGTCCACGACGCGAGCGATGAGTGCGCCGGAAAAATCGGAGCTGTTGCGACCGAGGGTGGTGATACGGCCGTCGAGGGTCGCCCCGATGAAACCCGTAACCACCGGGACGATGCCGGATTCCAGCAATGGCACAAGAACCGCGCGGCCGCGCTCCCTGGTGCGCCCGAGATGGGGTTTGGCGTCCTGGAAAGTGTCGCAGGTCAGGACGAAGTCCGAGGAAGCCACGGGAACCGCGACAACGCCGAGCTTGTTCAGAGCAGCAGCGAACAAGCGGGCACTGAAGCGTTCGCCAAAGGAGGCCAGCCGGTCAAAGAGAGCGGGGTCAACGGCCACGGGACCGCGCTTCGGGGTTTCATGGAGCAGGTCGCGGGCAAGCAGTTTCAATTCGTGCAGGACCTGCGCATGGTCATGCTCGGGAAGCTGCAGGCCATCGAGGACGTCGAGGTGAAGCGCGATGAGGTTCTGCGCCGCTTCACGCGCTTTTGCGAGTTCGTTGCGCGCGAGTTTTCTGGCGATGTCCAGGAGCGCATCTGTGACTCCTTTCATCGCGGAGACAACCACGGTCACCGGCGACGCGACAGCCGCATCGCGCACCAAAGCAGCGGCATGCAATATACAATTGGCCCCGAGCAAGGAAGAGCCACCGAACTTAAAGACGATACCCCGGTCCGGGCCGCGGGTTGCCGTTGCGACGGTTGCGTCCTGCGAGAAACGTGCGTGTGCTTTGGGCGGGGCTAAATGGTCTCCTGCTGTGAGAGAGGCTTCCTGCTGTTCCGGGTACATGGCGATTGCTCCTTAGTTGTGTACCGCGGAAGCGATTCTTGGGGTGGGCAGAAACTAAAAAACCCACCGCCAGTTTCGCTTCTGGCGGTGGGTTGGAAACTTTCCGGTGGCTAGCCGTTTCTCCCGTCGCCCGAAGCGGTGGTAGTGGACATAATCTTAGTGATGACCGTAGTCGCAATGATCGACCGCGTGGTCCGGGAAGGCATTCGGTTCGTGAGATTAGCCAACATCCTATTAAGAATAGCACACCCGCTGAGGATTCCAACCCAAATTTGAGGAGAGCCCGGCGGGCGTTTCCAGGAACACGCTGGCCTTCCACGGAATCGTGAAGGTCGGGGAGTCTCAATCCGGGGCATCGAACAGCAAGCTGGAACATGTCAAACCCGATTCCGCTTTCTGGAGTTCAGAGATTTCGATCGAGGCAACATGGAAGCCCTCCGCCTCAATACGCTGCTGTGTACGCGGAAACGACGCGGGGAAAACGACAGTATCGCCAATGGCCAGCGCGTTTCCGGCATGCGGCTCGGCGGGGTCGACATCAACCCACTCGAAACCCTCCAGGCGTGCCCACTGAAACCAAGCGCGATTCCCCAAAAGGGTGTTCCGGCCCAGGTAGGTGACCGCTGATTTCAGGTGTAGGCAACCCGAGACAGGCACGGCCGTAAGGTCATAGCCAAACTGTGAAACGATAGCCGCAAGTTGGCGAATGCCCTCCGCATTGCTGCGGCGCGTGAGGCCTACGAAGATTCTTTTCCCTACCTGCAAGACATCCCCGCCCTCCAGGAGCCCCGGCAATTTCACGAAAGCCAATTTGCGGTATTTCTCCAGCGTGGCCGCCAGGGAAGGCGCTTCTTTCCTGCGCGTCTCCGTGCCCAGCGGGCAGATCACCGCCAGCTCATCGAGAACGATGGCGGGATCTTCGACGAACATGGAGTCCGGGAGATCCGACTCCTCCGGCAGAGAAATGACCCGGGCACCGAGTTTGCGGAGGAGTTCTTCGTAGGCGTGATGCTGGGCGCGGGCCTTCGCCAGATCGATCGGTTGGCGGGGGATAAAACTCAGCTCGCAGTTTGCGAGCGAGGAACTTACTTCGCGCGTGATGGCCGTCAGCATGTGGTGAATGTAGCAGAGAAACAGGCCACCTTGGGTTTTCCTGCGCCTAAGGAGCGGCGGCTAGTGCCGTTCCAACTATTTGGGCCAAATGACGGTCCAAGCATCTGAAGCGAGCACGGAGAGAGTATTCTCGAAGGGATTTGCTGGAACAAGTTGGAACGGCACTAGCGGCGCGCGGGAACGAAACGGCCCAGGACGCGCAATTCACGGGTGGCTTGACGCGCTTCCTTCAAAGCATGTTCGAGCTCATCCAGGCGACCGGCTTCGACGTCCAGATAGAACTGATACTCGAAAGGCTTGCCATGAATGGGGCGACTCTCGATTTTGAGGAGATTGACGCCGTGTTTGGCGAATGGCTCGAGGGAAGCAAGCAGGGCGCCGGGCTTGTGAGCGAGGCGCATGGCCAGCGAGACTTTGGATGCGCCGGCTTGGCGAAAACGCATGGCCTGGTTGGGCGGGAGAAGCAGGACAAAGCGGGTAAAGTTTTCGGCGTTATCCTGAATGCTTTCGCGGAGGATGACCGCGCCGTAATGTTCCGCGGCCCGGCGTCCCGCAATCGCCGCGCAGGAAATGTCGTCGCGGGCCATCATTTCGCGGACGCTGCCGGCAGTGTCTTCGGCGGGGACGCGCTTGAGATGGGGGAATGATTCAAAGAAGCGCTCGCACTGAGCAAGAGCCATAGGATGGGAAGCGACGGAGCGAAGCAGATCGAAGGTCGAGCCGGGGCAGGCGATGAGGTGATGCTCGATGGGGAGAATGGTTTCGCCGCAAATCTCGAGTGGGCTTTCCAGCAAGAGGTCATAAACGCGGACGACGGAGCCTGCCAGGGTGTTTTCGAGCGGCAAGAGCAGAGCATCGGCGGCGCCCTCGGCGATGGCGCGGAAAGTGGCGTCGAAAGTGGGGCGAGGAACCGTGTGGATGGATTCACCGAGCAATCGCACCGCAGCGGCTTCGCTGAAGGCGCCGGGTTCGCCCTGAAAGGCAACGCGCATCGTTTTGAAATTCAGTTCGCCCATGTTTGGCTTCCGTCAGCCGGCATGTTGTCTCCTGCACGCCATGGCCAGCTATAATTGGCATTCTGCCGCTGTTTCGGAGGTAAATGCATCATGACACAGAATCGTCCGCAAGCGAGCGAATACGCGCCTTCTTACGAAAAGTATGTGGCAATGGTGCCCGATGGGGAGATTGTGGAAACGCTGGAGGAGCAGCTAAGAGAGATGAAGCTGCTGCTGGGGACTCTGAGCGAGCAAGGGGCGGAGTTTCGCTACGCCGCTGGAAAATGGTCGATCAAAGAGGTGCTGGGACACATCAGCGATACGGAGCGAATTTTTGCCTACCGGATGTTGCGGATTGCGCGTGCGGACCAGACGCCGCTGGCGGGATTTGAGCAGGATGATTACGTGAAGACGGGGAATTTTTCGGCGCGGCCGCTGGGGGAACTTCTGGAAGAGTTTACGGCTGCGCGGCGGGCGACGATCGCGTTAGCGAGGTCACTGGACGAAGCGGCATGGACGCGGCGGGGCGTGGCCAATCAGAAAGAAATCAGCGTGAGAGCGCAGGCGTTCATCATTGCGGGGCACGAGCGTCACCATCGTGTGGTGCTGCAAGAGCGGTACTTTCCGGCGTTGCCGCGAGGCTAACTATCCATCACATGGGACCGGGCAGATGCTGGTTTTTTTGCAGCGCGCGTCCGGCTTCCCGACGCGCCGGGACGGTATTTCCATATGACGTGAGGGGCAACTCATCAGACTGAACGCGTGAAAGGCGGGATGCCTCGGGCCTGGTGAGAACCTGCTTGCGTCGCGGGCGAATCATATAAAAGAGCAGCACACTGGCCAACGCGAGGATCACGCCTGCGGATATGATGGAAGCTTGATCGGCTTCGAGGGGCTTGAGGCTGGCCTCCGCGAGCAGATAAACTCCGCAGAAGAGCAGGCCGAACTCGACAAACGCGCCGAGGCTCCAAAAGGTGCGTGGCAGGCTGGCGCGAGCAGCCAACGGTGTCTTGTAGTGAGCAGATGCAGAATTAATTCGAAAGATGCCCATAAAAGACTACTCCTTCCGGATGTGTCGTTGCTCCCCTAACGATTCGTCATTGTGGAGGAACTCCAGGTAGGAAGAGGCGACGGGTGTGCTGGTGCGCTTCAAAGGCCAGCCGCAGACGCAGCGGGGGCCGATCTCTTCCCTGGGCGAGAGGGACAAGGTCACGGACCAACGACAATCACGATTTTCGCAAAACCATTTTACTTCTTCCGGTTTCACCATAATGGACCCAACGATTATTGAAACATCCACAGTAAATGATGGTACTTCTCCGGAGTTTACAGTCTGCTTCATATACCTACGCAGTAATATGCGCAAGAGGAAAAATCAAAATAAACGCAGCCGTGGGGGAAAGGGGCTTTCCAATTTGGGACTACTGCAGAGTTTCCCGTTTCCTTCGCTGGGGATGCAGAAAAAGAGTGTGGAGGAGTTCCATTTCGGAACGCCAGCGCGGCGCTTTGGGCTCAAACTGGCGGGCCAGAGCCGAGGAGCGCCAAGTTGCTAACTTTTGCAGCGGACTGCTACACTGCAAAATTGCCGGCTGCTTTTTGACGTGACATAGGCGGTGATCTGCGGGCGTCATACCGGCATCCCTGCGTGACTTTCCGCTGCAGATGCGGTGATTCCGGCGGCAGCGGCATTCCGGCCCGGCCCACAACACAAAATCGGCCTCGGCCCTTCAGATGGGAGAATTCGCGTGGCTAAATACGACATCGCAATTATCGGCAGCGGACCGGGCGGGTATGTGGCGGCGATACGCGCGGGCGAGCTCGGTCTGAAAACGGTGGTGGTGGAAAAGGATCCTTTCCTGGGCGGAACGTGCCTGCACGTGGGATGCATTCCGACGAAGGTGCTGCTGCATCACGCCGATGTTTACGACCATTTCAAGAATGCGGCGGAGCTGGGTTTCGAGGTCAGCGGGCTGAAGATCAACTGGGCCAACGTGCTGGCGCGGAAATCAAAGATTGTCACGAAACACTCCAAAGGCATCGAGTTTCTGTTCAAGAAAAACAAGGTGGAGTGGGTGCAGGGCTGGGGAAAGTACGAAGGCCCGGGCAAGGTCAGCGTGGAGAAAGACGGCAAGAAATCCACGATCGAGGCGAACAACATTTTGATGGTGAGCGGTTCCGAGGCGAAGGCGCTGCCGGGAATCGAACCGGACCATAAGACGATTCTGACGAACAGGTCGATACTGGAGCTGCCGGAAATACCCAAGACGCTGATTGTGATTGGAGCGGGAGCAGTGGGAGTGGAGTTCGCATCGATTTTCAATTCCTTTGGCTCGCAGGTAACGATTCTGGAAGCGTTGCCGCGAGTTGTGCCGGTGGAAGACGAGGAGATCTCGGCGGAACTGGACAAGACCTACCGGAAAAAGGGCATCAACATTCAAACCGGATGCACGGTGGACGGCGTGAAGAAGGACACCAAGGGCGTAACGGTGTCGTTCAAGGTTAAAGACGGGAAGGCGCAGACACTGCAGGTAGAAAAGCTGCTGCTGGCTGTCGGGCGCAAAGCGATGACGGAAAATTGCGGGCTGGAAAAGTCCAAAGCAAAGGTGGAGCGTGGGTTCGTGCACGTGAACGAGTTCATGGAGACCGCCGAGCCGAATTTATATGCCGTGGGCGACATCGTCGCGGGATTACCGCAACTGGCGCACGCGGCGATGATGGAGGGCATCGTTGCGGTCACGCACATCGCGGGGAAGCCGACGCACCCGATCGTGAAAACGCGCATTCCGAATGCGACGTATTGCGAGCCGCAGATCGGCTCCATTGGGTTGACGGAGAAGCAGGCGCGGGAAGCCGGCTACAAGGTGAAAATCGGGAAATTCCCGTTCGTTGGTAATAGCAAGGCGACGATCCTGGGAAATCATGGCGGCTTCGTCAAGGTGGTTTCCGACGAGACCTACGGCGAAGTGCTGGGGATTCACATCATCGGGCCGCTGGCGACGGAGATTCTTGCGGAGGCGGCAGCGGTGCTGCATCTCGAGGGCACAATCGACGACATGATGAACATGATCCACGCGCACCCGACAATCTGGGAAGCGATGGGGGACGCATTCGCTTCGGTCCGCGGCCTGCAGATCAACGTGTAGTCTTAAGTAATTAGTTGTCAGTTCTAAGTAGAAGCAAGATCCATCACAGATAACAGGGCACCGGTGAGTGAGGGATGTGCCCTTGTTTTACCAAAAACTGAGAACTTACAAGTTGAAACCTCTTTTCCCATGAATCCTCTCCTGATCACCGACCTCGGGCTTATCCCGTACACCGAAGCCCTGGCATTGCAGCAACGCCTGGCAGCGGCGCGAAAGGCCGGAGCACTGGAGGACGTGCTGCTGCTTTGCGAGCACACGCACGTGATCACGCTGGGGCGCAACGCGAAGCGGGAAAATCTGCTGGTATCGGAACACGTGTTGCGACAGAAGGGCGTTGAGCTGTACGAGACCAATCGCGGCGGGGACATCACATATCACGGGCCAGGGCAGATTGTGGGTTACCCGATCCTGAATCTCGGAGCCATCAAGCGGGATGTTGGTTGGTACGTGCGCATGCTGGAAGAGGCAATGATCGGTGTGAGCGGCGATTTCGGCGTGACGGCATTTCGCGTGAAAGGGAAGACAGGCATCTGGGTGAAGGTTGGGGAGCGCGCCGAGGCCACGGAAGAAAAGCTGGGCGCGATCGGGGTGCACATCAGCCGCTGGGTCACCTCTCACGGATTCGCCTATAACGTCTCCACGGACTTACGCTTTTTCGATCTGATCGTGCCCTGTGGCATTGCAGATCGAAAAGCAACGTCGCTTGAGAAATTGCTCTCGCGGAATATGGCCACGGAAGAAGTCAAACCGCGGTTGGTGCAGCATTTCGCGCGGCTTTTTGGGTTTGAGCCCCATAAGGTCCCGCGAGATTCCTTGCTGAAACAGCTCACCCAAGTTGAAGAATCGATGCAAATAAGCATCCGATAGCCGAAAGGGGGCGACGGGGCTCGCACGGATTAGCTATGGCGGGAGCTTGGCCTTAAGATAGAGGGCCGAATGCCAATTCGGAGAAGTCCCGACCATGCCTGAGCCCCGGAAGAAAGCACCGCTCACGCGCCAACAGTACCTGGATCTCTACTACTACATGCGCCTGAATCGCGAGGTCGAAGAGACCATGACGCGGCTATTCCGGCAGAACAAGATTGTCGGCGGGCTGTATTCCAGCCTGGGGCAGGAAGCGATTTCGGTGGGGACATCGTACGCGCTGGAAAAGCGCGACTGGCTGGCGCCGATGATCCGCAACATCGGAGCGCTGCTGGTGAAGGGCGTGCCGCCTCGGGATATTTTCACGCAACACATGGCGAAATACACGTCGCCGACGAAGGGCAGAGACGGCACAAGCCACTTCGGGGACCTGGAAAACCTGCACATCGTTTCACCGATCTCCATGCTCGGCGACCTGATCCCGGTGATGACCGGCGTGGCCATCGGGGGAAGGTACCTGGGTCAGAAGATCGTGACCATGACGTGGATCGGGGATGGCGGTAGCTCGACGGGGGTATTTCACGAAGGGCTGAATTTTGCGGCGTCGCAAAGGGCGCCGTTTGTACTGATCCTGGAGAACAATCTGTGGGCGTACTCCACGCCGGTACAGCGGCAGGTGCCGCTCGAGAATCTGGCAGACCGCGCGAAAGCCTACGGCATCGCCAGTTACATTGTTGATGGCAATGACGTGGTGGAGGTGTACACCACGGCGAAAGAGGCGGTGGAACGGGCGCGGTCGGGCGAAGGGCCGATCCTAATTGAGGCGAAGACCTTCCGGCGGCGCGGGCACGCGCAGCACGATCCCGCGGAATACATCCCCAAAGAGCAGCGCGATTTCTGGGAAAAGCGCGACCCGATTGCATTGTACGAGGCCTTTCTATTGAAGGAAAAGCTTCTGGACGCGAAGAGCAAAAGAGAAATGGAGGACAAACTGACGAGCCTGCTGGAAAAGGAGCGTGAGTTTGCGGAAAATTCGCCGATGCCTCCGGCGGAGACGGTTCACGGTGGAGTTTATTGCTGCGGGGATGACTGCCACAAGATTCGCCCGAAATGGGAGCGGCCGATTGCGGAGGTGATGCCGCCGCAGAGCAGCGTCGAACCGGTGTGGACGGTGGAAGGATTTGGGCAGGGAAAGAGTTCCTCCGGCAAGAATGCGCCGATTCATTTTGGCGATGTGCAACCGGAACGCAAGACGCAGGAGCCTACGGGGCGGGCCATAAGGAAGTCCGACAAGAAGCCTGCAGCGAAGAGCGCTAAGAAAGGCGGGCGCTGACCGTGGCCACGATCACATTTCTGGAAGCGATCAAGCAGGCCATGTTTGAGGAGATGGCCGCGGACCCGAGCGTAGTGCTGATCGGGGAGGATGTGGGGGTATACGGCGGCGCGTTCAAGACCAGTGAAGGGCTATTGGAGAAATTCGGCTGGGAGCGCGTGATCGACACGCCGGTCAGCGAAAGTGCGATCATCGGCGCGGCCTGTGGGATGAGTTACCTGGGGCTGCGGCCGATCGTGGAAATGCAATTCATCGACTTTATTGTGTGCGCGTTCAACCAGATCACGAATTTCGTGGCCAAGGGACATTACTTGTGGAACGCGCCGGCGCCGATGGTGATTCGCGGCCCGTCGGGCGGCGGAGTGCATGGCGGGCCATTTCACTCGGCGAATCCGGAGATGTACTTCGTCCACACCCCGGGGCTGAAGGTGGTGTATCCCTCCACGCCGTACGATGCCAAGGGGTTGCTGAAGGCGAGCATCCGCGACAACAATCCGGTGCTGTTCTTTGAGCACAAGTTCCTGTACCGCCGTCTCAAGGAAGAGATTCCCGCGGGGGATTACACGGTGCCGCTCGGAAAGGCCGCGGTTCGGCGCGAGGGGAAGCATCTGACGATCCTTTCGTACGCGGCGATGATGCACACCTCGCTGGAGGCCGCGGAGGCTTTGGCAAAAGAAGGGATTGAAGCGGAAGTCATTGACTTGCGGACGTTGTTGCCACTGGATGAAGAGACGATTCTGCAGTCGGTGAAGAAGACGAACAAGTGCCTGGTGGTGCACGAAGACACCAAGACAGGCGGCATTGCGGGGGAAATTACCGCGCTGCTGTGCGAAAAGGTCTTTCAGGAACTGGACGGGCCGGTGTTGCGGGTGACGTCGCTGGATACCCCAGTGCCGTACGCGCCGACACTGGAAGAAGCGTTTCTGCCGAACGCCCAGAAGGTGTTCGCGACGGCGAAGGAATTGGCGAGGTATTAGCTCAGGATAAGGAGTATCGATGCGGAAGCTGGGGATAAGCGCGATCGTTTTGCTGGTGGCGGCGGTAGGGTGCGCGGCGCAGACCGCGCGCTGGAGCGAAGACAAGGCCCAGGAGTGGTACGCGAAGCAGCCATGGCTGGTGGGCAGCAATTACATTCCCGCTACGTCCATCAACGAGCTGGAAATGTGGCAGGCCGAGACGTTTGATCCGAAGCGGATTGATCTGGAGTTGGGCTGGGCGGAGTCGCTGGGATTCAACACCATGCGGGTGTTCCTTCACGATCTGGTGTGGCAACAGGACCCCGAGGGCTTCAAGAAGCGTCTGGATATATTTCTGAACATCGCGAAGAAGCACCACATCCGCCCGCTGTTTGTGCTGTTTGATTCGTGCTGGGATCCCAATCCTAAACTCGGAAAACAACATGAGCCGACCCCCGGCGTGCACAATTCCGGCTGGGTGCAAAGTCCGGGGCCCGCAGCGCTGAAAGACCCAGCGCAGTACCCGCGGCTGGAAGCGTACGTGAAGGGCGTGGTCGGGGCGTTTGCGCGGGATGAACGTGTGCTGGGCTGGGATGTCTGGAACGAGCCAAGCAACACGAACCAGGGAAGCTACGAAAAGGAAGAGCCGGCCAATAAGAAGGATCTGGTTGAGGCGCTGCTGCCGAAGGTTTTTTCGTGGGCGCGGGCGGCGGGGGCAACGCAACCTCTCACCAGCGCGGTTTGGGAGGGAGACTGGTCAGAGCCGGAGAAGCTGGGAGCGATGGCAAAGATCCAATTGGAGCTCTCAGACGTGATTACCTTTCACAATTACGACAAGCCGGAGGAGTTCGAAAAGCGGGTGAAGTGGCTGCAGCCATATCACCGGCCGATTCTCTGCACGGAATACATGGCGCGTGGGAATGGGAGCACCTTCCAAGGAATTCTGCCGCTGGCTGAAAAATACCATGTGGCGGCGTACAACTGGGGACTGGTGGCCGGAAAGACGCAGACGTATTTTCCGTGGGATTCCTGGCAGAAGCCGTACACGGATCACCCTCCGGTGCAGTGGCACCACGACATCTTTCAGACGGATGGGACGCCGTACAAGGCGGAGGAGACGGAGTTCCTGAAATCGATTCTGAAAGGCCAGGGGTTAAAGGATTGACTTACGCCTGGAGGGCACCTTGCGGGAGGGCACCTCACAGGATTTGCATAGAAACACATTCGCGCCCCAACGACTAGTCCTTTCGCAGTATTGACCGGTCCCCGACAAATCACCAAGCTACAGCCCCTAAATTGGAGTATTTGGGTCCGTTTTGGGGAGGGGTGAACAAAAATGATGGAGAAGTACTCGTCATTTCTGCTGGTGGTGTATCTGCTCCTAGCTATACCTCTGCTCGGCCAGAGCAACTATGGGGTCATTTCGGGCGCGGTGACCGACCCACAGCATCTGCCGATTGCAGGAGTCGCTGTCCAATTGACGGCTGCCAGCACAGGCACGGTCCGGCGCGTAGTGACAAACCAGGAAGGATTGTTTGAAGCGCCTGCACTTTTGCCGGACGATTACGCGGTGAAAACGGAAGCGAACGGGTTTGCAATCGCAACGCAAACCGTGCGGCTGGAAGTGGGCCAGAAGCTTGCGGTAGATATCAACCTCACCGTAGGCAGTGTGAAGGAAGGTGTGAAGGTCACGGCGGGGAGCGAAGAGCTGCACACGACGGATGCAAGTGTTGGCGAAGTGGTTGAGCCACAATCGGTTCGGGAATTACCCCTGAATGGACGCATGCTGATTGACCTGGTACTGACGGTGCCTGGCGCCCACGTGGGTTTCGGCGCGCAAACGGGAGCGACGAACCCGCTCTACTGGCGGCCAGGGCAGCGGTCCGCGGTGGTTATCGGCGGCGCCCGCCCAAACGCCAATTTTTTCCTGCTGGACGGCGCCACCAATACGGATCCCACGTTCAATACGCAAAATCTGAGTCCTTCGCCGGACGCGGTGAAGGAATTCCAGGTGGAAACGAGCAGCTACACAGCGGATATGGGCGGCGCGGGCGGCGGGCAGGTCAATATTGTGACGCATTCCGGCTCGAACCAATACCACGGGACGCTCTACGAATTTCTCCGCAATGGGGCGCTGGACGCGAGCACCTTCGGGTCGATGGGGAACAATCACCTGGTGCAAAACAATTTCGGCGCGTCCTTCGGCGGGCCGCTGATACGGAAGAACACCTTCTTCTTCCTCAACTACGAGGGCTTACGGCTGGCGCAAGCGGATGCCCAGATTCTAACGGTACCAACGCCGCAGGAAATTCAGGGCGATTTCAGCATGAGCAGCGTCAAGATCTACGACCCCACGACCGCGGTCCCGAACCCGAGCTACGATCCAAGCAAGCCGACCGGCCCCACAAATTATCCGTATACACGCGCGCAGTTTCCCAACAACCAGATTCCGTCCGACAGGATCAATCAGCAACTCGAGGCATTCCTGCTGAAGAACGTCCCCCAGCCGAACATGACCACGATGGGTGCTGGCCCCGACTCCAACAATTACCTCGACATACGAAACGAAACGCATATCCAGCACCAGGGCACGATGCGCGTCGACCACAACTTCTCAAACGGCGACACACTCTTCGGACGGTACTCGATCGGACAGGAGAATGGATTTTCCCCGAGCAGCGGGATGACTTCGACGACAGAAAACCTGCCGGGATTCGGAGCAAACTTCGACAACCGTTCGCAGCAAGCGGTGATTTCCTGGAATCATATCTTTGCCGCGAACAAGGTGAACACCGCGTCGTTTGCGGTCTCGCGTCTGTCGATGGACCGGACATCACAAAACGATGGAGTGAACAACATCGTCGGCGACCTCGGGATCCAGGGCATCGGATTCGGCGGACCGAACGCGTGGGGAGCGCCATGGTTTGCGGCGCAGGGCTACACGGGGATTGGAGACACCTTTGCTGCGACGCCCATGCACGCCTGGGGCACGATTTATGAGCTGCGCGATATGTATGCGTGGCAGAAAGGGCGGCACGGCCTAAAATTCGGCGGCGATTTCCACTGGTACACCTGGCCCATGTGGGGCTTCTTCCAGAATCGGGGCTACTACCAGTACACCAACGGATACACGACAGAGTTTGGAATCAATGACGGAACGGGCTCCGGGCTGGCGAGCATGCTGCTGAGCCTGCCGACGGTGAAGCAGCGCCAGGCGGGAGTCCCACAAATGAATTTGCACAATTGGGGCGGCAGTAGTTTCGCGGAAGATAGCTGGCAGGTGACGCCGACAACTACGCTCAACCTGGGCCTGCGCTACGAGTACACCAGCCCGCTTTATGACAAGGACAACACCAACACGAACCTGATTTTCCAGAATGGCGTGCCCTCGGTCTTCGTTGGCGGGGAGCAGGGTTATCCAAAGGGTCTGATGTACGCGAACAAACACAACTTTGCTCCGCGCGTGGGCATCGCGAAAAACCTGCCCAATCCTGGCATGGTGTTTCACGCCGCGTATGGGATCTTCTTCACTCCGGTGGATCAGAACACCTGGTGCAACCAGCGGCACAACGTGCCGTACGTTTTTCCGGAGACGCAGCAAGCGGACAATTTCACTCCCCCGGCGTCACTCTTCGCAAAAGGGTTGAACTTCGGAACACCGGTTCTGGGCACGGGGACCCTGACGCCAACGACCGTGAGCTTTACGGCGTTCGATCCGCACGCGCCTGCGCAGTACGTCCAGCAGTGGAACGCCGCCGTGCAAAAGAGCTTCGGGAGGGATACGTCGGTGGAGATCGGGTATCTTGGCGCGCGCGGCTTTCATCTGCAACGCGCGCACTTGATCAACAACGCGCCTCCCGGGCCGGGTCCTCTGGGGCCAAGGCGGCCGTTCAAGACGCTCACGTTCGTGCCAGGCACAACATTGCCGCCGGGCAGCACGGATGCGGTCATTCAGAGCATGACTTTCCCGGTGAGCACCATCAATCTTTTGGAGAACACCGCGCAGAGTTGGTACGACGCGGGCTACATCAATGTGCGCCGGCGCTATTCGCATGGCCTGAGCTTTCTGGCCAACTACACATTTTCCAAGAATCTGACCAACGCGCCGGATTTCCGGTCGCCGATGGATGAATCATCGATTCCACAAAACAACAATGATCTCAACGCGGAAAAAGGGCCGGGATGCGACGTCCGCCAGCGGTTTGCGCTTAGTGCGGTGTACGCCATTCCGGCGTACCGGCGAGAAGCGTGGACTCGCCTACTAACGCAGAATTGGAATTTGTCGACCATTTACCAGGTTCAGACTGGGATGCCGTTCACGATTTCCGTTTTTGGGGATACGGCGAATTCAGGAACGGTGCTGGGCGAGAATCCCGTTCGCGCGAATACCACCGGCCAGCCCATATTCGGGCCGGGTACGCACACGGCGGCGGAGTGGTTCAACCCGGCGGCGTTTGCAACGCCGCCCGCGTACACCTTCGGCGATGTGGGGCGCAATTCCGTGTATGGGCCGGGAATGCAGACCATGGACGTGGCGCTGGTGCGTGCATTCCGCCTGAGCGAAAAAATGAACTTCCAGTTCCGTGCCGAGGCGTTCAACGCGCTGAACAAGACGAACCTGGGAACTCCCAATCGGTTCGTCAACGAGCCACAGTTTGGCACCATCACCATGGCCATGACGCCAGGACGCGAAATCCAGTTGAGCGCGAGAGTCTCGTTCTGACCGAAGCAGGCAGTTTCGGCCCCAGCAAAGCGAGTGTCGGAGCGCTCTGACAAGCCGCGAAGGACAGGGCCGGGGAAGCTTAGGCACATCC
Source organism: Candidatus Acidiferrum sp. (assembly GCA_049522075.1). Lineage (GTDB taxonomy): Bacteria > Acidobacteriota > Terriglobia > Acidiferrales > UBA7541 > Acidiferrum. The sequence continues at coordinate 15,168 of JBEKOE010000043.1, forward strand.
CAGCTCCGTCAAGGGGTAAGGACGTACCTTCACAATCCCGGTCAGAAATCCCGGTTGCTCTGGGCCGCAGATGGGGTACAATCCCCGCCGACATGGCCAAACGAAAAGCGAAGAAAAGCGCGCGGCGCCGGCCCAGCCCCAGAAGGTCCAAAGGCGCGAGGGTCGTGAAACTTCCCAAGCACGCGGTGACGCTTGCTGTGATTGTCCGCGCCAAGGAAGGCCAGGAACTGCTTCTGGAAGCGGAGTTGCGCGCGCTGGTGGCGCCAACCCGCCGGGAAGAAGGCTGCCTGCAATACGATCTGCATCGCTCGACGGATCTGGCGGGCCAGTTTTTCCTGCATGAAGTCTGGGAGTCACGCGAGCACCACACCGCGCACACAAGAACATCGCATTTTCTACGCTGGAACGCCCGCGAGGATGCGCTCCTGGCCGCGCGCGAAGCCACCTTCTGGCAGCAGATCGCTTAAGCTTTTGTGCGTAGGCCTTATTGGGGGTCGGAGCTTTGGCTCCGACATATTATTCGCTCGCAATAATTTGCGCTTCAGCCCCTGAGGAAGCTCTTCGTTGCGCTTAAGAGTTGGCTAGATTCTCTCAGCCCTCAGGACCGGCGAGGTAATAGCCCGGCCGGGCACGGACCTTTAGTCCAGCGCGATCCACATCCACTTTGATTTCGTGGTAGCCGCTGGCTTCGGTGTCGCTGGGCGTGTACGTCAGGGAATACTGCGAGTGCAGCTCCCCGCCGATTTCGTCAATCGCGCTTTCAATCGAGCGGTCCTTCCATGTGGCCATGTGCGCGCCGCCGGTGGCCGTGGCGGCAATCTCCAACGCGTGGTCCGTTATCTGGTCCTTGATGTGTTGCACGGCCCAGACGGCCAGGGCCATCAGATCAATGTTCCCGTAACGATTGTTTTCCGTTGTGGGCGTCTGCACGGTGCCGGGAATAGGCGGCAAGCCGAACGTGCCATCGGGTGCGGGATTGGGCGGGCGCTTGTACTCCGCCTTCTTCTGCAACGCCGCGCGCGTCGAGGAAATCCCCACGCTATAAATCGTTACGTTGGCCAATTGCGCGCGGCGCAAGACCTCACCGAGCTTCGCATCACTTCCCTCATCGTGCGCTTCCGCGAGCACCACCATGACGCGGCGGCGGCCGGGTTGCGTGGGCGTGGCCATGGGCCTGCCGCTGAGCATCTCCACGCCTAGCCCCATGGCATCGTAAAGTTTTGCCCCGGAGGTTCCTTCCTTAAGGCGCGTCATCGCCGTTTCGATGGCGTCGGCGTTTGGCGTGAAGTCCTGCAACTTGTCCACGGAATCGTTAAAGCCCACGAGCGCCGCTTCGCCATTCGGGCCCATCACCGTTTGCGTCAGCAGGATGCCGGTTTTGCGGACTTCGGGAAGAATGGCGTCCAGGCGCGAGCTGGTTTCGACAACAACCACGAGGGAAAGGGGATCACTGCCCAAATCAAAGTGCGAGATTTTCTGCTCCACACCGTTGTCCGTAAGGCGAAAATTCCGGCTCTCCAGGTCGTGGACCATTTCGCCCTTGGCATCGCGCACGGTTACCGGGGTATTCACCAGAATGCTTTGCAGCTTGAATTTTGTCTGCGGCGGGGCTTGCTGAATTACAACACCTGGCTGCGGCGTCATGGGGCCTTCGGGCGCCTGGGCATTGGCTGTCGCGGCAAAGCAGCCCAGCGCGAGAATGAATGAAACCCTCAACGAATCGTGTGATTTTCCCATGTTACGGATTCACGCTAGCACAGTGCGTTCGGAAAACCTGCATGCAGACAGATTGCCTCCGGGGTGTACCGCTTACTTGTTTCGACGCACCCAGAGCCAAAGACGTTGCCGGAGGGGTCGCGCGCTGCCTACAATCAAAGTTCGCCTGAATTGGAGAACCGCTCATGCCCGACGGTAAACGCCTGAAGCTGCAACACGCCCCCAAAGCCCCGCATGAAGATCGCCATTTCATGGCCAGCACTCCCGCGCGGCCGATCCGCATCCTCGCAGAGTACATTCATCCCCTGGCGCAGCTCAAGAAAGAGGGCATTGGCGACACCATCGTGATGTTCGGTTCGGCGCGCATCGAATCGCACGAAACCGCAGCAGCGCGCTACACACGCCTGAAAAGGGAGAAAACCGGCAGCTTCAGCGAAAAGCGCTTGAAGCAGCACCGCATGGCCTTGCGCGACGCCAAGAGCGCCCTGGAGATGTCCCGCTATTACGAGGAAGCGCGCCAACTCTCGCACAAAATCACCACCTGGGCTCTTTCCTTGGGGCCCAAGCCGCGGCGCTTTGTGATTTGCTCCGGCGGCGGCCCCGGCATCATGGAAGCGGCGAATCGCGGAGCTTACGAAGCAGGAGGAAAATCCATCGGATTATCGATTGAACTCCCACACGAACAGTTCGCCAACCCTTACATCAGCCCCGAGCTGAGCCTCAATTTCCATTATTTTTTTATGCGCAAATTGTGGTTTTCGCAGATTGCCAAGGCGCTCATTGTTTTCCCGGGCGGTTTCGGCACCATGGACGAAATGTGGGAAATGATGACGCTTTCGCAGACGGGGAAAATGAACAAGAATACTTTGATCCTGATCTACGGGCGCAAATACTGGAATGACGTGCTGAACCTGAAGGCCATGGTGCGCTGGGGCACCATCAACCAGGAGGAGTTCGGCCAGTTGCGGTTTGCCGACACCGTTGATGAGGCGTTTAAAACGGTTCGCGAACGCCTGGAAAAGTTCGGCTTGCCAGTAGACCCCGTTTTACAGGCCTACTGAACTTTTTTCGCCCCACAACCACCGCTATTTCCATTCGTGTTAACGCCGCATTCGGGCACATTTTTTGCTCCTTCCGCAGCCGGAACTGGTATAGTCCTGCGTGACGCTTCCACCCGCCCGGGCGTCGCAGGCAAATTGCACGACGAAATCTACAGGAGAGAGAATATGCGATGGATACGTTGCGTGCTGGCCTCCATGGCGATTGCGGGGGCTATGCTGTTAGCAGGTGCGAGCGTTGTCCGGGCGGACAACGACGCCTGTCAGAGGCGCATCATCAAAGCGGACCACAAGCTTCATCAGGCCGTCGACAAACACGGCTGGAGGAGTCCTCAAGCCGAACGCTGGCGCCATGAACTTGCGGACGCGCGCGCCTACTGCTGGGAGCGCGGCCACCGGTGGTGGGACGAAGATGGTCACCGCTGGCACAGCGAGCGCGATTGGGATGATCACGACCATGATCACGATCGCGACCACGATCGCGACCATGACCATGACCACCACTGATTTCTCATTATCGTGACCGCGATGGCTGTTTTGATCGCGAAGGGGATCGCCGCTAACGCGAATCTCTCACAAGACTGCGCCGATACGCCGGGCGCAATGTCTAAGGTGTGAATTCTTCCCGCGCAGAAAACAAAAAGGGCGCCCTGGTCCGATCCGGACGCCCTCTCTTTCTCGGAGCAAATTATTGTGCCGGTACGTGCTCTTCTGCGCGCATAGCCTCAAACCGTTTGACCTCTTCCTGATCGTGCAGCATCACTACCGGCACGATCCGCAGCGACCGCCGGCAGTGGTGGCATTGCACTCCTTCGCCCTGCAGATCCTGCATGAAGCCATCCGTGAAGCGATACTCGGTGCGCTCGCGCCGCGCCTTCTTCTGGCTTTGCGCGCCGCAATGAGGACAGATGAATTCGATCACGTCCAACTGCGGATCGCGGTCCAGAGCCGCCCAGCCCGTGCGGCGCATACCGACTGCCTCGGGAATACGCCTGTCCATTGGGTTTCTCCTCAGATCCACGTCCAACAGTTTGGATGCTCGGGGGGGCTTGGCTAGATGCACCCCGGAATGACCAACTGGCCGGCGAAGCGTTTGGAGAATTCGGCGTTCGTGAATGCGGTCCTTGGCGAAAAGCAGCGGAGGACCTGCGTTCCCCGGGGAACTTGTGTCGCGCCACGGTGTCCAATGGAATAGAGGACGCGCGCACCTCACATCCCTGCGAGCGCGGCGCCGGCCTCCTGTAGACAACCACAGGAGACTGGTGCCGCAAGACTTCCCCGCCGCTCGTGGGCCAGTCTACGGAGGTGTGTGATGAGTCAAGACCGAGCGAGTGTCTCCAAAGAAGGCCTGGGTTCCCTGAGAAGTTGCCTGATGGAAGGCAACGCGGATGAGGAGAAAGGCGCACGCACGGCACGCCGCCGCGCGCTGATTGTGTCCATCGTCGTGCAGATACTCGTCCTCGCCGCGCTGGTGCTGCACCCGCTGGTAGGCCACGGCGAACGCCTCGCGGCCACCGTCTTCACTCCCCTTCCGCCCTACTCATATTCCGGAGGGCCGGCACGCCCGATTGGCAACAACACGCAACCGGGGAAGACTCCAACCTGCCGGATCTGCGTGCCTCCCCGTATCCCCCCAACTGTCACGCCCGGCGATCCTGGACACCCGACCAGTGGCCCGGGTGAGCCCGGTCTGTATATCCCGGGCGTGCCGATTGGACCGTATGTTCCAGGCACCCTTCCCATCACAGGGTCGGAGAGAGGTCCTGAGCCACCGCAGCCAGTCGTGGTGCACGCTGAGAATAGGCGCATCAGTCTTGGCCACATCCAAGCAGCCTCATTGGTTCACCGCGTGGAGCCGGTCTATCCGACGCTGCCTTTGCAGATGCACCGCGAAGGCCGCGTGGAGTTGCACGCCATCATTGCGACGGATGGCTCGATCCAAGCGCTTGAAGTTGTGTCCGGCGATCCGCTCTTCTATGCTTCCGCGCTTGCGGCAGTTCGCGAGTGGCGTTACCGGCCCACTTACCTGGATGGGCAGGCCGTCGAGGTCGAGACGCAGATCAGCGTGATCTATACGCTGAATCACTGAGCGCGTGTCGTCGCCGTCATGCGCGGCAGGCTGCGGGAAAACAGCACTCCATTGTCATCCCGAGCGCAGCGAGGGAGCTGCTTTCAGCGAACGACCAGAAAAGGCAGATTCCTCGCCCGTTCAAAAAGCAAACGGGGCTCGGAATGACATTTTTTTCGGGTAGGTCAGAGATCGTGGGATCGCCCGGAAACGCAGCTTAAGTAATCGGCTCACCGGAGTGGCGCGCGATCGCTTCGCGGGAAAGATCGCGCAGCCGGACAATCTCCGGCAAATGGCGAGGACCGCCGCTGGGCATCGCTGCCGAAGGATAAATCGGCGGTGAAAGAGTAATCGTGACGCTCGTGGGACGCGGCAGGAACGTGCGGTCACGCAGAAACCTCCGCGTGCCGGCCAGCGATACGGGCACAACCGGAGCGCCCGTGGCTACCGCTCCGCGAAACGCTCCGAGCTGAAATGGCCGCACGCCTTCCTCCGGCACGAACGTGCCTTCGGGAAAAACAAACACGGAGTCGCCCTGCCGCAAGCACTGCTCGATCTCATGCACCTGGCGCAGCCGCGAGCCCGCGTCATGGCGATCGAAGGAAAGATGCCCCATTTTGTTGAGAAAAGTCCCAATGAGTGGCATCGCGTTCACTTCGCCCTTGGCCACGAAGCGATACGGCACGCCCAGGCCCATCATCAGCGGCAGCACATCGAAATAGCTGGCGTGGTTGGACGCATAGACCTTTGCCCCCGGCGTATCCATGTACTCTTTCCCGACGACCTTTACGCGAATTCCCACCAGTCCAAACAGGATCTTCAGCGCGGCCGAAGTGAAGCGCCCCGCCGCCTTGTGATCCGTGAATTGCCTCACCATTAGCCACGTCGGTACAATCCACAGGATAAACACGACAATGAAATAAACGCCATAGACCTTCTCAAATGCCGTGCGCAGGCCACCCCCAAAAGTGCGCAACGCCCCTTTCACGGAGGAACCCAAGCCCAGCCGCACGATTTGCACCCATGCCGGAGGCTTCGCCGCTGCCAGTGTGCCCGCCAGGTAAAGTTGTTTGGTTTCATCGCGGCGCAATTTGCCACTTGAGGTTTTCGGGATGCTGCCGGGAGGAATCAACTCCACGCGATCGGGCGGAAGGCCCAGGCCGCGAGAAACCTGGTCCGTAATCTTCGCGGCAATCCCGGCGCGGCCGGACGCTTGCGTTTCGCGCGATTCCGCGACGATCACCAGCTTCTCCGTTCCGCTATCTTCATCCTTCAATCCAAACGCCACCACGCAGCCTTTGCGGATTCCCTCGATGTTTGACGCGAGTTCTTCCACCTCGTGCGGGTAGAGATTCCGTCCACCTTTGATGATGATGTCTTTCACGCGGCCGGTGACATAGATTTCGCCATCGGCGTGATAGGCGCGGTCGCCGGAATTCAACCACGGATATTCTTCTGGTGGTATTGCAGGCCCGCGCGGGAAAAGCTTCGCGGTCGCTTCCGGATTTCTGTAATAGCCGCTCGTGGCCGAAGGTCCGCGGAACCACAGAAAACCCTCCGTGCGGTCCGGCAGCTCGTTTCCTCCGGCGTCCACGATGATCACATCATGGCCCGCCAGCGGCTTCCCCGACGACACAAACGAAATGCTCCCCTCACCGTCCGATGAGGCGGGAACGGCACGCCCTTGCGTCGTGAAAGCGTCGCGCTCCACGCAATCCACCAGCGGCCCGCGATCGAGCGGTGGCACAGTTACGCCCAAAGATGCCTCCGCGAGCCCATAAACCGGCAACAGCGATTCCCGCCGGAAGCCGTACTTCCCGAAACGCTGGACAAAGCGCTCGAGCGTTTCCGGATTGACGGGCTCCGAGCCATTCAGCGCCGCGCGCCAGGAGCTGAGGTTAATCCCCTCGATGGCTTTATCGGATGTTTTGCGCACGCACAATTCGTAGGCAAAATTAGGAGCCGCAGCGATAGTCCCCTTATGTTTGCTGAATGCCTGCAGCCAGCGCTCCGGGCGCGTCAGAAACGCGAGCGGCGACATCACCACCACGGGCACGCCGTATAGATACAGAGTGAGCCACGCACCAATCAATCCCATGTCGTGGTAGAGCGGCAGCCAGCTTACGACGACGTCTCCCGGCCCCATCCGCACCGCTTCCGCAAGAGCGCGCATATTCGCCAGAAGATTCGCGTGCGTCAGCACCACGCCCTTCGGATTGCCCGTGGAACCCGAGGTGTACTGCAGCAGCGCGATGTCGCTGCCCTTGCGCATGCGAGTACCCGACAGGAACGCGGGCAAAGCGCCGGGTGCGGGCGGCGGCTCTTTTTCGGCGGCTTCCAGTAACTTCCGCGCGTCCACAACTCCCAGCAGTGATTTCACGCGCGGCTTCAGCAGTTTGGCGACGGCTTCAGCGCGGCGAAACGTCAGAAGCAGGCACACTCGCGCGTTGTTCAGAATAGCCGCCTGCCGCTGAGCGTACTCCTCGACGCGGTCCGCGCGAAACGGCGGATAGATGGGCACGGGAATGGCGCCCGCCAGCAAAATGCCGGTGTAACAAATGAAAAACTGCCGCGAAGTGGGCAGCATCAGCGACACGCGCCCTCC
>JBEKOE010000044.1:0-22514 GCA_049522075.1 Candidatus Acidiferrum sp.
ATGGCGGACACGCTGCAGAACAGCGGCAGTGGCACCCGCCCGCCGATGATTGGCGAATTCGGCTGGCAAGGCGGCGTGATTGCCCGGGCGAAGAGCGGCTATGTCATCGCGGCATTCAGCGGAGGCAAGTCGGAGGACGATGTGGAGGTTTCCAAGGCCGGGCTCGAGGTGCTGAAGAGCGGTTTGTAAGCGGGTGATAAGGGCAACAGCCGTGAAGGCAACGCAGGACACCCGTTGCACGTTGAGGATAGGCCTAGGGAATCGGCGTCACGTGCCGGAGTAGCGTTGCTCTTTCCAAGGGTCGCCGTAGGCGTGGTAGCCATTGCGTTCCCAGAAGCCCGGCCGCTCGCTGTCCAGAAGCATAAAGCCACGCACCCACTTCACGCTTTTCCAGGCGTAGAGATGCGGCACCACCAGGCGCACGGGGCCACCGTGTTCGCCGGGGAGCGGCTCGCCGTCGTGCGCAAACGCGAAGAGCACTTCCGGGCGCTGCAAATCTTTCAGCGGGATGTTGGAGGTGTAGCCCTCCTCCGCGAGGACGAGGACGAACTCGGCGCCGGGTTTCGGTTGAACCTGCTTCAAAACTTCTGTAAATAACACACCATTCCAGCGATTGTTGAGGCGGCTCCAGCGCGTGACGCAGTGAAAATCGCTGGTCACCTCGGTTTGCGGCAGGGCGCGGAATTCCTGCCACGAGAGCCGGCGCGGCTCTTCCACCAGCCCGCTGATCTTGAAGTCCCATTTGGCGGGATCGAACAGCGGCACGCTGCCATAATGCAGCACGGGCCACTTGATGGTCAACGATTGCCCGGGAGGCAGGCGTCCTTCGGCGCGCGCCTTTTTCTCGAGTTCCCTTCTCCCACCATCGTCGCCGAACAGCGGCATGCCTCACCTCTTATGCATTAGAGTCTGGCGCGCCCGAATGGTTTCAAAGCGTGCGCAGGAGCAGAGGGGATGACGACAGTTTTTGCACCGTGCCCAGATGGGGTCGAGCGGTGCTCGACCCCTACGCAAGACCGTGGCAACCGCGTTGCGTGCTCATTGCGCTTCGCTTCTTTGGCCGACGGCTGTCCGGTGCCCGCAACTTTGCCTGTGCTATTCTCTGTGCATGAGCGCACGCCTCCTGGACGGCTTGAAAATCCGCGACCAGATTTTTGAGGAATTAAAGGTAGAAACCCGCGAACTCGTCGCGAAGGGCGTGCGGCCGGGACTGGCCGCGGTGCTGGTCGGTGAAAATCCCGCCTCGCAGCTTTACGTTAAAAGCAAAATCGCGGCTTGCGAGCAACTGGGCCTGGCGAGCTGGCTGCACACGCCGCCCGCTTCCGTTTCCACGGAGCAATTGTTGCAGTTGGTGCGCAACCTCAACGCCGACTACGAGGTGGATGGCATCCTGGTGCAACTGCCGTTGCCCACGCAAGTAGACGCCAAGCGCATCCTGGAAGCCGTCGATCCCGCGAAAGACGTGGACGGCTTCCATCCCGTGAACCTGGGCAAGCTGGTCAGCAATCGTCCGGGGCTTGTGGCGTGCACACCAGCAGGGTGCATGGAGCTTCTGCGTCGCTACCTGATTCCCGTGGAAGGTGCAAACGCCGTGGTGCTGGGCCGCAGCGACATTGTCGGCAAGCCCATGGCGCTTCTGCTGATGCACGCGAATGCGACGGTGACGATCTGCCATTCCAAGACGCGCGATTTGCCGGAGATGGTCCGCCGCGCGGACCTCGTCGTGGCGGCAATGGGCAAGGCGGGTTACGTGCAACCCGAATGGATTCGCCCGGGCGCCACGGTGATCGACGTTGGCACCAACAAAGTCACCGATCCTGCCGAGGCCGCGCGGCTGCTGCGCAATTTTCCGGAGCGCCTGGAAAAATTCCGCGCGAAGGGGAATGTGCTGATCGGCGACGTGCATCCCGACGCGCTGCAGGTGGCCGGTGCGCTTACGCCGGTGCCCGGCGGCGTTGGACCGATGACCATCACGATGCTGATGAGCAACACGGTGAAGGCCGCGCGCTTGCGGCGTCTCCCGAGCGCCGCGGTTGCCGGGCATTAAAAGTTTTTGCTGCGCCGCTCTCGCAATCTTGCGGATACCTTTGGCAAGACGGGCCATCTGACCAATAAGGAAGAGTTCCAGAGTTTATGCTGAAATTCGGCTTAACCGGCGGGATTGCCAGCGGAAAGAGCGCGGTGGCGGCGCTGCTGCGCGAAATGGGTTTCCCGGTGCTCGACGCGGATGCCGTGGCCCACAAACTGATGGAGCCGGGGCAACCGGCACGCGAGGAAGTTCTGCAGGAGTTTGGCGCGGATCTCGCCGGGGCCGACGGACGGATTGACCGCGCGAAGTTGGGAGCGATCGTCTTCGCCGATCCCCGCAGGCTGGCGAAACTCAACGCGATTCTGCATCCGCGCGTCGAGCAGATCATGCTCAACCAGTATGAGGAATGGAAGCGCATCGGTGTGCGTGATGCCGCGTTTGTGGAGGCGGCGTTGCTGATCGAAGCAGGCTTCGTGAGCAAACTCGACGGGCTGGTGGTGGCCTGGTGCGAGCCGGAGCAGCAGCTCGAACGTTTGAAAGCGCGTGGCATGGGCGAGATGGACGCCAAGCGCCGTATCGCCGCGCAGCTTCCGCTGGACGAAAAGCTTCGCTTGGCCACTTACACGATCGATTGCTCGGGAACGATGGAATCTACGCGCGCGCAGGTGCGCGCACTCGCCGCGAGGCTCCGCAAATCCGCGGCTTTATGAGCGCCTGGCGAAATTAGCGCGATGCGCGAGACTTTTCTATACTAGTGCCGTTCCAACTATTTGGGCCAAATGACGGTCCAAGCATCTGACGCGAGCACGGAGAGAGTATTCTCCAAGGGATTTGCTGAAACAAGTTGGAACGGTACTAGAGGTCAGGAATCCGAACTCGCCGGGAAGGCGGAGGCATTACGCAAATGACGCAAGGAATGAAGAACAATCGAGGACGCCTGATTCTGGTGGCCCTGATTCTGGTGCTGGGAGCCTTTTGGGTAGGCGCGCGCTACGGCCCGAAGCAGGCGGAAAAGGTGGAAGCGCGGCGCATCGCCGCCTTGCAACCCAGCCTGCCCGAGAAGCCTGTGGCCGCCAAGAGTGAGCCGCTGACCGAGGACGAATCCATCAACGTGCGCATCTACCGCCAGGCCTCGCCGGCGGTGGCCAATATTTTGACGAAGGCCACGGAGTACGATTTCTTCATGGATCCCGTGCCTGTGGAAGGCGCGGGCTCGGGATTTGTGATCGATCCGCGCGGCTTCATCTTGACGAATTATCACGTGGTCGCGGGCGCGCAGACCATTGAGGTGATCCTGGGCGATCAGAGCCGCTATCCGGCAAAGTTCATCGGCGCAGACCAGCGCAATGACGTCGCACTGGTGAAGATCGATCCCAAAGGCAAGCAACTTAAGGCGTTGCCGCTGGGCGATTCTGCGACGCTGCAGGTGGGACAAAAGGTCTTGGCCATCGGCGATCCCTTCGGTTTCCAGTCAACGCTGACGACGGGTGTGGTTAGCGCGCTGGGCCGCACGGTGCAGACCAGCGAAACAACATTCATTGATGCCGCGATTCAGACCGACGCCTCCATCAACCGCGGCAATTCCGGCGGGCCGCTGATCAACACGCATGGCGAGGTGATCGGCATCAACTCCGCGATCTATACGCCCTCTGGAACGACAGCGGGCATCGGCTTTGCCATTCCGATTAACACGGCGAAGCTCATCGCCAACGACCTGATTTCAGAGGGGCGCGTGCGGCGCGCGTATCTCGGCGTGCAAACGGTCCCGGTGGGCGGTTGGCTGGCGGAGGCGCTCGATCTGCCGGTGCAGGATGGCTTGCTGGTGGAGCAGACCACCAAGGGCAGCCCGGCGGCGGCCGCGGGAATCCGAGGTGGTGATCGTGTGGCCGAAGCGGGCATGCGGCGCATCGTGATCGGCGGTGACGTGATCGTGGCGCTGGATGGGCAGAAGGTGGCGAATCAGTTTGACATGAATGTGCTGCTGAACCGCAAGCGCCCGGGCGACACCGTGACGCTCACGGTGTATCGCGGAGCCAAGAAAGTGGACGTGCCCGTAAAACTCGGCGAACACGACGGCAACTGAGCCGGACTCAGAATAACAGCGGCCACGAAAACGGGCACGTGCGGGTGGCGGATGCCATTGCTTACGGGCCAAACTCGGCGCGGTAGCGGTTGCGTTCGTCTTCGCTCATCGCAAACCAGCCTTCCGCGATATCGCGCACGCGTTCCAGGGCCTTCTGCATCTCTTCGTGCTTCGCCTTGATCATCTCTGGATCGGCATCCTGGGGCACATAGATGGGTTTTTCGACGATAATCACCGCGCGGGTGAACAATCCTGGCAGCAGAAATTGATCCCAGGTCTTCTCGATGGTTTTGCCGTGCTCGACGCCCACATGGAACACTTGAATGGGCACGCCAGTCATACGCGCCAGCAACACCGGCCCCACCTTGGCCACATAGCGGGGACCGCGGGGCCCATCAATGGTGAAGGCGCAGTCGAAACCTTCTTCAATGCGCTTGGCCATCACCTGCAGGCCGCGCAAGCCGCCGCGCGAGGAGCTGCCCTGGGCGGTGCCGAAGCCCAGCCACTCGATCACCTTGCGCGTCCACTGGCCGTCGAAGGCGGTAGTGTTCATCACCACAATGCCGCGGTTCCGGCCGTACCAGGTAATCGGCAGAATCACGCGATGCCAAAAAGCCCATATGCTGGGCTTCTTCGCTGCCCAGAAGGCCTGGAGTTGGGCGCCGCCCACCATTTCAAAGCGCAGAGTTGGCCCGACGGTCCGGATCACGCTAAAGACCGCCGCGGCGATAATGGGAATCTGAATGCGCCGGTGCCAGGGCAGTTTGGGCAGGCGGATGTCGTAGTGCGGGCTGATCGCCTCGGGCGCTTCTTCCCTGCCGTTTTCGGGGTTTGCCATCTTCCTATAGTATAAGAGGGTTGCAGCGATGTTGCGCGTTTCGGAGTGATTTGCCTTGGTGAACGGCCTCAACCGGAAAGGGATTACGCGGAGAATCGGCAAGATTCTCTATGCCGGGGTGTTAGTGTGGGGCGGACTGGCGGTGCCGCTGCTGGTGCAAGGAGACAATCCGCCGCTTGGCGATTCCGTCGGCGCCATTGAGGGCGACTCTATCTCCATTGATGGACCGATGAGCGTGGATGTGGTGCACGGGCAGGTGCGGACCGTTTTGCGCAGCGGTAGCGATGTGCGCGTGAAAGCCGGGCAGGCGCGCATCAAGCTTGTGGAGGGGGGAGAGATCCTCATCTGCGGCCCGGCACACTTTTCCGTGCTGAAATCCGGCGGCGCGCTCACGCTGGCGCTGGAGGGCGGCATAATTCACGCGCACCTGGAGAATGATCTGGCACTGACGGTGTACACGCCACAGATTCAGGCGCGGCCCATCTCGATCGGGAACGGCCCGGAGGATGTGCTGGTGGGCTTGGATTCCGCGGGTGCCATGTGCATCCGCGCGAACAAAGGGGCGGTGCGCATCGAGCAGCAGTTGACCGGGCAGAGCGTACTGGTGCCGCAAAGCGGCGACGTTTCGTTGAGCAACGGACAGATCGAAAGCCTGCGAACGGCGGCAGAAAGTTGCACCTGCGAACTAGAAATCGCGGCAAAGCCGGCGCCGGAGGCCACCGAAGTCAGCGTGCTGGCTTCGCCGGAGGAGATCAAGAAAGCGGCTGAAGGACGGAAAGCCGATCCAACGCCGGCGACTGCGCCTCCCCCCGTGGAGAAGCCGGAACCTATCTACCAGGTATTCATGCCGCCGCTGCGCTACGACGCGAACGCCAATGTGCAGCCGGACTATGACCCCAGCCTGATTGTGCTGGTGCGGCGGGTGCGTGTGAGGCCCACGCTGATTTTTCAGGGCAAAGTGGAAGGCGATCCCGTGATCGCGCGCGCAACACCGCCACCTCCGCCGCCCGCGGCGCGGAAACCCACCGCTCAGAAGCCTGCCGATGATTCCACGTGGAACCGCGTGAAGACTTACTGGCGCAAGCTTTGGTCGCCGAGTTCCTGACACAATTTCACGGGTTTTCTGAGGATCTCTGGCCAGGCACGGAGAAAAAGAACTCTGGTTACCTCTAACAGCTTGCTGAAAAACATCGGAAAGACTTTCTTCAGGGGCCAAAGCCCCGGCCTCCTAAAGAAAAGAGCTTTTTCAGCAGCCTGCCAGGGATGAAGTGGATTGGGAAGTGCGCCCGCACAAGCCGAAAGAAAGCCACCCCGTGTACAATGCCAGTTGCATCGCAGCGCTACAGAAATCCTGGTCAGCCTCGTGACTGGTGGTTCTGAACAACAACGCAAGGAGGATGAGTGGTCACCTTCATACCGGCTTCGTTCGTGGCGCTTCTTGCCAAGGGGGTGTCGCAAGCAGCGGTTCTTACATGCCTGGCTGTAAGCCTCTGGCTTTTTTGGAGAACCCTCAACCGGCGGCACCTTGCGCGAATCCCCAAACCGGGGGAGCTTCCTGCAGGCGGCATAGGCAAGCGGATCTGGCGAACATTCGTGGAAGTTGTTTTGCAGTACCGCGTGGTGCGCGATCGGCCGATTGCCGGAATACTGCATGCCATGGTCGTGTGGGGATTCCTCGCCTTTGCGTGGGTGAGCGCAAAACATTTCTATATCGGGATCCGCGGTCTGGAAAACGCGAAGGAAGACCAGAGTGGGTATGGAGCGTTTGTGGCCGCCTGGGCGGTGGCAGTGCTGATTGCCATCCTTGGGTTGTCCTTCCGGCGATTCGTATTGAGACCGGCGGCTCTGGGCGCACTGTCGGCGACGTCGGGGCTGGTCGCCGCGCTGATTGCGGCGCTGATGGTGACGTACCTGTTGGGATGGAGGATGTTTCCCGTTGCAAGCCCGGCCTGGAAAACAAACTGGTGGATTCATACGCTCGCCTTCCTGGCGTTGCTGGTGGTGATCCCGCAGTCAAAACACCTACACTTGGTTCTTGCGCCATTCGCGATTTTCTTGCGCCCGGAAACGACCAGCGCCACCCGCGCACTGCGAGAAGATGGCGAGGATCTGGGCTTGGTGCGCTTCAAAGAGTTGCGATGGAAAGATGTGCTGGACATTAACGCTTGCGTGGAATGCGGCCGGTGCACGGAGTTCTGCCCCGCAAACCTTACCGGCGGATCTCTCAGCCCAAAGGAAATCATCCTCAGCATGCAGCATGGGCTGCTCCGAGATGGCGAGGTGATCGCGGGAACAGCTTCGGAGAAAACAAAAGGCGCGGCCTGGGTTTCAGAAGAAGATCTCTTCCAATGCCTCTCGTGCGGGGCCTGCGAATATGTTTGCCCCGTGGGCATTGAGCACGTGGGAAGCAAAATCCTCGACCTGCGCCGCGGGCTGGTAAGCGAGGGCCGGGTCTCGAGCGACAAAATCGTTCAACTGTTTACAACCATGGAACGCGCGCCGCATAACCCCTGGGGCATCGCGCAGGATACCCGGCAAAAGCTCGTCGAGACAAAGCAGTTCCCCTTATTCAATGGCAGCCAGGAGTGGCTTTTCTGGCTGGGCTGCGGCCTGAGTTTCGATCCTCACGGGCAGGCGGTCGCCTCGGCCATGAAGGAGATTCTTGATGCCGCCGGTGTCTCCTGGGGGGTGCTCGCGCGCGAAACTTGCTGCGGAGAGCCTGCACGCCGCGCCGGCAACGAATATCTCTACCTGCAACTTAGTGAAAAGCTGATCGAATCCTTTCGCAAGAACAGGGTCAAAAACATTCTTTCCTGTTGCCCTCACTGCACCACGATGCTGGACAAGGACTACCGGCAAATTGCCTCCTACGCAGAACTCGGCATCCGGGTGTTGCACCATTCTGAACTCCTGGCGTATCTCCTGCCAAAACTTCCCCTGCGGCCCGCCAAGGGGATAGTGACCTACCACGACCCGTGTTATCTGGCGAGGGGACGCGGCATCACCCAAGCGCCCCGGCAGATTCTCGGCGCCTGCGGAATATCGCTGACGGAATCCTCACACCATGGTCAAAACACTTCCTGCTGCGGGGCCGGGGGGGCGCAACTTTTCATCACCGACGACCGGCGCGAGGGAGCCAAGGAACGCGCCAACCAACGGCGATTCGCCGAGCTTGCGGAAACAAAGGCATCCACGGTTGCAGTGGCGTGCCCCTACTGTCCCATCATGCTTCGCGACGCCGCGGGCCATGCGAAGCGCGAAGACATGGCCATCCTGGATGTCGCGGAAATTGTCGCCATGCGGTTGCACAAGCCAGGAGGGAATGAAGAATGCAAGAGCGCTCCGTAAAGGGTTCGATCTCGCGGCGCTTGCCGGTACAATATCGGCCCATTGCTTTCGATTCCCAGGACGCGCTGCGATTCGACGTCAACACCTTGTCTGCGCGGTCTTTAGCTTTTCGCCTTTTGCAGCTCTTCCGTCAGCGCTGGCATGAGCTCAAAAATATCGCCCACAATCCCGTAATCGGCAATCTCAAAGATGGGGGCGTTCTGGTCCCTGTTTACGGCGACGATGGTGCGCGAACCCTTCATGCCGACAACGTGCTGAATCGCTCCGCTGATGCCCAGCGCCAGATACAATTTCGGTGCCACGGTTTGGCCGGAGCTGCCGATCTGCCGATCCATCGGGAGCCAGCCTTCATCGCAGATCGGGCGAGAAGCCGCAATTTCTCCGCCCAGCGCCTTGGCCAGCGCTTCCGCTTGCGCGATATTCTCCGGCGCTTTGATGCCGCGGCCGATCGCGACAATCAGCGGCGCTTGCGTGAGGTCCACGGCCGACTTTGCTTCCTTGAACAGCTCCAATGGCTTGGTGCGAATGTCGCCGGCGTTCAGTACCACTTTGACTGCGTTGACGGGCGCCTTTCCGTCCGGATGACCGGCGAGCAAATCGGCGCGAAAAGCTCCCGACTGAAATGACACAAACCAGGGCGCCGCTCCGGTAAAGGTGACGTCAGCCGCCGTCTTGCCCTGAAACATCTGGCGCACAAAGACCAGCTTGCCGCCTTCGCTGCGGAAGCCGACGCAATCGCCGATCATGCCCTTGCTGAGCGAAGCAGCCAGCTTCGGCGCAAAATCGCGCACCTGATAGGTGTGCGGAAAGAGCACCAGGTCCGGCTTGGCCGCTTCGATGACCTGCTTCAGCGCCACGCAATAGCCGTCGGCCGTGTAGCTCTCTAGCAGATCGTGCTCAACGAGCAAAACTTCCGCGACGTTTTTCGCCGCCACCTCTTCCGCTAGCGGCGCCACGCCTTTGCCAATCACGGCCGCACTGACGGCGCCCGACGTCGCCGCGGCGATTTGCTGTGCTGCCACGAGTGCCTCGAAGCTGGCGTTGTTCCACTTGCCTTGCCGCTGTTCGGTTACTACCAAAATCTTCATCGCCTTATCTCCTGCGATTTCCTCTTTGACTGTCAACTGTTAACTGTGGACTGTAAACTGATTCAGATCACCCGCGCCTCGAACTTCAGCTTCTCCACCAGTTTCGCGGCTGCTTCCTTGGGCGTCCCGGTCAGGAATTCCGTCTTCTTGGTTTTCGTGGGCACATAAATTCTCTCGATCTTCTGTGTCGCCTCGATGACCACGCCGAGCGACTCTCGCGTGACAACCGCAATTTCTTTTTTCTTCGCGGCCATGATGCCCTTCAACGTGGCGTAGCGCACCTTGTTGATGCCAGACTGAATGGAAAGCACGGCCGGCAGCGGACATTCCATCCACTGGAACCAGCCAGCCTCCAATTCGCGTTTCAGCTTCAACCTGCCGTCCAGCACCTCGATTTGCATGATGATCGTGGCGTGCGGCAGATTCAGAAGGCCCGCGAGCAAAACGCCGGTCTGGCCGAAGCCGTGGTCATCGCTCTGTAGTCCGGTCAACACCAAATCGCATTTTTGACTGGCGATCGCCGCGGCCAGCAACTTTGCCGCGCCCAGCGGATCGAGCTGCGCGAAATTGTCGTCGGCGATGTGGATGCCGCGATCCGCGCCTTTCGCCAGCGCTTCCTTGATGGTCTGCTTCACGCGCTCCGGCCCCAGCGAAAGCGCGATCACTTCCCCGCCGTGCTTCTCTTTCAGCCTTAGCGCTTCTTCCAACGCGTGGGTGTCCGGCTCATTCATCTCGAAGCCGATGTCGGATTCCTTGATCCAGTTCCCGGCAACGGCCAGCGGCGCATCCTTCGCCGGCACCTGCTTGACGCACACGATGATATTCATGGGATTTTCCTTCCACCCGTGCTTCCAGAGAGGGATAAAACGATCCCGAGCGAACCGAGGAATCTCTCCATGACGGAAACCCAGGAAAAGAGGGATTCCTCACTTCGCAGACTCCGTTCGGAATGACGGAATAGCAGATTTCCCGCAAGCTGCGAAGCCGTGCCCTTCCGGGGTCATGTATCCGATGGCTACTATTTTCCGGTCCAGCGCTTGAAAATCAGAGCGGCGTTCGTTCCGCCAAAGCCAAACGAATTGGAAAGCGCGTAATCGACGGTGGCTTTGCGCGCCACGTTGGGCACATAGTCCAGATCGCAGGCGGGGTCGGGCTTTTCCTGGTTGATCGTGGGAGGCAGAATCTGATCGCGTAGGGCCAGAACGCTGATGCCCGCTTCCAGGCCTCCCGCGCCGCCAAGGAGGTGCCCGGTCATGGATTTTGTGGAGCTCACGGGCAGCTTCTTGCTTATGGCGCGTTCGCCAAAGAGCCGCTTCATCGCCGTCGTTTCGATGGCGTCGCCGAGCGGCGTGGAAGTGCCGTGGGCATTCACGTAGCCGATATCGTCCGGCGAAAGCTTGGCATCCTTCAGTGCCGCTTTCATCACGCGATACGCGCCATCGCCATTTTCGGCGGGCTGCGTGATGTGATAGGCGTCGCCGCTCATGCCGTAACCTACAATTTCGGCAAAGATGGGAGCATTGCGCTTCTGCGCGTGCTCCAGCGATTCCAGAATCAGGATGCCCGTGCCTTCGCCCACGACAAAACCATCGCGGTCCGCGTCAAACGGGCGGCTGGCCCTTTGGGGCTCGTCATTGCGCGTGGAGAGAGCGCGCATGGAAGCAAACCCGCCAATGCCCATCGGAGTAACGGTGGCTTCGGTGCCGCCGCAGATCATCATTTCCGCTGCGCCACGTTCGATGATCTTGAAGGAATCGCCAATCGAGTGCGCCGAAGCCGAGCAGGCTGTCGCGGTCGCCGAGTTCGGCCCGCGCGCGCCATATCGAATGGAAATGTGGCCGGAGGCCAGGTTGATGATTGCCGAAGGAATGAAGAACGGCGAAATCTTGCCCGGGCCGCCTTGCATCAGCTTGATGTGCTCGCGCTCGATGATATCGAACCCGCCGATGCCGGAGGCGATGTACACGCCCACTTCATCGAGGTCCGATTGTTCCGGCTTCCACTGGGCCATCTGGACGGCAAAATCCGCGCCGGCCAGGGCCAGCTGAATGAACCGGCCCATTTTTCTGACTTCTTTTTTTTCAATCCACAGGAACGGGTCGAAGTTCTTCACTTCGCCCGCGATCTTGCAGTCAAATTCTGAGGCATCAAAGTGCGTGATGTAGTCAATGCCGCTCTGCCCCGCGACCAGGTTTTTCCAGCTTTCCTCGGTCCCGATGCCCAGTGCACAGACCAAACCAACGCCCGTAACAACAACCCGGCGAGTCAACTCTCTTGCTCCTTCAAGCGGGGATTTGCGTGCGGCTTACTTGCCCTTGCTGTGCTTCTCGATGTACTCGACGGCGTCCTTAACGGTCGTCATCTTCTCGGCGTCTTCGTCTGGCACTTCGATGCCGAAGGCCTCTTCAAACGCCATGACCAATTCCACCTGGTCGAGCGAATCCGCGCCCAGGTCGTCCACGAACGACGCGGTCGGCGTGACCTCCGCTTCATCCACACCAAGCTGCTCGACGATGATTTGCTTTACGCGTTCTTCCACGCTGGCCATGCCCATTCCTCCGCGACCCGATGTCGCATGTTCGTATTCGTACTGCTTTGCACCGTATTCCGGCCTGGAGGCCGTCCTACAATCTCTTCTCGACTTGCCCAGGTAACCTGCCAAGTCTACTTTCCCCGCCCCGCAAGGTCAACTTGGGTTTCAGTTGTTGGCGAATTTCGCCAGGCCGCAATGCGCACATCGACGGGCAATGAGCGCTGTCTTTCTGTACCACCATTTGTTGCCGAAGTTCTCCCCACATCGGGGGCACTCCCACAAATTCAGTCGTGCCAAGGTAAACAAGGCTGTGAAAAACCAAACCAGCATAATCACCGCCATAACAAAACCCATCACCCTCGATCTGCCAAAAAGGCTCTGGAGTAGCAGACCGAGAAGTCCGAGCGGGATAATCCCAAAGACGGCAAGCAAAGCCTGATTTCTCACCGTTCGGTAGTCCCGCCACTGTTGGCTATAGTCCGCCATTACGCCAGATACATGCCGCCGTTTACGTCGAGGACGTGGCCGGTGATGTAGCAGGCCTCGTCGCTCGCCAGAAACACGATGGCGGCGGCGACATCGCGGCCGCTGCCCATGCGCCCCAGGGGAATGCGCGTCTTCAATTCTTCCTTCACTTTGTCTGACAGAACATCCGTCATGGGCGTCTCAATGAAGCCCGGAGCGACGGCGTTCACGGTGATGTTGCGCGAGGCAATTTCGATGGCTAGGGCTTTCGTCAGCCCGATCAGCCCGGCCTTCGCTGCCACGTAGTTTGCCTGGCCGGCATTGCCCATCCGCGCGACAACCGAAGCGATATTGATAATCCGGCCCGTGCGCGCCCGCATCATCACCGCGAGCGCCTGCTGGCTGCAAAGGTGCGCGCCGGTCAGATTGGTGCGCAGTACCGCTTCCCAATCGTCCAGCTTCATGCGCATCGCCAGGCCATCCCGAGTGATGGCGGCGTTGTTCACCAGAATATCCAGCTTGCCAAACTTCTCGAGAACGGCCTTGAAGCCCGCTGAAATCTGGTCAGCGTCGTCAACGTTCATCGTCACGGCGAGCGCTTCCCTGCCCTTAGCGGTAATCTCCTGCGCCAGTGCGGCGAGCTTCTCTTCGTTGCGATTGGCAACGGCGACCTTCGCGCCTGCTTCCACCAGCGCCAGCGCCGTTTCGCGACCAATCCCCTGCGCCGCTCCCGTCACCAACGCTACTTTGCCCTTCAAGCTAAACATGTTGCGATCTCCACCATTGCTCAGTTCTAAGTTCTAAGTCTCCAGTTCTGAATCTTAAGCTTTAAGCACTAAGTTTCAAAACTAATAACATAAAACCGACTACTTATGACTTGCCCTACGCCGCGTCGGTTTTTGCCCCGGCGATTTTTTCCACCGTGGCCTGCAAGCTCTTTTCGTCTTCCACGTTCAGCGAAGCCACGGAGCGCTCGATCTGCCGCATCAAGCCGGTCAGCACCTTGCCCGGCCCCACTTCAAGAAAAGTGTTCACGCCCTCATCGAGCAGCAGGCGCATGGACTCTTCCCAGCGCACGGGCATGGTCACCTGGCGCACCAGCGCTTCGCGCGCTTCGTCGCCCTTGCGAATGGTGTCCGCGTCCACATTAGTGACCAGCGGCACCTGCAAGTCGGAGAACGACGTTGCGCGCAAGTCCTTTTCCAGCTTTTCCTGCGCCGGCATCATCAAAGCCGAATGGAACGGCGCGGAAACCGCCAGCATCATGGAGCGTTTCGCGCCGAGCTGCGAAGCAATTTCCACCGCGCGCTTCACTGCGCTGGCGTGGCCGGAAATCACGGTTTGTTCCGGCGAATTCAGGTTGGCCGGCGAGCAGATTTCGCCTTCCGCCGCGCGCTTGCAGGCATCCTGCACCACCGCCGGGGAAATACCCATGATCGCGGCCATGCCGCCTTGCCCCGCGGGCACGGCTTCCTGCATATACTTTCCGCGCTTGTGCACCAGGCGCACCGCGTCCGAAAAGTTCAATGCGCCAACCGCCACGAGCGCCGAATACTCACCCAGGCTGTGCCCGGCGACATAGTCCGGCGCCAGACCCTTTTCCGCCACCACGCGATACGCCGCCACCGACACAGTCAGGATGGCCGGCTGCGTGTTGGCCGTGAGCTTCAATTCCTCTTCGCTGCCTTCAAAACACATTTTGGAGATGGAGAAGCCCAGCGCCTTATCCGCTTCCTCAAAGACGGCGCGGGCCGCGGGATACTTTTCCGCCAGCTCTTTGCCCATGCCCGGGTATTGTGACGCTTGCCCAGGAAACATAAACGCTACTTTTCCCATACTCGACTCCCTCTCCAGACGTTACGCTTTCACCTGCGTCAGGGATAGTTCCTGTTCGATTCGTTCATTGATGCGCGCTCGCGCCAGGCCAGCAGCCACGCGAATCGCATTCTTCACCGCATTCGCGTTTGATCTTCCGTGACCGATCACGCACACGCCCCGCACGCCCAGTAACGGCGCTCCGCCGTACTCCGAATAGTCCATTTTCTGCCTGATGCCCTTCATCGCGCCTTTCGACAACAGATAGCCGACCTGCGAAGCGAACGAGCTCTTGTAGGTCTTGCGGAGAAATTTCACGATCTCCATCGCCAGCCCTTCGCAAATCTTCAAGGCAATATTGCCCACGAACCCGTCACAAACAATCACGTCCACCTTGCCGGAGAACAGGTCCCCGCCTTCCACATTGCCGACAAAATGCACCGGCAGGGCTTTCAAGCGATCGTAGACGGCACGCGTCAACTCATTCCCCTTGGTCTCTTCCTCACCCACGGAAAGCAAGCCCACGCGCGGCTTGCGGCTCCCGAAGGTCACCCGGTAGTAGATCTCGCCCATCACCCCGAACTGCAGCAGGTGCTCGGGTTTCGAGTCCACGTTCGCGCCCACGTCCAGCAGCACCGATACGCCTCCGCGCGCATTCGGAAACGGCGCCGCGAGCGCCACACGATCCACCGAAGCGAGCGTGCCCATGATGAACTTGGCCGTGGTCATCACCGCGCCGGTGTTTCCCGCGCTTACAAACGCATCGGCCTTTCGCTCTTTCACCAGCCGCGCGCCCACGTGAACCGAGCTGTCTTTCTTCCTCCGAAAGGCCTGGGCCGGGTGATCTTCCATGGTGATCACCTCGCTGGCCGGAACGATCTCAATGGGCACCGTCGGCCGCGAATGTCGGGCCAATTCCGCGCGGATCACGTTCGGCTGGCCCACCAGCAGAACGCGAACCCCGTACTCCTGCGCCGCCAACACACTCCCCTCCACCTCCGGACGGGGTGCGTGGTCTCCCCCCATGGCATCCACGGCGATTGTGATCATGGGAGTCTTCTTCCGCAGATTCCGGGATCGCAGCGGTGGCACGCTGTTGGACGTGCCGGCCAGCTCTTACCTGGCCCGAGCGATCGCCCTTGGGGTCAGCACCCCGAAAGCGACTGACGCCAATCCTCACTTCACGTCGTGAACCGGCCTTCCCCGGTAGTAGCCGCAATGGGAACAGGCATGGTGCGGCTGTTTCATTTCGTGGCAGTTCGGGCATTTGGCCAGCGCGGGTGCGAAAAGGTGATCGTGCGCCCGCCGGTTGTTCTTGCGCATCTTGGAATGTCGACGCTTTGGGTTAGGCATTACACTACTCCTCGTTCCCGCCTCGCTCGCAGTGGCACACAACGCCTCACCGAACAAGGTCGGATTCTATGGGCATTCCGCCCGGAAATCTATCTATTGTTTCTTGAGCCAGTCCTGTTTCAGCCGCGCGAGGGGAGCGAGCCGCGGGTCGCTGGTGTGCCGCTCACACCGGCACTGTTCCTGATTGAGGTTCGCCCCGCAGTGCGGGCACAACCCCCGGCAATCGCTCTGGCAGATCACTTTCATCGGCAAAGACAGTAGCACCTGCTCCTTCAGCACGTCGGCCAGGAACAGGCCTTCTCCTTCGAAAAATCCGATCTCCGTGTCGTCATCTTTCAGCCGCTCCTCATCGTTTGGCGTCCCTTTGAGGAGCGGTTGATAGAAGAGGTCAAAATCCCGATGCACTTCCTCGATCACGGGTTCCAGGCAGCGGGCGCAAACCATTTCAATCCTGGTTTGCAGCTCGCCGGTGACCCGGATCTGGCCTTCCAGCAGTTCCGCCGTGGCATTTACTTCCAGCGGTTCCGACTGTTTCACTTCACTCAGGCCGTAATCAATGCTTCCCGGAGTGTAACTCTTCCGTATGTGCACTCTGCGGACGGCAAGATCCTTGACATCAAGGAACATTTCTTCTGCGCCTCCTGCGCGTACGCTCATGCCTTTCCATTATTTCGGCACTTCTTGCCTAAGTCAAGAAAGCGACCCTGCGCCGAGGTCACCTTGCGCCCTCCCGGTCACTGGGGCCTCCTAGTACTGGTCCCTTCTCCGCGTCTACTGGAAATAGCTCCCGACGACCTTGGCGTAGTCCGCGATGGCGATTTCCGGGTCCTCCAGGTCAGGATGCCAAGCCTTCTCCCACTCGAAGCACAAGTAGCCCTTGTAGCCGATTTTCTGGAGCGCCTGGACTTGCCGCTGGATGGGCACGTCGCCCCGGCCCGTGAGCACATATTTGCGTTCCTTGCCAGCCGGCACGGAATCCTTCAAGTGCGTGTGGCGGATCCAAGAGCCCAGTTCGTGCACCGTGAACTCCGGCTGCTCATGTCCATCGGCAAAGGTGGGGTGCGCATCCCAGAGCAGCGCGGCGTGCGGTGAATCGGCGCGCTGCAGGACCTCTTTGAGCGTGGGCGAATCCACGAAATCGCCGTGCGATTCGATAATCACCGTCACGCCCCGCGGCCCGGCGTATTCGCCGAGTTCATGCAAGCCCGCTGACACGCGCGCCAGCACCTCCTCCTTCGGACCCTTGATCTCGTTGCCGAACACGCGCACGTACGGCGAACCCAGCGCGGATGCCAGGTCGATGAAGCGTTTCGCATCCGCGATTTGTTGCGCGCGCTTTGCGGGGTCGGCGTCATGTAGCGCGGAGGAACTGCCGATGTTGGCGATCTTCAGGCCGTGCGCGGCGACCTCTTTTTTAGTCTGTGCGATGCGTTCCGGCGCAAACTCCGGCCGCGCGGGCAAATCCATGCTGCCCATCAGGCCGCGGAGTTCGATGGCGGCGAATCCGTGCGATTCCGCGAACTCCAGAATCTTCGCCCATTCCCAGGCTGGACATCCCAGAGTGGAAAAGGCCAGCGGCAATCGCTCTTTCGTCTCCGTAGCCCAGGCAAAACGGCACAGTGCCAGGCTGGCCGTGCCGCAGGCACTCGCGGCGACAAATTCCCTTCGCGTGATTCTCATCGTTTGGCTCCTCTTCTCTCACCGGATTTCTCTCAATGGCGGTCTCGCAACCAAGTATGACTTGACGCACGCGAGCAAACCGGGAGCGTCAAACCGCCCGAATGACTTTCAACAGTCCGTCCATGGACTCGCGGCTCGATGCTTCTTTGTCCTTCGCCGCATTCAGGTAATGCGTTTCGAGCGACATCGTGCCGGCGAATCCATCTTTCAGGATGGCGCGGAATTGCCCGACATAGTCAATCTGTCCGCCGCCAATGGGACGCCAGTTGGTTCCCGTGCCTTCCACATCCTTCAGGTGCATGTGCCAGATGCGCTTCTTATCCAGCAGGGCATAGCCGTCTGGGAAGGGTCTCAGTTCGCCAGCGGCATACGCGTTGCCCGGATCCCAATTCAGGCCCAGAGCCGGCGCCTTCACCGCGCTCAGCATGACCGCGCTCTCCGCGCCCGTGGCCACATTGCAGTCGAATTCGTTCTCGAGCACCAGGCGAATGCCTTCACGCTTGGCGATTTCTGCTGTCCTGTCCAGTTCTTTGGCAACACGCTCGAAAACCGTTTCAGGATCGTCCACGCGCCAGAAGGAAAAGATGCGCACCTTGTCCGTGCCAAAATCCTTGGCGCGTCCGAAGGCCCTTTCGAGCAGCGCTTCCTGATTTTCGTGCTCGTTGGCGGCGAAATCGCCCTTGCCTTCGGCAAATTCTGAGGTGGTGCCCGGTAGGGTGGTTTTGAAGTAGGCCGAATCCAGCACGGATACGCGAAGGCCGTATTTTGCGAGCAGGTCCTTGGCGCGTTTCACTTCGTCGGGTGTGAATTCCGTGATGTACTTTCCCCAGACGTTGCGAAATTCCACCCACTCCAGCCGGTAGCCCTTCGCCCACGCCAGCGCCTTCTCCAAATCCTGGGTCACTTCATCCGTGATCACGCCGAGATTGAATCGCTTCACGTCCGCCGCCAGCGCCCGCATGGCGCTGATCATTATTAATGCTGTTGCTCCACCGGCCAGAAATTCGCGTCGTTTTATCATAGTGAGTGCATCCTAATTTTGCGGGCCCGGCCTCGTCAATGTTGAGTTCGCCATCGGCGGTGGTCTCCCAATTTTTGTAGCCTTTTTCCAGGTAAAGACGGGGCTCGCCCCGGACAACTTTCAATTCACTCATTACGTCTAAGTGGAAGAGCAGTTGCGATCTCGCCCCCAGCTAGCCCCAGCTGAAGTCCCGCAAATCATCTTTTAAGGAGAATACGCATGAAACGTGTCGCATTGCTATTCCTTTTGGCAGGCTTCTTCATACCGCTGGCTTCGGCGCAGGATCATTTCCAGGCCGGAGTTTACGCCGACTATCTTCATTTCTCGCAGACCAACAATAACCTCGTGGGCCTCGGCGGGCGTGTCGGGTTCAAGGCATTTCCCCACGTGATCCTGGAAGGGGAGATGAGCTACGACTTTGCCCAGGCGTTCACGGAGGGCTTCACGGACACGACGAATGGGAGCCTCTCGTTCCAGCAGACGAATATGCGCGTGCTGCACGGCCTGTTCGGACCGAAGGTGGAGGGCGGGCACGGGCGCATTCGGCCATTTGTGACCGTGAAGGGCGGCTTCACCAATTTTCGGCTGGATCCACGCCTGGCCAGTTTCGATACTTTCGTCAGTTCGGTGGAGAATTTGCGCACCAACAACGTGAGCGCCGTTTTGTATCCGGGCGCCGGCGTGGAGGGTCACCTCGGTCCCGTCGGACTGCGGCTGGATGTGGGCGACGAAATTTACTTCAACAGCGGCACGCGTCACAACTTCCGCCTGGCGTTCGGCCCGTTTCTGCGTTTCTGACCGGCGCGCCAGTGATCCCTGCTTACAACTTGTCATTCCGACCGGAGGGACGGCGCCTTCTGCCGTCCCGGAGCGGAGGTACGGTTTTCCATCGCACGTTTTTTGTGCGATGAATCTCTCTTCAGCTTCTGAATTGAGGCTTAACAAATTCCTCACGAACGCCTCCGGACTTTCTACACCCGGCCAACGTACTCTGCGGGTGTCAACGGAACGCTTGCAAGAACGAGGATTCCCCGTGTCGCCCTTCGCCATTCTCGCCTTTTGCGTGCTCAGCATCGATCTCACGCTTGTTTTATTGTTCCACCTGGTCTATGGCGAAAAACGCCATAAGTTTTCACGCGAGAAGCTGCTCCAAGGGAATCGCCGGACAGCGCGCTAAGATTCCCTGAATGCTTCCGGCAGGGCACCGCGCTCCGCTGCTTTCCTAGTGTCACCAGAAACTGTCTTACGAATGCTTGGGGGGGAGGGCACGGCTTCGGCCGTTGCGGAGAAAGTCCTTTGTTTAGGAGGCCGGGGCTTCAGCCCCGGCGTAGAGCCCTACTAACCGATGGGCTTCTAGCCCCTGAAGCCTATTTTCTCGTATTCCTGATGTGTGAGAAGGACCGCCAACCCGCGGCCAGCCTGCTACACTAGTGCCGTTCCAACTATGTGGGCCAAATGACGGTCCAAGCATCTGATGCAAACACGGAGAGAGTACTCTCGACGGGATTTGCTGGAACAAGTTGGAACGGCACTAGGTTGCATCGCTTACAGGAGTCGCACATGTCTGAACCCACCCCGTTCGCCAAGTCCGTTCCCACCCGCACCGAATCCGACAGCATGGGCAAGATTGAAGTTCCGGTGGACCGTTACTACGGCGCGCAAACCGCCCGTTCTCTGATTCACTTCGCCATTGGCAAAGACACCATGCCGCCGGAATTGATCCGCGCCTTCGGCATCTTGAAAAAGGCCGCGGCGCTGGTCAATCGCGATCTCGGCAAACTTCCCGAAGAGAAGGCCAACCTGATCGTGCAGGCCGCCGATGAAGTCATCGCCGGAAAGCTGCAGGAACATTTTCCATTGCGCATCTGGCAGACCGGCAGCGGCACGCAGACGAACATGAACGTCAACGAAGTAATCTCCAACCGCGCTATTTCCATTGCCGGCGGCGTGATGGGCAGCAAAAAGCCCATTCACCCGAACGACGATGTGAATATGTCGCAATCCTCGAACGACACGTTTCCTGCAGCCATGCACATTGCCGCTGCCACGGAGACTTCACGCCATTTGCTGCCTGCGGTGAAGCGGCTGCGCGATGCCCTCGATGCCAAAGCACGGGCGTTTATGGGTGTCGTCAAGATCGGCCGCACGCACCTGCAAGACGCTACGCCGCTGACCGTGGGCCAGGAATTTTCCGGCTGGGTCAGCCTGCTCGATCGCGACGGCGCGCGCATCGCCATGGCTCTGGATGGCTTGTTCGATCTTGCCATCGGCGGCACGGCAGTGGGCACCGGCCTTAACGCGCATCCGGAATTTGCGGAGCGCGCCGCAAAGAAGATCGCCGAACTCACCGGGCTGCCCTTCCGTTCGCACCCTAACAAATTCGCCAGTCTTTCCGCGCACGATGAAGTGGTATTCGCGAGCGGCGCGCTGAAGACTCTGGCCGCTTCGCTGATGAAAATTGCGAACGATGTCCGCTGGCTGGCTTCCGGACCGCGCTGCGGCCTGGGCGAGCTGACGCTGCCGGAAAACGAGCCCGGCTCGTCGATCATGCCGGGAAAGGTAAATCCCACGCAGTGCGAAGCCCTCACGATGGTGGCCGTGCAAGTGATGGGCAATGACACGGCGATCGGCTTCGCCGGCTCGCAAGGCAATTTTGAACTGAACGTGTACAAACCGGTGATGATCTTCAACTACCTGCACTCAGTGGAGTTGCTCGCGGATGCGTGCAACAGCTTCGTGGAGCATTGCGTCGTCGGCATCGAAATCAACCGCGAAACCATTGATCACTACGTGAAGAATTCCCTCATGCTGGTGACCGCGCTGGCCCCCAAAATCGGCTACGACAACGCCGCCAAAGTCGCCAAAACCGCCCATCACGAAAACACCAGCCTCCGCGAAGCCGCCGTGAAGCTGGGCTTTTTGACCGGCGAGGAGTTTGACGCCCTGGTAAAGCCGGAAGAAATGACGCATCCGTGAGAATGAATTCCACAGCGCTGACCAGAGCGGCATTTTTGTTTGTAGCGTCGTTCTTCCCGGTTCTTGCCAACGCACAAGCGTATTCCGGGCCGAACTGCCTTGGCCCCTTTTGTGTCGATCGCAAGCTCTCGCTTGAGGCTTTGGCACAAGAGCTAGGGGGGCCTCCAAGCAGAGGTTCCATCTATGGTTATCGAACGCAAGACGGGCGAGCATTCTTGATTGTCGCTGAAGGCTACATCTGTTTGAGGGATTTCGCCAAATGGGGAACGTGGCGCGAGAAGGACGAAAGACTCACAACACAAAATCTTTACGGCTGGAAGACACCCGAAGGAATCGGCCTGGGCAGTTCGGAAGAGGACGTCGTGAAAGCCTACGGAAAACCGTCGGGTGAGGAAAATTTGGAATCCCAGGACAGCGACGCTCTACTGGGCGAAAAGGAGATGATATACAAGGGGCGCCTCAGCGAAATTGTCAGAGCTGCTCGCTTCCGCATACGCCATGCGAAAGTATCTTGGATTGAACTGGAAAATGACGCCTTTCAGGGACCGGACTGCCTTGGTGCTTCTTGCGCAGCTGGCTTTTCATCCCGTGGCCTTTTCAAACAACTTGGCCCGCCAGCGCGGCCGACTTCCGGCAATAAGCCTGCCTATTGCTACAAATCGCAGGGTGGAACGGCGTTTCTGCGCATTGAACTTGGTCATGAGGCGCCAGCTGAATCGGACGGTCTTTTCTTGAGCGATTTTCCTAACTGCATGCACAGCCCGGTGAAAACCGCCACGAGCGATCTGCAAACCTGGAAAACGCCGGAAGGAATCGGGCTGGGGAGTACAGAAGAGGATGTTTTGAAGGCCTACGGCAAGCCGTCGAGAGAAGCAAAAACTACAGCGCACGAATCTTTAGCGGGCCGGCTAGACATGGGATACCGAGGTGCTGACCCGAAACCACAAATCGCAGACAAGGGCTTCGTCTATGGGCCACGGGAGCTGGAGGTCGTGGAATTCGGCATCCGCAATGGAAAAGTATCGTACATCTTGCTGTCCGACAGCGAGTAGACAGCGGAGAAGGGCATCGCTCCAGTCATACATCGGCGTTTCTTGCTGTGAAAAGTACATTGCCAATCCGCCGGTCCTGGCAAGAAAGCATGCAAGGTCCAGGCCATTGGTAGTCTTCTCGCCGCGGCCCCCTAGGCGGTAAACTCTTTTGTGTTGGAAACCCCCATGCTTCACCGGCCTCCAGCTTTCTTCTCCCTCGCAGCTCTTTTACTGCTCGCGGCCGTCGCGCCTGC
>JBEKOE010000045.1:0-22482 GCA_049522075.1 Candidatus Acidiferrum sp.
CAGGCCATCTTCATGGCCGACGCCGGGGCCGCTTGGGACAACGCCAAGAAAATCGTCGAAGTGGAGATGAAGCAGAAGGGCACGCCGCTGCATGACGCCACCGTCATTTGCGACACCGTCGGCGATCCCTTCAAAGATACGTCCTCGGTGGCGCTGAACCCGGTTATCAAGTTCACCACGCTGTTCGGCTTGCTGGCCGTGTCGCTGGCGGTGAAGCTCACTACGGAAACGGGCGGGACGCTGGAGCACATCCTGGCGGCGGCATTCTTCCTCGTCTCGTTTACGTTTGTGTATCGCTCGTTCTACAGCATGCGCATCCGCGGCTCGGCCGTGCAATAGCGCCAACCAATCCATCCAGGCGCCCTATCCCAACGGGGCGCCTGTTTTTTTGGAGTGCGGCGGCTCGCCGCCGCTTTTACGGTCGCACAGCCATCAATCAAATGTAGCAGATAGTTATTTGACAATATCATTAGACAATATTACTTATGCTATACTGGGCGGCAGACGCTGCCCCGTGGTAGCCCGCATGTCCACACCTCTTCCTCCCGTGCAATCGATCTTCGCTGATGAGAGTTCACTTCGCGATTGGCCGCACAGTCCTGCGCATCGCCTCTCCCTGCCTGGAGCGTATATCGTCACCGCAGGAACCTACCAGAAGCAGAAACACTTCAACACGCCCGCTTTGCTGACAAGGCTGACGAATCTGCTGCTGAACCTGGCAGAGGCTCATAGCTGGATGATTCAAGCCTGGGCCGTATTCCCGAATCATTATCATTTCATTGCAGAATCCCAGAAGCCGGAAACTTTGCGTCGTTTAGTTCGCGAACTGCACTCTTGCAGTGCATTGGAGTTGAATCGCCAGCAGAATGCGGCCGGCCGCAAGGTATGGTTTCAATACTGGGAGTCCCAGCTCAGGTTTCACCGGTCATTTCTTGCCCGCCTAAACTACGTGCACCAGAATCCAGTCCGCCACGGGCTCGTCCTCAAGGCGAGTCAATACAAGTGGTGTTCGGCGGGTTGGTTGGAGCGCAAGGCGGCTCCTGCGTTTCTGAAAACAGTAGCATCTTTTCCCATTGATCGCCTGGATGTTCCCGATGATTTCGGCGATTTGCTGGCGCCGTAAAAGCGGCGGCGAGCCGCCGCACTCCAAAGGTGGCCTGCTGATGATAGAATCAGTGACGATTCCCACTGAGGTGCAATTCATGCGAAAAATTTTACTCGCCGTAATCGTGGTCTTGGCGATTTGTGCATTGGCGCTGCCTTCTCTTAGTCAAGTCGAGATCAAGTGGAAGATTCACGATCGTAATCGGCCGCTGCCGCCGGTGGTGGATCCGGGCACGGCCAGCACGCCAGACGCGACCGGGCGCGCGCCTTCCGATGCCGTCGTCCTGTTTGATGGCAAGGACCTCTCCAAATGGGCGCATAAAGATGGCAGCGCCGCGAAATGGAAAGTGGCAAATGGGTACGCGGAAGTCGTCGCAACGACCGGCAATATCTTCTCGCGGCAGGCCTTCGGCGATTGCCAACTGCACGTGGAGTTTGCCGAGCCGCTGCCGGCGAAGGGCACCGACCAGGAGCGGGGCAATAGCGGCGTCTACCTGATGGGTCTGTACGAGATTCAGGTGCTGGATTCCTACGATAACAAAACCTACGCCGATGGGCAGGCCGCCGCTGTCTATGGGCAATATCCTCCACTCGTGAATGCCTCCCGGCCGCCGGGCCAATGGCAAAGTTACGACATCGTGTTTCACGGGCCGCGCTTCGATGCGTCCGGCAAGCTGCTGCGGCCCGCGCGCGTCACGGTGTTTCACAACGGCATCCTAGTGCAGGACAACGTTACCCCGACCGGCCCCACCGAGCACGGGGAGCGTCCGCCGTACAAGCCAACACCCGAGAAATTGTCGATGGCGTTGCAGGATCACGGCGACCCGGTGCGTTACCGCAACATTTGGATTCGCGAATTGAAACCCGCGGAAGGCGAGAAGTAGATCGAGTTTCCTGACTGAACGTGCCATTAGCTAAGCCGCGGAGCTTACGCACTCCTGCGCTCCGAGGTGCAAACCCAAGAGCACAGTCAAGAATGACTGTGCCGCACAAAACCGTCAATTAGGCGCGAACGAGGCCTGCAAACTTTCGCGGATTGTTGTCGAAACTGGGGAAGACGCCGTTGAGGTCGCGCACGCCAAGATGTTTCGCGAGAATCTCGCCGACGACCGTGCGGAAATCCGTGGTGAGTGCAAGATCCCGGCCTTCATTTAATTGGTGGTCTTCGAGCCCCGGCCAGTTGCCATAGACACGGCCGCCTTTGATGTCGCCGCCGAGGACGAACATGCAATTCGCGTGTCCGTGGTCGGTGCCGCGATTGCCGTTCTCCTTCGCGGTGCGGCCGAATTCGCTCATCGTAACCACGACGATATCCGCCATGCGATCGCCCATGTCCTGATGGAACGCCGCCAGCGA
The DNA here is from genome assembly GCA_049522075.1 of Candidatus Acidiferrum sp. GTDB lineage: Bacteria > Acidobacteriota > Terriglobia > Acidiferrales > UBA7541 > Acidiferrum. The sequence continues at coordinate 2,461 of JBEKOE010000045.1, forward strand.
TTGCCCGAGTTCCCTGAGTAGATTTGCCAACTGGCCTTGCACGCCGCCTTCATTGACGTGGTTGTCCCAGCCGCCGCAATCCACAAAGAGCACTTCGACGCCGATATTGGCTTTGAGCATTACGGCGATCTGCTGCAGCTTCTGTCCAACTTGGCCCTTTGGATAATCGGCGCCGTTCTCCGGCGGGAATTTGCTCATGTCAATCTTGCGGAGCATGTCGATGGCTTCAAACGTTTCCGTACCGGTGCCGTGAAGCGCCTGATCCACTGTCTGCGCGTACATGGCCTCGAAGCCACCTTCCGCGACATTCGCCATCATCGGCGACTGCGCCTGCACCTTGAACTGCCGCAAATCGGGAATCGCCATTGCTCCGGTGCTGCCCTGCAACATGCGCGGCAAATTGGGTCCCATGGCCACGGCGCGAAACGGCGAAGCGTTTCCCTCCGGGATCGTGCCCAGCGCGCGATCCAGCCAGCCATCCTCGGTCGCTTTCACGCCGGGAGTTCCGGACTCCATGTAATCCTGGGCATCAAAGTGCGAACGCGTGGTATCCGGCGAACCGGCAGCATGCACAATCGCCAATTGGTTGTTCTGAAAGAGGGGCGCGAGCGGTGCGAGGCTTGGGTGCAGCCCGAAAAATCCATCCAGGTCGATCGCGGCATCAGGGCCTCCGCGGCGCGGCTGCGGAATCGCGATGGTTGGGCGCATGCGGTAGTAGTTTGGTTCGCCGAAGGGGACCACGATGTTTAAGCCGTCGGCGGCGCCGCGTTGGAACAGGACGACGAGCTGCTTCCTCCCCGCTCCCGGAGTCGAGGCGATGGCGCGCTGCAGAAAGGCGGGCACCGTGCTCAATCCCACCAGAGTGATGCCGCCCTGCTTCATGAAATAGCGGCGCGAGAATTTCGCCGGCCTTATGCCTTCGCAACACGGATTGCTCATTGGAACTCCTTTGGAGTGCGAGAGCTTGCTCTCGCTTTTGCGACGTAAAACCATGCCCGCCAAACGAGCGTTCGGCAGAATGGCTTGGATCGCAAAAGCGGCGGCAAGCCGCCGCACTCCAAAATTACCGGCGCTGAAATTCGGGCGCGCCTAGCACCAATCCCGTGACTATGCCCAAATCCACCTGCTTCACTGGGTCGTCCAGCTTGGCCTGTACGATCTGCGGGTTGTCGAGCTGCTTCCGCAACGTCTCCACGGTTCCCGAAGCGGCCTGCCCGCCCAGGAAGATGGCCACGGCCCGGTCGAGAGCTGCTTTGGCGTCGGCACTCGAATCGCTCCCAAGGAGCGCGGTCACATCGCTGCGCGAGCCGCGCACTTTGTTTCCCGCCAATGCCAGCGAAAAATTCAAGCGGTTCAGCAGGGCTCCCGTGTTCACCCAGGTTTCCGCTTTGTCCGAATAGCCAGTGGGGGGCTGGCATTGATAGAGAGGCTCGCCAATGCGGCCCACCCACTGCACCAGCGGCATGGGCGTATCCACATCGGTTCCCAGCGCGCGCACGGACGAGGCCACCAACTCAAAAGGCATCTTCACTTTTGCGCGGTACGCTTCCCGCGACCAGAACTCCGGCGAATAGATCATCGTGCGCAGCACTTCGCGGATGTCTCCTTCGCTCTTCTGAAAGGTCTTGGCCATGCGCTGCACCAGCGCCGGCGGCGGCGTATCCGAAACAAATCGCCGTGCCAGTTTCGTGGAAATGAATTTCGCGGTATTGGGGTTTTTCACCAGCAGGTCGATCACCTGCTGGCCATCTTTCATGCCGCCCGCATGAATCTTTTTGCCCAGCACGCGCTTGGGATCGGGGTCGTGCACTCTCTCGTCAAACTTGAAGCGGGGATTCTCCCGCGGCCTTTCAATCGTCCAGCCAGTGAAGCAACGCGCCACTTCCGTCACGTCCTGTTGCGTGTAGCCGCCGTCCACACCGAGCGTGTGGAGTTCCATCAATTCGCGGCCGTAATTTTCGTTGAGCCCGCGCTCCTGTTTCTTCTTGTTTGCTCCCTGGCCCGGCGGAGGATTTGGGCGTCCCCAGCCGCCGTAGGGCCCGCGGCGCATCTGCTGACGCATGGCGCGTTGCGCGGCCTGGCGCGCCGCGGCGCGGGGATCGGCGCTCAGGAAATTGTCCAGATAGAAGAGCATGGCCGGACTCTTGGCCGTTTCCGTTACCAGGTCCTTAAACTTGCCGAGGGCGTGCGGCTGGATGACGTCGCGTTCATACGAGGTGAGGTACCACTTGTCCTCGCCTTTGCCCGCATACACGTTGAAGTGGTTGAACCAGAAGTCGTCCATCACTTGCTGTAGCTGGCGTTCGCTGTAGATCGCCCGCGTCACCTTGGCCATGGCCAGCTCTTGCACGATGCGCTGCGGCCTCTTGCTGTCATCGGCCATCGCGCGCGGCACGGCGTTGGGGTCAATTCCCAGGACATCTTTTCTACCGGCACCCGGCGTGGCCGGATTCAACTTCATGGGCGAAGGCGAATCCGCAGAAGCGGTGTTCTCGCTGCCGCCGGCGCCGGCTTCACTCTTCATGGCGGAATCGCTCGCTGGCATGTCCTGCAACATCGCGTTGACACCGGCATCGGCGTCCTTCTGCAATGCTTGCTGCGGGCTGGTGTCTTCTTTGGTGACTCCGGCCTGCTTTCCGGCCTGGTTCGCGGCCTGTTTCGGATTGGGATATTCGGCCAGCAATTGCGAAGTGGACATTTGCAGCGTCGGAAAGGCCCTCAGGCGCGCTTCCATGGCGCTGTCATCCAGCGCTTTCGGGTTGAGTTGCAGGTCAATCCACTTCCCCAAGCCCATTTGTCGCACGCGCTCGATGTCGCCGGGGCGAGGCCCGTAGGCCAGACGGTTCAGCGCGTGCAGAATCGCTTCATCCGGGCTCAATTCGGTGATCGGCAGGCCCTTCAAAACAGGATCTTGCTTGGGGCTCTTGTCTTTTGGGAGCGCGCTGGCCATCAAGCCCGAAAGGTCAATGAGGAGCGAACAAATACAAGCCACACTGAGGAGCGTGGCCAGAATGGACTTGGGAGTGACGGCGAGACCAGCGACAAGGCGGCGTCCAAACCTGTCCACAAACATGCTGCGGTAAGGAGAGATGGAGCGATTCCGGGACAGCATCACTCCCAGCTTAACCCGGCTCGCGCGGGAAAGTTGCCGCCAACAAGCCTTTGTGTTCTCTATGATCAGCCCCGGGCGCTAGAAGCCGTCTCATAAACGGCTCTCGGGAGGGCACGGCTTCAGCCGTGCCGAAAAGCTGCGGAAATTCAAGGGTTTTAACCCCTGAGGTGCGCATGTTGGTCGCTCGAAGTGTTTATGAGATAGGTTCTAGTCGCTCAGGACGAACTCCGTTTCCCGCTCCGGCGCCTGGTTTTGCGCGGCGTCCACGGCCTGCAACACCAGACGGTAATTGCCCGCCGGGAGATCCTTCACCGGCACTTTCAATCCAAACGGAATCACGGGATTGCCCTTCTGAATGAAATCCTCCATGGGCATGGCGCCAGTGGAGAAGACCTCTGTGTTCGTCGTTTTGTCGAAAACCCGGTAGCCCGCGCCCACCCTTGGGGGATTCTCCGACTTCAACAAGGGCTCGTAGACTTCGGAGTACAACACCACATTGTCCGACCTCTTGAAGCGGTAATCCGCCGACGGGTTCACCTGCATGCCCTTGACGATCAGCGGCGTGCGATCTTCCAGCAGCGCGGCATCCATTTCCGCGGAGACCGCGGTCAGAGGCTGCAAGTTGGTGGACAAAACCACGCCGCCCAGCGTGAATTTCTTCCCGTCGTAAGCGTCGATCTGCAGCGGCGTCTCGAATTTTCCGAAAGCATCGCCGCCGGAACTCAGCACGACCGTCAACTTATAGCTTCCCGGCGCGGCATCGAACTGGTTCTGGTAGCGGTAAGGCCCCTTCATGAACTGCTTCCATTCGTCCTTTTCCAGGTCGAGATTCAGCACATCGTTGAACCGCGCCCCAGTGGAGCCATCCGGTTTATAGGCAATCCCGAGCACATTCACGACCGCGTGGTATTTCCCTTTTTCCTTGTTGAACACCAAATCGCTGCCGGGTATTTGCATGATGAGATTGACGCGCGCAATGTTTGGCGCCGTGTAAAAGTACGGGGCCTGCATCGAGCCGTGAATGGCCCCGGGCTGCGATCCCGCTGCCTGGACTTCCATTTGCTTCTCAAGTGGCTTGCCGTCGAGCGGGTTCACGGTTCGCGTGTTGCAGTATCCGCTGCGCGACCTCAGTTCCATTCCCCCGCGGTTCAGCTTCACCTTCAGGGTGTGGCAACTGCCCTCCGGATTTGATGGCGGCACATAGCCGAGCACGTAGAACTGGTTGGCCTCCTGCGCGATGCGATCCAGCCCGCCCAGCAGGTCATTCGTGTTGTAGATGGTAAACCCTCCGGTGCCTTCCGCCAGGGCCAGCAGGACCTGCTGATTGGTCACCCCAGTTTCCGGAAACTTCGGCACGAGGATCTGCGGCTGGTTCAAGGGATTGTTGGGGTTGTTGTAGTAATTGGAATAGGGAGTCCCCGTGCTTCCTCCTCCGCTGCCACTTTTGCCGCTGCCAGTGCCTGTGCCGGTTCCCCCGCCCTTGCCGCCGCCGGTGCCAGTGCCGGTTCCCCCGCCCTTACCGCCGGTGCCGCCGCCACCCGTGCCGCCGGTGCCTCCCCCGGTCCCTCCACCCTTGCCGCCACCGCCAGTCCCACCACCGCCAGTCCCTCCGCCACCACCTGTTCCACCGCCACCACCGCCGGGTTTCTGGGGATACATGGCGGCGGCCAAGCTATAGCTTGTCATCACCAGCCTTGGCCGAATGACTCGATTGCCGTCTTTCAGTGCCGCCGCGTGCGTAGTCCGCTTGCCTGAGGGCTGCTGCAATTGCGCGCTTCCTCCCGGCACGCCGGAGATCAATCCGCGCACGTCCAGCGAGTAGACCGCGATGTTGGCCTTGTTGCATGCGTCAATCGTGGCGGTCAGCTCCGACATGCGCTCGGGGTCCAGCGGAAAGCCCGCGGAAAACAGGATGAGCATTTTGCGGCCCGGCACCGCGCGCAGATTTTTGGCCAAGCTGCGAATGGAGACGAGCATGCTGCGCGCGCCAAAATCCGATTCCGCGCTGCTAACCGAGGGCATCCCCATCGAAGCGACAGTCATGGGCTGTGAATCGCTCGGCGCATTGGTTTCAATGTTGGGCACGTGCACACCCGAGACGGCAGCCTGCAGGAGTTTCGCGTTCGCGGTGAAGTTCTGCTTGATGATCAGGGAGCCGCCAAAATCCACGACGGCCATCAAGCGGTCCGGCCCGGCAGTCTTTTCGATGAACTTTGCCGCCGCTCCGCGCGCCTGGATCTGGTCGGGCTTCTGCATCGAGGAATTGTCGAAGAACAAAATCATGTAATGCTGCTGTCCCTTGGCCTGCACCGTCGGGTCTGCGCCAAAAGAAAAGCTCGAAATGACTTGTTCCTTGTTGTCCTCGTAGACTTTGAAATCCTGCTGCGTCAGGTCCGGCACGTACTTCCCTTTCTTGTCCGTTACCACGGCATCCACTAAGACGATGCGCGACTCCGTGCGGATGACGATGCCAGAAGCCACAGCCTGCTCATTTCCTACCGTAGGGGACGCCGCAGGTTTGGGGGCATCTGGCGCTTGCGCACGAGCGCCAAGCGCCCATGCGGCCAGCGCCAGCAGGGCCACCGCAAAAAACCGTTTGCTGTTCTTGATTCCGAGCTTGAAGCTCATCTCCCCCTCCTTCGAAGCACTGCACTGATATCGAGCGTGCCAGCCGCTACTGAGATAGACGCGATACAAGGTTGCCAGGAGTACAAAGTAATCATCCCCCATAGACTGCCTTCCTGGTCAATACGGTATGACCACCGTCCCGTTGCGCGCCGTCATCTGCGCACCTTCCGAATCCCGCACCACCTGTCGAATCATATACTTGCCGGGCTTCACCGCGAAGCTCGACTTCACTGTCAGTCCGGTGCGGCTCAGCTTTTCAAACGTCGCATCGAGCAAGCGCATTTTCACGAGCTTCTCGCCGCCGGTAATGAAGTTCCCGTTCTCGTCAAAGACCGCCGTCGCGACCGTCAAATTATCTAGGTTCCTTCCCTCCGCCTTGCGAAAGTGCATACCCTCCAGCTCGAGGTGCGACACCACACTTAGCCGCGCGTCCGTATCGCCGGTTTTGAAATACTGCGTCTGCAAACTCAGCGGGAGGTCATGAATCTCATCTTGCGAAAAGAGCGCTTCCTGAATTTCCTGCTTTTCCATCTCCCGCGGATCGTCCAGCTTCTTGGGAGCATAGTAGCCGCGGCGCGCCTGGATAGCGTACTTCTGTTTTTGCGCCAGCGTTACCTTTAGCGTGTGGTACTTTCCGTCCATCTTTTGATTCTGCGGCGAAAAACCCAGCACATAGGAAACTTCCGGAACGCCTCCCGCCAGTTTCAGCCCACCCTCGAGATCATTGGAATTATGGAAGAAGATGCCGCCCGTGCCATAAGCCATGTCCATTAGAACGAACTGCAATTCGGACTCCTCCGCGAGGCGGTACGTCGACTTATATCCCGCCGTCATCGGGGTGTCCGAGTTTTGCCGCGCGATGTCGCCTCCGGGTTCGGGCGCATACAACCCGCGCGCGTCCAGCGCATTGATGACGATGTTGGCCCGGTTAGCGCGGTCCACAATCCCATTGGCATCCAGCATCTCCGTCGTAATCAGAAATCCTGGGGAGGCCAACAGCAGGACTCGTTCGCCAGGTTTTGCAGCCAAGGCACGCAGCACCGCTTCCAATTGGCGGTAAGTAAAGTCGTTGTTCGAGTCCCCGGCATTCAACGCCCGCATCACCGCGCTCTCTGCTGCCGCTTGGGCCGCCCCGAGCATCCGCTGGTCCCCGCCGAACATGCACTGTAACGTTTCTTGAACGACGACCGCGAAGGCCTGGGAATCGTGCTTGTTTTCAATTTGGTCGGCCATATAGTGTGAAACGTCGGGACAATCGGTCATGTGGCTGCCCGTCAGATCTCGCGGCAGCACTCCGAGCAGTTTCTGCTTCAGAGCTGCTTTGTCGCTGGTGAAATCCTGCGTCAATTGCCCCGAGGTCGAGAAAATCCCTATGCGGTCGCCCGGGGACATGGCATCCAGGAACCGCTCCGCGGCCACGCGCACACTGGCGGCATCCTCCATTCTGAGATGGATGTCATCGAACGTCAGCGCCACAAAACGTTCCGGAAGCGACACGGAACCTCCGGCAGGAGTTTCTCCCTCGCCCGTCTGGGTCTTCGCGGCTGCTTCCGCACGTTCCTTCCGGGATTTGGCCGTCTCTGTGCCGAATGTGGTAATCGCCTGCAATTTCCCGCTGTCGTATAGCTGAAAATCTTCCTTGCGCAGATTCTCGACTGGCTTGCCGGCGGCGTCCCGCACAATCACATGTACCTGTACGAGGTTTACGCGCAGCTTGAAGGTCGTGCCCGTGTCCTGCATGGATATTTCCTGCTTCGTTTCAGCATTGTCCTTGGGGGTTTGCGTCTCCGTGGGATTGCCTTGTGTTTTCTCTGCGGGTGGGTTGCCTTGACCCGCTGCGCCAGAGGAGTCCTGGGCGCGAGACACTGCGGCTGATGTCGCCAGAATCGCGAGGAACATCCATAGGTGCAGGGCGTGCCGCTGGGTCACTTTGGAGTTCATGGCTTCCCGTACGCCTTCCTGCAACCCATCCGCAGAGCCCCGCCATCCCCTTCGGGCCCCATTGTCGAGGTGGGACAACCTGACTATACGCTCACGTTGATAGCAGTCCTAGCGTCAATATGCCCAGTTCTGCAACGCTTCACCGCGCTGATTACATTGCTGTTAATTCGCACCGCTGCGGAATGCCTCGAGGCTCCAGGTATCCTGCGCTTCCACGTGCCGCAACACATAGCGGTCGCCGTTCGCGAGGCGCACACGAAAAAACGTCTCTCCCGGTGAATACCAGCGGTCTTCCACTTCGGCAACTGCCAGCGTTTCCCCGCCCAGCCGCACACGCACCGGCCGTTCGTCCGCGCGATAGCCAGCGTAGCAATCCACCTCAACGCGTTTCACTTCTGCCTCTGTTCCTCTACCTGCGCCAGGGTTTCCGGCGGCGAGCCATTCCGCTTTACCGATTCCTTCCCACCGCCTGCTCTGCATTCCACGCCGCACCCAAAAACACGATGACCGCCGAAATCTGCATCCAGATGAGCAAACCGATCACCGCCGCGAGTCCGCCATAGACCACGCTGTACGGGACGCGCCGGACATAAACGCCAAAAAGGACGTTCACCAGCCACCACAGGAGCGTTGCCAGCATGGCGCCGGGCAGCACGTGGCGCAACCTCTTCTCCTTCGGGCGCGCCACCCAGTAGATGACCGTTAATGCCAGCATCGCCAGCACCACCGCGGTCGCCGGGAAAAACACCAGCCACAAACCGTGAATGGGCACGGTACTGCCTAATTGCAGCGTGAACCATTTCCGCAGCGGTCTCCCAAAGACTCCCAGGATTCCCGCCGCCAGGATCGGCGCAATGGTGATCAACAAAAGCAGCAGCCCGCGGAACTGGCGGTGCAAAAAGCCGAAGCGCTCATCATCCCCGTAAATCAAGTGGATCCCGTCCATGAGCAGCTTCATCACCTGCGACCCGCCAACCAGTGCCCCCGCCCAGCCGAGCAGCGCAATTTTCCACACATCGGGTCCGCGCCGCGCCAGAAAGTCCGTCACGATCCCTTGGCTGCCCGGCGGCAGAAACTCCGTGAAATTGCGAATCGTATCGAGCAGGGCGGTTTTGCTGCCAATCCAGCTGGACGTAAACCACACGGCCAACAATAATGTCGGGAAAAAGGCCAGAAACAGGTTAAACGCGATCGCCTGAGAGATCACGCTGCATCGCGGAAAAACGCGCGCAACCACACGCCACATCTTCGTCGTCAAGTTAAACCTCGCACCGGTAGTGGTGTCACTTGAAATGCAATCACTGAGGAACGCTTTTCCATATCCAATTGCCGCTAACGGTCCTTACCGCTCTGAACGGAAACATCTCTGTCTTGCGCCACCAAACACCCGCTGGCCGATACCGCACAATAATGGTCAACTGTGCGCCCTTAAAATTATTGATGGCAGTAAATCCAAATGCTGGAGCATAGGGCAAACTCATTCTGTGGCCTGGGGACAACACGTCCGCCTTAGCCTCCGGAGGCACATTTGTAAATTCCCAGGGGCCAAGCACCTGCAAATTCTCGCCGTCGATTCGGAGATTCGCGCACGACACAGCCACGTTGTGTATTGGCAGCATGCCTTCATTAGACAAATAGAAGATGGTTCCCATAGGGCTGAAAGATGCAACTGATTCAGACGCATCTACTGATAGCTTTGGGGAATTGCTTAAGACAAATTCGGCAATGGTTAATACGGACGCGAGAATCCCTACCGCCCACTCTACAGTTTTTATTAGCCGTTTCTGTGGTGTGGGCGGGGGCACTTTCGGCTTTGTACTTGATTCACGTTTTGGTTGTTTACGCTTACCCATGACTATGCAGCTTTCGCAAGTACCTAAAGAGCGTGGCGTGATTTCAAAATGACACCACTACCCTCGCACCGTTCACCTTGCATTATATAGAGTTCCCGGCCCCGCATCTGCGCTTGCCGCGCTCGCACACCCTGCGCTTCCCGGGACCGGCGCTCCCGCTCGCTACTTCTTCCCCTCCTGTCGTACACTTTTGCATGGACTCCACGCGAGGTTTCCATAGATGAAAACCGCACGCGGTCCCGCCCAAAGTGGGTTTCGACCTGTGGGAATGGGGCGCCCTGTGGCGCAGCTGCGGCTTCGGCAGATGAGCGCGGGGTTCCGCCGGTTGGCGCGAGTTGCCGCCGCCCTGGCCATTTGTCTTTCGTGCGCTTTCTTCGCCCGCGCGCAAAACGAAACTGCCAGGAAATACACCTGGAAGCCGCTGGAATTCGCCATTCTTCTATTCAACGACGAAGCGCCCAATTCCTGGAACATCTACCATTGCGAGAAGAAAGGCCTGCTGCTGGTGCGGCTTTGGAAACGCTACCTGTTTATCGATGTGGAGGAAGAAGAGGTCTACGATCTGGATCCGCAGAAACTCACCATCCAGGGAAACAGCGTGACGTGGTCTTTCGCCGATCTCCCCGATAAACCCATTCACACGCCCGATTGGACGGATCGCAATGTCGGCCGGATGCAACGACTGCGCTTCCGCCTTGGCAAGGACGGCCATTTCCTGGAGCTGCAACTCCCGTTCGACGTCAACGGGCGGCCCATCTACTGAGCTGGTCTGTTCGGAGGTCGGGGACTACTGGCGATAGACGCCGTAAAACCAGGGGATGCCCAGCGCTCCCGGCTCGACGCCAACCACAATCTTGTCGCCATCGCGGAAGCGGTCGAAATCGTCCGAATCCACCGCGAGGCGCTCGAAGCGGCGCCCTTCGCGCCACGACTTCACAAACAACCGCCGCGTGCCGCGCACAACACCCTTCATCTGGTAACGCCCGTAAACGCTGGCCGCGTGATAGGTCACATTCTTCGGCGAATCCAGACTGCCGTTCAGGAAAAGCGCGGTCAACAGGATGAAGGGGATGGGAATTAATCCCGTGAACAGGTGCTTCAGGACCTCGATCTCCTGGCGCGCGTGCGCGCGGCGCTCCAGCAATACCGCCAGCGTCAGGGCCAGGAAAAAGACCAAGCCAAAGAACACCAGCATCGCGTCCAAGTCCAACGGAGGATAAATCTGGCTGACATAGGGAAAGAGGAGCGAACCGGCGAGAAAGATGGCCGTCTGCAGCAGCAAGCGGCGGCGGAAGACGAGTTCCGCGGCGGCGGAGGTCAATCCGCAAACGGGACACTGATTCGTAGTTCGCACTGCGCCGCAATCCAGGCAACGAGTCATGAACTTTAGTATACGGCTTTAGGATGCCGCCGCGAGTTTCGCGAGCAGATCCTGGAAATGCTGCTGGCTCTGCTCTTCGGCGAGCGAGAAGGTGACGCCCATGCCGAGTCCGGGCTCTACGCGCTTCACCGAACAGTCCAGCCACAAAGGCCGCTCCAAGCCAAATCGCGCGCGGAAACCCGCGCCCACCCAAAGCACATCGTCCGATTCGATGAACATCCCATCGGCGCTGATGTCCCGCGTGCGGGCTTTCAGCCGTGCAGAACCCCATTCGATCTCGAGATGAGCCTGGTAGGGAAAACGCGGTGCCCTGCGGCGGTCCAGCTCGCGCGGCCCTAATCCCTCAGTGTTCATGGACCCGACGCTCCTCGGGGAAACAGATGGCGCGCAAGTATCGAGCCCGTACAGCGTGCCTCTGCCCTGAAGATACGACCGGAACCACTACTATGTTTCAGACACCGCAGGGCAATGTTTTGTTCCCGGCAATTGCCAGTTGGACACACGTGACGCCACCGTCATCGAGCCGCTGTCTATAGGCTCAATTCCGATGGCCATCTCTGGGTGAGCACGAGTGCGATAGAATTCCCTGTCGGTGAAAAATGCCCAATGCCGAATAGGCCGGGAAGGCGGCATCGATGTCCCAAGAAGGGCTTTTGCGATATTTGATTGCGGAGGAATACACGCCCGAGAGTCTCGCAAGGATCCGGGAAACGCTGGAAGCCCACGGCACGCATGCGGTCCTGCCGGTGGCGCACGGGTTGTTCGCGGCCACGGCGACGCCTGCCTCGAATAGCGTTTCGGGTTACCACAACGTCTGGGTGCGGGACAATGTGCTGGTGGCCAATGCGTTCCGTTTGCGCGGAGTACTGGCATTCGCCGTCGCCTGCATGCAAGGCCTCTCGCAATTTTTTGCCAGGCAGCGGCCTCGCTTCCTGGACATCATCCAGGATGCCTCGCGCAAGCTGAAGGACGATGTGCAGCGCCGGCCGCACATTCGGTTCGCGGCGCAGGCGCTCGGCGAGCTTCCAGAAAGGTGGCCGCACGCGCAAAACGACGCGCTGGGACTGGCACTGTGGTTTCGATTCGTGCTTGCGAACACCGGTGCGCTTCCGCTGACCGCCGCGGATTGGGAAACCTACGAGCTGTTTCCGCGCTACTTCGAGGCAATCGAGTATTGGCAGGATCGGGATAGCGGGGCGTGGGAAGAAGGACGCGCGATTCGCAATTCGAGTGTTGGCGCCGTTGTAGTGGGACTGGAAGAAATGCGGGAGTATCTGCGCTCGCCCGACCAGCGGAAGAAGGGGGACGATGTTTCCGCGCCTCCCGAGATGCTGGCGAAGCTGGATCAACTGATTGCGAAGGGGCGGGCGCGGCTTGCTGCTACGCTGCCGTTTGAGGCGCCGCCGGAGCGGCTCGCGGATTCCGCCTTGCTCTCCCTGATTCATCCGTTGCGCGTTGTTCGGGAGCTTGCGGCGCAAGACGCCATCCTCAATCTTGTGCAGGCGCGGCTCAAGGGCGAGATCGGCATCAAGCGTTATGCTGGCGATTCTTATTTTTGCCAGGACTACGATCAATGGTTTGCGCCGGGCCAGATGAGCAGCGACTTCAGCGAAAGGATGGCCTACCGGGACGCCCTGCTGCAGCCGGGTTGTGAGGCGCAGTGGTGCATCTTCGACCCGCAGCTCTCCATCATTTACGGCGAGCGATTCATGGCGAACCCTTTGGACGCGGAGAGTTTTCGCAGGCAGGTTTACTATTTCAACCGCTCCTTGCGGCAACTGACGCCGGCGGGAGGCTGCCCCGAACTTTACTTCCTGAAAAATGGGGAATATGTCCCCAACGATCACACGCCGCTCTTGTGGACGCAGGCAAATCAGTCGCTGGCCCTCCACTTGATGGAGTGCTCCGTGAAAGTAAAACTGGGGACGGGCCATTAATCGTAGAAGGGAAGATTTCCAGCCTCGTGCTCCAATCGAGTGTTCAAGGTGGGCCAGTTTCCGAAACGCGGGAAACATCCATGCGAGTACTTGGCCGGACTTGTCCGGTTTGGCAACATATTCATTCAAATATATCAGGACTCAGCCGCGTAATTTGTATTTGGAACTAGCGAGTACGTGATACTGTTCTGTCGAATGACAAGTTCTTGCTGGAAGAAAAGCAAGATTTGATTGCGAGTGGAGGCAACTGGGTATATTGCTCCGTAGCCGAGAGGCAAAACGGAAATCCTGGTTGACAAGGAGAATGTATGGGAAAAATCAACATGGGTCGTGTACTCATCGGTGGCATCGTTGCCGGGATCGTTGCAGATGTGTTGGGTTACATCGTAGATGGCATACTGCTGGCGCCTCAATGGGCTAACGGGATGAAGGCGCTTGGGCATGCCAATTTTTCGTCAAACCAGTGGATCTGGTTCAACCTGCTTGGGCTCGTCAGTGGCATTGCACTGATCTGGGTTTATGCGGCGATCCGGCCTCGCTGTGGCGCGGGAGTGAAGACCGCGGTATGCGCCGGCCTGGTTGTTTGGTTTTTTAGCGCGCTGTTTCCCAACCTCGGCTTCATGTGGATTATGGGCCTTTATCCGCATGAACTGACGGTGCTGACAACCCTCGGCGCCCTTGTGGAGATCGTCGTCGGCGCGATTGCCGGGGCTGCTCTTTACCAGGAATCCGCCAGCTAGTTCCAGCCGGACCAGTTTAAATCCCGGCCAATTCCCACTACACCGTGCAGACCCATCTGATCCTGGGCCTGCACGGTGCACCTTCATTAGGATGCCCGTGACAGTCATTCCATTGAGATTTGTTGCCGATCACGGTCGAAAGCCTACGTGTAGAGAAGGCAGAACATCCTCGCTTGATGCCGTAACCGGAAACTGACGACTGCCCGGGTCTCGCTTTACTTCCCGCGGGATGGGCGCTATGTTTCGGGTGGCCACATGCCACTTGCGTGGAGCAAGCAAACCAGGCTCTCGCTCATCAATCTGGTTGAAAAAACATGGGAGGTATGGCGATGAAGCACGTTGCTGGATGTCGCGGTCTACTTCTGCTGGGTCTGTTGATCTGCGTGGCGTTCCCCACTCTTTCCTTGGCGCAAATGCGGGATGAATCGCTGGCGCCGACCCCGCCGATGGGCTGGAACAGTTGGAACAAGTTTCAATGCAATGTCAGCGAGGATTTGATCAAGTCTGTCGCGGATTCGATAGCAACCAATGGGATGAAGGATGCGGGCTACCAGTACGTGGTGATCGACGACTGCTGGCAGGTTAAGCGCGATGAGAACGGCAACATCGTCGCCGATGCGCAGCGCTTCCCTTCCGGAATAAAGGCGCTGGCCGATTACATCCACGCGAAGGGGCTCAAGTTTGGATTGTATTCGGATGCCGGCACAAAAACCTGCGCGGGGCGGCCAGGGAGCCAGGGACACGAATATCAGGATGCGCTGCAATACGCTCGCTGGGGCGTGGACTACCTGAAATACGATTGGTGCAGCACTGGGACGCGCAACGCGGAAGAAGCGTACTCGACCATGAGCCATGCCCTGATGGCGACGGGCCGCCCCATTGTTTTCAGCATGTGCGAATGGGGCACGGCCAAACCGTGGTTGTGGGGCAAGGGGATCGGGAATTTGTGGCGCACGACAAGCGACATTAGCGACAAGTGGTCCGCGCATAACAAGTGGAAGGACGGCAGTTGCTGCGAGTACGGGATGGTCGAGATCCTGGACCAACAGGTGGGAATTGAAAGCTATGCCGGGCCCGGACATTGGAACGATCCCGACATGCTGGAAGTTGGCAACGGCGGCATGACCAAAACCGAATATCGCGCGCATTTCAGTCTTTGGGCTTTGCTGGCCGCTCCGCTGATGTCCGGAAACGACGTGCGCTCGATGACGCCGGAGATCAAGGAGATTTTGACGAACACGGAAGTCATCGCGGTGAACCAGGACAAGCTGGGCCGCGTGGGGCATCGCATCCGGAAGAATGGCGATCTGGAAGTGTGGGCAAAATCTCTGAGCGACGGCAGCCGCGCCGTGATTCTGTTCAATCGCGGGACCTCGGAAAGCGATGTGAGTGTCTCCTGGGAAGAGCTCGCTTACCCGGGGCACCTCTCGGCCAAAGTGCGCGATCTGTGGGCGCACAAGGATCTGGGATCGTTCACCGGCAGCTTCAAAGCGAGTGTGGGCCCGCACTCCGTGGTGGTGATAAAAATTACCCCGTAAAAAGGCGGGAAGAATTCCAATCAGGTGGGGCTGAGTTTGCGGTCCGCCTCAGTCCTTCGCGTTTGCTCAGGATAAAAACGCGGACCCTACAAAAGAAGGACGAGACAAATCCTCAGCCCCTCGCTCTGCTCAAGATAAAAAAACGGCCGGGTGTTTTGCGTTTGTCACCATGAAGTGCTCGATCTCTTGCACGGGCTGGATGCCACCGCGGGCGCCGACTCCCGTGCAATTGAGAGCAGCGGCGGCGCAAGCGAACTCCAATTGGCGCTGCAATGGCCAGCCCTGCAAAAACCCGTAGATGAAGCCCGCATGAAAAATGTCGCCCGCGCCGGTGGTGTCCACCGCATCAATGCGGTAGGCGGGTGCATAGTGAAATCGCTCTCCATCCCACGCAAGCACTCCTTCGTGCCCCAGAGTTGCGGCAGCGAGGCGGCAGGCGTAGCGCCGATGCATCTGCGGGAGCGAAAGGCGAAGATCGGGTTCGCCGGTGAGGCGAGCGGGGATGTCGCGGCTGGTAATCAGGAAATCGATGTTGGGCAAGAGAGCTTCATAGCCAGAGTAGAGATCGTCAAGATCGGCAACGACAGGGATTCCCGCGGCGCGTGCCCATCGCGCGGCAAGCGCAGCGGCGGCGGTATCACGACCGTCGAGGTGCAGGACGCGCGCATTCACAATCCATTCGCGGTCGAGTTCTTCCGGCAGGAGGGTCAGGCGCGGGTCGCGTTTCCAGAGCACGGTGCGTTCGCCGGCTGGATCAACCAGGATGTAGGACTGCAGGCTGGGGGACGCGGGCGCACTGAAAAGGTGCGCTTCCACGCCGAGGCGCTGGAATTCCGCGCGGTGGAGCTCCGCGGCATGGTCGTCGCCGACTTTGCCGACATAGCGCGTGCGCAAGCCCCACTGCTGGCATGCGGCCATGGCCGTAGCTACTTGCCCGCCAAGCAAAACATTCGCGGAATCCACTTCCACCTTTGAGCCACGCTCGGGATAATGCGGAACGGGGATGAGCGTATCGGTGGCGTTCAGGCCAACACCGACTACATCCACTTTCGGGAGATTCGTCATTGGTATCGAGAACACTTTATCAGTGAAACCGCGTGGTGCGCCAAAGCTTCCGCCCACACAGGAAAAGGAGCAAAAGGAGCGCGGCTGTCAGGGCGAGCGCGGGCCCCCATCGAAAGGAAAACTGCGGGACGCGGGCCATCGCGGCGAAGGCGAGAAGAACGGCAGAGGCTGCGGCTACAAGCAGCCAGTCCAGCGCGCCGCGGCTGGGCAGCGATTCGCCGGCGGCCTGGCGGCCTTCGAAACGCGCGGCGACGTAATCGGCAGCGACGCCGTAGCGCTCGCCTTCGCGCTGCGCTGCTTCTTTCCAGTGCTCCTGCTCTTTGCCGGTGGCCGAGGAAAGAGCGATGGCGCCGACGCCCAACATCATCAGCAGGGAGCCCCCGATCACTTCCACATAGGTGGTGTGGCTCTTGCCGTGCAATTCACCGAAAACAAGAATCCCCCACAGCAACCCCCAGAGCTGGTTGGTGTTCGAGAGGGGAATTCCGCGGCTGATACCCACGTACTTCGCGGCGTACTGTTGGAAGAGGTCGCCAATCACCCAGATGAAACCGCCGAGCATCAGCCAGAAGATGACGCCGCGCGCCTGCACGAGCGCGTGCCAGAGCGGCGATAGGCCGATGTAACCAAGAGCGAGCGTGGCCATCATGCCAACTTCGCCGAAGGTGAAAAAGGTGACGAACGAGAGCGGGTTCATTCCCGTCAGATAGGCCTTACGGTAGGGGATATACATCGTGCCCCAAAGAACGCCCGCGCCGAGAGCGGCCCACACGCCGTTCAAGGAATGTGTCGAAGGCCCTTGGGAAGCCGAGGCGATGGCGAGAACTGTGGCGCCGACGCACATGACGAGCGCTCCGCCAAGAACGCCGGCCCAACGGCGCCAGCCGGCATGCCGCAGCTCATTGAAAAAGAGGAAGCCCCAGAAAATGCCGAGGAGGCTGTTGGAATTCCACAGGGGGAAAGCGATGCTGAGACCGATGTCGCGGATGGCAAAAATGGTGAGCGTGTTGGCCACCGCCCACAGGCACCCCGCCAGCAGCGCCCACAGGATGAGATGAGGCGCGCGGCGCACGTCGGCCCGCACGGAGGAGGTGCCCAGGACCAGGGCGGGGAGACTCCAGCGCGCCAGAAAAACGCCGACGACCATGATGAGCGAAATCACAATCGGAGAGACGCCAATGGAGACGAGCTTCGTAGGCGCTTCCGCCGCGCCCAGCCATGCTCCGGCAGTAAAGCCGCAGAGAATGCCGAGGAGTTGCAGGCTGTGGTGCCGGGCCGGGTCTTGAAATTGTGTGGGGGAAGTGGACGCCGATTCGGCTGGCATGAGTCTCCGTGGGAACAATCAGTGGATGAATCTCAGTAGTAGGAGTCCACCGAGAAGAACCGCTGCCGGCACCCAGAAATGAACGTCCGTGAAGATGCTCGCCGCTCGGCTGCGCGCTGGTTTGCCGGTGCTGCTGCGCTCCATGGGACTCCTGTGAAAGGAACTTGTTGGCCCGCATTATACACCGGTGACAATCAGGGAAATGGGTGCAGAATCAGTGGGGCCCGAGGGACTAGTGCCGTTCCAACTTGTTCCAGCAAATCCCTTCGAGAATACTCTGTCCGTGCTCGTGTCAGATGCTTGGAGCGTCATTTGGCAGAAATAGTTGGAACGGCACTAGATGGCCGGCAATTTCCGATGACCCCGGATCGAGCTCGCTATTGGCACTTATCCGGCAAGGCGATTTATCGGGAGTTGACCATTAGGCAAAAAATAATTTCCCGTCCGTTGTGATAGCCTTCCTCCACTTGGATTGGGCCGGGCTACTGTAGCGAACTGGAAGGAGATCTCGAGGAATATTCATGCGATTCATTCATAGCTATCTTTTCGCCGCAATGTGGCTTAGTTACATGGCCTATTGGTGGGGGATATCCACGAATGTCAAGGCAACCATGCGCCGCGAGCCCCTGCCGTCGCGGCTGGCACGCCTTGTTGCGTTTGCTTGCGCGGTGGCGCTTCTCTTGCTCCCAAGCGTACCTCTTCCGTTTCTCAACGAGCGATTTCTTCCGCTTGGCGCGTTGCACTTCTGGAGCGGCGCGGCGCTTACCGCAGGTGGTCTAATCTTTTCTGTCTGGGCGCGGCGTCACCTCGGAAAAAACTGGAGCCAAGCCGTCACCGTGAAGGAAGGTCACGAACTCATTACAAGCGGCCCCTACGCACTGGTTCGCCACCCCATCTATACCGGGCTTCTGCTGGGATTCGCTGGTTCCGCAGTGGCCCGTGGCGAATGGCGCGGACTAATTGCTGTAGCCCTGGTGTTCGGCGTGCTGTGGCACAAACTGAGGCTGGAGGAGAAATGGATGCGCGCGCAGTTCGGCGAGCCGTACGAAGCCTACGCTCGACGGGTGGCGGCGTTGGTGCCCTATATCATCTGAGCGTGACGCACAGAGACGTGCCTTAAGCACTCGCTTAACTGTCGTAATGCCTGATAAACGCTTTAACCGTCCAAGTCCTATAAAAGGGAATGTCAAGAGAGACATTTCCCCTTCGGGTCGGTGCCGATCCTTTTTTGTCTCGGCATTCAGCCCAACTCTTTGAACGTGCACTCCCATTCCGAGAGTGGTCTTCCTCAGGCCGAGTGCCCTGTTTCGTCTCCGCCTGCGAAGCGGAGATACGTTTCCTCTTCTCTGTGGTTCCATTTCGCTGTCGTTACGGCGCCAATCGTTTTCTGAAACAACAAGTCTGACGGTTGTCCACTGGATGAGTGGCAATGCATGGTCCTATCGGAGACTCGTGGCCTATGGCTTTCTTCGATTGTCCAAGGGGGCATAGGGTGGGTACGGAGACTCGCGTGCTTCAAGCACGGGCCTGACATCTCCGGTTGATACTTCCCCTCGAAACCGAGCGTCTCAAGAACCCGATGGCCACCGCCAGGAATAGTTCCCAGCGGGAACGGACTCTTTGCCAGAGACGCTCAAGCGGCTTGTGGTTTCAAATCGTTGGCGTCGAAACGTACCTCCTTCTTCCAGATGATTAACGTGATCGCGGCAATCTTCCTCGCCAAGGTCAGACGCGCCATCGTGGGCTTCCTCCCTGTAGCCAACAGAGCCTCGTAAAAATCGCCCAACGGTCCGGTCGCGGTGCTGGCTCTCATGGCCGCACCCTTGAAAATATCTTTGAGGTCGTGGTTGTGATTCTTATTTAGGCCACGCAGCGTCACGGGTTTCTTGGAACGTTGGAGCTGTCCCTCCACAACGCGGTATTGCGCACTGTCATGCGTTTCTAATCCCAGACCACTATAGGTCCACAGCTGTCGCTTGGTGCGGAACCGGTGAGGCGTCTGGATCAGTGCGATCAACAGGGCTGCTCGGATCGGACCGATCCCCGGAATCTGGCGGAGCAGTTTCCACGCCTTGTGCTTCTTGCTTTCCACCAACAGATCCCGCCGCACCTCCTGGCGCAAGGACCGCAACGCATCCAGCTGTTGGTAGTAGTGTTCGGCGCGTCGCCGGACGCCGGCTTCGCTGATCTTGCCGAGCCATTCCGAACGGTGACGAGGTGCATACACTTCGTTGCCGGCACACGGAATGCCCCAACTGCGATACAACGCCTTGAGCCGATTCATGACCCGCGTGACATCCCTGGTGATCGTCAGATAACTGCGCGCCAGCTCCTTCAACGTTCGCAAGCCGTGTTCTCCGTGATAGATCGGCTTGAGCTTGTTCATGTACAACTGTTCGGCCAGCTTGCGTGCATCGATCCGGTCACTCTTACTGCCATCCTTCAGTAAGGCAATCTTTCGCGGATTACACACCACGACCTCCGTGGCGTGCGGTTTCAGCAG
>JBEKOE010000046.1:0-37385 GCA_049522075.1 Candidatus Acidiferrum sp.
TCCACGGACTTCTATCCGAAGCTGCTGAGCGGGATCACGATGTACCGCGTCGCGGAATAGAAAACAAAAAGGACAGGCGGGAGCCTGCCCTTTTGAGAATTCCCAGCAAGTCGAGAAGTCTATGGGAGCTTACTTGCCAAAGCTGGCGACCGCTTCGGCTTCGGTGTTGGAGACATCGAAGATAGTCATCAGCTTCGTGATCTGCAGTACTTCCGTAAATTTGGCGCCCAGGTGGCAAAGACGGAGCGATGCGCCCTGGTTTTTCGCGCTGTGATGCGAGGCCACGAGTGTTCCAAGGCCTGCGCTGTCAATGAACGTGATATTGTCCATATTCAGCACAATCTTCTTTTTTCCCTCGGCCACCAGAGATTTCACCTTTTCGCGCAGGGCGCTACTCTCTTCGCCCAGAACGATTCGGCCATCCAACGCCACAACTGTTACGCCGTTCACTTCGCGAGTCGTTAACTTTAAGGCCACTTTACGTTCCTCCTCATCCATCAACGGATCCGGCGGCAACCCGTGCCGGAACCGCAAAGCATATCCGCTTTCCAGTATTTCGCAAAGCGGTCTTTTACCAGCTAAACCGCGTTGCGGTCAATAGTAGTCCGCGCAGGACATATAGTAACCGCAGACGTTGCAGATAAGCTTGCAACGCCGCGACTCCAGCCGCTGCGAGCAAATCGGACAAAACCGCGAGGCATCTTCCCAGGAGCTTCCGGACGTTTTGGCCGCGTGATCGCCACTGCTCGCGGACGCCACAACCCTCTCGCCCCGGACATCTTCCGGAGCGGATTCTTGCTTCCCGGTATTCTCCACGGCCTTTCGGTTATAGCACAACCCCAGTTCGGGGGAAAGCGCAGACCGCCCCGGGGCCGGTGCCACGAAACTCCGGTAACATTGTAAAGCGCGCGCGCGTCTAATATGGTGTAGGGCAAGGCAGCGGGAATTCAGGGTAACCACATGCGTAAATCACTTCCCTTGGTCCTGGTTCTTCTCTTCACTCCGTTTGCTGCAAATGCACAACACGCGGCTGGGCCGGTTGTGGCCCCGGCGGCGCTGGCTATACATCCCATGGTAAACGCTCCAGTAGCTCACATGGCGCCAGTGGCGGGCATGGCGCCCGGACATCCCAATTCGCGCCCCGTGACGGGCGTTCACTCAGGATCCTCTCCTCGCGGCACGATGCGCCCGGTGTCTTCGCCGAAGTCTCCCGTGAAACCTCAGAATGTCCCGGCAAATGCAATTTTTGTGGGTGCACCTGTTGCCGAGAATGACCTCGGCGTGCCTGGGCTGGGGTTTGACTACGTGCATTATGCGGCGACCCACCCGAATGGCGGACGCCATCACTCCGATGGCGGGGTCGTGCCCTTTGTGGGCGGCGGCATTTATGTACCGTACCCCGTCTACATGGAGGGTGCGGTGCCTGCGGAACCCGCTGTGGAAAGCACCCCAGCGGAAGCGGAGGAGCAACCGGCACCGGCGGAAGAAGCTGCTGTGCGCCCCGCTGATGTTGCCGTGCGGCCCCATGCGAATTCGAGTGCGCCGGCCGAGCCGGATTCTGAATATGTGTTCGTGCGGCGGGACGGCACGGTTTTCTTTGCCGTGGCGTTCACCTTCGATAGCGCGAATCTTCGCTACATTACACGGGATGGTTTTCGCAAAACCGCGCCCCTAGCGAGCCTTGACCTTGCAGCGACGCAACAGTTCAACGAACAGCGCGGATTGGCTCCGCGCCTTCCTTCCTGACGATTATTTTCGGAAAACTCCAGCACTGGCCTGGCTTGCGTCAACCCCTGCGCAGGGGTTGTGGCATAACGTAGCCCGAAACGGCTGGCAATCCTGCGCGTTCGAGCTGCACGGTGGTGTGCTCGATCCCGAACTTTTCCGCGACCTTTTTCTGGATCGCGGCGAGTATTTTTTCGCATTCGTCCATGTGCATGTCCGGGATGCGCGCATGGCAACTCATGGCGTTATGTCCGCCGCCGAGGGACCAGATGTGCACGTCGTGGACCTCCTGTACAAATTCGACGGCAAGGATGGCGCGGGCGACCTCTTCGATCCGCATTTCGCGCGGCCGGCCTTCCAGAAGTACGTGCGTGGACTCGCGCAGAATACCGAACGAGGAGTAGAGCACGAGCAAGCCGATGGCGAGCCCAAGCAGGGGATCGATCCAGCGCGCGTTGGTGTAACTCATGATGACCGCGCCGGCGATGATGGCAATGTTGGAGAGGGCATCGCCAAAGTTGTGCATGAGGATGCTGCGAAGATTCAGGTCGGCATGTCCGCGAACCAGGGCCAGCGTAATGCCACCGTTGACAAGCAGGGCCGCCAGGGAGGTCCAGATCATCCAGCTCTCGACCACTTCCACCGGGGCGCGCAAACGCTGGATGGCTTCGTAGCCCAGCCACAAGGCAAGCAGGACAAGAAGAAACGCATTGGTGAAGGCCGCCAGAGTGCCTGCGCGGTGATACCCGTAGGTTCTTTCCGAATCGGCCGGGCGCTCCGCCCAACGCATGGCCAGCCAGGAAATTCCCAGCGCGGGAACATCAGAAAGGTTGTGGACCGCATCGTTCAGCAGCGCGACGGAATGTCCCAGGATGCCGCCGAAGACTTCTGCGACCACCAAGCAGAGCGTCGCCACCATGGCCCAGGCCAGGACGGATGGCCGCATAGGCGCATGCGCATGGCTGTGGGCATGGCCGTGTTCGTGGCCACGTTCCTGGCCGTAATGCGGTTCGTGGACGTGCATCTTTTTCATTCTACGAGCTTCGAGAGCGAAACGCAGCCCTTGGGAATAGCCGTGTTATTGGAAAGTATGACAACACAGGCCCGCGATTTCGTTGACGCCCCATACCATGACTGCCACTATCAGAAATGGCGAGGAACCATCGGCATCAAGCAGTTCACGACAGGGGTACCGGGCCGCAGCACCGGCGGAGATGACCAGTCCTATAGCCAAACTTAGTTTTTGGGGCGTGCGCGGTTCCACGCCCACCGTCGATCCCGCGACGTGGCGCTACGGCGGAAATACGCCATGCCTGGAACTCGTTGCGCCGGACGGTACGCAGTTTATTCTCGATTGCGGCACTGGACTGCGCATGCTGGGAAACCGCTGGGCGGAAGGAAAAAACGGAGCGTCGGCGGATACTCACATTCTGGTCACCCACTACCACTGGGATCACATTCAGGGCTTGCCCTTTTTTGCGCCGCTCTATGTGGAGAAGAATCAATTCCAATTCTACAGCTTCCGCTCGAAATTTCTTGGCCGCGATTCCCTTCGGCAGGTTTTCGAAGCGCAGATGGCTTTGCCGTATTTTCCCGTGGATTTTTCGGCCATGAGCGCTCGCAGGAAATTCCGTGAAGTGGACGGCGGAGAGAGCTTTCAGATTGGGAAGAACAAGGTGAGCGCGCGCTGGCTGAATCATCCCCAGGGCTGCCTGGGATTTCGCATTGAAACTCCCGCCGGAGTCGTGGCGTATGCCACGGACAACGAACCGGGCGACCTGGCATTGGAGAAAAGCCTGCGCGAACTAGCCGCTGATGCGGACATCTTCATCAATGATGCGCAATTCACTCCTGCGCAGTTGGACAGCAGGCGTAAGGGCTGGGGACATTCTTCGTGGCGCGAGGGGGTGAACGTGGCGCGCGCGGCGAATGCCAAGACGCTGGTGTTGTTTCACCACGATCCGGATTCCACCGATCGCATCGTCGACGAGATTCTCCGCGATGCGCGTGAGGAGTTCGATTCCGTGTTTGCGGCAAGCGAGGGGATGGTGATTACGCTGGGCGCTGCCGGCGAGCCGGTACAGGCGCACATGCCTGGTTCGCGCACGGCGTTGCGGCGGGAAGCGCAATTCCGCGCTTGCGTGAGCGGCGTGACCGCGGATGGCCAGAAATTCGAGGAAGAAACGGTGGTACGGGACCTCTCTCTGCAGGGCGCGCTGATCTCCCTCAAGCACAGCCCGCGCATCCAGTCCGAACTTCAAGTCAGGATGGAAACGCCGGGGGCCGAGGGGGCACAGGAGATGCGCCTGCGAGGCTACGTGGTGCGTCTGGAAGAGGGCGCGGAACGCGGTACAACGGCTGTCGGGGTGGTGTTTACAGACTGAGGTTTCCCGCGGCGAACGGCGCGGGATCGTGCGCGACCTTCCAAGAAGAAGCTAGCTGAATTCGGCGATCTTCTTGTCGAGGTGCGCGAGAGCGGCTTCCAGAGACTTGCGGTGATTCGGGTTTGTGGCGTTCTGGAGATCGTTCAGGATGCGGGTACGAGAGAGCTGCAAGCCGCGGCGTTCTTGTTCCCGTAGGACTTGCTCGGCGGTCTTAGGGCCTTTTCCTTGGGATTCGGTCACTGATTTTTTCGCTTCCACCTGGGATTCCACATCTTTGCTTTCCCAACCACGTGCCATACCCTTATTTTGACACACATTTCAAGGCATCAAGGAGATTGCTGGAAGAAATTTCCTGGATTCATCCGGCGCTGACCGTGCGGCGCTTCGGGGTAGCAGGCAACACCTGCGGCAAGGCGGCGCGGATGGACTCTTCGGCGAGACGCGCGAAACGTTCGGCGAAGAAACCACCAAATGCGAATTCCGCCTTGTGATCGGCCCAGCGGATTTGCAGCAGCCAGCGCTGCTCTTTCTCTTCCACGTGAAGACTCGAGATATCCGGCGCGGGCATCTGCAGAAGCGTGTCGAAATGGGCGTCCAGGGCCCAAATTAAAGTGGGGGAAATAAACAGGCGTACGTCTGCGGCCGGTGCGTTTCCGGGCTGATATTCGCCGCCACTGACGACCGTCCGAGCACCGAGTTCACGCGCTTTGCAGTCGGTGCTTGATTCGAGTTCGGCGGGCGGAAGCAAGATGGCCACGACAAATAGGAGCAATCCGAAACTCGCGGTGATCCAGCCGTTCCACAAGCTTAGCGGAAGCACAACAATCGCCGCCCCAAGACACGCCAGAGCGATGCGAAACAGCGTCCAGGACTTTTCGTTGCGGTGCAGTTGCAGCAGCCTGGGGAAGCGGTGAATGACCAGGAAGAGCGCCGCACCAAAGAAGCCCTTTGCCCTTTGAAAAAGGTTCTCGTGGCTGGTAGGAGCGATGGCCGTAGGGGTAGTGCTCATAGGCTGGTCTGGAGACCATTCTACCTCACGGCGTGCGCTTCACACGTAAGTTTCCACGGGTGGCCTGAGCGCTAGGCCCCGAGGAAGAATTGGCACAGTAGCAAACTACTGGGAGTCGGCTTCATAAACAATTTTGCCTCCGACGATCGTGGTGGTGACTTTTGTATCGCCGATTCTGTGCGGATCAATCTCAAAAATGTTTTTGCTGACGATGATGAGGTCGGCGGCTTTGCCGGGTTCGATGGAGCCTTCGGTTTTCTCGCGATGGCCGGCGTAGGCGGCACCGAGCGTAAAACCGTTCACGGCTTGCGCAACGCTCAGGCGCTGCGAAGGAACAAAACCGCCAACGGGCTTTCCTTCGCTGGTTTGGCGCGTCACAGCTGTTTGCACGCCTTCCCACGGGTTCAGCGTGACCACCGGCCAGTCGCTGCCGAAACAGTAGCGCCCGCCACCTTCAGCGATGCTCTTCCAGACCCACGCGCGTGCAGCGCGCTCCGGGCCAATCGCCTTTGCCCAGACGTCCAGAGTATCCGCGTCGGGATAAGCATGAAGCGGCTGCATGCTGGCAATCACGCCAAGCTTGCCGAAGCGCGGAATGTCCGCAGCGCTGATGTCTTCGATGTGTTCGACGCGGGGGCGGCGATCCCTGGTGTGGTTCTGGGTTTTGGCAAATTCGTAGCCGTCGAGAGCGGCCCGAATGGCATAGTCGCCGATAGCATGAGTGAAAAGCTGCAGCCCGCGTTTGTCCAATTCGGCGACGGCGGCTTTGTATTTCTCCGGATCCCAGAAAAGAGCGCCTTTTGTGGAAGGATCGTCCGAGTAGGGTTCGAGGAAAGCGGCGGTGTGGGATTCGACGACGCCATCCAGCATGAATTTCACCGCATTCGTGTTGATCCAATCGTCGTGGAATGTTTTGCGGGCTTGTTCGATGGCATCGAGGTCCTGCGGGCGAAGCTCCGGCGGGTTCAAAAAATAGGCAATGTAGAACCGCACAGAAAGCTGGCCTTCCTGGCGCAGTTCATTGAAGAGATCGAGTTCCTCAAAATCGCCTCCGGCGCTGTGAACGCGGGTGATGCCGTTCTGATTGGCCCATTTCATGCCCGCGCGCAGTGCGTTGAGCTTTTCGACTTGCGTGAGTTTTGGAACAACCTTGCCGACGAGCGCTTCCGCGGCTTCCTCCAGCGCACCCGTGGCTTCGCCGGTCTTTGCGTCGCGGACGATCATGCCGTTTGGCGGATTGGGTGTATCTTTGGTGATTCCTGCCAGGGCCAGGGCTTTGGAGTTTGCCCAGTAGGTGTGGCCGTCGTAACCCTCAAGGAACACGGGGCGATGGGGGAAGAGTTCATCGAGGTATTTCTTGTGCGGAAGTGTCTCCGCACCAAACATCGCGTAGTTCCAACCGCGGCCAAGGATCCAGCCCTCGCCGGGGTGTTGCACGGCATAGGCGCGGAGACGATTTTGGATGTCGGCAGGATCGCTGGCGCCGTCGGGATTGACGCGGCCCAAACTGACGGATCCATCCAGAAAATGTATGTGGCAGTCGGTGAAACCGGGAAGGGCGAGTTTGCCGCCCGCGTCGATCATTTTCGTTCCGATGCCGCGATAGCGCCCGATTTCTTCATTGGTACCGACAGCAACGATTTTGCCTTTGCGAATCGCGATGCTCTGCGCCCAAGGCTTCTGCCGGTCCAAGGTGTAAACCTTGGCGTGAACGATCAGGATGTCCGCGGGAGCGATACGCGCGGATTGCTGGGCGGGGACGGACGAAGCGAGGCCGAGAGCAAAGAGAAGAAGAAGAATTGCGCGATACATGGGGCCGGCTTGCATCTGCACCTCAACGCGCGGGCGGCAAGCGGACAGCCACCTCGCGGAAACTTCAAACTCCTAGAAAGTCGGTGGCGTATTCACCCACAAAACCCAGGTTTCGCAGCGCCCCGAATTTTTCCAACGATGGGGCGTGGAACTCTGAAAATAGAGGCTGTCGCCGGATTTGAGAACGTAATGCTCCTGTTTGTTCAGCCAGATTTCAAATTCACCGCGCAGGACGTGGAGAAATTCCTCGCCCTCGTGAGCGTAGGATTCGCCGCTGCCCCCGCCGGGTTTGATGCGGAAGAGGTGCGGTTCCATGGCGGTATTGCCCCAGGCGAGGAGTTCCATGCGCACGCCGGGAGAGGTTTCGAGGACTTTACGATGCTCGGAGCGAACGAGGTGCTGGGTTTCGCCCTTGGTACCAAATAGCAACATGATGCTGGTCTTATAAAAGCGCGCGATGCGCCGCAGCGTGGCTACCGAGGAGTGCATCTGGCCGCGTTCCAGTGCGCTGAGAAAACCAACCGAGACGCCGGTGGCGCGGGCCACTTGCGCGAGCGAAAGCCCGCGACGCACGCGCAAACGCCGGAATCGCTGGCCGGGGAGTTGCGGGGCGTCGACGGGACTGTCGACCAGTCCTTGTTTCTTGAGGACGTGGACGATGGCGGGAGGATTGAGGCCGCGGGCCCGGCGCAGGAAGATGGCGCGCTGCAACAGGCGCACATCGGATTCCGTGTACATCCGATAGCGGCTCTGGGTGCGCTGCGGGGTGACAAGCCCCAGCGCTTCCCAGGAGCGCAGCGCCGAGGAAGAAATCCTCAACCGGCCCGCGACCTCCGAGATGCGCAGGAGGCCTGGCCCGGCCAAAGAATTCGATGGCTTGGAGAAATTCTTTCTGCTTGACACGACCCACGCCTTTCTCTAAGTTTGCTGGATTATAGTAAGGTTCCCGGACCGCTAGCAACCACGAAGAATCGCAAAAAACTGATTGCGGTTATCGCAAAATTAGGGGTGATTTTAAATGATCCAAGCATCGAGCCTAGCGCGAGTGAAGTCTGCCTGTTGCCGGAGTATTTTCCTTACGTTTCTCTTTTCGATGACGTCCCTGCTGGCAGCACCGCATGCGAGCGCGCAGAGCACCGGCGGCCGCATCCGCGGGACAGTCACGGATGAAAGCGGCGGCACAGTTGCCGGCGCCAAAGTGGCCTTGATCAATGAGGGCACGAATGTCTCGCGTGAAGTGCAGACTTCGGGCACAGGTGCGTATCTCTTCCTCGAAGTGCCGGTCGGCAGTTATGAGGTGGATGTAAATCAACAAGGATTCAAGAAGTATGCCCGCAAGGGAATCGTTCTCGTTTTGAACGAGATTGCCACGGTTGACATTACCCTGCAGGTCGGCTCGAACGTCGACACGGTCGAAGTCACGGGCGCGCCGCCAGTGATTGACACCACGACGACGCAACTCGGCGCGGTCATGACGGACCAGTCCGTGCGCGAACTCCCCCTGAATTCACGCAATACCTATCAGATGCTGCAGTTGCAGCCGGGCGTGCAGTCGCAGTTGGGCGCAGACCTGTTTTACGGCAGCAGCAACTCCGGGGTTGTATCAGTGAATGGCGGCCGCGGCCGGTCGAACAACTATATGGTGAACGGTGGAGACGGCAACGATATTTTCGTGAACGGACCGGCCATCCAGCCGTCGCCGGATGCGATCGAGGAATTCCGGGTATTGACGAACACCTTCGACGCGGAGTATGGGCGCAACTCGGGTTCGGTGGTGAACGTGGTCACGAAATCAGGAACCAACTCCGTACACGGTGATTTCTACGAGTTTTTCCGGAACAAGGTGCTGAACACCAAGGGCTTTTTTGACAGTACAGTTCCGGATTACAAGCAAAATCAGTTTGGCGCGACGCTGGGTGGTCCAATTAAGAAGGATAAGAGTTTTTTGTTTGGATCGTATGAAGGGAACCGCCTGCGCCAGGGCATCTCTTCCGGGCAGGTATTCTTGCCGACGGCAGCGGAAGCTGGGGGGGACTTTTCGGCGGATGGGGCGTTTGGCGGATCAGTCACAGACTCGCAGTTTGCCAGCTTGCTGAACAGCCGCTCAGGCTGCTCGCAGGCGATCACGGCGGTTTCATCAACAGGCGCGGCGGCGCTCGCGGCGCTGGCGAACGGGTCATCGACGACACCAGTTCCCTATAGCCAGATTTTCCCAAACGCGCAGGTTCCTAAGGCGTGTTTTGATCCCACGGCCGTGGCGCTCTATCAGAATTATGTGGCGCCAGTCGGGACGGGAACGGTTTCCTATGCGCCGGACAAGAAAGACCGCGAAGATCAATTCACGTTGCGCTTCGATCACAACTTTACGACCACGCAACACTTTACGGCCTACTATTATTTCGATGATGATGACCGCGCAGATCCCTTTTCCGACTTCCAGGCCTCCGGAGCGAACGTTCCGGGATTTGGAGCGCTGTTCAAGACGCGGGTCCAACAGTTGAACGTCAACGAGACTTCCACAATTGGCTCGACGGCAGTAAATGAGTTGCGCTTCAATTACTTCCGGGAAGGCCAGGGGAATCTGAATCACCCTCTGAACTTGCTTCCCAGCTTGCATGATGCCTGCGGATCCCTTGTTCCGGCGGCGAATTGCTTCGCTGATCCCACCAATCCAACGTCAGGAATCACCACGAATATTCCGGGGCGGGAGGGCGTGCCGTTTGTCACGGTGCTCGGCGGATTCACAATCGGGAACAACTACCAGGGAGAACTCCCGCAAACGGGGAATACCTACCAGTTTTCGGATAATTTCAGCAAAGTCCTGGGAACGCACAGCCTGAAATTCGGCGGAGATCTGCGCCTCCAAAAATTCAACCAGTTCCTCTATTACGACATCAACGGGGACTTTACCTTTCAGCAGAGCGGGTCAAATAATGTGACGGCCCCCATTGGCACCTCCACCAATGCCACCCCCGATGCCTATCCCAACTATTTTCTGGGTGTCCCGGCGTCCTATACGCAAGGGGCGGCCCAGGGCGAAAACTTGACGAACTATGGTCTCTATTTGTTCGTCCAGGACAGTTGGAAGATCAAGCCCAACTTCACGCTGAACTACGGTTTGCGGTGGGAGCTGAACACGCCGTACGTGGACAGCGGGAACCGCCTGCAAACCTTCCGGCCGGGACAGGACACAACGCAGTATCCCTGCTGGCTGTCCGCATCGAGCGCCACAACGCTAGGCACCACAACTCAGGACTGCAGCCCGACTTCCGCAAACTACGCCTACTTCCCGACAGGGCTGGTGTTCCCGGGGGACAAAGGTGTGCCACAAGGCTTGACCTCGACTTATTACAAGGGTTTCGCGCCGAGAATCGGCTTGGCCTACAGCCCTGGCTGGACCGACGGGGTGCTGGCCAAGATTACCGGCGGACCAGGCAAGTCCACCATCCGCGGGGGTTATGGAATTTTCTATAACCCCATCGAGCAGTTGGTGATGGAGCAGTTCAGCGCCGAGCCGCCATTCGGCATCAGTGCGTTCCTCTCGGCCCCACTCTTCAACACACCGTATTTAGGACAGAACGGCGTGCAATCGCCAAACAACGGGGGAGCCATCATCAATCAGACGCCGTCAACTCCGTGTTTTGATCCCGCAGGGCGCAACGGGTGTGTTGACTGGTCGCTGTTCCGGCCGATTCTGCTTTACGGCGAATTGCAGCCGCATCTGCGTGCGCAATATGCGGAACAGTACAACTTCACGATCGAGCGGCAATTAACCTCGGATATGCTGTTGCGCGTCGCCTATGTAGGCACGCAAGATCACCACCTCCTCGCCATACACGACCTGAATTACGGGAATTCGCAAACGTGCGTGGACCTTGCAAACCTTGGCGTCACCCCGGTCTGCAGCGCGCTTGGCGCGGATGCTCAGTATTCCTTCACGCTTATGCCGGGCCAGACCTTCCACATGCCGTACATCCCCGGGCCTCAAGCGGATGGGCCAAACATTCCTTGCCCGTACGCAAACCCCAGCGCTCCGGCAGCTTGCACGATTACACCGACCGTGCCGACGCAGATCAATCTAGTTGGCATCCGTCCGTATTCCTCGCCCAACTGCAATCCATACACAAGCTCGGGATGCCCGGCCGACGGCGTGCCGCTATTCAGCAACATCTTCTCGGAAGACACGGTGGCCAACTCCAATTACAACGGGCTGCAAGTCTCGCTGGACAGGAATTTCTCGCACGGACTGGTGTTCGAGGCTTCGTACACCTTCAGCAAGGCCATCGACCAAGGTGCGTCATTCGAGAACGAACTCAACCCCATCAATCCCCGGGCGACTCGCGGATTATCGTTGTTGGATGCAAAGCACCGCTTCGTGTTCAGCCCGGTCTGGGATTTGCCCATTCCGAAGAAGGAAGGGTTCACCGGAAAAGTGGCCAACGGCTGGCAATTATCCGCCATCATCACCTACCAGAGTGGTTTCCCGATTCGTATGCAGAGCCAGAACGACGCGGAGTTGCAGAGCAGCTACTTCTTTGAGGACGCGAACACGCCGTACTCGACCCGCCCGGTTCAGTTCGTGAACCCGAAGGCAAATACAGGAAGCGGGAATTTTTGGTTCAATCCGAATACCTTCTGTGACCCCTTCAGCGCCTCGTGCCCGCAGCAGCCGGGGACATTTGGCAATACGCCACATGCCATGTGCTGCGGTCCTGCTTTAAGCAACACGGACCTGGTGATCGCCAAGAGAACACCAATTACTGAGAGGTGGACCACGGAATTTCGCGCGGAGTTCTACAACGCCTGGAATCACACCGAATTCACGAATCCCGACGGGAATTTCACCGACTCGACGTTCGGGCAGGTCCTGAAGACGCGTGATCCCCGCGTCATGCAGTTTGCCCTGAAGGTGATGTTCTAAGAGAACCGGGTTCGATTGGAACGAGCAGAAAGCGCAATCGGGGTGGCCGGGGCGCTTTCGCGAGCAAGTCGAAGTGTGAAGCTGCGCGGAACCGCTCCTGCGCGTGGCTTCTAGCACAAAGGATGGCGTAAAATGGGTTCGCAGTGCGTCCCACGAACCTCGTATTTTACCTCGCTGAAACTGACCGCAGGGAACAGACCTGCCACAGGTGACCGCTTAGGAAGGCCAGCCTGTATGGAGTACGCAAATGCAAGAAGCACTGCAGAAGGAACTCGCTCTTTACGAGGAGCGCACGCCCAAATCCGCGGAAGCTCACAAGAAGGCGCAGAAGCGCATTCCCCTGGGCGTCGCGAGCAATTACCGTGCCTACGACCCTTACCCGATCTTCGTGGCCGAAGGTCACGGAAGCAAGATCGTGGACATTGACGGGAACGAATATCTCGACCACAACTTGTGCTTCGGCACGCTGATGGCCGGGCATGGCCATCCGGCGGTGGTCAAGGCTATTCAGTGGGCGCTGCAGAACGGCACCACCTTCGGCATGCCCCACGGCATGGAAGCCGAACTGGCCGAGGAAATCTGCGCGCGCTATCCCGTCGAGATGGTGCGCTTCGGCTCCAGCGGCACGGAAGCAACGATGCATGCTTGCCGCATCGCCCGCGCCGCCACGAGCCGCAACATTATCATGCGGTTTGAGGGCGGCTACCACGGCTTGCACGACACCGCACTCGTCAGCGTGAAGCCGAAGGAAGAGGACTTCGGCGACATCAACGCGCCGAATTCCGTCCCCAGCGGGTTGGGCGTGATTCAGCCGGTTCTCGACAACGTGACCGTAGCCACGTTCAACAATCTGGCCAGCGTGGAAAATCGCTTCAAACAGTTTCCCGGACAGATCGCCGCCATCATTCTGGAGCCAATTATGATGAACGTCGGCATATGCATGCCACAGCCGGGCTTCCTGGAAGGACTGCGCGAAATCTGCAATAAAAATGGCGCGCTGCTGATCTTCGATGAAGTGAAAACTGGCGCGAAGCTCTGTTGGGGCGGCGCCAGCGAGTACTTTGGTGTGAAGCCCGACATCATCACGCTGGCGAAGTCGATCGGCGGCGGTGTGCCGCTGGCGGCGTTTGGCGCGGGCCGTCAAGTGATGGACCTCATCGTCCAGCACAAAGTTTTCCACGGTGGCACTTTCAACACGAACCGTTTCGCGATGGCCGCGGGTCTGGCGACCTTCCGCGAAGTTCTTACCCGCGAGAACTATGCGCACGTGGATAAACTCAGCAAGAAACTGGCCGAGGGCTACCGCGCGATCCTGAAGAAAACCGGCCTGAAGGCATATGTGGCCCAGGCAGGGGTCAATGGCGCGCTGATGCTGTACCCACAGGAAATCCGGAACTACCGCGACTGGATGAAGATTGATGTGGACCTGTGGCGGCAATTCTGGTTCGGCATGGTCAACCGCGGCGTCCTGGCGATGCCGTACTGGTGGGATGAACAGTGGACCGTCTCTGTGCAACACACCGAAGCGGACATCGAGAAGCACCTCGCGGTGTTTGAGGAGGTCGCCCCCGGGTTGGCCAAGGCGCAGCAGGAACGCGGCGCGCAAATTGCCGGAGCGGCGGGACACTAGGGAGCAACAGGATTGAGCGACGAGGTCACGACAACGCCAGCCGCTTCGCCGGCTTCGGAATCCGAGCGGCCACATTTAAAGCGGGTG
The DNA here is from genome assembly GCA_049522075.1 of Candidatus Acidiferrum sp. GTDB lineage: Bacteria > Acidobacteriota > Terriglobia > Acidiferrales > UBA7541 > Acidiferrum. The sequence goes on from JBEKOE010000046.1 coordinate 13,569, forward strand.
CTTGGGCGGCGTGACCTCGTGCTGCTCTTTGTTGTTGCTGTTTTCAACCTCAACGTATTGCCCTCGATTGCCGCCAATGGCGGCGTCACCGTCTGGCTCTGGCTGATCTCACTTCTGCTGTTTTTCTGGCCGCAAGGAATTGCCGTAATCGAACTGGCCCACCGCTATCCTGGCGAGGGCGGCGTCTATCTATGGGCCAAGGAAGTGTTTGGGGACTTCCACGGATTCCTTTCCGGCTGGTGCTACTGGACGAACAACATGATGTACGTGCCGACGGTCATGTTGTATTTCGTCGGCGTTTCCGTGTTTGTGCTGGGCCCGAGCCATGCGGGTCTTGCCGACAACAGCACGTTCGCCCTCGTTGCCTCCGTCGTGCTTCTCAGCCTCCTTGTGATCCTTAACGTCGTGGGCCTTGGCGTGGGTAAGTGGATCAACAATCTTGGCGGGATCGGCACTTTCATCGCCGCTTTTCTGCTGATGGGCCTCGGCATCATCGTCTGCCTGAGGTTTGGCACCAACATCCACTGGGCGGATTTTCAAGTTCCCGCTAATCCGCGATTCGTTCTGAATTCGTTCGGGGTCATTTGCTTTGGTTTGGTGGGTTTGGAACTCGCTTCCATCATGGGCGATGAAATTGAAAATCCGCGTAAGACTTTGCCCGGTGCGGTCGCATGGGGCGGCGTGCTGTCTGGTTTCCTCTATATTGGTGCAACCCTAACGCTTCTGGTGGCTGTGGACAAGAAGAGCATCAGTGTACTGCAAGGAATCGTGCAGGCCGTCAGCCACATGGCTTCGCGCGTTGGCGTCGCCTGGATTGTGGCGCCGTTCGCTTTTCTGCTCAGTTTGTCCATCGCGGGGATAGGCTCGGCATGGCTGGGCGGGTCGGCGCGCATTCCATTTGTGGCGGGACTGGACTCCTACATGCCCTCGTGGCTCGGAAAGATTCATCCGAAATACGCCACGCCGTACGCCGCGTTGATTGTGCATGCGAGCGTTTCGCTGATCCTGGTGATTGCCAACTTCCTGGCAACGGGCGGCGTGCAGGAATCATTCCAGCGCCTGCTATCGCTCGCCGTAGTCCTGCAGTTGATCCCATTTCTCTATATATTTGGTGCGCTCCTGAAAATCGCCGTGGATGCAAAATTTGTACGCGGCCACTACGGCAAAGGGACGCTAATTTTCGCGGGCGTCAGCGGCTTCATCACTACCATTCTCGGCATTGCTTTGGCCTATTTCCCGGCGCAGCAGATCACTTCGTTGCTCTCGTACGAAATCTGGATGATTGGTGGAACTCTGCTATTCATTGGGCTGGCGGCATTTTTCTTTTATGTGTATGGGAGCCGCAAAGCGGCGCGCAAGCTGACAGCGAGTTCTCCGGTAGTTTAAGAAAACGAATTTAGGAGGCGGTTTATGTCCACAACGGCAAAACCAACGGTGAAAACCTACCAGAACTATATCAACGGGCAATGGGTTCCCAGCTCGTCCGGCGAGACCTTTCCGGTCTATGACCCCTCGACTGAAGAGGTGATTGCCTACGTGGCCTCGGCGACCGCCGCGGATGTGGACAAGGCAGTGAAAGCGGCCCGCGCCGCCTTCGACTCCGGGCCATGGGCGCAAACCACGGCGCAGGATCGCGGGCGCATCCTCTTCAAGAAACACTGCGATGCTGGCGGAGCTCGAAGCGCGCAACTGCGGCAAGCCCATCGTGGAAGCCGAATATGACCTGGCCGATGTGGCGACCTGCTTTGAATATTACGGCGGCCTTGCAAATAAGGTGACGGGCCACGTCAACCCAGTGCCCGCGAACGCGCTGAGCTTCACGTTGCGTGAGCCGGTGGGGGTTGCCGCCCAGATTATTCCCTGGAATTTCCCGCTGCTGATGGCGGCGTGGAAGCTTGCGCCGGCGATCGCAGCGGGTTGTACCTGCGTGCTGAAGCCGGCGGAGCAAACTCCGCTGACGGCTATGGAATTGGCGAACTGGTTCGAGGAAGCAGGGTTGCCGCCGGGAGTGGTTAACGTCGTAAACGGCGTAGGCGAAGTTACGGGCGCGGCACTGGTCGCGCATCCGGGCGTGGACAAAGTGGCGTTCACCGGAAGCGCGGCGGTTGGAAAAATCATTGTGAAGAGCGCCGCCGATACCTTGAAGCGCGTGACCCTGGAATTGGGCGGCAAATCACCAAACGTCTTTTTTGCCGACGCGGATTGGGAAGCGGCGGTGGATGGCGCGCTTTTTGGCGTGTTCATCAATCAAGGCGAAGTTTGCTCGGCGGGCAGCCGCGTGCTGGTGGAAAAAAAGATCTACGCGAAGTTCGTGGAAGCCATGACGGAAAAGGCCAAGCGGATCAAGCTGGGGCCGCCGCTGGATCGCGGCACGAAAATGGGGCCGCTGGTCAGCAAGGAGCAATACGACCGGGTCACCTCGTATCTCGAAATCGGCAAGAAAGAGGCCAAGACCGCGATTGGTGGAGGAAGGGCGAAGGCGTTCGGCAAGGGCTACTACGTCGAGCCGACCATTTTTTATGACGTGCAAAACTCCGCGCGCATCGCCCGCGAGGAGATTTTCGGCCCGGTGGCCAGCGTGATTCCTTTCGAGAACGAAGCGGAGGCCATCCGCATCTCCAACGACACACCGTATGGATTGGCGGCGGCGGTATGGACGCGCGATATCTACAAAGCGTTTCGCGTGGTGAAGTCCATTCGCGCTGGAATCGTGTGGGTCAATCACATGCAACCCACCTACGTGGAAGCGCCGTGGGGCGGCTACAAGCAGTCCGGGTTCGGAAGAGAACTCGGACCGTGGGGTCTCGAGGAATATCTTGAGACCAAACAGGTTTTCGTCAATCTCGATGAAGCAGCGATTGGTTGGTACTGAGCATTAAGAAGAGATCGCCTGAATTTCGGACAAAGGAACAAGTAACCATGAAAACGATTCAGATTCGCACAGAAATCCCCGGCCCCAAGTCCAAGGCGTTGCTGGCCAGGCGGGAAGCTGCCATTCCACGGGGGCCGTCCCTGGTGACGCCCATCTTCGCGGCGAAAGCGGAAGGCGCTTGGATCGAGGATGTTGATGGGAATCGCTACATTGATTTTGCCGGCGGCATAGGCTGCCTGAATGTGGGGCATCGCGCGCCCAAGGTGGAAGCGGCAGTGCGCGACCAGGCCGGAAAGTTTCTGCATCTCTGTTTTGGCGTAACTCCCTACGAGTCCTACATTGCTCTCGCGGAAAAACTGAACTCACTGGCGCCGGGCAACTTTGCGAAGAAGACGTTTTTTGTCAATACGGGCGCGGAGGCAGTGGAGAACTCGGTCAAGATTGCGCGCGCTTACACCAAGAGGCCCTCGGTGATTTGTTTCGAGGATGCGTTTCACGGCCGTACGATGCTGACGTTGTCTTTGACCAGCAAGACCAATCCGTACAAGGCGGGGTTTGCGCCGTTTGCGAGCGACATTTACCGCATTCCCTATGCCTATTGCTACCGCTGCTCGTATGGCTTGACCTACCCGTCCTGCAACACCGCTTGCGCGCATCATCTCGAAGACACATTTAAGCGCGTGGTGTCGCCGGACTCTGTGGCCGCTGTGATTGCGGAGCCCGTATTGGGTGAAGGCGGATTCATCGCGCCGCCGAAGGAGTTCTTCCCCATCCTCAAGGACATCTGTAAGAAGTACGGCATCGTTTTCATCGCGGACGAGGTGCAATCCGGCATTGGGCGCACGGGCAAATATTTTGCGATCGAGCATTATGGTGTCGAGCCGGACTTGATTACTTCGGCGAAATCCCTAGGCGGAGGTTTGCCCATCGCTGCCGTGACAGGACGAGCGGAAATCATGGACGCGCCTCAGCCCGGCGGCCTGGGCAGCACGTTCGCCGGCAATCCGGCATCCTGCGCGGCGGCGCTGGCGGCACTGGAGACCATCGAAACGGAAGGATTGCTTGCGCGATCCACGCTCATCGGCAAACGCTTTGAAGACCGCGCCAACGGTTGGCAGAAAAAATGGCAACTGGTTGGCGACGTGCGCGGCCTCGGTGGTATGTGCGCGATCGAACTGGTGCGCAACCGCGACACCCGGGAACCTGCCGGTACCGAGACGAAGGAACTCGCACGCTATTGCTATGAGCACGGCCTCCTCACGATTACAGCCGGAACGCTCAACAACATCATGCGCATCCTCATGCCGCTGGTGATCAGCGACGCGCAGCTCGATGAGGGGCTGGATGTGCTGGAAGCAGGACTGGCACACGTGGTAGAGAAAAAGGAGGCGGTGACTTCACACGCTTGACGCCGGCAGTTTCCAAATCGAGGCGGCCTTTCGGGGCCGCCTTTTTTTATCCCCGCGATGATCACGGGTCCTTCCCGCCCAAAACGTTGGGACGAGAAACCTTTCGGTTCCGGGAACGGATGTGGCACTATCTAGGACGATTCACCAAACGCTCGCGAAGGAATAGAAGGGACACCTAGACGATGGCGAACGTAATCGTGGAGAGCCCGAAGGCAATAGGAGAATCACCGAAAAACTACGTGGGTCCGCTGGCGATTCTGACCACACTGTTCTTCATGTGGGGTTCACTCACTTCTTTGAATGACGTTCTGATTCCATATGTTCAGCATGTATTCAAGATAAGGCTTGCCGCCAGCATGCTTATCCAAACCGCATTTTTTTCTGCTTATTTTATTTTTTCAATTCCAGCATCCAAGATCATTGATTGGATCGGTTACAAGAAAGCAATCGTGGTGGGTTTGTTCACCATGGTGGTTGCCTGCCTCGCTTTCTACCCTGCGGCCAGAATTCCTTCATTTCCATTTTTACTCACAGCTCTAATCATTTTGGCAACGGGAATTACGATTCTCCAAGTCGCGGCAAATCCCTACGTGGCAATATTGGGGAAGCCAAAAACCGCTTCCAGCCGATTGAATCTTACCCAAGCTTTTAACTCTCTCGGTACCACAGTATTCCCTTGGATCGGTGCGAGGTTGATTCTCGGAACTACGGCTGCAGCTGTAAAATTAAATGCGGCTGCGGAAGCCAATTCAGTGGTAAAGCTTTATGTTTATTTCTTTGCGACAGCCCTTACGCTGCTTGCGATAGGCATCGGGCTATCCAAACTCCCGGTAATCCCGGCCGCTCAGCACCACCTGGGTGAAAAGGTCAATGATTCTGTTTGGAAGCACCCAAATCTTGTTTTCGGTGCAATCGGAATTTTCGTGTATGTGGGCGGTGAAGTTGCCATTGGGAGTTCCATCGCCAATTACCTTGCGCTGGACAATATCGGTGGCTTTATCTCCTCAGCCAACATTCCAGACGCAGCGATTCGATACCGCGCAGCAGTCGCAGTGGCCGCGAAGTATATCTCCTTATACTGGATGGGGGCGATGGTCGGGCGTTTCATTGGGTCAGCTCTCCTTCAAAAAATAAAACCTGGGAAATTGTTGGCGCTCGCTGCAATGATGGCTGGCCTCCTCGTCACAATTTCGGTGACGACAAGTGGCCATACAGCGATGTGGTCTATCTTGGCTGTTGGACTCTTCAACTCAATCATGTTCCCCTGCATATTCACAATGGGGATCGCGGAATTAGGTCCGCTTACTGGCGATGGCTCTGGCATCTTGAATATGGCAATTGTTGGCGGAGCTATCGTTCCCTGGCTCGTCGGCAAAGCCGCAGATCTAATCAACCGTAGTTACTACCCGACAATGAGCCAGGGAGAAACCAGTTGGGGGCAAGGGATTCACTATGCCCTCATTGCGGCTACCTTATGCTATTTGTATATTCTCTTCTTCGCGGTGAGCGGATCGAAGACCCGTAGCGAGCGCTCCGCGAACACTTAATGAAATCAGTTCTGGCATGCTGATTATGGGATCGTGGGTGGAGCTATCATTCCAGTTGCACAGGGCGCCATTGCGGACCGCATCGGCGTGCATCACGCGTTTGTGCTGCCGGTGATCTGCTACCTCTATATTGCCTACTATGCGTTGCGAGGATCGCATCCGATAGGAGTCGAATAGGCACGCCCAAACTAGTGCGTGGAGAACTTCAGAAAAGCCGGTGCGCGGCTGAGGTTATGCACGCGCCGGCCCGCTGGAGGCGCGGGCAACCAGTTCCGGCTCAACGGCAATCTCCGGAACGAATGGGGCACGGTCTTCTATGCGGTCGAGCAACGTCTGCGCGGCAATGCGCCCCATTTTCAGAAGTGGCTGCCGCACCGTGGTGATCGGCGGAATGGAATACGCCGCCAGAGTGATGTCATCAAATCCGACGACGGAGATATCTTGCGGAACACGCAACCCTGCTTGCTGAAAATCCCGCATGGCGCCGATCGCAGAAATATCGTTGTAGGCGAAAAGCGCGGTGAACGGCGCATTCCGCGCGAGAAGCACCTTGCCTGACGGATAGCCCAGCTTCGAAGCTGATTCCCTGCCCTCTAACTGGACGATAAGTTCAGGCCGGATGCGAATCTCGAATTCGCGCGCAACTTGCTGAATGGCATCCCAGCGGGATACGGCGTCTGAACTGTCCGCATTGCCACGCAAAAAGGCAATGTTCTGATGGCCCAGTTGTTTCAGGTGGCCGAGGGCCAACTCGGCGGCGCGGCGGTGATCCAGAATAATGTTGGTGACGTTCTCCACTCTCTGATGGCCGGCCACCGCAACCGTGGGCAACAGCGGCTGTTCATCAATCGACGTATCAATGGTGATGATTCCCTCGACGCCGCGAGACTGCAACATCTGCGAGTACGTCCGCAAGAGTTTCGGGTCGTGGCGATGGGCGACGGTCAGGAAGAAGTAATTGTGCTCCCGGAGATAGGCTTCGATACCACTGCAGACCAGGCTGCCGTAAGCGTCCCCAATTTCCTCGGCGATGACACCCACGGTAAGGCTGCGCTTTACACGCAGTGACCGTGCGAAGAAATTGGGGCGGTAGTTGAGCTTCCTTGCGGCATCGACGACGCGTGCTCGGGTATGTGCCGGAATGGAACGCGCCGCCGGCGAATCGTTCAATACCGCGGAGACCGTGCCGGCCGTCAGGCCCAGATGTTCCGCAACAGCTCGGAGTGTAACAGCACCAGATTTTCGCGTGCGGGATGATTTCGTCGATTTCATAATTTGGTTCAGACCCTCACTTGAGGAGTCTCCTCGAAGAACCGGAACAAATCACAAACGGTACGGACTCGCCAAGCCAACGAGCCGACACCCTCAATGTCCTTGTATTGTAATCCAATCCTGATAAATAAGGATGCGATGGAAAGCACGCGCGAGAAAACTGCGGGAGGTCGCTCTAACGGATCTGATCTACCAAACGGAATGCAACATCGACTCCGCTCCGATGCCACGAGCTTCCCGCAGAGTGACAGAATGTGGCACTTCGTCGCCGGGCGTCACCTGTTGGCGGCCATATCCGGCTCGAAAGATAAATGATTTTCCAGATGAACCGCAAGAAGTGTGACCTATAATCGCCCCTGGGACCGCGGGTCAACACCGCTTATGGACTTTAGGAAGAAGTGGAACTTGGGCTCAGCTGCGGGCAAGGCGCGAGAATTCCATTTCACTGAAAATCGCTGTACGAGCGGCAAACGTTCTATTCAGAGCACCCTAAGTGATTCCGTTGACCAGTCCCGCGCAAAATCCGGCAGGGCAGACCCATTAGTGGCGCGAAGGGAGAAATCTGGAAAGCGGCATAACATGATGGCCGGGTTTTCCTGAATGTTACGGAGCGATTGCGAAGGCTGAACGAAACGAAAGTGCAATGAGCTCGTGAAATGGAGGCTAAAATGTCGCGATTACTTTTCTTGATGGTGAGCGTGCTGCTCGTATTAGGCGTGAGGGCAGAACTCGACGCAAGACCGAGAGCTGAGACGCTAGGAATATTCGAAGGGCACGGAGACGTGGGCACCGTTCTCCATCCGGGCTCGGTGGATTACAACGCCGGCAAACAGAGCTTCACCGTTGCCGGCAGCGGCGAAAACATGTGGTTTACCGCGGACGCTTTCCATTTTGTCTGGAAGAAAGTCTCCGGGGATGTTTCCCTAGCGGCAGACGTGAACTTCCTGGGCCAAGGCAAGAATCCCCATCGAAAAGCCGTGCTGATGATCCGGCAGACACTCGACGCCGATTCGGTGTATGCCGACGTGGCCCTGCACGGAGAAGGTCTGACGTCATTGCAGTATCGGGATGAAAAGGGCGCCACCACTCACGAAATTCAGGCGAATCTTTCCGCGCCGCGGCGGCTGCAACTGGAAAAGCGCGGCGATTACGTTTACATGCTGCTCGGAAAAGGGGGCGACCCTGTGCAGGTTGCCGGTGGATCGATCCGCGTTCCGATTCACGGCACGTACTACGTGGGCATCGGCGTTTGCTCGCACGAAAAGGACCTCGTGGAAAAGGCTGTCTTCACGAATGTGGTGTTGCAGTCGCCGGCAGCGATATCCGGCCAGCCCGCACTTTACAGTTCGCTGGAGACCATCGCGATTGATTCGACGGATCGCCGCGTCCTTTACGTTGCCCCGGGGCGTTTTGAGGCGCCGAACTGGTCGTGCGACGCCGCATCGTTGCTCTTCAACCGCAATGGACACATCGAAAAAATTGCCGTGACCGGTGGGAGGCCCGAAACGATCGACACCGGCTTTGCGAACCGCTGCAACAACGATCATGGCATTTCTCCGGACGGCCGCTTATTGGCTATCAGCGATCAATCCCAGGAAGAGCACCGCTCGCTCGTGTATGTCCTCCCGATCGGCGGTGGCGCGCCGAAGCGGCTGACGCAAAATTCTCCTTCCTACTGGCACGGGTGGTCGCCTGATGGCCAGACCCTCGCGTTCGTCGGCGAGCGCAACGATAATTTTGACATTTACACGATTCCCGTGACTGGCGGCGAGGAAAAGCGGCTGACCACGGCGCCGGGTCTCGACGACGGGCCGGATTACTCTCCTGACGGAAAGTACATCTACTTCAATTCCGAGCGCACCGGGAAGATGCAGATCTGGCGAATGCATGCCGACGGCGCCGAGCAAGAACAGATTACGTCGGATGAATACAACAATTGGTTTCCGCACATTTCGCCGGATGGAAATTGGATGGTGTTTCTCTCGTATGAAGCCAGCGTGAAGGGCCACCCGGAAGACAAGGACGTGATGTTGCGGCTGATGTCCCTACCGGACAAAAAAATAAGCGTGCTGGCAAAACTTTTTGGAGGACAGGGAACGATCAACGTGCCTTCATGGTCGCCAGACAGCAAAAGGCTGGCCTTTGTTAGTTACCAGTGGCTGGCGCATTGAAAGATTGCCTTCACAAGAGGCACCGGAAAGGCGTTTCGGGGGCTCCTCAGACCTGAGAGCCGGACAATGCGCTTTGCGGCATACTCGCTGGATCTGCCGATGTCTTGGTGTGTGGACACAATCCTGCCGCACACATATTATTGACTCACGCTCCCGGGCCTCTTGTTTCCGCGCACCGCGCGGCCCGAATGGGGAGGAGATACAGAGTTCTCTTCCACCGCACATCAACAACAGCCCAAGTCTCTGACGAACCCGTCTGGAATTTGCCGGCCCCCGTGGCTCATTTCCCGACGACGCGAGGACCTCATGCAGGATGAACTCTTCCGGGAAATGAAGCAGGCCATCATCGATGGCGATCCTGACCGTGCCCGGGAACTAAGCCAGAAGGCAATTGTTCAGGGCGTCCCCCCGCTCGATGCCATTCATCATGGCTTTGTTCCCGGATTGAACGTTGTAGGCCAGCAGTTCGAAGCGGGAGAGATGTTTCTCCCTGACCTGGTGCTCGCTGGGGAAGCCATGAAAGCGGCGACCTCCGCGCTGGGGCCGGAGATCCAGAAGGCGGGTGCAGCGCTCGAATCGCTGGGCAAAGTTGTACTGGGAACGGTGAAGGGAGATATTCACGAAATTGGGAAAACCCTAGTCGGAACGATGCTTTCGGCGAATGGATTTGAAGTGTTCGATCTTGGCGTCGACGTTCCGTTTGAATCATTTGCCCTCAAAGCCAAGGAACTGAACGCCGACCTCATCGGCGTCTCTGCCCTGCTGACCACGACGATGACAGGGCAGAAGGACGTCGTTGAGGCTTTGGAGCGGCACGGGCTTCGCTCGCGCGTAAAGATCATTGTAGGCGGCGCCCCGGTCACGCAGAGTTGGGCTGACGAGATCGGCGCGGATGGCTATGGAAAAGATGCGTTCGCGTCCGTGGCGCTGGCCAAGAGCCTTCTCAAAAGGCAGCGGGAGATGCCTGTCAGATAAGAATCAACCGGGCCGATTGCAAATGCAGCCAAACCTACGATTGCTGGATGCGGAACTTCTGGAGCGAATCCTGGCAGAAGCCTTCGCTCTCATCTTTCAGCGCGGCGTGACCGTGCAGGGTCCCGAGGCGAGCGATTTGCTTGCCGCTGCGGGCGCGCGAGTGGAAAACAGAGTAGCCCACATTCCGGAATCCTTGGCCCGCAGGACCATCGAGAGCATCCCGCGAGAATTCCACCTGCACAATCGCGCGGGCGATCCCGTCGTGAAATATGGCGGCGATAACGTGCAGTTCGACCCGGGATCCTCTTGTGTGCACATCCTGGACCCGGAAACTCTCGAACACCGCCTGACCCAGTCCGCCGATTTGGTGCGCCTTGTGCAGGTTGCGGAGATGTTGCCGCAGTACGCCGCGCAATCCACCGCCGTGGTTTGCAACGATGCCGCCAAGGAAATTGGTGACTTGTACCGGTTGTTCCTGGTGCTCTGGTATTCAAACAAACCCATCGTGACCGGAGCATTTTCTCCGCATACCGCGCCCGCCATGATCAACCTGCTTGTGGCGGATAGCGGCGGTCCTGCCGCTCTCCGGGAGAAGCCCCGCGCGATTTTTGATGTGTGTCCTTCGCCGCCGCTGCACATGTCGGAATTCGCGGCCCAGAATCTGATCGACCTCGCGCGTGCCTGGGTTCCCGCGGAGATCGTCGCCATGCCGCTGTCGGGAGCGGCTGCTCCCGCGACCTTGGCCGGCACGGTCGTCCAACATGCTGCCGAATGTATCAGCGGCATCACCATTCATCAGTTGGCGCAGCCCGGCGCGCCCGTGGTTTGGGGCGGGGCGCCCGCCATCTTTGACATGCGCAGTGGCATCACCCCGATGGGCGCTGTCGAAACCGCTATGTTGAATATTGCTTCCGCGCAAGTGGCGAAATCGTTTGGCCTGCCCACGCACGGCTACTTGATCGGCAGCGACGCAAAATGGATGGATGCGCAAGCGGGCCAGGAAAGTGGCATTGCAGCGATCCTGGGCGCGCTCGGCGGGATTAATATGATCTCCGGGGCAGGCATGCTGGATTCGCTGGCATGCCACAGTGCGGAAAAACTTGTGTTGGATGCGGAATCCATTGCCATGGCGCAGCGCCTTTTGCAGGCTGTCCAGCCACGCACGGAATCGCTGGCCTTGGAAATGTTCGCAAGGGCCGGGACACAGGGTGATTTCCTGAAAATTCCGGAAACGCGGATGTATTTTCGGATGGAACAGCATCTTCCCTCAAGAGTGATTGACCGCGGCTCGCTCCATTCCTGGGAACAATCAGGGAAAAGAGATGCCTTTGCGCGCGCCTGCGATCGCGTGAAAGAACTTCTGGCGGCCTACAAACGGCCTGCCATCTCGCCCCACGTGGAAGACAATTTACGCGCCATCGTTACTGAACACGCAAAACGCGCCGGCATGGCGCATCTGCCGGGAATCTGACGGCGAAGAGCTGAATCGAGCGCTTTCCACATGACACAGAATCTCATCTCGAGCGAGCCCACGCAGATCCTCAGCGATTGGCAACTTGCCATCACCGTGGACATGGTATTGCGCGGCCAGGGAGCGGAACCTCAGAAAATTCGCGCCCGCCAGCCTCAACTTATTACGCTGGCAGAACGATCGATCGCCGAAGGCAACGGCTTGATTCATCCGCAGGTGGCTTTTCGTCGCCTGGACATTTGTGGAGTCTCTCGGTCTTGCGTGACGCTGAGAGGTGGCAGCGAGTTGAACGGATTTGGAATTGCGCGGAAGCTCGCCGGATGCCAGGGAGTTTTTCTCGCCGTGGCCACACTCGGGAAGGAACTGGAAGCGGAAATGGACAAGGCGTCGCAAGCCGATTTGCCCTGGCAGTTTGCTCTGGACGGTTTTGGCACCGCTGCGATTGGTGCTCTCTCCAATGCCGCTTGCCGTTTTTTTGCTGAGCTGGCTGCGCGGGAGGGTCTGCGCGCCACAAGTCAGTTCTATCCCGGCATGCGCGGATGGCCGCTCGCCGAGGGCCAGACGCAAATCTTCTCTCTAGTGGATGCGCATTCGATCGGAGTTGCTCTCAATCCCTCATTTTTGATGGTGCCGCGCAAATCGCTTTCCCTCGCCGCGGGGTTCGGTACCCACGCGCAGCCCGCTGGTCACCTTTGCGACGAATGCAGTGTCTCTGCGAAATGCCGCCACAAACCGATTGACCGCTGAATTGCTCCATGGCCAACCGCGCACAAAACTTTATCGTCGACCTGCAACCCATTGGACGCCGCGCAGAAATTTCGCCGGGAGAGACACTGCTGTCGGCTGCGCAATCCGTTGGCGTGGAATTACAGGCGGTTTGCGGCGGCGTTGGGACCTGCGGCCAGTGCAAGGTGCGCCTCGCCGCAGGCTCGCTCTCCGCGCCCACTTCGCAAGAGAGGGAGAAACTTGGGCAGGAACTTCTGGAAGTGGGCTGCCGGCTTGCATGCCAGGCCATACCGGTGAGTCACGTTACCCTGGAGATTCCGCCGGAGTCTCTCACTTCCTTGCAACGCGTTCAGCTCGATGGCCTTGACCTCGGCGTTTCGCTGGACCCACTGGTCGTGCCTTTTGACCTCACAGTTGACGCCTCGCTCCCCGGCAAACTCCGGGAAACCATCAATGAAGCCGCGGGCCAGGATGTGCGGCCGGGCGCGGAGAGCTTTGAACAGTTGGCGAAAACTGCGAAGCAGTTCGCAGGGCACGTGCGCGTGACTGTCAACAAGGAGTCTTCACCATTTACGATTGTCAGCATTCTTCCGGAAAAGACCCGCATCTTCGGCCTTGTGGTCGATCTTGGAACAACGAAACTCGCATCGTACCTCGTGGATTTGGAAACGGGCAAAACGCTCGCCCAACGTGGCTTGATGAATCCTCAAATTGCCTATGGCGAGGACGTTATCAGCCGCATTTCTTATGCGAGCCATTCGGGCGGGGCAGCGAAGCAGTTGCAACGCAAGGTTATCGAGACGCTGAACCAGATGGCACGGGAATTTTGCAGCGATCTCACCATCACGCCGGAACAAATCGTGGAGATGGTCGCCGCCGGAAACACCGCCATGCACCATTTCTTTGCGGGCCTGCCCGTTCAGCAGTTGGGCATGGCACCCTACCTGCCCGCAACGACTACGCCACTTCATCTGGCTGCGCGTGATCTCGGCCTGGAGATTGCCTCCGGTGCCGCTATTTACACCCCGTCTAACATCGCCGGTTATGTGGGTGGCGATCACGTGGCCATGCTTATTGGCATCGGCACCGGCTCTCGCAAATCGAATCCTCCGTTTTTGGCGATCGACATCGGCACCAATACCGAAATTACTCTGAGCGTGCACGGCCGCCTGTTGACTTGCTCGTGTGCCTCGGGGCCTACCTTTGAAGGGGCGCATATAAGGCACGGGATGCGCGCCGCCCCGGGCGCCATCGAACGCGTTCTTTTCGAGCGCGGTGCCATCCAGATCTACACGATTGAGCGGCGTCTTCCCATCGGCATCTGTGGCTCCGGAATTCTCGACACGATTGCAGCCCTCCTCGAGGCCGGCGTTCTGGAGTTGCGCGGAAATTTTCGTAAAGGCGCGGAACGTGTGCGGCAAACCAGTGGTGGCGGTGAGTTTCTTCTGGTCAGTGCAGAGAACTCGGGCAGCGGAGGCGAAATCGTCCTGACGCGGCAGGACATCAGCGAGATTCAGTTTGCTAAGGCCGCGATTCGCGCAGGCATTGAGGTGCTTCTCGAAGTGGGCGGTGTGGACGCGTCGACTTTGGAAGAATTTATCATTGCCGGCGCTTTTGGCAGCTATCTGGATGTGCAGAGCGCCATGCGTATCGGGTTATTTCCGAAAATTCCCCTTGGCAGATTCCGCCAGGTTGGCAACGCCGCGGGGATTGGCGCCAGGCAAATGCTCATTTCCGGCTCTCAGCGGCGCTTGGGCGAGTCGCTTGCCAAACAGGTCGAATATGTTGAACTGGCCACTCACCCTCATTTTCAGGACAAGTTTGCGCAGAGCCTATTCTTCTGAGGCATTGGCCAAGCCGCTTCCCGCTCGAAACGCCAGATCCCGGGCCAGCACACGAACAAAATCCGGGCCTGTTCCGCAGCAACCTCCAACGAATGTCGCCCCTGCGTCCGCGAGTTCTTTTACCGCCGCGGCGAATTCCTCGGGTGTCGTCTTGTATTTCACAATGCCGCCCACCATTTCAGGCAATCCCGCATTCGGCTTGATCCATATCGGCAGACGGCACGCCGCCACAAGACGCTTGCAGATCGCCACGTACTCCCGTGCGCCGACCCCGCAATTGGCTCCGATACCATGCACACCTTCGCTCACGAGAGCGATGGCCACTTGCTCGGGCGTCGCGCCCATGATTGTCCGGTCGCGATTCTTCCCGGAATCGTAGACGAACGAAACAATCACGGGCAAGCCTGTCTCGAGAGCCGCAGCCGCCGCAATCCTGGCTTCCGTCACATCAATCATTGTTTCGATCAGAAGGGCGTCGGGACTTTCTTCTGCCAGCGCCTGGGCCTGCACGGAAAATGCGTCGTGGAGTTGTTCTGGCGTGACTTCTTTCGTCACAAGCATTCTTCCACTCGGGCCAATCGAGGCAAATACCAGCGCCACGTGCCCCGCTGCTTCTCGCGAGATCTTTACGCCGGCGCGGTTGATCGCCGCGCACTGGCCGTCCAGCCCATGCGGCGCAAGACTAATTGGATTCGCGCGAAAGGTGTTGGTCAGAATCACCTTGCTTCCAGCTTGGATGTAGCTCTCCGCGACCTGACGAACCGATTCAGGTCTTATGAGATTCCATTCGTCCAGACAGGAACCCAAGGGTGCACCGAGCTTCTGCAATTCGGTACCCCAGGCGCCATCGGCCAGGGTCAACGTTCCGCGAACGCAATCCGTAAAGTTCATAGAGCTTCTTCGACGTGGAATTTAATCTCCCAGTATACTCCCGCAGGCAGCAGGAATTTCCTCCTGAGTTGACAGAAAACGCGTCAGAAAAAGTGCCTGCAAAATCCTTTTTGTAAAGGTTGTCTGTGCTTCGCCAGGGTCATAAGATGATAGCCACGTGGACATGACCATCCTCGCGAAAGCAATCCAAACCGAATGGCAGGCGCAAAGGAAATGAAACTTCTAGGGATCGACGTCGGGACTGGCGGGACTCGTGCGGTATTGATCGATCAATCGGGGCGCGTCGTTTGCAGCGCAACTGCAGAGCACGCTCCCATGAGCTCTCCGCAAATTGGCTGGGCCGAGCAGGACCCGCAGGACTGGTGGAGGGCGGCATGCCTCGCCATCGCCGAATGCCTGGCAAAAGGCGGTGTGCAGCCCGGCGAGATTGACTCGATCGGCCTGACGGGGCAAATGCACGGCCTCGTCCTTCTCGATGAACACGACAACGTGCTGCGCCCTTCGATCATCTGGTGCGACCAACGCACCGGCGAAGAGTGCCGCGAAATCACGGAGCAGGTCGGCGCCCGCCGGCTGATTGAGCTCACCGCCAACCCAGCGTTGACGGGTTTCACTCTTCCGAAGATCTGGTGGGTGCGTCGGCATGAACCGCAAATCTGGGCGCGCGTTCGCTCCATCCTTCTGCCGAAGGACTATGTGCGGCTTCGCCTGACCGGTGCGCGCGCCATCGATGTCGCCGATGCTTCCGGGACTCTCATGCTCGATGTCGTCAACCGCCGGTGGTCCCAACCGATCCTCAAGATTTCGCAGTTGGACGAGCAACTGCTTCCGAAAGTTTACGAATCGCCCGAAATCACCGGGCGGACTTCCGAAGAGGGCGCTCGCGCCACCGGACTTCGCGCCGGGATTCCCGTCGTCGCGGGCGCCGGTGATCAGGCGGCTGGTGCGGTGGGCATGGGAATCGTCAAGGCCGGCGCGGTCAGTGCGACCATCGGCACCTCCGGCGTGGTTTTCGCGGCAACCAGCAAGCCGGTGCTGGAGCCAGGGGGGCGCATTCACACATTTTGTCACGCCATTCCCGATCGCTGGCACGTGATGGGAGTAACGCAGGGCGCCGGGCTCTCTCTACGATGGTTCCGCGATCAATTTGGCGCTGGCAAAGACGATGGCCGCGATCCCTACGACCGGCTCATGGATGAAGCGGCGAAAACTCCGCCGGGTGCGGAAGGCCTCCTCTGGGCGCCTTATTTGATGGGTGAACGCACTCCCCATCTCGATCCTGATGCGCGTGGCGCACTCGTCGGAATCACCGCGCAGCATTCGCGAGCGCACATCATTCGCGCCATTCTGGAGGGTGTGACATTCAGTCTTCGCGATTCCTTGACACTCTTCAAGGAGATTGGTGTGCCCATTGAATCCATTCGCTTGGGTGGCGGAGGCGCGCGCTCTGCCTTGTGGCAAAAGATCCAATCCGATATTTACGGCATGCCCGTGGAATTGATTGAAGCGGAAGAAGGCGGTGCCTACGGAGCCGCCCTGCTTGCGGGTGTTGGCGTTGGCGCCTGGCCCTCTGTCGAAAAGGCTTGTGAGACCGTCGTCCGCGTCGCCAAGACCGTTCGGCCCGACCCGAAAACTGTTTCGCTGATGAACCTCCAATACGCGGAGTACCGCAAGCTCTATCCGGCACTAAAGGGAATGCGATACAAGTTCTAGCCAGGGGCTCGCCGGGCGCCAGGTTCTCGTGCCAACTCCTCCTTGGCGGACGAATGCCCGCGAAGTTCTTGCACGCTGCACGGCTCGCAGCGCCAATAACTATCGACCGTGGCCCCAACCTCGGATTGCCTTCTCCGCGGCGGCTGGCATCTCAGTTTGGATGGCCGGCGTTTTTTCTCCCGAAGCTGAGAATGTCCCGAAAATCGGGCCTCCGTTCGCCCAAAGCAAGTACCAGTAGTTTTAAAGCATCTGCACCCCACCTTCCAAGTGCTCTCCCCGCCCTATTTCTCCCATAGGGGACCTATTTAGTCCACTAATTCTCTTGACTTGCAGAGCCACCCAAGCCAGAATGTCGCCTGTTTTGCCCGGCTTGGTTTCGTGGCGCTGTCCCCAAACCCTGTGTCATTCATTACTGCAGTGAATGGTTGGCCATTCTTTGATGAGAACTGTCTATCTGGAGAGGAACTAATGAAAACGCTTCACACCCCAGCCCGGATTTTCACTCTGGCTCTGTTGGTCGTACTCGCTGGCGCGACTCTCACGCATGCGCAGGCACAGTTTAGCTATACAGATTTCAGCTCGACGGCCGGCTTGCAATTGAATGGCAGCGCCGCTACGTTCGCGAGCGCGGGAAAGCCCACTGTTCTGCGGCTCACTCCGGCCAGCTTTCTTCAGGATGGCAGCGCTTATTATGCGACACCCCTGTCGTTATCGTCGGCTTTCACGACCCAATTCACCTTTCAGTTTACCCAGGTATCCCCCAATGGTGTCGGTTCCGCCGATGGCATTTCGTTCATAATTCAGAACTCTCCTGCGACGGACGCTGCATTAGGATTCTTAGGTGGAGGGATCGGGTACGGGGGCGATGATCTAAATTTATTCCCGAATAAGGGAATCTCGAATAGCTTGGCCATCGAGATTGACACCTACCGTAACGCATGGGACCCCGCGACGCCTCACATAGCAGCCATGAGCTGCCTGACAGGTTACAACTCCTCGCACCATGGCGGAAAGTGTGCAAATGGAACTAAGGCAGGATCTGACCCGACGATTGCAATAAACACCGCTCTTTCCACGAATGTTCTCGATGGCCAACCGCATAAGCTTATCGTCAAGTACCAGCCTCCTTGTACGGGATGCCAAAACCTGACAGTTCAGTTGGATGGCCAACCAGTCCTTGCCGTGAGCTTTGATCTGGCGACACTCGGCCTCGACGCGAACGACGATGCTTACATTGGATTCACCGCCGCTACCGGCGGTGGTTTTGAGAACCAGGACATCCTTAGTTGGAGTTTCACGGCGCAAACGATTGTCGCGCCGGTTTCGTCGACAGCTCCCACGACTTTTTCATTTGCCAACACGTTGAGCCATACGGTCGATTTCAGCCAGGCGGCAGGCAACAATAATCTGACCTACCCGAATAATGATCCAGCCACCATACAGATTCAGAGCACCAACACGATTGTGGATCCCGCTACGTGGCCTCAATATGTGACGGGTGGACCTCTAGCGACTTCGTTACTCTTCCCCTTGGTCAACGACAATCCAGGCGGCGTTGGCTCTAACGGTTCGCTGTTCGTCGATCTGTGTTTCGATCCAACGTTACCTGGAAACGCTGCGATCCCTTTGGATACCAACTGTCCCTACGCTACGAGTTCCTCAAGCTCCCTGCTCGGAATTCAGATCGCGGCCGAGCTCAGCTCAAACCCAGTAATCAACAATCCGGTCAATACGGGATTGACCACCGCGCTTGCTCACTATGAGCCGCCCATCACAGCAAGTACAACACCATGGGCTCCCAGCCCCATCAACAGCACTCCAAACCCAGCGTGCTCGAACACGACCGGAACCGACAGCACTCATCTCGCCCCACAGGCTTGCTATGTCCTGGACATTCAGCAGTCCATCTTCGGCGATCCCACGGATAGCGGGAAGACCGGTAAGAAGGGTACTTTCGCCATGATCTACAACGTGCCCATGCCGCTTTCCTTCGTCAGCGTCAATGGCACTGCGGTGAATGCTCCTCCAATCAACAACAATGGGTTTTCCGCCGCTCTCTGGTTCAAATCACCCCTGAGCCTCAGTTTTGTAGTGAACCCTGCCTGTCCATTGAGTCCGCCGGTGTGGCCGTGCGTCCTTACGCCGCCCTCGGCTTACAATTATTTCAATCCGGCGCCCGTAGCGGGCGAGAGCTTCGACGTGACAGACCAGTCCGGCAATGTGGTGTATCCGGCCCCGCCGCTCCCATCGCCTGCACAGGCCGTGCCCCCGACACTCTTTAACACCGAGAGCGTGCAGCAGATCACCTTCCCAGGCACCAGCAACCAGGTGGGCCTGCCTGATGGCAAGTATTTCCTGCAGTGGAGCGCTCTGGACAACGTGGGCATCACGGAGCAGAACGTCCAGTTGATCACTTCGGGAACCTGCCCCAATCCGGCAGGAGGCACTTTCCCCGCTCCGTGCTACCAGACCGGCATATTCCAGGCCCAACTCAATGTGGACTCCACGCCTCCCCAAATCACGGGTCCAACGTTGACGCCTCCTCCGGCCACCTACAACGGCGTTCCCAATGCCTACTTGCTGAACCAGATCGCGACCGGGGCGTTCAGTTGCTCTGATCCACTCACGAATGGCGTCGCCTCTGGCATCGCCTCTTGCACCGGCCCAACCGGCGGCATAGTGAACACTTCCGTAATCGGCAACAACAGTTTCACCGTCAATGCAGCCGACGTGGCGGGCAACACCGCCTCGTCGTCCGCATCCTACACCGTGGTCGATCAGCCCGTAGACGTCGACGTAGCCTACCTCGCGCCCTTCAGCGTTAAGCCCGGATCGCAAGTGGCGTACATCGTGGGCGTTGTCAATGAGGCCAAAAAGAATATCGCCTACGGCGTAACTCTCACCATCACAGTGTCACTCCCGGCCGGTGCTTCCATCGCGAGTGTCACCCCTGCTGGCGGCACCTGCTCGGTTTCTGCGAATGTAATTACTTGCAACCTCGCACCCTTGTCGCCGCTCAATACGTTCTCCGCTGCTGGTCTTTTGGTTGTGGTGAACGTGCCGAAGACAACCACCAGCGGCAAGATCTCCAACCTGGTCAGCGTCACTACCTTTAACCGCCAACTCGACAATGACGCGCCCACTTCTTTCAGCATTACCGTGAAGAACTGAAATCGCTCGGATTCGAGCCCGGCTGGAGGTCCACTTGGTTTGCCAACGTGGACCTCTTGCTTTTTTCGTTACCCGCTGTGGGACCAGCGCGTAGCCTCTTCGTACATCGTTTTCAGGTCGGAGCGTTCCAGTAGTTTCTCCGCTCCTGGTTCCTTCTTCATCCCGTCCAGTTGAGTCAGGGCCAGCCGGTAGTGGCCTGCTGCCTCGCTCGAATTTCCTCCAAGACGGAGCGTTTCCCCTAAAAGATACTGAATCTGCGCGCTCTTCATGTGCAATCCCAACTTCTCGCTCACTCCCAACAGTCTTTCCAACTCTTGCCGCGCGCGAACGAAGTCCTTTGCTGCCACCATCGCGGACGCAAGCTGCATCGACGACTCCACCGACACGGTCTTGAATCCGATGGCGTCAGCCTGTCCAATGATTTGACGCAATGCGCTAATGGCGGCCTGCGCCTGCCCCTGCGCGATGGCTACCTTAGCCAGATCCAGCTTGGCACTCAGGATCTTGTCCTGGTCTTTTGCGCGTGTTGCGGCCTGCTGGCTCTGCTGATAGAAGTTTTTCGCTGCATTCACATCGCCGCTATAGAACCGCACGTTGCCCTGCGTACCCAATATGTCCGCCAGCAAGCTGTCGTTTTTCAATTCGCCTGCCAGCCCTTCCGAATCCTCGAGCGGCTTGGCTGCCTCGCTTCCTCTTCCCGCCATCACCAATGCCTGAGCGTAGCCGTTTTGGATCTGCGCCATCGACCCACTGCGATCCTTCAGCGCCGTGAAGCCATTCACCGCTTCCTGAATCGAGCTGACAGCCGCTCCATACCGTCCTTGGTACAGGAAAACCATTCCGGTCCCGTACGATTCCAGGGCTGCTCCCCGTTTATCCTCGCTCTTTCGCCGCAGGTCCAGCGCCCGCATATACGACTGCATGGAGTTGTCAAATTGCGCTGCTCGCGCATAGCCTTCACCTAAATTGTGAAGAGTCTGCGCGATGTCAGCGGGAATACCCAGTTTTTCCCGCAGTTGCAATGCCTGCTGATAATACGTAAGTGCGTCGTCACTTTTGCCCTGAGCCAAATAGACGTTGCCGATGTTGTTCAGGCACAGCGCCTGGTAGGTTTCATTGCCGAAGTCCCGTTGCATCTGTAGCGAGTCTTTGTACAGCTGCAGCGCCTTTTCGTACTGCCCCTTATTTTCGTACAACACTCCCAAATCAATCATCGCGTCCGCTTCGTTTTTCTTGGCCCCAATTTCCCGATCGAGATCCAGCGCCTCCTTGAAACTCGCCACTGCCGCTTCCGTTTTGCCCTGCGACGCTTGTACGTCTGCGATTTCCGCAAGGCTATTCGCCACGCCTCCCTTCTTCCCCAACGCGCGATTGATTTCGATGGATTGCTGGAAATTCCGCAGCGCCTCCTCTGGCTTCTTCAGATTCTCGTACGCGACGCCGACCGCTTGCAGAATCTGTGCCTTCTCTTCCTGATTGTCCAATTCGATCGCCAGGTTCAGCGCGCGGTTGAGTGGCTCAAGCCCGGCCTGCGAATTGCCTGCCTGCACCTCCAGCCATCCCGAGTAGAGCAGGGCGTTTAGATTTTTGGGATCACTCTTCAACACACTGGCGTAGCGCTGCCGCGCCTTGTCGAAGTCGCCCTGATTCAGATACAGCTCTCCCAAGGCGCAGTTCACGTCGGTATTGTCCGGCATCGTCTTCGCCAGATTCTCGTACGATTCGATGGCCTTCTTCGTGTCCTTGACGATCCGCGCGTGGTTGGCGTCGATCAGATATCTCTCCGCCAGCGGCAGATCCTGGCTCAAATCGACCGCCTTCCGCGAAACCTGCTCGGCGTCGTTGTCGCGCCCCAGTGCGGCATCCGCTTCCGCCAGACGCGCGTATGCCAGTGCAAATTGCGGGTCATCTTGGACGGCCCCCTGCAACGCTTTCACCGCCTCCAGAGTCTTTCCATCCCGCAGCAATTGCACGCCTTGGTTGTATCCGCGTAATGCCGTTGCTGATTTAGATGTCGGCTGGAACGAGCTGGCCTTCAACTCTTTCAGCACATCGGACGAAAGTGCAAGCTTCTGCCGGATGAGTTCGGCCAGGCCATCCACCGTCGCCGGTATTTCCTTTTCGCTCGCTGCCTGGATCTTCAGTGGCTCACGCCGGTTGTGCTTCAGATCTTGCAACGTCCCATCAATCTGAATCTGGTCGCCAAATTTCGCGTACTGGCCCGAGACCACCGTGTCCGCATTACTTAGCTCGGCGATTCGCCGCAGCATATCCGGGTCGAGATTTGCATTCGGCGGTATTCGCAAGTCCTTCAGGATTTGCCGCAGCCGGTCCGTCGACACAATGCGCATGTGCGAAGACTGGCCTACATCCGTGCTCAGCATGTCCGCCAGGCTCGCTCCGATCCAGTCAATCGACGCGTCCGATGTGGCGTTGTGGAATGGCAGGATGGCCAAGGACATGTCTGGGCCGGCCGCTACTTTGGTCCCCGGCGCAGGACCTACTTTCCCGCGATACACCCATCCACCAATACCCAGCAAGAGCACGATGACGCCTGGGGCAATCCATTTCCACGGGATCCCCCGCTGGCCCGCGACCACCACGCTGGGCGCAGGGATAATTATCGACGCGGAAACCGGCCGCTTCCCTTGCCACGCGTCCAGATCGGCCAGAATTTCCGAAGCGCTCCGGTAACGCAAATTCAAATCCCGCTCCAGGCACTTGCTCACGATATCGCTCAATCCCGGCGGTATCGATTCGTCCAACTCCCGCACCGGCACCGCTCGCTCCTGGTTCCGCAGCAGCAGGCTGGCCATCGCGGTTTCTGCTTTGAAAGGAGTCTTCCCGCTCAGCAGTTCATAAAAAATGAGTCCCACCGCAAACAGGTCGGAACGCTGATCCAGTGTCTTACCCATGGACTGCTCGGGAGACATGTATTCGATTGTCCCTAGCAATGCCCCCGTCTGGGTCATTCCTCCCGACTCCACCGAACGCGCCAGGCCGAAATCCATCACCAGGATTCGCCCATTTTTGTCCTGCATGATGTTTTGCGGCTTCAAGTCGCGATGGATGATTCCCGCCGAATGGGCCGCGTCCAGCGCTAGGCAAACCTGCCGGATGATCTCCACAGCCTCATCGGGCGGCAATTTCCCGCGGTCCAGAAGCAGCCGTCGCAGGTCGTTACCCTCGACGAACTCCATGGTAATGAATTTGACGCCTTCCGCTTCCGCCAGGTCATAAATGCGGATTACGTTCTTGTGCGTAACTTGATGGGCAGTAAGGAGTTCTTGCTTGAATCGCGCTAGAATAGCCGGGTTGCTCGCCAGGTCTGGCCGGATTAACTTCAGCGCCACTGTCCGCTCTACTTCGCGATCCGCCGCCTTGTACACCGAACCCATCCCGCCTTCACCCAGCAATTGCAGGATTTCATAGCGGCCACCGAAGAGGTTGCCGGGTTGCAGCACCACATCTCGGTACGGGCTGCCGTAGATTTGCGGCCCTGTGGAAAGCTG
This sequence comes from Candidatus Acidiferrum sp., assembly GCA_049522075.1. Lineage (GTDB taxonomy): Bacteria > Acidobacteriota > Terriglobia > Acidiferrales > UBA7541 > Acidiferrum. Next base: position 37,143 of record JBEKOE010000046.1, read on the forward strand.
GGAAGAGGCACTCCCATCCAAAGAGCGGTTGGCGATTGCCGTCGCTCCCGGATCCACAGCCGGTTTCTTAGGGTGCTCTATGAAGGTGGCCCCATCCAGCGGCACCTCGCTCGGCGCGCTGTCGCCCTTTGCGGGCGCACGAAGTCCTCCGGGTCCTCCGGGACCCGAGTCTTGGCTACGACTCGAATTGGGCTTCTGATCACCCATTGGATAAATTGGGCCCAGTCACACCAATAAGCCCCC
>JBEKOE010000047.1:0-26069 GCA_049522075.1 Candidatus Acidiferrum sp.
TGCGCCAGCGCTAAGGAGATTGGTGGAGGCTGTTCCCAACCCTAAGCTCACATTCGCAATTGGTTCCTGTGCCACGGGAGGAGGCTGCTGGTTTGACACCTACAACGTGTTGGGAGGCGTCGACAACGTGATTCCGGTCGATTACTATATCCCGGGTTGTCCTCCTCGACCTGAAGCCATCCTTTACGGAGTGGCTTTTGCATTGGGCTTGGTCCCGAAGAAGGTAGCCGAGGAAAGGCTGAATCAAGAAACGCTCGAGGAGTTGGCACACGGGAAATCCATCGTCACGGAGAAAGGTCTTCGGATGGTGCCTTGAACGTGGCCGAAACGGCGGTGCGCTCTTGGGAGCCTTCTCTTGGGCCACGCCCGCGATGCCCGGAGACATGCCGTTGCTTTGAGCCCGTGACGGAGACGGCGCCACTGGCTGATCTGCATCGTTACTCCGAAGAGGACATTCATCGCCACTGCTGTGCTACTTCCCGGCGGTGCCTGGAGATCAGCCGGCCGAGCCAGAGTGACTGCGACTCACTTGGGCATTGCACGCGGCGAGACTGTGTGGAAAGGGGGGAATGTTATGGAGGATCTAGAGCGTTTTCTGGTTGAGCATCCGTTCTTCAAAGGCATGAAGAAGGAATATCTGGAACTGCTGGTGGGATGTGCGTCAAACGTGCGTTTTGACGCCGGGGAGTTCATCCTCCGTGTGGGCAAGGCGGCTAACACATGCTACCTAATCCGGCATGGCAAGGTGTCGCTTGAGGTCCTTGCGCCGAAGCGCGGTTCGGTCATCATTCAGACCCTGGGCGAAGGCGAGGTTCTGGGGTGGTCCTGGCTGGTTCGGCCATACCAGTGGCATTTCGACGCACGGGCCGTGGAGTTGACACGCGCCATAGCGCTGGATGGAGAATGCTTGCGGCAGAAATCCGAGAGCGACTGCTGCCTCGGCTACGAACTCCTGAAGAGGTTCTCAGAGCTCATAGTTGAACGCCTCCAGGCAGCTCAGTTCCAACTTATCAACATATACGATATGTAAACTTGGTCGCCAGCCACAGTTGTAGCCTATTTCGTTCTGAAGCTGGTTTCCCAAATCGTGTAGGCCTTGTCTCGTCTTGGGCACTCAGCTTAGGAAAGTGAATTACCTCGCGTGTGGTCGGATGTTCGTCTTCAGCACCTTTCTTCTCTTTCGCGCCGAATTGTGGCGCGTCGGGCCGCGGAGCGCGATTTGTGCGCCCCGCGCGCTTCGCCGGGGCGAAGGTACGGTTTTCCATCGCACGCTTTCTGTGCGATGAATCCCTCTCCTCCCCCATCCCTTCCCCTCTTCCCTACTCTTACCATCCCCGACCCACCATTCGAGCCACTCTTTTGCACTACTCTTTTCTCAAAACTTGAAACTGAAAACTTACCACTTATAACTTTCTCTCCTCCCGCAACTCCCCCCACTTCCGCCCTTTTCTTGCCCCAAAAATCTGCGTAAACTACACCCATCGCTCTCGCTCCCGTTCGTATCAGTAACCAGCAGCAACCCGAAAATAACCTGGTTGCAACATTCCTGAAACCTGGGTCAAGCCACACTCGACCCAGCCAGAGGTCCACTGTGAAGACAGTAACGGCCGACCCAGTCTTAGCCGAAACCTCCCTTTTCCGTGTTTCCCTCGCGCAGACCACTCAGGATTTGGAGGAGTGCCAGCGCCTTCGCTACCTCGTCTTCAATCTCGAACTTGGCGAAGGCCTCTCCACCTCCGAACGCTCTGGTTTGGACATCGATCCCTTCGACTCTTTCTGCGACCACCTCATGGTCCGCGACCTCGAAACCTCCACGCTTGTCGGCACCTATCGCCTGCAAACCGGGGAAACCGCGGCGCAAAATCTCGGCTACTACGGCAACCAGCTCTTCGATTTCACCCCCTACGATCCGGTTCGCAAAGAAGTCCTCGAACTCGGCCGCGCCTGCGTCCACGTCGATTTCCGCAACACCCTCGTCCTGCACAGCCTCTGGAAGGGCCTGGCCATCTACGCCACCCGCACCGAATCGCGCTATCTCCTCGGCTGCAATTCCATCTCTTCGCAGGACGAAAACTTCGGCGCCGCCATGTACGATTCTCTGAAGTCCAAATACCTCGTCGAACCTCGTCTCCGCACCGTGCCGCAGCCCGATTGCCGCTGCAATCGCAACGGCGTGCCCGTCGAATCCACGCGGCCCCCGCGACTCTTCCGCGCCTATCTCGACATCTCCGCCCGCGTTTGCGGCCCCCCCGCCATCGACCGCGAATTCAAGACCATCGACTTCCTAACCCTGATCGACCTGGCCCATCTCCCCGACCGCGTCCGCACCCGCTTCTTCTAACTCCGCACGTCTACGCGCTCCTAAGTCCGTCATCCCGAGCCGGGTGCCCCAGACACGGAGTCTGTGCCTGGGTCTTGGGTTCCTTTTCTCCGTGCTCTTGGGTTCCTCATGTGTGACCCGCCCATCCTCAGTCCTTGAGGGTGCCCCACCCTTCGCGAAGTGTGCGACCTCTGCGCCATCCCGATGCTTTTTCGGGATGAACGGTGGGCTCTTACGATCGGACACCTCCGCCCCTCTTCTCTTCTGGCCTTTCTCTTCTGTGCGTTCCCTCTGCGTTCTCAGCGCCTCTGCGTTATCTTTTGACTTTTCTTAAACTCTTTAACTTTCAACTTTTGACTCTTCAACTTCCTCTTACCTCGCCTCCTGATCGCTGATATCTGGTCGCTGATATCCCTACCCCGCCTTCTCCGCGCCTCCATTTCCTTCCGGCAAACTTAAAACTTACAACTGAGAATTCTCTCTTTCCCCCGCCAGCGCCCAATCCTCCCTTTCCCCCGATCTCCAGCAGAAAATCGACAAAATCGCCGCCGACGCCCTCCTCAAATCCGGTGTCCCTAGCGCCTCCCTCGCCGTCGTCAAAGACGCCCGCATCGTCTACCTCCACGCCTACGGCGACGCCCGCCTCGATCCCCGCACGCCCGCCACTCCCGCCATGCGCTACAGCATCGGTTCAATCAGCAAGCAATTCACCGCTTCCTCCATCCTCCTTCTCCAGGAGCAGGGCAAACTCTCTCTCGACGACAAAGTCTCCAAATTCCTCCCCAGTCTCACCCGCGCCAACGAAGTCACCATCCGCCAGCTCCTCTCCCACACCTCCGGCTATCAGGACTATTGGCCGCAAGACTACGTCATGCCCAACATGCTCCAGCCCACCACCGCACAACAAATCCTCGATCAGTGGGCCCGCAAGCCCCTCGATTTCGATCCTGGCACCAAGTGGCAGTACTCCAACACCAACTTCGTCATCGCCGGACTGATCGTCGAAAAAGTTTCCGGCATGCCTCTCCCAACTTTCCTCCAGCAAAAAATTTTTCAGCCGCTCTCCATGACTAGCGTCCTCAACACCGATCAGGAACGTCTCGGCGACACCGACCCCACCGGCTACCTGCGTTACGCCCTCGGCCCGCTGCGTCCCGCCCCCAAGGAAGGCAAAGGCTGGCTCTTCGCCGCCGGTGAACTCTCCATGACCGCCGAAGATCTCACCAAGTGGGATATTTCCATCATGGATCAGAAACTTCTGCAGCCCGTTTCCTATCATGAATTTTCAACGGATGTGCTCTTGAAAAATGGCCTCGGCACGCGCTACGGCCTTGGCGTGGATGTGCGCAACGATGCCGGCCACCGCTCGCTTTCCCATGGCGGCGAAGTTTCCGGCTTCACCTCAGAAAATATCGTTTTCCCCGACGAGCGCGTCGCTATCGTGGTCCTCACCAATCTGGACGCCGTCGACGCTTCCGGCGCCATCGCCCGCGCCATCGCGCCGCTACTCCTCGCCGGCGACGATCCCGCCACCCCGCAAAAACTCGCACAAGCCCGCAAAATTTTCGCCGGACTGCAGCATGGCACCATCGATCGCTCGCTCTTCACCGACAACGCCAATTTCTATTTTAACGCCCTGGCCCTCCAGGATTTCGCCGCCAGCCTCGGCCCCCTCGGCACCCCCGACGAATTCACCCAAGTCCGCCAATCCTTGCGCGGCGGCATGATCATGCGCGCCTATCGCATCAAATTCCCCAAGCAGGAACTCCAAGCCTGGACCTACGAACTCCCCACCGGCCAACTAGAGCAATTCCAAGTCGCTCCCCAAGACTAACCCCTCCCTTCTCTCTTCGTAGGGGTCCAGCACGCTGGACCCCATCTCGGCACCCCTACCCGCAAGCGCGTTTCGTCTCGGCCTACTTTGGAGTGCGGCGGCTTGCCACCGCTTTTACGGTTGCATGTGTCGCCGACAAACTGTATTGCATCTTCCTCCCGCCGCACCGCTCTATCTTTGCGTCTTGAGTTTCTTTCTCTTCTTTTTGTTTTTTTCCGCCGCTCGCCCCCTGTACTTGAGGGTGCCCCACCCTCGCTTTATGAGGGTGGGCTCTTACGATCTGACACCTCCGCCCCTCTTCTCTTCCGGTCTTTCTCTTGTCTGCGTTTCCTCTGCATTCTCAGCGCCTCTGCGTTATCTTTTGACTTTTCTTAAACTCTTTAACTTTCAACTTTTAACTCTTCAACTTCCTCTTACCTCGCCTCCTGATCGCTGATATCTGGTCGCTGATATCCCTACCCCGCCTTCTCCGCGCCTCCATTTCCTTCCGGCAAACTTAAAACTTACAACTGAGAAATTCCAGTTTTTGTATAAGCCACTTCCTGATCTCGCTAACTCCTTTCATCTCAACAACAAAACTTGGTTTCACATTGGAATCCCAATTGCCATTATGGCTGCCATAAGGATGCACTCTAGGTTCATTTTGTCGGACCTGGACTGGGAAAGGCCGGGCCAGACTCGAAGTATTCTGGATGAATTTCGAGGCGCAGACGTACCTTGGACGGGGGGAGTCCAAGGCCACAGATCTGCTAAGCTTTCTGCCCATCCTCTTTCAGAAAATCCTTCCTCGGTTCTACGACTGGAAATGTAAATAGGGACACTGATGGTACGGGCACAAGTCAGTTTCCGGTTGGTGTTTGGGGCCAAGTTTCTTTCAAGGAGGCAGTAGCATACCAATGAAACGATTCATTCCTTTTTTGCTTGCAGCAGCTCTCTTGATGCTTCTTACGGGGGTCGACCTGCACGCGCAGGCCACCGCCAGCGCTAACATCGTGGGTACCGTCACAGACAAAACCCAGGCCACGATCGCCGGCGCGCAAGTGACCGCCAGGAACAAAGGCACGGATATGGTCCGTACCACCACTACATCCGATACCGGTTATTATAGCTTTAATCTTCTTCCCATCGGCATTTACAGTATCACCATCACAAAGACCGGTTTCGCCACCAACACGCAATCCGTTGAAATCCAGGTCGGCCAGACCGTCACGGTCAATGCCGAACTCCAGGTCGGCGCCACTTCTCAAGTCATTGAAGTCACTTCGGAGGCCCCACTGCTCGAGCAGACGAGCACCAGCGTGAGCCAAAACATTACTCCGAGCCAAGTCCAACAGCTCCCGCTTTTGGGCCGCGATGTTGCCAACCTGGCTTACCTCGCCCCAGGCGTCAAGGCCGCTGATTCTTACGACCCCACCAAGGCTCGCTATGCCATTCTCTCTGTCAATGGCTCGGGCGGCCGCAACGTCAACGTCACCGTCAACGGTATCGACAATAAAGACAATACCGTTGGTGGGCCCGTTATGCAGCTTCCCCTCGAGGCCGTCCAGGAATTCCAGATCAGCACCCAGCGCTTCTCCGCGCAAAACGGCCGCTCGGAAGGCGCTGCCATTAATATGATCACCAAGCAGGGCACCAACGCCTACCACGGTTCGCTTTTTGCCTACTTCCGTGACTCCGCTTTGAATACGGATGAGCAGGACCCCAACGGAGATGGCACCGCCACTGCCGTGCATCCCGACTACACCCGCCAGTTCTTTGGCGGTTCCATCGGCGGCCCGCTCGTCAAAAATAAGCTCTTTACCTTTTTCGCCCTCGAACGTGAACGGGAAAGTCAAGGCATGGCAGAATCCACCACGGCCTACAACGAGCTTGTCCTTGCCAAGAATGCTGGCTTCGCTGCCCAACCCGCCGCCATCATCCCCCGCCCGTTCTACGAGTATCGCTACAACGGCCGCATGGATTGGACCATCAACAACAACAACAACGCCTACATCAGTTACACTTCGCAGGCCAATAACAGTCTGAACGATCAATCCAGCGCTACCAGCGATCTCACCAACGGCAATTTCACCAAGAACCATCTGCAGATCGCCAACCTTACCGTCAACTCGATTCTGCCTAACAATGCTGTCAACCAGTTTACCTTTGGCTTTCAGTATTGGAACAATTTAATCGACAGCAACATCAGCGCCCCGCTTGTGGTCTTCCCGGACGCTACCTTTGGCACCAATACCAACGTTCCGCAGCAGTCCTTCCAGCGTAAGTGGCAGTTCAAAGATGACGTTTCCAAGGTCGTTGGCAGACACACTCTCAAAGCCGGCGTGGATTACATTTGGAATCCCGTCGAGGGCGGGTTCTTCAAGTTCAGCTCCACGCTGGAGATGGATTTCGGCCTGGATCCCAGCGTCATCATCGCCAACCCGAGCACATGCGGCCCCGCAAAGAACCTGCCGTGCGCCCCAGAGGGTTTCGCCACGCCCGGCCTTGTGACCGCCATGACCATCGCCAACGGCAATCCTTACTTCCTGGCCGCTACCAAGCAACTCGGCCTGTACTTCCAGGACGACTATAAGGTCTCTCGCCGCCTCTCCTTGAACCTCGGCGTCCGCTGGGACAAGGACTTCAACATGTACGGCTCTTCCCTTATCCCCAAGAGCCGCACCTATCAAGAACTCGTCACCCTCAACAGCCCCATCTCGAACCCTTGGGTTAGCAAGATCTTGGGTGACGATAACAAGGACGTTAGCCCTCGCGTCGGCTTTGCCTACGACCTGACTGGAGTTGGCAGGCACGTCGTCCGCGGTGGCTTCGGCCTGTACTTCGGCAACACCTTCCAGAACATCCCTCTGTTCATGGAACAGCAGGCCAATCCTACCGTCTTTCAAACTCTTTTCACCCTCTCAGACCCCGTCAAAGACATCGTGCCAGGAACGGGTATTCCCCTCGGCAGCTGGCGGTATGGCGTCGATCCCATGCCGACGATTGCTGCTCCGTCCGCACTGCTCAATTCAGGCAGCACAGGCCGCCTGATGGACCCCAACTATCGCAACCCCGTTACCGAGGAGTTCAATCTCGGCTACAGTTGGGCCATCACTCCAAACTCCGTTTTCGAAGCCGAGTACACCCACGTCTTGGGTCTGCACGAGAACAAGACCATGAACATCGACCAGAAGGTGCCGGTGGCCGGGGCGTGCTGCACCCGGCCGCTTGATCCCGTTTTCGATGCCTACAACCTCGCTAATCCGACATCTCCTTTACCCAAGCTGGCCAGCGTCCGCGTCGAAGAAGCCATCGGCCGCTCCCATTACGATGGCTACAATTTCAGCTATCGCCAGCGCCTGACCCATCACCTCTCGCTCAACGCCAATTACACCCTTGCTTGGGCCTATTCCTACGACAGCGGCGCCGGTACCTTCCGCAATTACCCCAGGCTCGAGACAGCTCCGTTTGCCAGCTACGAGTGGGGGCCCTCATTCAACGATGAGCGCCACCACATCACGGTGAGCGGATTGTACGATTTGCCTTGGGGGTTGCAGCTCTCTCCCATCTTGCAGTTTGGCTCCGCGCGCCCTTACAACGTGATCAACTCCTCCAATACCCTGAATACCGGCGGTGGAACGACCAACGCCGTCGTGGTTCCCAAGAGCGATCCCACGGCCTTCCTTACGTTTGTCGGTAACAACCCGGGGGCGCAGAACTGCTTATACGGCTTGAACGGCGTGGCGCAGACCTGCACCATCGCCCAATACGATCCCCTTCGCGGCGATCCCTTCTTCGAGCTTGACTTGCGGCTGGCCAAGAACATCAAACTCGGCGAGCACGTCAACTTGCAGCTTGTGGCCCAGGCCTTCAACCTTACCAATCGCGCCAATTACGGCAACGACTACGGCACCGCCGCCAACGGCGGCGCCGCCACCATCGCCAGTCCTACCTTCGGCCATCCGCTAGGCTTCATCAACCCCAGCAGCACGACGATTCCGCGTTCCCTCTGGAGTGAGTTCGGCTTCCGTCTCACCTTCTAAACGCAACCGTAATTCTCTACAGTTCCACTCTCACCAGGGCTGGCCCGCAAGGGCCGGCCCTCTTTTTCCCCCGCATCTTCCCCCCGCTCTTCATATAATTTGGAGTGCGGCGGCTCGCCGCCGCTTTTACGGTTGTTGCCCCACCACCAAGCCCAGATTCCTCCATCCATGCTCCCCTCAGTCGGGTGCCCCAGGCCCGCCGTAGGCGGGTGCCTGCGTCTTGGGTTCCTCTTCTCTGCAAACTTACAACTTAAAACTTAATACTGAAAACTTTACTTGCCTGGCTCTTGGGTTTTCCTCTTCTCTGCGAATCTGTGGGTCCTCAGCGTTATCTTTTTCTTCGCTCTTGTCTTTCACGAGTCACAGGTCACGAGCCACGAGTCACGACTCCCCCCCCTCACTTCTTCCCAATAAACCGCAATCTCCCCGTGAACGCTCTCCCCTGCCCGCCCGCAAACGTCAAAAATTGTGTCGGCAGCGCATCCACGTTGTTCACCACCACATCCGGGTTCTGCCGCCCTAGCACGTTAATCGCCGACCCCCGCACCGCAAACAGATATCCCCGGAAACGAAACTTCTTCTCCAAACTGATGTTCAAGCTCGCATAATCCGGAAACCGCCGCGAATCCGCCGCCCCAATCAAAAACTGCTGCTGGTTCACCACGCTGAACGGATACCCCGTCCGGTAATCCAGCAAGCAACTAAACAATACCCCCCACACCGGTGTCGGCACGTTCGCCCACCCCAAAAACCGGTTCGGCGCATCCCACGCCAGCGGCCCGCTCTGCTGCGCCGCAAAATACAGCGCCCCCAGCGCCGGATCCAGCACCTGATCACTATTCGCCCGCGATCGCGTGTAGCTCCCAAACACCTCCGCGCCTCCGCCAAACGAGTGCCGCCCCGAAATCGTCGCCCCTCGGTATTTGTCCCGCCGCGTCGACTCCAGCAAGAACGTGCTCCCAATCTGTCCCGGCGTTTGCGTCTCGAACACCAGCCCGCGGTGCTGATTCCGCGCCAGCAGTTCCACCGAAACGATGGTCTTCTCCCCAAACCTCTGCTGCCACCCCGCGCTCGTAATATCGAAATAAGGCTGCCGCAGCGCCCCCGCCTGGAGCACAAACCGGCTCGTCGCCGGCCCCGCCATCACTGCCCCCGTCGTGTCGTACAGCGTGTCCACCTGCTGCTGGTCCGCCGTCTGCCCAATCACCGAAAGATTCAGCGGAATATCGTAAATCCCCCACCCAATCGAAAATTTCGCGGTCTTCTCCGCGAACGGCATCCAGTTCAGCGCCGCGCGCGGTTCCGCCATCGCCGAATGCACCAACCGGTCCCAATCCGTCCGCACTCCCGCTGTCGCAATAAAGTGGGAGTTGATCGTCCACGTGTCCTGCACAAACGCCCCGGCCAGCGTATTGGCCACGCGAAAATCTGCTGGCCCCGTGAACGTTGTCACCCGGCTAATCGTTTTGTTGTCGTTGTACAGCGCCTGAATCTCCCCGCGCGTGCTCGCTTGCTCCAGCCGCACACTCGAGAGATTCGCCCCTCCCGAAAGCGTATGCGTCCCGTGCCATTTCAGCCCCGCCCGCGTCGCATCAACAAATCCCTGCCACCTCCGCCCCTCCTGCTGCAATGCCTGAAAATAATTCCCCGCCGCCCCATCCACCAGCAGCTTGTACGGCGCATTCCCCTGCGGCTGGTAATCGTCGTGGCTGTCGTGCCCCGCGAATCCAAACTCCACCAGCGTGTCGTGGAACCAATACTGGTCCTTCACTGAGCCGAACACCTGATGCGTGTGCTGCGTCAGCGTTGTGGACACCGGGTGCAGTGCATCCAGCCCCAGGTCAAAATCATCCGCGTCGTTATACAGAAAGCTCAGCACCAGGCTGTGCTTCGACGAGATATGCCACAGCAGCCGCGTCAAACTATCCCCTGCCCACACCGTCGAGGTATCCGGCGCACCCGGCGCCAGCCCCTTCATCACGCTCAATGTGTGCTGCACGCTGAACGCCTGCGAAAACCACAGCTTCCCGCTCACGATCGGCCCGGAAAACTCCATTCGCGGATAGTAATTCCCCAGTTGCACGCCCTGCTGCACATTAATGCCGGGAATGAAATCCGTGGCATTGAACCGCCAGTGGTCGTCCCCATCCGGCGTATTGAAGCTCAGCACCGCCGCCCCCGGATGCGCGAATTCCGCCCCAAACCGCCCCGTCTGCACCTCCGCCGAACGCACCGCATCCGCGCTGAATCGCGTGTCCAGCGAATTGTTCACCGGCTCCCCAATCTCGAATCCATTCAATAGGTATTGCACCTGCGTGGCCCGCGACCCCGCAAGATGCAGCAGTCCCTGGTTGTCCAGTAACACCTGGGGCAGCAGGATCAGGCTTTCCTGCAAATAGTGGGAACTCGGCACGGGAATGTCGCGGATCTCTTGCGCCGTCAGCGTGATCTTCTGCGGGGTTTCGGAGGTCTCCACCTGGTTGGCGGGCGCGGTGACATCCACCTTCTCCCGCAATTCCTCGGCGTGGTTCAGCGTAAACGAGACTTCCCCGGAGTCCGCCGCCAACTCGAACTTTTGCCCCTCCAGGATGAAGAACCCCGGCTTCGTGATGTGTGCGGTATATTCTCCAGTGGCAAGATTGGGAATGCTGAACGCCCCAGCGTCGTCCGTCGTTCCCAAAAAAGCTTGCCCGCCGGCCATCTCAAGCTTTACTTGAGCTCCACCGACGGGCAATCCATTCTCATCGACTACGCGCCCCCGCAAGGTGATCGCGGGGTCCGCCGCAACGCAAGCGCCCGCCGCAAGCAGCAGCGCCGCCAGCCCGGTGATCCACCTGCACAGTCGCTTCACTGAAGCCCACCCCGGAGCGGGAGCATCACTTCAAGTCTTACTTCCCATCAAGCCAATTCAGCCAACCACCCTTTGGAGTGCGGGAGCTTGCTCCCGCTTTTGCGGTGCTTACTTCTGCGCCCAAGCGCGCGTTCATCACTAAGCTCTGCAGCGCCAGGGTCCATCGTCTCAGACCCCGGCACCCAATCGCTTTCCGCAGCAACAGCTACTTCTTCTTCCCCTTCGCCTTCTTCTTGTTCTCCACCACGACCTGCGCCGCCGCCAGCCGCGATATGGGCACGCGGAACGGCGAAGCGCTCACGTAGTCCATCCCAATCTGATGGCAGAACTTCACGCTTTCTGCATCGCCACCGTGTTCTCCGCAGATGCCCACCTTCAGCTTTGGACGCGTCTCGCGCCCCTTTTCGATGCCCCACTTCATCAACATTCCCACGCCCTTGGTGTCCAGCGTCTGGAACGGGTCGCCAGCGAATACACCGGCCTTCTTCTCGTCCACATAGTCGGGCAGGAAGCGCCCCGCGTCGTCGCGGGAGAGCCCCATGACCGTTTGCGTCAGGTCGTTGGTGCCAAACGAGAAAAATTCCGCCACTTCGGCGATCTCGTTCGCAAGCAATGCGGCGCGCGGCAACTCAATCATCGTGCCGACCAGGTACGGCAGCTTCACGCCAGCCTTCTTGATCAGCGGATCCGCAACACGGCGCGTCGCATCCACCAGGATTCCCAACTCTTTCTTGTCCAGAGTGAGCGGAATCATGATCTCAGGTAATACTTTAACTTTCGCTTTGTGGCACTCGATCGCCGCTTCGATGATCGCCCTCACCTGCATCTCCAGAATTTCCGGATAGGTGATGGACAACCGGCACCCGCGGTGCCCCAGCATCGGGTTGGCTTCGTGCAACTGCGCCACGCGGCGCTCCACGGTCTCCACGGAAATGCCCAGTTCCTTGGCCAGTTCCGCCTGCTTGGCCTTGTCGTGCGGCACGAACTCGTGCAGCGGCGGGTCAATCAGCCGGATCGTGACCGGAAGACCGTTCATGGCCTTGAAGATGCCGATGAAGTCGCGCCGCTGGAACGGCAACAGCTTGTCCAGAGCCTTGACGCGCGCTTCCTTGTCATTCGCCAGGATCATCTCCTGAATGGCCAGTTGGCGGTCGTGGCTCTTCTCCGGATGCTCGAAGTCGGTGAAGAACATGTGCTCGGTGCGGCACAGCCCAATGCCCTCCGCGCCGAACTCGATGGCCTTGCGCGCATCCTGCGGCGTATCCGCATTCGTGCGCACCTTCAAGTGGCGAATCTCATCGGCCCACTTCATGATCGTGTAGTACGCCTTGGGCAGTTCCGGCGTGACCAGCGGCAGTTGCCCCTCGTACACGATGCCTTCGCTGCCGTCCAGCGTGATCCACTCGCCTTCCTTCAGCGTCTTGCCGCTCTTCCCGTCCGTCATGATCTTGGTTTTGTAATCAATGTCCAGGGTTTCCGCGCCGGCCACGCAGCACTTGCCCCAGCCGCGCGCCACTACGGCCGCGTGACTCGTCTTGCCGCCCGTAGCCGTCAGGATGCCCTGCGCCACGGCCATGCCGCCCACATCTTCGGGGCTGGTTTCGCGTCGCACCAGGATGACCTTCTCCCCCCTCGCGGCCCACTCTTCCGTTTCGTTCGCGGAGAAGCACATCTTGCCAACCGCCGCGCCGGGCACCGCGTTAATCCCGTACGCCAGGATCTTCGACGCCAGCGTCTTGCGGTCCACCTTGCTATCAATCACCGGATAAAACAGCCGCTCGATGTCTTCCGGCTTGATGCGCAGCACCGCCTCTTCCTTGGTGATGAGCTTCTCGTTGGCCATATCCATGGCCATACGGAAGGTCGCTGCGGGCGTGCGCTTGCCGGTGCGCGTCTGCAGCATGTACAGGGTGCCGTCCTCCACCGTGAACTCCATGTCCTGCATGTCGCGGTAGTGCTTCTCAAGTGTTACTCGAACCTTTTCGAGTTGCCCGTACACCTTAGGCATGAGCTTCGCCAGTTCGCTCAGGTGCACCGGCGTGCGTATGCCGGCCACAACGTCTTCACCCTGCGCGTTGGTCAAATAATCGCCGTAGAAAATTTTCTCGCCGTCACTCGGGTCGCGCGTAAAGCACACGCCTGTTCCCGAATTGTCGCCGGTGTTACCGAACACCATCTGCTGCACGTTGACCGCGGTGCCCAGCAGCCCGGTGATTTTCTCCACCCGGCGGTAGGTGACCGCCTTTTCCGCCATCCATGATCCAAATACCGCGCCAATCGCGCCCCACAACTGCTCCAGGGGATCTTCCGGAAAGGGCTGTCCGGCCTTTTCCAGGTAGTAGGCCTTGTACTCCCCCACCAGTTCTTTCCAACCGCTGGCCGGCACCGCGGTATCTTCCTTCACGCCCAGCCGCTGCTTCATCGCCCGCAGCTTGTGCTCCAGGTCTTCCTTGGGCATGCCCATCGCCACGGTGGAGAACATCTGCACGAAGCGGCGATATGCGTCGTAGGCAAAGCGCTCGTTGCCGGTCACCTTGGCGATGCCTTCCACGGACTTGTCATTCAAGCCCAGGTTCAGGATCGTTTCCATCATCCCCGGCATGGAGCGCGCCGAGCCGGAACGCACGCTGACCAGCAGCGGGTTGTCCGGATCGCCCAGCTTCTTCTTGGTCACCTTTTCCAGCCTGGCGACGCTGTCAATCACCTGCTTCTTGAGTTCGGCCGGGTACTTCTTGTTGTTCTGGTAGAAGTAATCGCAGGCTTCCGCCGAGATGGTGAAACCCGCCGGGACGGGCAAGCCGATTTTGGTCATTTCGGCCAATCCTGCTCCCTTGCCGCCGAGCAGATCGCGCCATTCGCCGTCGCCTTCCGCTTTTCCTGCACCAAAGAAATAGACCCACTTTTTCACGGTACGCCTCTCTTGTTTTTCACTGCGGTTACTGGCGCGCTACGCATCGCACTCATTTGGGATTGGAGTGCAAAATGTCGGCGCGCCGACAATTTTCAAACGAAAACTGCCACAAAACCTGAAGCCCTCACTTCAAGTAAAACTTTAATCTCTCTAACCAACCCATCTTTTTGGTGACGCCTCAGAATCCGCTCATCCGAACGGAGTCTGCGAAGTGAGGTACGGTTTTCCATCGCACGTTTTTTGTGCGATGAATCCCTCTTCTCTTCTGTGCAACCCCCGGTCATCCGCCTCTTCCTCTCTCTTTTCTCTGTGGCCGGCGCCCGCCCCGACCCGGTCAAGGCGCCCTCTGCATAAACTCTTTCTTGCCTCCTGATCGCCGGTCGCTGATCGCCTGCCTCCTGATATCTGATCGCTGATATCTGATATCTCCTCCGCGCTACTTCCCCTCTTCCCCTCCCAATTCCGCAAAATCCGCAATCGTGGTGAATTCCCTTAACAACTCCGCTAACAAGGCCAAGCGGTTGTTCCGCACCGCTTCCTCTTCGGCCATCACCATCACTTCCACAAAAAACTGGTCCACCACCTTGCGCAGTCCCGCAATCTCATCCAGCGCCTCATGATACTTCCCCGCGCGCTTGTCCTCGCCCACCTTCCCCGCCGCTTTCCGCACCGCCGTGTACAAAGCCTTCTCCGCGTCCTTCTCGAAGAGCTCCACGTTCACGTGTTGCGGGGCCTCAACCGGCAGGTTGGCCTTCTCCAGGATTTTGCGGATGCGCTTGAATGACACCGCCAGCGGCTCGAAGTTCTTCGTCTTGCGCACCGCCTTCAGCGCGCGCAATCGCTTCTCGACATCCACCAAATCCTCGCTACCCGCGCGGAAGACCGCGTTCACTTCGTCGTACGCGTAGCCATGCTTTTCCCGCAGCACAAACCGCGCGCGGTCCAGGATGAACTCTAATACCTGCGCTTCCTGCGCCGGCGTCACCGCCTTCTTCGGCGGGTGCGTAAGCAGCGCCTTCGACGCCGCGCCAATCGTCAAGGAAAGTGATATGGGTAATCTGCGGTCTAGGATGATCTTCACGATGCCCAGCGCGGCGCGCCGCAACGCGTAGGGATCGCTTGAGCCCGTGGGAATCACTCCCACGCTGAAGCAGCCCACAATCGAATCGAACTTGTCAGCCAGCGCGATAGCGCACCCGGTAAGATTCCGCGGGATGGGATCATCCAGTCCCACCGGCAGATAATGGTCGTACACCGCGTCGGCCACATCTTCCGCTTCGCCTTGTGCCCGCGCGTACAGCCCGCCCACGACGCCCTGCAATTCCGTGAACTCGCGAACCATTTCCGTGGCCAGGTCGCACTTCGCCAGTTCGGCGGCGCGGTCCGCATCGGCAACGTGCGCTTGCACCATGCCGAGGTTGAACCACTGCTCCGCCAGCCACCGCGCAATGGCGCGCATGCGCTCGACCTTGTCGTAATAGGTTCCCAATCGCGACTCGTACGTGACCCGCTGCAGCTTGGGGAGATACTCGGCCAGTTTGATCTTTTGATCGGACTCCCAGAAAAATCGTGCATCCGCAAACCGCGCGCGCAACACGCGCTCGTGCCCCGCGCGCACCAGCCCCTGCGAATCCTTGGCCAGGTTGATTACCGCCAGAAAGTGTGGCGCCAGTTCCCCGCCGCGCTTCTCCACGGCAAAGTATTTCTGGTGATCGCGCATCACCGTGATCAGGATCTCGTCGGGCAATTCAAGGAAGGAAGGATCGAAGTCGCCCTGGATGACCGTGGGAAATTCGTTTAGGTAGCTGACCAGTTCCAGCAAGCCCGCATCTTCATGAACCTTGTAGCCGCCGCGCTTCGCGTGGCTCGCCAACTCGTTCTGGATGCGCTCCAGGCGCTGCGCCGGGCGCACGATCACGCCATTGGCGCGCAGCTTCTTTTCGTACTCCGCGAAATCGCGCATGCGAATCTCCGCCTTGCCCAGGAAGCGGTGCCCCGCGGTGATGTCCCCGGCGGTCACGCCCCCGAAGGAAAACTTCAGCGGCTTGCCATGGAGCACCCCAACAAGCCAGCGCACTGGGCGGATGAACCGTGCGCCCTCCAGGCCCGTCCAGGTCATCGTCTTCGGCCAGGAAATATCGTGGATCACGCGCGGCAGAATCTCCGTCAGAAGGTCGTGGACCGTGCGCCCGCGCTTCACCACTTTCGCGGCGATATACTCGCCTTTGGGAGTCTTCACGATCAAGAGGTCGTGGAGCGCCACGCCCTGCTTTTCGGCGAAACTCACCGCCGCTCTTGTCGGCGCGCCGGCATCATCGTAAGCCACCGACTTCGGCGGCCCGGTCACTTCATTCTCCACATCGGCCTGCTTGACGATCAGCCCGCGCACCCACGCGGTCAGGCGCCGCGGCCCGCCAAAGGTTTCCACGGTCACGCCTTCGGTGAGGCTCTCCGCGGTAAGGTGTTTCTCCAGAATGGTTTTCAACTCGCTCACGGCGCGCGGCAGCATCCCCGCGGGAATCTCTTCCGCCCCAATTTCGAAAAGCAGTTCCACGCGCCGGGGTTTCGCCGCCGTCGCAACCGCCTTCTTCGAAGACTTCTTCTTCACCGCGCTCATCCGGCCACCTCAAACCCCGCGTTCCAAATCGAGAATGTCGGCGCGCCGACATTTTTGACTCCGACATTCGTCCCGGGCTCCAAGATCCTGCTCTTGCTACTCATCGGGGCACCCCAAGCACAAACTTCCAGTTTTTGGAATTGTCGGCGCGCCGACAATTTGCAGATGATTTGCAAGTAGGTGGAGTGCGGCGGCTCGCCGCCTTGGCGATGGCAGCCCCGCCTCCCAGTCGATCGCTCGGACGCGAATCCATTCCCCGTAAAAGCGGGAGCAAGCTCCCGCACTCCAAACGCGCTAGTGCCAATTCGGGAATGTCGGCGCGCCGACATTTTTCGTCCCAACTCTCTGCCCTCGCGCTGACGTTCATCCCCCCACCCCGTTCTTCGATCCGGCGCTCTGCTCCAAGTACGCCGCCGCCGTCCGGCACGCCAGCGTGCGCACACGCGCCATCAGCGCCGCGCGCTCCGTCGTCGAAATCACCCCGCGCGCATCCATCAAATTGAACAGGTGCGAACACTTCAGGCAGTGGTCGTAAGCCGCCAGCAAGGGGTACCGCACGCGCTCAATTGTCGGCGCGCCGACATTTCCCTCCAGGTGCTTCCACCCCTCGAGGAGTTCCCTTGATTCTTTCTCGTGCAGCTCAAATTCAGCCCGTAGCGCCTGGGCATCACTGCGGTCGAAGCTGTATTCCGAAAGCTGCTGCTCTTCCGCAAGCCGGATGTCCTCGTAGCTCTTGTCCTCGTTCCAGCGAATCTCGTACACACTCCCGACATCCTGCAAAAACGCGCAGATACGTTCGAGTCCGTACGTGATCTCCACCGAAATGGGATCGAGTTCGATGCCGCCGCTCTGCTGGAGGTAGGTGAACTGGGTAATCTCCAGTCCATCCAGCAGCACCTGCCACCCAATGCCCCAGGCCCCTAGCGTGGGCGCTTCCCAATTGTCCTCTTCAAAACGCACATCGTGCGCGCGCAGATCAATGCCGATGGCTGCCAGACTCTTCAGATATATGTCTTGGATCTCTGCCGGTGCGGGCTTCAGGATCACCTGATACTGAAAATGCTTGTAGAGGCGGTTAGGATTTTCGCCATAGCGCCCATCGGCAGGCCGCCGCGACGGTTGCACATACGCCACGCGATACGGCGTGGGCCCGAGAACGCGGAGAAACGTTTCCGGAGCCATGGTGCCCGCGCCAACCTCTGTGTCATAGGGTTGCTGGAGCACACAACCCTGCCTTCCCCAGAACTGCGCCAGCTTTAGAAATAAGTCTTGAAAGGTCAAGCCTTTGCGCTTCACTTCAAGTTTTCCTTTAACTGTCAAGGCGTCTCTCCGAATTCATGACCCACTTCCGCTGCTCCGCGAAAATTGTCGGCTCGCCGACAATTTTGCCCCGGCGAACTTCTCACCGCGCTTCCAGCAGCTCGCGCGTCTTCAACGCTCGCTCGGTGTGATGTTCGATCCAATTCAATCCCGCTTCGCGCAACTCCTTCACTGCTGGTACTCCCTCGATCGCTGCATCGAACCGGTCCAGGCGCTCTCCCGCAAAACGTTCCGCGAGTTCCCTGCCCTCGTACGAAACCGGCTTCATGCCGGAGCGGCGGTGTTCTTCGCAGAGCAGCCCGTGATGCGAAACGCCCTGATACGCCGGCAGCTTCCCGAACAGCTTGCCGCACATGGTGCAGGCATCAAATCTCGGCAGCCAGCCCGCCAGGCGCACCGTCCAGAACGCGCAGTAGCTGAGCGGCAGCGCCCCGCTGTTGCGCCGTTCGATTTCCCGCACGGTCAGCAAGATGAGCCGGAACATCGCCTCGGACACTTCCCGCTCGGGCAACACCTGCTCGGCGATTTCGCTGACCAGCGCCAGGCCGGTGCTGAGGCCGTAATCGCTCTGCGCCTTGTGGAAGGACTCGAGCAGTTCGGCCTGCTGGATCCGTACGAGGTCGCGCGTCTCTCGTTCGATGTACCAGAGCTGCGCGTGCGAGAGCAGCTCCAGGGTCGAGCCGTAACGGTTCTTCAGGCGGCGCGCGCCCGCGGCTACACCCCGCATGCGGCCCGACGAACGTCCTAGGAAACTGACCAGGCGATCCGCCTCACCCAGCGGGAAGGTCTTCAGGATGATGGCTTCCGTTTCGCGGGCAGGCATCGGTTGTCGGCGCGCCGACCAAGAACTGCGGCACAGGCATTACCTGCGTCCATTGTGCGCACATGCAGGACTTACTTACTTACCATACACCGCGGAGTATCGCAATGATTTGCAAACAACGGGAGTGGAAAATGACGGCCAGGGGCGCACGGACGGGGCGCAAGCGAGAAGCCGAAATTGTCGGCGCGCCAACATTCCTGATTTAATTGGAAACCGAGAATCTGGAGTGCGGGAGCTTGCTCCCGCTTTTTCGGACTCTACCCCGGCTCCCAGACCAGCCACGCAGCGCCACTACCGCAACGGCAAAACTGTCCCCGCCCCTGCCGGACTGCTTTCGTTGAGGATGACTCTGCGCCCAAACTAACGATTGGGAGGTGGGGCTGCAATCGCAAAAAGCGGCGGCGAGCCGCCGCACTCCAAAACGTCGGCGCGACGACATTCTCGAAATGTGCCTTCCAAACATTGGGAAAACTGCGGTTTTTGGAGGTCCCAGATTCTGTTAACCAGGATTTACGTAGGGCAACATTATAGGACACAGTTCCCTGCCCGGCACCGCTTCGGACCGGGCTTTCCATTTGCGGTGGTTTCCGCTACTCTGCGGCGGATGATTCCCCCCGACGGAGCCCGCGCCGCAGGGCCGACAGCCGTCCCGAAGTTCGGGGCGAACGGGAACGGCTGCGTTGCCCGAAGCGCCCGCCAGACCTCATGATCCCGCTGAAGGACATCAACCCGACGCGCACCACGCCCTTCGTAAACATCGCGCTGATCCTGGCGAATGTGTTGGTCTTCCTTTATCAATTGAGCTTGCCGGTGCGCGCCGAGCAGCACTTCGTGATGTCCAACGCCACCATCCCCGCGCACGTCGTGCAATTCCTGGCCGGGCATGCGGGGTTTCAAGCGGCGTTCGAGCCGCTCTTCACCAGCATGTTCTTGCACGGCGGGCTGATGCACCTGCTGGGGAACATGCTTTTCCTATGGATCT
Organism: Candidatus Acidiferrum sp.; assembly: GCA_049522075.1. Taxonomy (GTDB): domain Bacteria; phylum Acidobacteriota; class Terriglobia; order Acidiferrales; family UBA7541; genus Acidiferrum. The sequence continues at coordinate 19,681 of JBEKOE010000047.1, forward strand.
TCGGGGACAACGTCGAGGACTACTTCGGCCACGTGGGCTATCTGTTCTTTTATCTCGTGTGTGGTATCGGGTCGGGGTTGGTGCACGTGCTTTTCAACCTGAGCTCGCCGCTTCCTGCGATTGGAGCCAGCGGGGCGATCAGCGGGGTTATGGGAGCTTATGCCCTGCTCTTCCCGCGGAACCGCATACTGACGTTCTTCTTCATCTTTCTGATTCCCGTGCCGGCGTTTCTGATTCTGGGCTATTGGTTTACGCTGCAGTTCCTGGCAGGTATTGGGACGCTTGGCGGGGGCGCGTCCGGCGGCGTAGCGTTTTGGGCGCACATCGGGGGATTCCTGCTGGGGCTGGCAATCACGGCGATGGTGCGCAAGAGATAGATTGGGCCTTCCGCGGATTGCAGGGGATATCAGATATCAGCGATCAGATATCAGGAGGCAAGATCTGATATTCGCTGATACTTCAAGTAATTCATGAATGTTTTACGGCGTAGTTGGATAGATAATCGGCTACTTCGTGTGTTTGTTTTGATCCGCCGAGGTCGGGAGTGCTGATGTTTTCGTGGAGGGCGGACTTCACGGATTGCTTTAACACTGCGGATTCTTCGTGCCAGCCCAAAAATTCAAGCATCATGCCGGAGGCTAGGACCGCGCCGAAGGGATTGGCGATGCCCTTCCCGGCGATGTTGGGGGCGGAGCCATGGACGGGCTCGAAGAGCGAGGTGCGGCCGGGATGGATGTTGGCGGAGGGGGCGAGGCCGAGTCCTCCGGCGAGCTGCGCGGCGAGGTCGCTGATGATGTCGCCGAAAAGGTTGCAGGTGACGATGACATCGAACTGGCTGGGGTCGCGGACGAGTTCCATGGCGAGGGTATCGATGTAGAGGTGGCGGGAGTCGATTTCGGGGTACTCGGCGCGGACGGATTGGAAGACGCGCTGCCAGAGGTCGTGGGCGAAGGTCAGGGCGTTGGACTTGTCTGACAAGCAGACGCGCTTGAGCTTTTTGGCGCGGGCGTAGTCGAAGGCGTGGCGGATGATGCGCTCGACGCCTTTGCGGGAGTTGACGTCTTCCTGAACGGCGATCTCGTCGGGAGTGCCCTTTTTGAAGAAGCCGCCGACGCCGGCGTAGAGGCCTTCCGTGTTTTCGCGGAAGACCATGAGGTTGATGTCGGTGGGGGTGCGATCGCGGAGCGGGGTGAGGCGCGGGTGGAGGAGTTCGGTGGGGCGGGCGTTGACATAGAGATCGAGCTTGAAGCGCAGGCCGAGGAGGATGTCGGCGGCATGCTGGTTGGAGGGGACACGGGGGTCGCCGAGGGCGCCAAAGAGGATAGCGTCAAATTCATCGCGCAGCATTTCGACCGCGCCTTCGGGGAGGGAGACGTTTTCGCGGAGGTACTTGTCGGCGCCCCAATCGAACTCGACGAATTCGAGGGCGCGGTTGCGCTTGGCGGTGGCGGCGCGGATGAGCTGGACGGCTACGGGGGTCACTTCCCTGCCGATGCCGTCGCCGGGGATGACGGCGATGCGGGCTTTGGGGCCGCCGTTGCGGAGGGGGATGTTGGGCATGTGTTCGACTCCATCGTGCGAGGCACGGGCTAAGTTAGCACAACCACGACGAGGAAAAGGCGGTTATCAGCGATCAGATATCAGCGATCAGGAAACGAAGAGGAAGAGAAAGACTCACCACAGAGGTAACAGAGGAGCCGCATAGAAGGAAGAAGGAGAAAAGAAAGGCGGCAGAGGGATCCCTCGACTGCGCGGCCCGACGCGCCGAACTGCGGCGCGAAAGAAGAAATCGGGCCGCTCCGCTCGGGATGACAATTCCGGTTTCTGGCGCCGAAGCCGAAGAGGGACGGTAGCACAGAGGTCACAGAAGGAAGAACACGGAGTTCACAGAGAAGAGGGACCCAAGAGCACAGACAGGAATGTCTGTGCCACAGGAACCGCAGAGAAGAGGGAGCTAGCCGTGGTGTTCAGGAGAGGCGGAGGCCGTGGGGGACGAGGAGGGGGGCCAGGGGCAAGGAGCGCAGGCGGATTCCGGTGGCATCGAAGATGGCGTTGCTGATGGCCGGGGCCACGCCGACGATGGGCGCTTCCCCCGCTCCCACCGGGGGTTGATCTTTGCGGTCAATTAGGAATGCGTCCAGCGGAGGAATATCGCTGAAGCGGGGCACGCGGTATTTGGAGAAGAGATTGTTCAGGACGCGGCCATTTTCAAATTCGACGGCTTCAAACAGCGCTCCGCCAAGTCCCATGATATTGGCGCCGATGATCTGATTGCGCAGGCCGTCGGGATTGACGATCGCGCCGCAGTCGAAGGCAGTGAAGATGCGCAGGATCTTGATGTCGCCGGAGCTGCGATCCACGGCGACTTCCACGAAAGTGGCGACGTACCCAAGTTTCTCGTAGCCGCCACCCACGCCAAATCCATGATTCGCGGGTTTCGTTGCGGCCCAGCCAAACTTTTTCGCGCCTTCTGCAAACACCGCGTGCAAGCGCTCCTCTTTCAGATTCTTGACGCGAAATTCCAGGGGATCCATCTTGAGCGAATGCGCGATTTCGTCCATGTGCACTTCGCGCGCGAAATGATTGGCGGTGGCCGCCAGCGCCCGATAGGAGCCCTGGCGCAGCGGAGAGTTTACGGGATGGAACTCAATACGCTGGTTGGGAACATCGTAGTAGGTGCGCATGCCAGCAGCGCCGGAATTGTAGTTGTGAAATTCCCAGGCGGTGATTTTTCCATCGTCGCCAACGGCACTGCGGACTTCGATGACTCCGGCGGGCCGAAAATAGGCCCAGGTGAACTCCTCTTCCCGCGTCCAGACAAGCTTCACCGGGCGCTTGGCCGCGCGCGCCAGTCGCGCCGCTTCGATGGCGCATTCGCCGGTGTGCTTTCCGCCATAGCCGGAGCCCGTATCCGGCATGATGACGTGGACTTTTTCCTCGGGCAGATGAAAGGCCGTGGCCAGTTCGCTGCGAACCCCAAAGGGGCGCTGCGTGCCGGTCCATACGGTCAGTTGGTCCTCGCTCCACTGAGCGAGCGCGGCGCGCGGTTCGAGCGGGGCATGGGCGATGTAGTTCACGTGGTAGGTTTGCTGGAGTTGCCGCGTTGCCGCGGCCAGAGCGGCATCCACATTGCCGCTCTCGATGCGGGAATTGTCGTTACGCTCACCGCGCGGCATCTGGTTCTGCTTCAGGTAGTCGAACAGTTCCTTGTTCGAGGGCTGCGGCTCGGCCTTCCATTCGGCGCGCACCAAGGCAGCCGCCTTCTCTGCCGTTGCGGAACTTGGCGCCGCCACTCCCAGAAAATTGCCATCGCGCACAACAACGACTCCCGGGAGCTTCTCCGCCTCCGTCGTGTCCGCTGATACCAGCGTGGCATTGAATGCGCGGGGCCGCACTACCTTTCCATAGAGCATCTCTGGAAGTTTTTGATCGGACGGATAGCGATGCTTTCCGGTGACAAAATTGCGCCCATCGATTTTCGGCAGGGGTTGCCCGGCAATGGTCCATTCGCGCGGTGGTATCAAGGGATCTTCCGCCGGAACAAGTTGGGCAATCTGTTGGCCTTGCACGAGTTGGGCGTAGGTCAAAGAGCGCTTTGTCTGCGGGTCGGCAATCTTACCGTCTTCGGCGTGCAAGCGCGCTGGATCGACGTTCCATTGCTTTGCGGCCATGGCCAGCAAGACGTTGCGCGCGGCGGAGGAAACGCGCCGCAATTGCAGATTCATGATCGGGGTGGTGCGGCTGCCGAACGTGCCCATGTCAAAGGGCACGAGCTGGGTATCACCCATGACCAGACGAATCGACGCAACTGAAGTTTTCAGTTCTTCCGCCACCGCCTGGGTCAGAGAGGTGCGGATGTTTTGCCCAACTTCCACTTTCCCCGTGAATACCGTTACGGTTCCGTCTTCCCCGATATGCAGCCACGCGCTGATTTCCTGGGGAAGGGAGTCTTCCGAGTTTCTCCTGGCAGCGCCCGATTCCTGAAATGCTTCGGCTTTTGAAGAAGCGCAGGCGATGAAGAGGCCCGCTCCCAGAAATTTGAAGAATTCGCGGCGGCCGCTCTGAAACACGTAGGAAGCTGGAGCGGTGAGCTCATAGCGCTCAGGCTCGATGGTGGAGGGTATGTTGGGTTTCGGAGTCATGGCTGCGCCCCTTGAATACGAGAGGCAGCTTTGCGGATGGCGGCCAGAATGCGAGGGTGGGTGCCGCAGCGGCAGATGTTGCCCTGCATGGCCGTCTGAATCTCGGCGGGCGAGGGATTTCGCGTGGCGTTCAGCAGAGAGACCGCGGACATGATCATGCCCGAGGTGCAGAAGGCGCACTGCATCGCGCCTTCCTCAAGAAACGCCTGCTGGACGGGATGGAGCTGCTCGCCCTTGGCCAAACCTTCGATGGTGGTGATTTGCTTGCCTGCGGCGGCCCAAACGGGAAGCATGCAAGAACGCCGCGCCTTGCCATCAACCAGCACGGTGCAGGCGCCGCATTGACCTTCGCCGCAACCGTATTTGCTGCCCGTCAGATCGAGGAGTTCCCGGAGGACGGTGAGGAGGGGAGTCTCTTTGTCCGCGGCAAATTGGTACGGGCGGCCGTTGATTTGGAGGGTTGTCTCGTCCATTGGAGCGCTCCGGGCGACGAGTCATTTTCGCACGAATTGGGAGAGGAGGATACCAGCGATCAGGAGTCAGAGGAGGTTATCAGCGATCAGATATCAGCGATCAGGAGACCAAGATCAAGACTTACACAGAGGTCACAGAGGACACTGAGTTCGCTGAGAAGAAGGAGAAGAGAAAGGCGCGAAGGATGGGGCAGCCTCAAGCACTTGTGTGAGAATACCGGTTGCAGGCGAGGCGGCCGGGTGTATATTCAATTCAACCAAAGACGGAAAAATCAAAATTCCAGAGTAGATGGAAGGCCCAGAGCCGAAAGGAAGATTGTGGAGAGGAGTATATGGTCACACCTCCAAGAGCACCCGAGCAAGCGAACAAGGTGGTTGTCGCGTTCGTTGACAGGCGTCGACTAAAGGGCTACGTCTATGACTTCTCTGCACTGAAAGATTCCTTCAACGTGCTTCCCGCAGATAAGCCACTCCAAGAGCATGGAATCAAAGTGCTGATGAAGGACCTGAAGGCGGTGTTTTTTGTGAAAGACTTCAGCGGCAACCCCGAATACCATGACAAAGCAATCGTTGACGAGCACATCCACGGCCGGAAGATCGAAGTGAGCTTCCGGGACGGTGAAACGATTGTTGGGAAAACCGAGGGATACAATCCACAGAAACTTGGCTTTTTCATGGTTCCGGGAGACCCGGCATCGAACAACATCCGCGTGTTCGTCATCAACAAAAACGCCCAAAAAGTGCGGTTCGTGTGAGTGAGGATTTGAGCTGCCTAGTTCCACAAGGATGAGTCCGTCTTGAACGGTAAAGGCAACGCTGCAAGGGAACCTCATATAGGCGATCAGGTATCAGCGACCAGATATCGGCGATCAGGAAACGAAGAGGAAGAGAAAGGCTCACCACGGAGCTAACAGAGGGGCCGCAGAGAACACAGAGAAGAGAGACCCAAGAACCAGCCTGTCCGACCGGGCCGGGCAGGTGGCAACCGAGAGGGGCCGGCGGTCACCGTCAGCTTTTCTTTGATGTGACGGCGAAGAAGGCGGCAGCTTCCTGGTGGACTTTCTTGCCGCCACACTTGGGGCACTTGATGTGCCCCTTTTCATATTCCGCAAGGCTGAGGATCACTTCAAACGGCTTTTTGCAATCCTCGCAGTAGAACTCATAACGCGGCATGGGAACCTCCGAAAGACACCAGAGGACATGAATCTCTACTCCACGGTGTACGCTCGGGGGGCGGTGGTGTCAAGGCGAGAGGTGAGCACAGAGGAAGGCGAAAAGGAATAGAAAAAGGCGCGCCAAAAAGGAAGGGAAAAGCGGATCCCTCCGCTGCGCGGCCCGACGCGCCACAAATCGGCGCGGAAGAAAAAGTCGGGCCGCTTCGGTCGGGATGACAAGTCTGTCTTTGGGCGCAGGCGTCAACTAGATATGAGGGGCTGGGTTTGTTGGACTCGAAGAAGAGGAACGGCGAGAGAGTTGATAGCGTCCCTACGGCCCCCCAGCCATTTGGCCAATATCGCGCTGTCTCGCCGTCCAGCCGTTAATAGTAAAGAGCGTAACGGGGGGCGCTGTGCCATTTTATACAGTTTTGCCAAAAACTTCTTGGTAGGGTAACTCTGGTGTGGAAGGTCCCCACCCAGACGGAGTTTCGAGAGGAATATGAAACCAAAGAAACTCAAGAACAATGGAAGTAACGGCTCATTTGATCCACAAGTTTTCCTGGACACCGCAGGGGTGGCGAGAAAAGTTGTTGAATACCACAGAAATGAATCGATCT
>JBEKOE010000048.1:0-29546 GCA_049522075.1 Candidatus Acidiferrum sp.
AAGGATCAGGGCTTCGCGGCAGCGGGAGCGGGAGCCGCCGGGGCGCCAGCGCCGGTGTCCTTTGGTGTCGCCAGGTAGCCGGTGATCTGACTCTTGCCCACGTCGAAGACGACGATCTCGCAAGGAGAGATGCGGGCGCTGCCCTTGACGTAGAACTGCACGGGCTCACCGGCGGTCTTGTCCTTCTTCTCGATGGACTTGTCATCGGCGAGGACGGTCATGGTGTACTTGGACTTTTTCGGGTCGGTCTTATTCAGGGCCATCTGAACGGGGCCGACGCGCTGCGGGGTCTTGGCCCTCTGCAATGTGAATTCGTAATAGTTGCGGTCGCCGCGGCGGCGCAGTTCTTCCAGGTCGTCGTGATTCCGGGCGATTAGGCCACTCATCACGTTCATGTCGCCCATGGAGCGTTCGAGTTTGGACTTGGTGGCTTCGAGATCGCTCTTGGTGGCTTCGATGTCTTTCTTAGCGCCGGTGACATCGGTGGCGACGGCGCCGATCTTGGCTTCACTTTCCTTTTGCGCCGTGGAGATCTCCTGGGACAGGCGCTGATCGGAAGCAGTCTGCTGCTTGCGGATGGCTTCGGCGCGGCTCCTGGCGTCGGCGAGCTCCGCCTGGGTCATGCCAATCTTCTGCGAGGTGACATCCATCTGTCCCTTGAGATCAGCGAGGCGCGCATTGGCCTGGTCGAGTTGCGCGGTGAGAATTTTATTCTGCTCTTCGGATTTGGCGAGCTGTTGCTGCAGTCGCGTCTGGACGGAATAACCGGCGTAGGCAAGCGCACCCAGTGCAACGAACAGCACGGCGAACAGCACCATAATCCAGCGGGGCGTACCCAAGTTTTCGTAGTGATAAGACTCCTGCGGTTCCGGCACGTTTGGAGAAATACTCATTCTCCCTCCTCAGAAATGAAAGTCACGAACATCCATCGATGACATAGGGATTATGCAATTTGTTTTGTGATAAGTCCATCGGGCTCAGCGTGAATTGCCAGGTGGCTTACGCCGGGGCGAGCGGGAGGCCGGGCGCCGGGGCCAGCGGGCAACGACGGAGGTGCTGAGGCCGCCGCGGGGTGTGAACTCGCCTTTGACGACACACCATTCGGGGCGCATGGCATCCACCAGATCGTGAAGCATTTTGTTGACGGCGTTTTCGTAAAAGATGCCGAGGTCGCGGTAAGCGAGGAGGTACATTTTCAGAGACTTCAGCTCGATGCAGGATTTGCGGGGTTTGTACTGAATGGTGATGGCGCCGTAGTCAGGCAGGCCGGTCTTCGGGCACACGGAGGAGTATTCGGGGAAGCGCGTGGTGATGACGTAGCCCGGATACTGGTTGGGCCAGACTTCCAGCTTGGGCAGAGCGGCGGCGATACCCGCCTTGGCATGAGCGTCGGTGTAATTAGCCATCGTGAGCCTCTAGAGCTTATGGACCTATTGTACCTTTGAAAACAGTACGTTGTTTAGCTTGCCTGGTGGGGGACATTGCCCTATTCTGGGCACAAAAGTGGCGGAAAGCCCAGACCCTCGATGATCTGCCCCATCTGCAAAGAGCACGGTGCTCGACGTTCGCGGCGCCATTCGGTTGCGGACTACGCGTTAAGCGCCATTGGCGTCTACCCGTGGCGTTGCCGGGCCTGCCACACGAGATTTCACGCGCGGTTGATGGCGTTGAACGATACGTTTCACGCACACTGCCCGGTTTGCGGCAACCTCGAATTGCAGCACATCTCGCCGGAGCATGTGCGTGGCGCTCTGAGCCTGGTCTGGCGGCTACTCGGCGTGCCGGCGTTGCGCTGCGAACCCTGCCGGTACAAATACTTCTCGGTTCTGCCCCTGCGCCAGACAGAGCCGGAGGAAGAGCCGGTGCGCGCGTCTTCTGCGGACTAATCTCCGCGATTTGCCCGACTGGAAACCGCTGGCCGGGAACCCACACTCACTGCATCGGGCACTCGAGGGACGTGGCCTGGCGGATTGTGCTGCGCTCGTCGGTTACGACCGCGTAGCCGCACTTGGGATCGGTGACGTCCTCGAGCAACAAGTCGTAGGCGTTGCCACTATGGGAGACATTCAGGCGCAACCTCCAACCGGGGACGATTTCCGGGCCGCTGCCGTAGAGCGCCTGGGCAACCGTGGGGAAGTCCGACGAGGCCCACTTGGTGCCGGTGGAGGTGAAGTAACCATTGCCGATGAGGGAGTCCCAATTGGCGTAAACCGCGTGCTTGGATTTGAAATCGAGCTGGGCCTTCTGGATGGTGCGGACCAGATTGATGGCAAAGCTGCGGCGTTCCCGTTCGCGGTCGCCGAGACCGGGCGGCGACTGCTTCTGAGGCCGGGCGGTGGCGCCCAGGGCCAAGCCCAGAGCAATCAAGGCGATAACGGCGACGATCTGCAAATGCTTCATGAGTCCCTCCGGAGATGCATCCCATCAAGTCCAGGAACCGTCTAAGAACCATAAGAGGATGACATTGAAGCGCGCGAATCTCCAAGGGATTCAGATGGCGCCGGATGAAGCGCTGGGCAGACCGGGAGGTCTGGAGTATGATTCCCCACGCAAACCTGCTCGCCCCGATGGCAGGATCCCGGAGCCGGAAATGAGCGCATCCTCTCCAAGCGTTGAGCTGGCTCGCGTGGCCGCGCTCGACCGCTACGCGATTCTCGATACAGAACCCGAACAAACCTTTGACGATCTGGTTGTCCTGGCGGCGCATGTTTGCAGGGCGCCCATCGCGATGCTGTCACTGGTGGATGATCACCGGCAGTGGTTCAAGTCGAAGGTGGGTGTGGAGATTCGCGAGACGCCGCGCGAAACATCGTTTTGCGCGTACGCCATCCAGCAGCAGGACCTGTTTATCGTGCCGGACACGTGGAACGATGCGAGGTTTCGCGACAATCCGATGGTGCTGGACGAGCCGCACGTCCGCTTCTATGCTGGCGCGCCTCTGATCAACGAGGAAGGCTTTGCCTTGGGGACACTGTGCGTAATTGACCGGCAGCCGCGGGAATTGGATGAAGCACAGAAGGAAGCACTGAAGTCGCTGAGCCGGCTGGCGCTTGGGCAGATGGAGTTGCGGCAGAATCTTCGGTTGTTGAAGGATGCGCTGAGCGACCGGACCCGGGAAGAACACGCGCGGGAACTGGAATTGAAACGCTTGGAAGAAAAACTGGTGCGCGTGCTGGGATTGAAATTGTAGGAGCGATTGGGCGCGGAGAATTGGATTGACCGAATGAAGAAGGCCCTGTCGTGGGACAGGGCCATTTTTGTTTTCTGGAGACGGCGTGTTCAGGTTGTGGTCAAATGCGCTCCGGAGGCTTACGGAACAAGCAGGTGCAATAGAATGAGGGCTGGGGGCTGGGCTACCGCGGAACGCATACCCTCGGGAGGGCAGCAGCTGTGGCGCGAAGGGGAAGGTTCAGGCCTATGGGCAGGTGAAGCTCCTGCCGGCACCCCAACTGCTGCCCGAGAGCATCCGCCAGTGCGCGCTAGAGGTGGCTGGTTGAAGGATACTGTCCAGCCCAAAGGCGCTACGATCGGGACCACTCCGCGAGATCGCCTGGCTATTACGGGATAGGATTGTGGGGGAAGAGGGAAAGGGCGGCTGTGACCGACGTCACATCCGAATGTGATTGTGGAAAAGGAGCCGGATTGCTTCTGACATCTCATCTGAAGTGGAGGGAAAGAAAGAAGATACTTGGAATCATGGCCTTGGTGGCGGGAGCTCTGGCGCTGGCGCCGGGCCGCGTGCCGGGGCAAGTGCGGAAAACCTGCGAGGGCGGAGTCACGCTGAGATTGAACACTAGAGTGACGGCGCAGGGAAGTCTTTTGATTGTGGAGGTCGCGGGGACAAAGCCGCTCGCTGAAATTGCGGGAGACTGGGACGGGCGTGCGGTTCCCCTGTGGAGCGAAGGAAAGAAGACGGGGACTCTGCACGGATTGATCGGCGTGGACCTAGAGAAGGCGCCGGGGCGCTACGCGTGGAAGGTGTCGTGGAGAAACGCTGCGGGAGAGGCGAAGTCGTGCAGCGCGTTCGTGACCGTGCGGGCGGGGAAATTTACCACGGAACGCTTGACCGTGGAGAAACAATTCGTCCAGCCGGACCCGGAGCAAGAGAAACGCGCGGAAGAAGATCAGAAAAAGATGCGCGCGATTTTTGAAACGGTGACGCCGGAGCGCTATTGGGATGGGAAGTTTCTGTTGCCATTGAAGGGCGTGACGACCGGTGGAAATTTCGGACGGCGCAGGATTTTGAACGGTGAGGCGCGCTCGCCGCATGCCGGAGTGGATTTTCCGGCACTCGCGGGGACGCCGGTTTTCTCCACGCAGAGTGGAAAAGTGGCTCTCGCGGAGGAGCTGTATTATTCCGGGAACACCATCGTGATTGACCACGGCTACGGGATTTACACGCTGTATGCGCACCTTTCGGAGATGGAAGCCAAGCCGGGGCAGATGGTGCGGGCGGGGGAAGAGATCGGGAAGGTAGGCGCGACGGGAAGAGTCACCGGGCCGCATTTGCACTGGGGCCTGACGGTGGAGCGGGCGCGCGTGAATGCGCTGCAGATTGTGCAGCAAGAGCCGTAGCGGAGCGCCGCCTATTTCAAATACGTGCGGACAATTTCGATAAGGTCCTGAGCCGCCTCGGCGGAAGATTTGTTTTTGCGCGGCATGTGATTGAGGATGTGGTCCTCCATCAGTTCGGCCATCAGGGCATTGAGGGAGCCCCGGGCCGCGGCCAGGCGCTGCAGGATTTCGGCGCAATGCGCGTCGTCCTCGATGGCGTGGAGGGCGGACTCCAACTGGCCAATCAATTTTTTAGTTCGGGAAACGAGATCGAGTTTTTCGTGGGATATGTGTGACATTTTAGTTGACTACCCTAGGGGGGTATGGTATCAAGAAACCGTGGCCGCCCGCAAGCACCGCGGCGGGACGCACGAAGAGAAGGTAAACCAAATGGAGACACCGAAACAAGAGCCGGAGCCCGCCCGAAATTGCTTCCGGGCAATGGTCCGCGACCTGATCCGCTGACGGGATTTACCCGCCTTCGGCCGGACGCGAGCGCTGCCCAGCGAACTGGGTGCTCCGGAACCGGGAGTCGAAAGAAGGCGCAATGAAGTTACAGTTCATTCACAAAAGAGACAGCGCTCCTAGGGCATCCTCTTTGTACTGCCAGTGGATCAGCACGAGGCAGGGAGAAGGCGGGAGGCTCGTGGCCATTTGGATGGATCGGGAGATGCGGGCTTTTGAAGGAGAATTCTCGCACGAGGCCAGAATCGATGGACAGGTTGCAAGCGTCGAAGAAGTGACCGGCGATCCGCCGCTGTATGTCTGGCATAACGAGGCCGGAGAAATCCACAACGAGGAAGCTCGGCAGGCATGAGCAATCGAGGTATCCGAAAGTTCATCATCGGGCGTGGGATGTGGTTCGTGCCACGACTGCTGGCTGCTTGTCTTCTGTGGATGAATTGCGGGCCGCGATTGTACGCGCAGGAGAATCCTGCCGCTCCCGACAACGCGGCGCCCGCTGCGGACCCGTCGGTACTGCCTCCGGACGATCCGCTAACCACGATGTTTCACCACCCGGAATGGGACCGGCTGTGGCTATCGGGACAGGCGAATTTCATTTCGCAGTGGCACCCGGATTTTCACTCTCCCTATCAAGGGAAAAACAGCCTTACGCCGGAAGCGCAGGACGCAACCTCGCGCGTGCTGACGCTGTACCTCGGATGGCGCGCAACGAACACGACCGAGTTTTTGTGCGACGTGCAGGAGACGGGCGGGCACGGACTCAGCGAGGCCTTGGGCGCGGCGGGCTTTTTCAACCTGGATGTGGTGCGCAATCCGCTGCTGAGCAAAGCGCCGTACGTCGCGCGGTTGATGTGGCACCAGGTGATTGCGTTGAGCGGGAAAAAGGTGGTGGCGGAGCGCGGTCCTTATTCGTTATTCCGGGAATTGCCGGAGAGACGCTTGGAAGTGAAATTCGGCAAATTCAGCATGGTGGATTTTTTCGACCTGAATTCCTACGGCACGGATTCGAGTCTGCAGTTCATGAACTGGGCGGTGGACAACAACGGGGCGTACGACTATGCAGCGGATACCCGGGGGTACACCTTCGGAGCGTTGCTGGAATATCACGACCGTCACTGGGCGCTGCGATTTGCGGAAGGACTGATGCCGAAGGTGGCGAACGGGATCCACCTGGACGCGGACCTGAGCCGGGCGCACTCGGAAAATGTTGAGCTGGAGCTGCGAGGGCACGTGATCGGGAAGCAGATGACAATTGTGAGGGCGCTGAGTTACGTCAACCACGCGAATATGGGTGACTACGCGGATGCGGTGAACAGTTGGCTGACGAATCCGGTGACGCCTGCGCCGGAGATAACCGCGCACCCGTTGCAGACCACGATCAAGTACGGGTTTGGATTGAACTTCGAGCAACCCTTTACCGATTGGCTGGGCGTGTTCGGGCGATGGGGATGGAACGAAGGGCAGCATGAATCGTTCGCGTACACGGAAGTGGACCAGACATGGCAGATCGGCGTGGGCGGGAATGGAGGGCGCTGGGGTCGGCGGAACGACCGTCTGGGACTGGTGTTCGTAAGCAACGGGATCAGCCGCGACCACGCACGGTACCTGGCCTACGGCGGGGACGGTTTTCTGCTGGGCGATGGGAAGCTGAACTACGGGCGGGAAAACATTTTGGAGAGCTATTACACGCTGCATGCGTGGCGGGGAATTTTTCCGTCGGTAGGGCTGCAGTACATGGTGAATCCCGGATACAACAGGGATCGCGGGCCGGTGATCGTGCCAACATTGCGGCTGCACGTGGACTTTTAGCAGGCGGTTGTGCCTTGCAGTTGCGAGAACGCGAAAAATTCCAAGTCCACTGAGGAAACCGGACAAAGTCAGCGGTATCTGGCAACGATCACGCCAATGGGCTGCTTGCCGGACAGCAACTGCGAAGATTCCGTTCCGTAGAGCCATTCCTGGGCGTATTTCTGCAGGGATCGCCCGCTGACCTGTTCGGCAATTCTCACAAAATCGGAAAAGTCTGCCGGCTTATCGTGGAATTCGCGCAGCAAATTGCCCACCATCTTGTTGAATTGCGGCGTCCCGATTAATTCGTGAAGGACGTAGAGGGACCACGCACCCTTGGTGTAGGAATTCTCACCGATTTCAATGCCGCCATACCCGACGATGGGCGTAGAGGCGACGCGGGGATCCTTGGCCGCGTCCGAAAGGAATCTACTGCGTGCGTGTTCCATCTCTTCCTGAAAGGCCGCATCACCTTGAAACTGGCGCACGGCCAGAGCGGCGAGGTAGCTGGCAAAGGCTTCATCGAACCAGCGGCAGCGTTGCAACTCCGGTGCGGCCTTGGCGTTCCAGCGATGCCCGATCTCGTGATATAGCTCGCTGATTTTCTTGGGATCGCGGAAGGCGGCTGCCGATTGAAGGAAGTAGCCGGTGGCGGCTTGCGAGCCCCAACCGTCAGGGATTTCGATGGCGGTATATCCGGAAATTCCGATTTCGCCGAAAGAAGTTTGATAGAAGGAGATGACGCGCTTCATCTCCGCGAGGATATTTGCAGCGGCGGATTCATCCTCGGGCAGAGCATAGACGCGCAACGAAGCCTTGGAATCGTCGAATACTTTAAATGGGGCGACGGCGATGTCCATGCGTGAGTTCGCCTGGCGGCTGAAACAATCGAAGAAGACGGATGAGCCTGATTCGTGTTGCTGTAATGAATCCCCGCCGCATGCGGTGACATATCCCTTAGGCACCGTCGTTTCGATTTGATAGGTGAACGTGTGTTCACCGGCCGCGAAGGCAGACGAGAAGGAAGGGCGAGCAAGGACCGGGTAAGCGTAGCTGTCCTGACGGAGGAGGGAGTACTGCTCGTCAATGCGATCGCGGACGTAGGCCATGACTTCGGCGTAGCCAAGAACGGCGCCGCCATAGTGCATCGTCAGGCTAGTGGTTGAACCCGGCGTCAACGGCGCGGGGAGCGTCACTCTGATGGCGTTGGCCTGAAGCGTGGGCTCATCTTCAAATTTGACCACGCTTTGCGAGAAGGTCAGCGGCTTGCCATTTTCGGAAAGGACATCTCTTACGTCGAGCAGGCGGTAGAGGAGAAAGGGGAGTTCGGAGACGGCCTGAGAGCTGGAGTTCACGATGACCATCTCCGCCGTGGCGTCGAGCCGCTGATCGGCGGGCATAATGTTGAGGCGAAGATGATAGTGAGTGACACCGGGGAGCTTCTCGGCCGCGGTGAGCGGCCCCCATGAGGCAAAAAGAAGCAAAATCGCCGCGACGGCAACCTTCGAATCGGAGCCCGCGAAAAGCCGGAGGGAATGGGTCATGAGAGCTTCTCCGAACGACAGCAAAGCAGCGTGCGCAACGAGCACAGTGGCCGGGCTGCGATGTTCTCAGAACAATCTAGGCCCCTTCTTGCGCCGATGGCAAGAGCGGGCGGCTTAGTAATCGAAGGACTTCAGTGGAGCTGCGCGGCTCGGATCTGGGATTCGGCCATGCGGGCTCGCGTGCTGCGCACGATGGTGGCGAAACGCCGCGTGAGTTCACGGATGCGATCGGGCTTGTGCAGGAGCATCGATTCGCGCGGGATCAGCTCCTTGCCGACGCTGAGAGCGGAAGCCCCGGCGAGAAGGTAATAGGCGGCGTTCTGCTGCGTGACGCCGCCGCCGGCAATCAGGGGGATTTCGGGGAAAGGCCGGCGCAGCGCGCGGATGTAGTTATCGCCGCCCACCAAAGAAGCGGGGAAAATCTTGACGAAATCGGATCCGGCTTTCCAGGCGGCGAGAACTTCGGTGGGAGTCATGGCACCGGCCATCATGATGATGCTGGGAAGTCCCGCGACATAGTGGACCGTGGGGATGTCCAGCGCAGGGCTGCTGATGAACTGGGCGCCAGCGTCAATGCACCGGCGCGCCGTGTCCACGTCAAGGACCGTGCCCGCGCCAAGAATAACACCAGGAACTTCTTTCACCAGATCGCGGATGACGTCGAGGGCGCCTGGGACGGTCATGGTGAGTTCAATGATGGGGATGCCACCGTGGGAGACCTCTTCCACGGCAAAGCGCGCATCCTCCTCAGAAGAGGTGCGGATCACCGGTACGAGACCTACTTCTTCAACGCGGGCACGCAACTCCTGCTTTTCCATGGGTGGAAAAACCTCCGGGGACCCTTCGCCGGCGATGGACCGTGTGGGCGGCGAACCCAACTTTTCCTACAACATTATAGAGGGAGCGGGGAGAATTTCCAGTCAGACGGCGGCGGCGCGTGGTGGGCGGCAGAGTGGTAGACTCAGCGAAGGATGGAGAGAGCCATGCCACGAAAAAAGACCAAGAAGAGCAGAGCAAAAGGGGTGAGTAGCCGCAAAGCCAAAAGCAAAGCCAGCGCGAAGATAAAGCGGCGGAAGAAGCGCCCCGCTCGTAAGCGGAAAAGCCGGAAGAAGCTTATTGCGGGGAGCGGGATCTCGGCAGAAGCGGTGGCCTACAAAACGCGCGGGCTGGGGGCCAACTCGGCTGGACAATCGGGCGATACTCAGGGGCTCCCGGAGACCCCTGTGGGCGATTCCGAAAGTGTGGAAGAACTGCTGGAGGAAGGGCAGACGTTTGAAGCAGAGGTTTTGGACGGGGTGGAGAACGCGCGGGATGCCGACAAATCGGAGGTGAAGACGCGGGAAGTGCCGGAGGATGATGTGCCGGAGGAGTATCGAGGGAAGGACTGACGCCTGAATGAGGCTGGGAATTATCTCCGATACACACGGATTGTTGCGGCCGGAGGCGGCGCGGGCGCTAAGCGAAGTAGACCTGATCGTGCACGCGGGGGACGTGGGGAAACCCGAAGTGCTGACGCAGTTGAAGACGATCGCGCCGGTGTTTGCGGTGCGAGGAAACGTGGATACGGAGGCTTGGGCGGCGGAATTGCCGGCGACGGCCATCGTGGATGCGGATAGCGCCAGCTTGTACGTCCTGCACAACTTGAGAGAGTTGGATTTGTGGCCGGACGCGGCGGGGTTCGATGCGGTGATCAGCGGGCACACGCACCAGGCGGAACAGTGGGAGCGGGAGGGCGTACTGTACTTGAATCCGGGGAGCGCGGGACCTCGGCGGTTTCATCTTCCGGTAACACTGGCGCTGGTGGATGTTGGAAGTGCGCCGTGGAAAGTGGAGATTGTGGAGCTACTTGGGAGCTGACAGCGGACCACGAGCGACGAGGGGCGAAGCAGTAGCTGGGGCAGGAGGCGGGTGGGATGCGGCATTTGGCGCAACCCCGGAAGCGACCGACGCTTGCCATAGTGCAAGTCATTCTTTAACTGAGAGATAGAATTGGACGCGGGTGGCTAGTCGCTTGCAATAGTCAAATTCAGAATACGCGGAGATTCGGGTGCAACCGGGTGGCTTATGGTGGTATCCCGGGGCTTGATTCCGCGAGTGGTATTACACGCCAGTTTCAGTGCGTGTCAGCGTCCAGGGGCCGTGGGAGTCCTTCCCATGGCCCTTGGTCTTTTGGTGCAACCGCAAGAAAGTGCTAGGAGCCCCAACTCAGCGCAGTTAGTGCCCTTTGCACACCGTGTCGGCGCAGACGCGGGAGAGATGATCGCCTCGACATGCTGAAACTACCTTTCCGGCAACGCGACATGTTTGTCAAAGCTACAATCGATGCTGTGCGGCAGAATAAATACAAACCAACAGCGGAAAATGGCCAACCTGTCGAGGTAGACGCCGCCATCGAAACTGTTTTCTCGCTTTTCTACTAATCGAAATTGCCAACCGCCATCGTTACAGAAAGCAGCCCTTGTCTCCCGATTAGCGCGGTCTCCGGACAAGGGGTGCTCCTGCCCGACCAAGCATTTTTTTCCGGCCTTCATTTATCTTGCATTTATCTTCCTTGTGACAACGTCCCTATCGGTTCACTGTGCTCCGCTTAACGCTTCTGGAGGTTTTCTATGCCGAATAAAAAGGTTTGCGTTAGCGCTTCTCTCGCGCTTCTCCTCTGCTCGCTCTTCGCCGCTTCTCAACTTCCTGCCGCTCCGCAATCTACCGGCGGCTCCGGCTACCACCTGGTCAAGAAAGTAAAACTCGGCGGAAACGGCGGCTGGGACTATCTCGAAGTCGATCCCGCCACCCATCGCTTGTTCATCTCCCGTGGCACGCACTATATCGTTGTGGATCCCGAACAGGGCAAAATCATCGGCGACATTCCAGGTTCCCAGAGAGCCCACGGCATCGCCTTCGCCAATGAATTCAACAAAGGATTCACCACCGACGGCAGCAACGCCGATTCCACCATCTTCGATCTCACCTCGCTCAAAGTCCTCGGCAACGTCAAGACGGATAAGGATTCGGACGCGGTCATCTACGATGCATTCTCCAAGCGCGTCTTCACTTTCAATGGGAACGCCAACACCGCATCGGCGATCGACGCTGCTTCCGGCAAACTCGTCAGCACTTTCGCTCTCGGCGGCGGCCCGGAATTCGGCGCGTCCGATGGCAAAGGGAAAATCTTCGTCAACCTTGAGGACAAAAGCTCCCTCGTCAAATTCGACGCGAAGACACTCAAAATCGAAAACACCTGGCCCCTCGCGCCCTGCGAATCTCCCTCCGGCCTCGCCATTGACGCCGCACACGAAATTCTTGTTGTCGGCTGCCACAACAAGCTAATGGCCTTCGTCGACGGCAATTCCGGCAAGGTCCTCGGCACCGTTCCCATCGGCCAGGGCGTTGATGCAAACCGCTTCGATCCCGTCACCGGCTACGCCTTCGCCTCCTGTGGTGACGGCACCCTCACGATCGCCCACGAAGACTCCCCTACGAGTTTCTCCCTTGTGGAAATGATCCAGACACAGCGCGGCGCCCGCACCATGGCGCTCGACTACGCCACGCACACCGTCTATCTCATCACCGCGGAATTCGGGCCCGCTCCCGAGGCGACCAAGGACAATCCCCGCCCGCGCCCAGCCATTCTTCCCGACACATTTACCCTACTCATCTACGGCAAGTAATCGTTTCGGCGTTTGGACCCTGGGGCGCCTCGTTGCAAGGAAACTGCGGATCGACAACAGGGCCGCGCATTTATCGGACAACTGGAGTTCACACGGGCGGCAAAAGTTTACCCTGTAGGACTGCGTTCTGCGGAATCGCTTCCCGGGCAGCGGTTCATCGGGTGCCATGGCTTTTTTGACCCCAAGCCGGAGGATAAGGTCTGTACAATCAATGAGTTTGGTGGAGTTCAAAGAGGTCCGACTCGTGGTCCCTGATGTTTTGCTGTGGATAATGCACGGCGCTTATGCTCTGAGGACCAAAAAACTTCCGAGAAGTACTAGCGTACTGAAATGGAACAGAGTATTTTAGTACCGCCCAGCTATTGTCTGGGAGCGGGCCGCAAGGCAGAATATCCGCAGAATCAGCCGCACGAGAGGTTTTTCCGAAGAAGCCCAGAACGTTCAAAGAACTGTCGCTGAGAGCTTTTGAGGAAGGTCATAGGTGTCGGTTGGAGGCGGACCGGAAGAACTGAGGAGCAGGAAGGTCCCCATGGGCGTACTTCATTTTCGTTACCGCGAGCGCAGACGGACTCTGCGCGTGGCCATGTCACTGCCGGTTGTGGTGCACGGGCAGAATGAGATGGGCGAGAAGTTCTGCGTACGGGCGATGACACGCTCGGTCAACAAACAGGGCGCGTTGCTGGCGATGGACGAGCCGGTGCTGGCGGGCCAGGAGCTGCTGCTGGTGAATGAAAACACCAGCCGGTCGGTGGAGACGCGCGTCGTGTACGTGAAAAGAGAGCGCGACGGCAAACTGAGCGTGGGGCTGGAGTTTGTGAATGCGGAAACGAATTTTTGGAAGATGACATTCCCGGTGCCCGGCGCGCGACCCCTGCGGCGCGCGGCAGGCTCGAAGGCGATGGCGTAGGGAAGCGGCACGGAAGCGGCGAATTCGCAGAAGCCTCCTGTAGGAAAACCCCTAACAAAAGTGAATTGAGTAGCGCCCAGGGCGAGATGCGTCTGCGCTGGTGCTAGTTCGGAAGCGCGGGTTTAATTGGCGCGTTTTCTGCTGGTTAGTGACTTGCGGCGATTCGGCTTGCGAGGCACGCGGCGGTCAGCAGGCGCGCGCGAGCTACGTTGCATGAGGGATTCGCGCGTCTTGCGGGGGAGCTTGGCAACGACCAGATCATAGGAGGAGCGAAGAAGAGGCGCGAGTTCCGCAGGGGAAAGGGCATCGCGGGATTCGAGGGCAATCCACTTGGCACGTGCGAGGTACGGGGCGGGGATGATTCCAGGGCGTTCCGTGAGTTCGGCGAAGTTTTCTGGCGTCACTTTAAGGGAGAGCCAGACGCGTGCGGGCTCCAGCGGTGTGATGGCAAACATTTTGCCAGCAACCTTGAAGAGGAGGTCGTCACCCCACTGGATTTGCTCGGTGGCAGAGGGAAAGGAAAGGCAGAGTTTTCGGAGTTGCTCGATGTTCACGGGTGAAACCTACCTTGGGTAAGACTGGCGCGGCATGGCAACCCTCCAGCGAAATGAATTCAGCGGAGAGGTGGGAGGCGACAGTGTAGCTCGGAAAGTGAGGGGAGAAAAGAGGAGAGAACAGATATAGGCTAGCGAGTTGTGAGTGAACGAAACAGAGGAGTTTGGGCCAATGGAAACGGCGGAGGAGAAGGCATGAAGAGACAACTTGCGTGGGGTGTGTTGGGAGTCCTGACGTTTGTGGAGATGGGGATATGGGCGCAAGAACTGGCTGTGAAGAAGGAGCCAATGACGTTTTCGCTGGAGTGTGCCGGAGGGGATTGTCCGTTGCTGCAGGGCGCGCCACAGACGGCGGGGATGCGTGGTGGGTCGGTGCGTTTGAAACCCGGTGAGAGCGTGGGCTGGCACTCGACCGGGCAGAACGAAGAGGCGCTGGTGATTTTGCGGGGGAGCGGCGTAGCGAATATAGAAGGTCACGCGGACGTGCCTGTGAGTGCGCACCGGATGGCGTACATTCCGCCGGGGACGAAACACAACGTAACGAACGCGGGAAGCGAAGTGCTGGAGTACGTTTGGGTGGTAGCGCCGATCGCGTACCGGGCCGGTAGCTGAAATCGGCGAAGCGACTATGGAGCTTTCCCGGCGGCTACCGCTGCGGCGGCGAGTACGCGGATGGTGACGCTGTCAGGCGTGGACCAGACGGGTAAGCCATCTTTGATCTCGACCTTGTGCATAATGATTTTCACGGCGGTGTGATCGACCTCGACGAGGAGGTAGTGGTAGTTAGTGCCCATGTCTTTGTAGAGATCGTCGGGCGCGCGCGGGATGAGGTAGGGATGCGCGCCGCCACCGCCCGTGACGAAATACGTGACGCCGCCGTGTTTGTGGCGCTCGTAGTTGTGAACGTGGCCGCTGAAGACGATGAAGCGCGCGCGGGTGCGTTGCTGGCGGTCTTCCAGCATTTTGGCTAGGGCTTGTTCGGTGGGGCGCGCGAAATGGCCACCACCATAAATTTTCTCGTCTGACGAACTGGTGTACGGCGGATGGTGGAAAACGAAGAACACAAAATCCACTTCGGCGGGAAGATGATCGAGTTGCGCCGCGAGCCAGGTTCCCTGGGGTCCACTGAGTTCGTCGAGATTGCTGTCTAGAACGAGCATGAGCGAATTAGCAACGCGCGTGGAATAGAAGCGATTTTTCTGGAGTTCCGGAAAACGCTGGAAATAGTTGGCCAAAGCGGTATTCAGATTGCCGTGCAGATCGTGATTGCCGATAGAGGGATAAACAGGAATTTTGCGCTCCCGCCAGAGCGAGGTTTCCGCGTCCCACACCTGCCAGTCCTTGGAGTCATCACCATCCAAAACGATGTCGCCAACGATGGAGATGAAAGCGGGGTTTTCCTGAGCAATCGCGGCAACCAGTGCGTGGCGAATTTCGGGATTGGCGGGCTTGGTGTCCGCGGGATCGTGGAAGCGCGTGTCGCCGAAGGCCACAAAGCTGAATGGGATGGAAGTCTTAAGATCGAGGGCGGCCGGTTGGGATTGCGCGTGGGCGGGAACAAAAGAAAGGCCAACAGCACTGAAGGCGAGAAACGTTCTGGTCAGAAATCTCATAGTGTCCTCAGTCAGCAGGTAAGAACAGGGAAGAGTGTAGCGGGTTAGATCGAATGGCGTGTAAAAGGATTTTCACATGGAGGAATGCCCCCCGGGAAATTTGTCGGCAGAGAAGGCGTAAGCTACTGGCCCTTGTCGTAGGGATAGCCCTTGTCGGCCCAGTCCACGGCAAAATCCGTGGGCAGGAGGAGGACGCGAAGTTCTGTAAAGCCGAGATCGCGCAACGCGGTGAAGGCGGGGCGGAGGTTGGGACAGCGGTCCATCGGACAGCAGCCGCAATAGATGACCAGCTTGGTGGAGCGGGGCAGCGACGAGGCCCAAGTTTTAAGTTCCTGCAGGCCCACTTCATTTCCCGCCATGCCGTGGTTCTGCGCGCCCTTGATGTGGCCGGCAGTGTAAAGGCGATTGAAGCCCACAAAGACAATTGTAGGAGCGGATTTGGAGTCGTTGAGTTCTTTCAGCAAATCCGCCGGCTGAACGGTTTGCGAGGAGGTCCATGGGTCGGTGGCGGCGCGCAGCGAAACGTGCGAGACCAACAACAGAGCCACCGCGAAGGCAACGAGAACAGCGAGGGAAGTTAAGCGCAATAGCGGGTGACGGGTCATTTGGAAACCCTCCAGTGAAAGGAGATGCGTTTAGTGTAGCGCGATGCGGGTGGGCGAGTTGGAGAAAAGAGAAGCACCGCTTTGAGTTCCTGAGACGGTGCAGGCCGGGGGGCGAAACGTGTGCGGGCTATCTCCTCTGGTCGGCGCGGGTGCGCATGAGCTTGCTGGCTGTGGAGCGCAGGGTTTCCGGAATATTCTTGTTCATGGAAAGGCGCTTGAGGTCCAGGGCATTCAATATGGGAAGCATGTGCAAGCTGACGTCGAGCGGCGTTTTGGGATTGTTCATGAGGTTGCGCACGACGACGTAGTCCTTGCGGAAATTCCTGTTAGTGGCAATCAAGCGAAGAATCTCATCGGTGAGATTGGGCATGGAGGCGAAGGTTTCGACCTCCTGATCGGTGAGGCGCGGGGATTGCAGCACGGCGCGCTGAACGACTTTGTTGGAATCGCGAATCAAGGTGCGGCGGGCCTCCGAGCCGCCCTTCATGGCGAATTGCACGCGCTGGGAAACCGTCATGCGGCTAATCTGCTGGAGCAAAGTCTGGCGTTTGACAGGGTCGGGCTCGGCTTCGGCAGCGGCATCGGCGAGGCGGCTCTGGTCAATGGCGGTGCTGCGAAGTTCCTGCAGCGTGCTTTTCTGGTCGGCGGTGAGGCCGTGATAGTGCTCCAGGGCGACGGCGAGCGTGCTGGAAAGCGTGATGCGATCGAGTTCATCAAAAAGCGCTTCGACATGGGCCGGCGTCAAGTGCGGCACAACGATAGCAAGCTGCTCGCCAGGACATTTCTGGTTGGCCACGAGCCCATCCACGATGCCGGGTTTGGCCGCGAAATTTCGGGCGACATAGGTAAAGAGCGCCGGCAGCGGGTGCTCGCGGTTCATGGCTTCGACGAAAATTTCAAGGGGATCGGAGAGCAGCGCCTCCTGCGCGCGGGAGGAGACCAGTTCATCGGAATCCTGTGCGAGGACAGTGAGGATTTCGACGCGGTCCACGGGAGGGATGTGTGCGCCCGTGCTGCAGACGGCCAGCTTGCGTTCGCGCGGAGCTCGACCGTGGCGCAAATCTTCCAATACTTCAGGGCTGAGAGTTTCCACCGGATGCCTGCCTGAGGTCTTTGCGACCTAAGGTCATTGTACCCGACGCTCCCGGGGCACCAAGCGGCGGCATGGCCTGGCCGTTCAATTCCAGCAACACCGCACTGGAGTCCGCGGCGGCGACCTCAAACTCGCCAGTAGCGTGGAAGTGCCGGCTTTCACCGGATAGGAACTCGCCATCAAAGAGCAGTCGGCCATCGGCAAGGATGCGCACCCGGGTGGCGGCGCTGGCGGAGACAAGCAGATCGAGCGGTGGCTCTTTCGCGGCGGATGGAGTGTCTGACTGCTGTTGGGAGGCTGGTGGACTAGAAGCGGATGTGACCGGGGTGTTTGCGGCGGGCGAGACAGAAGTCATGGATTGGATCTGGGCGCGGCGCGCACCGTAATGCCGCCAGAAGTAGACGCCCCCGGCGACGGCACAGAAAAGGAGAACGAGCAGACCGATGAAGAGGAGGAAGGGAATCCACTTTGAGGAGGACATGCGCTGTTCGGGTTGAGGCGGAACGGAAGCAACCTGGGTGCCGTGCGCCAGATCGTATTCGCCGAGGAGAGCCTCTTCATCGAGGCCGAGGTAGCGCGCGATGGAGCGAACGAAGCCGCGATTGAACACGCCGCCGGGAAGTTTGCTCCAATCTTCGTTTTCCAGGGCTTCCAGAAAGCGAGAGCCAATGCGTGTGGCCGCAGTAATCTCTTCCATCGTGACTTCGCGAAGCTCGCGCTCACGCTTCAGACGTTCTCCGAAATTTCCCCTGGCCATGCCGTGTCCCTGTAGAGGAGAGTGTAACAGCGACGGAGGACTGGACCTATCCGCGGGGAGCGCAACAGCGCCTCGATTCCGGGAAGGCGGAAACGGAGGCAGACGCGGCCAAAAGAAGCGCAGTCGTGACGCGGCGTCCCTTGCGCTCACTATAGGTGGGGTGGGAGGAAGAGTCAAACGTGGAGCGCGGAGCAAGAGATACGGGGCGCCGTATCTCATGATGCGGGGAAGCGGGTTTCGAGCTACGGCCAAGTTTACTTGCGCGAAGAACGCACTTATCGCGTATTCCACAGTTGATAGTCTCCGGCGGCTCCCATGATGCATGATTCCTCGCAGCGTGACGTAGGTCACAGCGCTTGGCGACGGAACACGCGAACCTGATTGGAAAGCGCACAGGAACACTGCATGCTAGAATGGAATCTGATGCGAAGGCTATTTATCCTCGGACTCGCGTTGAGCGTCTTTGCCGCCGGTCTGGTGCCGCTTTCGGCGTGTGCCATGCTTTCCTCCGGCGGAGCCGAGTGCGCGCAGGCGATGACCCAATCGCCGTGCAACCATATGCAGCCCCACAAGGGAGGGGCGCAAATCTCCGGCGGTTCGAATAACTCCTGCTGCGCCATCTCGCAAGCTCCACTCCCGGAGATGCAGTACAAGGCGGCTGAGGTTAGCCCGGCGACCACCACGATCGCGGTGACCGTCAAGATGCTTGCAGTTCCGCCCATCAGGCCGTCGAGCACACTCCTGGCCGTCGACGAAGAGCCTTCACCACCCTCCTTGCAGTCCCTTTTCTGTACCTACCTGATCTGAGTCAGTCCTGATCGCGGCTCACTGCATGCACAAGTGTCTTTGTGCGTCCCGCTCCAAAAGCTGTGATTACAGGCATTGAGCGAAGTCGGCCCTGGCCAAGTACCGCGAAAGGACTGTTTATGAAGTTCATTTTTTCCCGGGTTTTAGGGGTTTTACTCCTCGTATTTGCAGCATCGAACGTGCGCGCCCAGAACGCCCCGGCCAGGGAACCAACGAAGCTCGGGGACCTCTTGACGGAGGCCGAAAAAAACAATCCTCAAATCCGGGCGGCGGGGCACGCCTGGGAATCGGCGAAGCAGGTTCCGATGCAGCTCGCAACGCTGCCGGATCCCCAAGTCGTCCTGCAACAGATGAACGTGGGTAGTCCACGCCCATTTGCGGGATACACCAACAGCGACTTCGCTTATTTCGGGGTGGGGTTTTCGCAGGACCTTCCCTACCCGGGCAAGCTGCGGCTTCGCGGTGAAATCGCAGAGAAGGACGCCGACGCCACCCAACAGAAAGTGGAATCGGTCCGGCGCGCGGTTCTGGCGGCCGTGAAGATGACCTATTTCCAACTGGGCTACCTGGCCGAGCGGCAGAAGATTCTCGATGAAGATGGGCAACTCCTGCAGCAGGTGGAACAGGCGGCGGAATCCCGCTACCGGAGCGGCATGGGGAATCAACAGGATGTTCTCCAGGCACAACTCGAACGCACCAAGCTGCTTCGAGATATCAACATGAATCAATTGGAGTTCGGAAAAGTTCAGGCAGAGATGAAGAATCTCCTGGACCGCTCACAAGCTTCTCCGGACATTGAAACGGTCGAGCTCTCCGAAAGCACGCCTGCCTACAACTTCGACCAGCTCCTCGCCGAGGCGAAGGCCAACAATCCGGACCTCGCCGGAATGCAGAAGATGGTGGAGCGCCAGGGATTGCAAGTCGACCTCGCGAAGAAGGACTTTTATCCCGATTTCAATGTGCAAGGCATGTGGCAGCGAACGGACCCATCGCAGTACCGCGCCTACTACCAATTCACCGTCGGCATGCGCATTCCGATTTATCGCAGCCGCCGCCAGCGCCCGGGATTAGCCCAAGCCGAGTCCGACCGGGATCGCGCAAAGAGTGAATATGAAATGCAATCGCAGCAGACGGCCTTTCAGCTTCGCCAGCAGTTTCTTAGCGCGGAAAAATCAGCGGAGCTGCTGAAGATCTATCGCGAAGGCTTAATCCCTCAAGCGCGCGCCGAGCTACAGGCGGGCATGGCCGCGTATCAATCCAATCGCCAGGACTTTCAGGCCTTGCTGGCGTCTTTCCTCGATGTCCTGAAGCTCGACGAAGAATACTGGCAGACGCTTTCCGAACACGAAACCGCCTTGGCACAGATGGAAGAAGTGACTGGAGTAACGCTGCGTTGAACAGCAGCGCAAAGGAATCGTTCCATGAAAAACTATCGAATCGCATTTATCATCGTGCTCGTCGCAAACCTGGTTCTGGTCGGAGTGCTTGCGGGTTTCTGGTGGCGGTCACATCATCCCGCAACGCAGAAAAGCGCCGTCACACCCGCTTCCAATCCCGCACCTCAGCAGGAAATGAACAATCCTCCCGAGCCGCCGCCTTCTGCGGAAACACCGCTCTCTCCCATCCAACTTTCGCCCGAACGCCTGCAATCGATTGGTGTGAAGTTCGGAGTAGTCCAACGGAAGGACCTGAAGGACACCATTCGCACAACGGGGACGGTCGCGATTGACGAACGCCGCGTTTCTTACGTGCAGACGCGCATTTCCGGCCACATCGAGAAAGTCTTTGCAGATGCCACTTACCAATACGTGCGGAAAGGCCAGCCGTTGTTTACCATCCACAGCCCGGAGCTCGTCGCTGCGGAGCGCGAATACCTTCTTGCCAAGCAAAATGCCCAAAACCTCTCGCAGAGCACGGTGCCCGGTGTCGCCACCGGAGTCGCTTCTTTGGTCGAATCGTCTCGGGAACGCCTGGCGCAATGGGACATTCCCCAGCAGGAGATTGCCCGTCTGGAAACCACGGGCCAAGTCGAAGAGACCTTGGAAATCCACTCACCCGTTTCCGGCTACATCACTGAACGGAACGCTCTACCGAACTTGATGGTTCAGCCGGATACGCGGCTCTACACCGTCGCTGACCTCTCAACGGTTTGGGTTCTTGCTCAAGTTTTCCAGAATGACTTGGGCCGCATCAAGGTGGGTTCATCCGCATCTCTTACCGTGGATTCCTATCCAGGCCGCGTATTCCAGGGAAAAGTGGATTTCATCTACCCGGATGTGGATATGACCACGCGCACCGCTCGTGCCCGTTTGGTTTTCTCAAATTCGCAACTCACCCTTTCTCCCGGGATGTTTGTAAACGTAAGCGTCGACGTGAATTTGGGGAAGCAATTGGCGATTCCGGTGAGCGGAGTGCTGCAATCGGGAACGCGGCAGATTGTTTTCGTGGATCGTGGCAGCGGTTACCTGGAGCCGCGTGAGGTGCAACTCGGCCCTCAAGCCGGGGAAGAGTACATCGTTCTGAAGGGGCTGCGAGCGGGGGAACGCATTGTTACTTCCGCGAACTTTCTGATCGATTCGGAAAGCCAGCTTCAAGCTGCGATTGGCTCGTATGCCGCTCCGCCGTCTGGTGCGCCTGCAACGGAGACAAAAAGCAGTTCAACCGCCCAAGCGGCGGTGCAAATCGATTTCTCGACTGAACCACAAACTCCGCGTAAATATGGCTGGCATGCCGGAGATGGGAATGGCCGCGATGAATGTCGTCACGCCGCTCACGGAAAGAGGGAACGGCGTCTACGAAGGCAAGGTGACGCTTGAGAGCGGGGGAACCTGGAAGGTCACCATTACAGCGCTTAAGAACGGCGCTGCCTTTGCGACGAAGCAGCTCAGCCTCCAGGCGCAAGGAGGCATGTAGCCATGATCTCCCTCATTATTGACTGGTGCGCGAACAATCGCTTCCTGGTTTTCACCGGAACTCTGCTCCTCCTCCTCGCCGGAATCTGGTCGCTCAAAAATATTCCCCTGGACGCGCTGCCGGATATCTCCGACGTTCAGGTGATCGTTCATATTCCCTGGGAAGGTCAACCTCCCAACATCATCGAAGACCAGGTGACCTACCCCATCGTCTCAACGCTACTCGCCGCTCCTCACGTGAAGGCCGTGCGCGCGCAAACCATGTTCGGCGATTCTTACATTTTCGTTGTCTTCGAGGATGGAACAGACCTCTATTGGGCGCGGTCTCGCGTACTCGAATACATCCAGCAGCTTCAGGGAGTCTTGCCGAAGAACGTTTCACCCATGATTGGACCAGATGCTACCGGAGCTGGTTGGGTCTACGAATATGCCGTCATCGACCGTTCTCACCGCCACAGCCTTGCCGAATTACGCAGCCTGCAGGACTGGTATCTCCGCTTTCAACTGGAAACCGTTCCTGGTGTAGCGGAAGTCGCTTCCATGGGCGGGTTCGTCCGTCAGTATCAGGTCAATCTCGACCCCAACAAACTTCGCGCCTACAACATTCCTCTTTCCACGGTGATTGACCGGGTTCGCGACTCCACGAACGAAGTTGGTGGACGCGTCCTGGAGATGGCGGGTGCCCGCTACATGATTCGCGGTTTGGGATACCTGCGTTCACTCCAGGACCTTGAAAGCGTTCCCGTGACAACGAAGAACGGCACACCGGTCCTTGTTCGTGACCTCGGCACCGTCGCCTTTGGCCCCGACATTCGGGAAGGAGTCGTTGAATGGAACGGAGAAGGCGAGGTTGTCGGTGGAATCATTGTGATGCGCGACGGCATGAACGCCCTCAAGGTCATTGATGGTGTTAAGAAAAGGCTTGCCGAGATCAAGCCCGCACTTCCGGCTGGTGTCGAGATCGTTTCCGGATACGACCGCTCCGGGCTGATTCATGCCTCCATCGAAACGCTCCAGCGAGATCTCCTTTTGGAAGTGGCCATCGTTAGCTTTGTGACCATTGCTTTCCTGTTTCATTTCCGCTCTGCGCTCATTCCCATCCTCACTCTACCGATTGCTGTCGTCGCTTCCTTCATCCCCATGTATTTCCTGCACGTCAGCTCGAACATCATGTCCTTGGGTGGTTTGGCGCTTGCCATCGGCGTCCTGATCGATGCTGCCATTGTCATGGTGGAAAACGGCTATCGACACTTGTCGGAACGCATGGGGTCCGCGGCGTATTCGGGAAAGGAAGTTTCGGGCAGGGAGAGAAAAATCATTCTCATTGGCGCCGCGAAACAGGTGGGCCCAGCGATCTTTTTTTCCCTTTTGGTCATTCTCGTGTCTTTCTTGCCTGTTTTTCTGCTCGAAGCGCAAGAAGGGAGAATGTTTCGCCCGCTGGCTTGGACAAAAACACTCTCGGTGGCCTTTTCATCCATTCTTGCCATCACGCTCGTTCCCGTTCTAATGGTCATTTTTATCCGTGGCCATCTTCGGCTCGAATCCGAGAATCCCTTTTCCCGGTGGACACAGGCTTTGTATCTGCCCGTACTCCGCTTCTGCTTGCACTACCGGAAAACGACGCTTCTACTCAACCTCATCTTTCTGCTGGTCACCTTTCCTCTCGCTTGGCGCATAGGCAGCCAGTTCATGCCTCCGCTGTATGAGGGCTCTTCTCTGTACATGCCGACCGCTCTTCCGGGCATCTCCATTACGCAAGCTTCCACGCTTCTTCAGGAGCAGGACCGCATCATTAAATCCTTCCCCGAGGTGGAAAGTGTCTTTGGCGCCGTGGGCCGCTCCGACAGCCCTACCGATAACGCTCCCCTGGACATGTACGACACCACCATCATGCTCAAACCGCGCGAAGAGTGGCGTCCGGGGATGACCTACGAAAAATTGATCCGCGAGATGGACGAAAAGCTCCAATTCCCCGGCCTGACCAACACCTGGACCATGCCCGTGCAGAACAGGCTCGACATGGAGTTGACCGGCATCAAGACGCCCGTAGGCCTGAAGATTCAAGGCCCCAACGTGGAGGTGATTCAACAGGCAGGGGCGCAATTACAGCAGATATTGGGGAGCATTCCAGAACTGCGTTCCGTATTTGCCGAACGTGTCGCCGAGGGCTTCTACATCAATGTCGAAGTGAATCGCCTCGAAGCAGCACGCTATGGCCTGACCGTGGGAGATGTCCACCGCGCCGTAACCTCCGGTATTGGCGGCGAAAACATCGCCGAAAATGTGGAGGGGCGTCAACGCTATCCCGTCAATGTGCGCTACAGCCGGGACTTTCGCGACGACATGGAAGAACTCAAGCGCGTTGTGATTTCCACGCCCACCGGGGCGCAAATTCCGATCGCGGAAGTTGCCAAAGTCTATTTCAGCCGTGGCCCCGCCATGATCCGCGATGAGGATGGACTGCTCACGGGCTATGTCTACCTGGACCTGGCGACCAAGGACTACGGTGGATTCGTTGCGAAAGCGGACCGCCTGCTGCGCGAGAAACTCAAGCTGCCGCCCGGTTATACGTACAAATGGTCCGGCGAATATGAATTCGAACTGCGCGCAAAATCGCGCCTGAAGATCATCGTGCCCATCGTATTCTTTGTAATCTTCCTGCTCCTCTACATGGTCTTTCATTCGGCAACCGAAGCTGCCGTGCTCATCTTTCCGACCTTTTATGCGATGACCGGAGGACTCATTCTTCAGTACTGGCTGGGATACAACTTCAGCGTCGCCGTTTGGGTCGGCTACATTGCGCTGTTTGGAATTGCCGTGGAAACTGGCGTCGTTATGGTTGTCTATCTCCACGAATCGCTCGACAAGCGACTCGCTTCCGGGGTTCCGCTCAAGCATGAAGACATCGAAGCCGCAGTCATTGAAGGAGCAGTCCAACGATTGCGGCCAAAACTGATGACCGTCACGGCGGTTCTCGCCAGTCTCATGCCCATCCTGTGGGAGAGCGGTATCGGTTCGGATGTGATGAAACCGATTGCAGCCCCAATCGTCGGCGGCATGGTTACCTCCACCATCCACGTCCTCATCCTCGTGCCCGTCTTCTTTGCTTTCATGAAAGAACGCGCGCTGCGTCGTGGGGCCTTGCAGTCTTCCTCTCGCTCGGGGGAAGCTTAGATGCTGAGAATGGGCAGGGGTTCGGTATAAGAGAGGAGGGCCGGTCCCCATTCAGTCCGGGGTGCCGGATCATTGAAATGGGAGCGCGTGAGATCCCCCTCTGATCGCCTGGGATGGCAAGATGGCAACGCCTGTACCACGAGTGTGTTGCGCGAGTTTTTCGGACGCGCCTATACTGGCGCAGATTGGCTGATACAGGGATAATTGCGGGAATAGGTGTCTAAACTCGCAGGGATTCATACAATTATGATGCCTGCGAACAGGGAATTAAACTAGAGAGACGTGCCCCAGTGAGCCTCGAGGAAATCAAGCAGTTCCCGACGGTCGAACGGCGCCGGAATACCGGCCTGCCCGCGGAAAAGCGCGAAGCGGGCGAAGTGGCCGTGTTCCAGGAATTGGGCAAAGCGCTGACGTCTTCGCTGCAGCTCGATCAAGTGCTGCGGACGATCATGGAGAAGATCGACGAATTCCTGAGGCCGGACAACTGGTCGCTGCTGCTGCTGGATGAAGCGAAGCAGGAACTCTATTTTGAGCTGGCTGTCGGGAAGGCTTCGCAGGCGCTGAAGGATGTGCGCATCAAGCTGGGGCAGGGAATTGCGGGCTGGGTGGCGCAGCACGGCGAAGTGGTGATTGTGCCGGACACCGCCAAAGATACGCGGTTCTTCGGGAAAGTGGATGAAAAGACGAAGATGGAGACGCGCTCGATCGTGGCCGTGCCGGTGAAGTTCCGCGAGACCTGCCTGGGCGTGATCGAACTGATCAATTGCGTGGGACCCGATGGATTTGACCCCAAGGATCTGAAGCTACTGGAAGCGCTCTCGGATTTTGCGGCCATCGCTTTGGAAAATGCGCGTCACGTGAAGCGCATTCACGAACTGACGATCAAAGACGATTGCACGTCGTTGTACAACGCGCGGCATATGGGCTTCATCCTGGATACGGAGATTTACCGGTCGCAGCGCTACAACTACGAGTTTTCCATCGTGTTTATTGACCTGGACCACTTCAAGCTGGTGAACGACACGCACGGCCACCTGGTGGGATCGCGGCTGCTGGCGGAAATTGGGGAGGCGCTGAAGACCAACTGCCGGCTGATCGATTTCGCGTTCCGCTACGGCGGGGACGAGTTCGTGATCCTGCTGCCACAAACGTCGAAGGAGAATGCCATCAACGTGGCGCGCAGGCTGCACAAATTGATTCGCGAGACGGTGTGGCTGACGAAAGACGGATTAAATACGCACATCACGCCGAGCGTGGGCGTGGCAGCTTACCCCATCGATGCGAGAACTAAAGAAGGATTGTTGCACCTGGCCGATGAGGCGATGTACCTGGTAAAGAACACCAACCGCGACAATGTGGCCGCGGCAAACGTGGGCATTTTGCCGACCTCGAGCGAGGCCGCGGGATAAGACGAAGAGAAGAGAGATTTCTCGCTTCGCAGACTCCGCTCGGAATGACGTGTTCCCCCCCATGACCAGAAGATAAAGGCATTCCGGAGAGCCGCCGGTTTAGAAGCGCGTGGCTATACACACCCTGGAAATTCTGATTAACTGAAAACATGAAGAGAAGCGAAGCGGCGCGCTATGCGCGGTGGTCCGCCGTGGTGGCGCTCGGACTGGCGGGAATCACCTTCGGAATCTACCTCCAGCGGCAGTGGGTAGCCCACGTAGAGAAGAAGAATGCTCCGCCATCCTTGCCGGAGGACAAGGAGCGTCAATCGATTGGGCTGACCTTTTCAAAGGTGGACGGGGATCGCACCATTTTTACGCTGCAAGCCTCCAAGTCAACGGACTTCAAAGGCCAGAACATCAGTCTGCTGGAAGACGTGAAGATTACCGTGTTCGGGAAAGCAGGCAACCGTAACGACGTGATCCACACGCATAGCTGCAATTACTCCAAAGGCGACGGGGCCATTCAATGCAGCGGCGAAGTGTTGATGGAGCTGCAGAGCGCCGTGGCCGCCGAGCGTGCCCGGGGGGAAACTTCCAGCGCCCCAAGGGTCGTGAGAGTGGAAACCAGCGGGGTAACCTTTGAACGAGCCACGGGCCGGGCGCAAACCGTGGCTCCCGTAAAGTTTTCATTCCCGGATGGGAGCGGCGAGGGGCTAGGCGCAGTCTACTTCTCCGAAGAAGGCGTGCTGCGGCTGGTGAAGGATGCACGTTTGAACTTGCAGACCACGGCCCCGGTGGCCGGAGCGAAGGCGCAGGTCGCAACGCTACGCGAGGTTGCCGTGCGCGGAAACAGTCTGGAGTTTGGGAAAAACTCCCGGACCGTAGTAATGCAGGGGCCGGTAACGGCCACGACGGAGGCGCAGCAACTTACCGCCGGGGAGCTGGTACTTATACTGGACGCGCAAAACCGCGCGCAGAGGCTGGTGGCGACGCCCAGAGAACACGGCGAACTACCGGAGGTGACCTCACATGGCGCTCAAGGCAAAGACAGCCTGAAGGCAGAGAAGCTAACGTGCAATCTGACGCCGGAGCGCTGGATCCAGTCGATCGAGGCGGAAGGGAACGTCCAGGGAAGTTCACCAACGGAAACGCTTCGGGCCGAACGCGGCGAACTGGAGATGTGGCCACGGGTGAATCGCGCGAAGTTGCTGACGTTGCGAGGCAACGTGCTGCTGCAAACGCAGGATGCCAAGGCGGGAACATCGCGGAACTTAAAGACGAATGCCCTGCAAATGGCCTTTCAAGGCGGACAAGAGGGGCAAACGGGCCACCTGCAGCGTGCCGAGACACTCGAACAAGGTACGTTTGAATGGGTCGATGCGGCGGGGGCGCATTCGAAACTGGAAGCGGACAAGCTGGCGATGGACTATGGCGCTTCGGGGAAAGCGCAGCTAGTGACGGCCACGGGATCGGTTCAGACGGAGCGAGAGTTGAAGGGGCGGCCCACACAAACGGCCACTGCCTCGCGAGGAACTGTAAAGTTGGAGCCGACTGGGGAATGGTCGCAGATGAATTTGCAGGGAAGCGTACACCTGAGGGAGGGTGACCGCACGGCCGAGGCGCAGCAAGGGGAGTTCGCCAGGGCAGTGCAGACCGCGGTGCTGACCGGTCAGGCCGTGGTGCGGGACGCCGGCAGCGAGACGCGGGCGCCAAAGATCACGTTTTGGCAGGCAACGGGGGATGTCGAGGCGGAAGGCGGCGTGCGCTCGACGGAATTCTCAGGGCAGAGCGGCACGATGCACCTCAGCTCGCTGCCCGCGAGTATTACCGCTGATCACTTGCAGGGCAATTCGAAGACGGGGCGCGCGCTGTATGCGGGCCATGCGCGGCTATGGCAGGGGCCGTCAGTACTGGAGGCGGATTCCATCGAGTTGTTGCGTGGGACGCGAGTTATGAACGCGCTGGGCAACGTTCGCGGCGTCTTTCAACAAGCGGTGACGGCACCCGCGCCAAACAAGAAACCCGGGCTGTGGCATGTCAGCAGCGGGACGCTCACCTATCGGGACGCGGACAGCCGCGCGCACCTGGAGAAAAATGTGGTGGTGCAATCGGAAGACCAGCGCATGCGAGGGCCGGTCCTGGATCTTTTCTTCACTCGCGGGGACGGCAACGGGGGAGCGTCACAGATCAGCCGGGCGGTCGGTACCGGTGGCGTGATCGTGGAGCAAGGGGACCGGCGGGGCACGGCGGATAAGGGCGTTTACACCGCTGCGGACCAAAAATTCGTCCTGAGCGGGGGAAAACCCACGCTTTTTGACCCTGAGCAAGGCACCACCACCGGGCGCGAATTGACCTTCTTTTTAGCGGATGATACGATCATGGTCGACTC
This sequence comes from Candidatus Acidiferrum sp., assembly GCA_049522075.1. GTDB lineage: Bacteria > Acidobacteriota > Terriglobia > Acidiferrales > UBA7541 > Acidiferrum. The sequence goes on from JBEKOE010000048.1 coordinate 28,219, forward strand.
GGGAAATGGTTCACGCACGCTGACCAAACACCGGGTCCAGAGATAAGGGGACCGCCCAGCGATCCCGCGTGAAGCGGAATGCCCACACTCCAAGGCGTCGATCTCAGCAAGTCCTACCGGGGACGCAAGGTAGTCGATAACGTCGAATTGGAAATCGGACCAGGGGAAGTAGTGGGTTTGTTGGGGCCCAATGGCGCCGGCAAGACAACTACCTTTTACATGATTGTGGGGCTGACCCGGCCGGATGCGGGGCGGGTGCTGCTAAATGGCCAGGATATTACGGACCTGCCGATGTACCAGAGGGCGCGCAGCGGCATCAGCTACCTCCCGCAAGAACCCTCGGTTTTCCGGCAACTTACCAGCGAAGAGAATCTTCTAGCGGTGCTGGAGACCCTGCCTCTGACGCCCGAGCAGCAGCGCGACCGCCTGGAAGAACTGTTGGCCCAGATGGGGCTGGAGACGGTACGCCAGAGCAAGGCCTACATGCTTTCCGGAGGGGAACGCCGGCGGCTGGAGATTGCCAGGTCGTTGACGTTGCAACCGAGCTTCATCTTGCTGGATGAACCGTTCTCTGGGATCGATCCCTTGACCGTCAAGGATTTGCAGGACCTGATCCGGGAATTGAGCCGGTCGGGAATTGGCGCGCTCATCACCGACCATAATGTGCGGGAAACTCTGAGCGTTACGGACCGCGCCTACATCGTGAATCATGGGAGAATCATGAAGAAGGGTACTCCTGAGGCTCTGAGCAATGACCCGGAAGTCCGGCGGGTCTACCTCGGCGACAATTTCCGGCTGAATTAGGTTTATCCTAGGGATTGCGAACCGGGATTAAGAACGGAACCCATGGCCTGGCAGGGACTCAAACTTAACCTCAGAGTGCAGCAGAAGCAGATTCTGACGCCCGGGCTTGTGCAGATGGTCAGCGTGCTGGCGCTGAACCGGCTGGAGCTTCGCGAGATGATCAACCAGGAGATGATCGCGAACCCCGTTCTGGAAGAGCTTTCCGAAGAACCCACCGTCAGCGACAACTACAGCGACGAGACCTTCCTCAAGGCTGAAACCGAAAAGGTGCCTGAGAAGGAAGCCGCCAATCCCTTCGACGAGTTCGACGTCGGTGCCTTTTTCAACCAGTACCTGGATACCGGGGGAGATGGCGGCAAGTCGCAGGAGCGCGAGATTTCCGAGCGCCCCTCGTTTGAGAAGTTCCTTTCCTCGCCCGCAGGGCTGAGCGACCATCTGGCCTGGCAATTGAGCGTGACGATCTGCTCCGACGCGGTGCGGGAAATCGCCGAGAACATCATCGGCAATTTGGATGAGAACGGCTA
>JBEKOE010000049.1:0-20051 GCA_049522075.1 Candidatus Acidiferrum sp.
TGCGTTCTATGAAAACAAATCCCGCGAACAACAGCTAAAACGAATCGCCAAACAGGCCGCCGCTCTCCGTATGCAACTTGTTCCCCTTGCGGAAGTTGTCAGTTAAGTTTCTGGAGAGTGCCCCGTGATCCAGGAACGACCGCTGCCACGGCTGCGCTCGGTCCGCCCCAACACTCCCAGCCCGTGTGCTTCGTCTACATAGATGCGCGCCGCGTTGGATTTTGAAAAGTTCACCAGTCCGTGCAACTCGGCCAGATCCCCTTCCATGCTGAACACGCCTTCGGAGACCACCAGGATCTTCTCTTCGGAAGCACAGTTGTTTAGGCACCGCTCGAAATGATCCAGATCGTTATGCCGGAAGCGCATCACCCGTGCTACCGACCGCAACGCTCCATCCACCAAGCTGGCGTGCAGGTCGCGATCGCAGATCATCACGTCGCCCTTTGCGGTGGCCATCAAGTTCGTGTTCAGTGCCATTCGTAGATTCGATAGGTCTTGTAGTGTCTTGCGCCCATCACTTCCAGGGAGCGTGTCATCAGAACGTTATCTTCCAGGATCCACGACATTTCACAGTCGCCGCTGTATCCCAACTTCCTGGCAGTCCGCACGAGCGTGGCATAGAAGGCAGCCGCTACACCGGAGGCTCTATGCTCCTCCACCACCCCAAGAGCAATGACACGCAGACTTTTGATCGAACGTTGATAATACAGAATTTTGAGCAGGCCCGTCGGGAAGAGGCTGCCGCCCGCCGGCTTGAGCGCGAAATTGACATCGGGCAAGGCCAGTGCGAACCCAATCGGCTTCCCGCCCGCTTCCCCCACCAGCGCCAGCTCAGGCTTGAGAATCTGCTTCATCTCTTTGCCCATCAGGAAGAACTCTTCGCGAGTCATGGGTACAAATCCCCAGTTGCGCTTCCACGCCGAGTTGTACACATCCCAGATCCGCCCCACTTCGCCGTCGAAATCCTTCATGTTGATGGGCCGGACCGTGACCCCGCTCTTGGCGAGCTTGCGGTCCGCCACCCGCGCGATCTTCTCCAGCTCGACTGCCGCCGCGGTGGTGACGTAAGCGTTGAGATCCTTTGCCTTGCGGAGCCCTACGTTTTCCATCAACGCCGGGTAATAGCGCGGGTTGTAGGTCATCATGACCATCGGATTGGAATCGAAGCCGTCGACCAACATGCCGCATTCGTAGTTGGTGGAGGGGTTCACCGGCCCCCGAAGCAGCACTGCGCCGCGGCCGAATACCCACTTTCGTGCGGCGCCAAGCAGAGCCGCCGCCACTTCTGGGGCGTTCGTCGATTCGAAGAATCCGAAGAACCCGGCGTTCTCCTTGTGAAACTTGTTGTGATTGCGGTCTAGGATAGCGGCGATCCGGCCCACCACGCGGCCGTCGCGCCGCGCTAGGAAAAACTCGGCCTCCGCGTTGGCGTAGAACGGATGCTTGGCCCGGTTCAGCAGTTCCTTGACCGCGATCCGCAACGGAGGCACCCAAAAAGGGTCGCCGCGGTACAGCGAATAGGGAAATTCAATAAACTCTTTCAATGCCTGCTTGCTATCTGCCGTTACGACCTCAAGCGGCAATCGAATCCTCTCTTCCTGACAGCTTCCGGTACATCATGGGCCCCGCCGCAATCAAGACCGCGGCAAGCAGCGCGCCCGCCACCAAGTCAACCGTGTAGTGGTATCGAAGGTAAACTGTAGCAAAAATGATGCATAGCGTGTACGCCAAATACACCCGGGAGAGCCGCTTCGAGATTTGCCGGCTGCTCCACCAGGCGATGATTGTGAGCTCGCCGTGGCCGCTCGGAAAGCAATCGTAATGGGCTGACTCGAGGCGATCAAGCGTCGTCCGCATCACGTGCACCACCCATCCTCCTTGCAAAGGCGAATGCTGTAGGTGATCGAGCAAGAAGCGGGGCCCGCGCGCAGGCACAAGGATGTACCCGATATAAGACGCCAGAAAGCCCAGCGAGATCAGGAAAGCGCAATACCGAAAGTCCGCGAAGCGCCGTTTCCGCCACAACAGCCAGGGGACCAACAGGACCGCGGGCACAAACAGAGTATAGACAAGTTGCAGAAAGTCCGTAAGCGCCGGCGTTTGGACGCGCTCCAGCCAGACGGTCGGATTCGCATGCCAAATCGAAAAGTCGAGATCCGCGAGCCATTGGTCGGTGGCCGCACCTCGGACCGCTGGAATCAGGATCGCCATCTCCCTATAGCAGGAAGCCACCAGCGCAAGCGGATACCAATGGCGGAAGTACCACACCGCGCGACCGCCGCGCGTCGAGGCCAACACGATGGCGATGGCAGCCCCAACGTGCAAGGCCAGCAATTCCGGGGCTTCGGGAAGCCGATTCCAGTACACCGCGACCAACGCACCTGTGCCAGCAAGGTAAGCCAGGATCAGTTTGTCAGCGGCCCAAAAGCGCCCATCCGAGTTCAATACTTCAGCCAACCCGCCTCCTTGTACCAAGCAAGCGTTCGGGCGAGTCCAAGCTCCAGAGGTGTCTGCGCTTCGAAGCCGAGCTCTTGCGCCGCGCGGCGCGTGTCGCAGGTCCAGTGGCGGCATTGCGCTTCCTTCACCTTCTCGCGCGAGATGATCACCGGCTTCCCGGTAAGTCGCGAGCAAACTTCCGCGAAGCAGCCTACGGCGTACGCAAGCGGCGAAGGAATCCGTAGGACTCGCGTTCGTTTCCGCATGACGCGCGCCGCCGCGGAATTCAGCTCGCTCCAGGAGACCGCCTTCGCGTGGGCAAGAAAGTACGCGCGGCCGCCGGCTTGAGGGGCGCATGCCGCTGCCAGCAACCCGTCGGCCAGATCCTTTACATAGATCGCCTGAAACCAGCGTTCGCCGCCCGAGATCTCCAGCACAAAGCCCCTACTAATCGACCTGAACATTTCCAGCACGTCCGTGTCGCGCGGGCCGTAGACCACGGCCGGCCGCACGATCACCGCGTCAGGAACCAGCGCCCGCGCAATCCGCTCCCCTTCCAGCTTGGATGTTCCGTAGTGCGTGACGGGATGCGGTTCGGCGTCATCGGAGACCGGCGTGCCATCGGTGCTGGGACCGATGGCAGCGAGAGAGCTGACGTGCACAAGCCGAACCCCGCGGCCGGCGACCGCCCGCGCGAGATTCTCCGTTGCTCGCGTGTTGCCCGAGTAGAACTCGCTCGTCGAGAGCGCCTTCGTCACACCCGCAAGGTGGATCACGGTGCCGGCGCCTTCGAGGGCATCCCTCAGACCCTCGCCGGAAACGAGGTCACCGAACACAAGCTCAGCTTCGGCAGGCAACGCGAAAGGATGTCGCTTGAAACTGTCGCGGCGGATCAGGCAGCGCAGCGGCTCGCCTCGGGCGCAGACGGCCTCCACCAGATGGCTTCCGATGAAGCCGGTTCCCCCGGTGATCAGAATCATTATTGCTCTATATTACGGAAAACCAGGTCCGCGAAGTAACTTTCCGCAGCCGAGCCAGTGTGCTGCGAATTGATCTGGAGCCTCAGCCATTTCACGTGGGGCGGGGCCGGTTTTCCGAACGCCCTGAGATAATCCGCGGCGACGTTATGGCTTTCGGCAATCTAACGGTTCGCCTCGGCCATCCCTGAGCGGCAGACGATGGCGTAAACTTGGACCAGGGGCGGTGAACGCGCGTTCTCCATGGTCCGTTGGGCCGCGGTCGTGTCCCAAGTGTAGGAGAGCTCACGGCGGTCATCGAACGCCATCAACGCCTGTCCGGCTGTAAGTTGTCAACTCCTGGTAAGTCACCTTACCGGTAACTTGGGTAACGGGACCAACATCTCCGGTAACGGCGTTAGGACTGAGCCGCTGTCGCGGCGGACGCGGTGGCATGACAGTGAACGCATGAACCTACGCCACTCTTGGGTCAACATGTGGGCCAATTTATTCGTCGGAGTCTCGATATCGCAAGCAGCACGATACCCAGGGACATTACGAACGCAGCCAACGCGATAAGGAAAGGCCGATCCACACCAGTCTCGGGAATCGTCCGGGCGGAAAAGTCGCCGGCAATACCGGTCCACCAATAGGCGAACAGCCCAATGTCCATCACGACGTGACCGATCATGCCGGGAAGGAGCGATCGGGAGGACCAGGCAAGAAGTCCCAGCAGCACGCCTGCGCCAAACACGATGGGGACCATTCCCGACGTCGCCCACGCTTTGGTGAGATGCAGAGCCATGAAGAACAGCGAGGAAATCAGAATGGCCACCGGCGCGCCATGGCACTGTTCGATCGGGCGTTGCATGTAGCCGCGAAAACCGGTCTCTTCGCAAATCCCAGCCGATATGGCAGAGACCACAACTGCGAGCCACCTCAGGGGCTGGGAAGAAATGAAGGAAATATCATATCCGTGGCGGAATGCCGCGATCGGAAACGACACAAAGCGGAATAGCAAAACAATTGAGGCATGAATCGTCGCGGCGAAGAAGAACGCGGCAACAAGGCCCCAGGACCACTGTGTGGGCGAGAGTTTACGACTTCGGAATGCCGTGGCGCGAAAGGCTTCCGTTGAGTGTGGTGGACCTCCTCCGCCTGTCCACCAGAGAAAAAGCCACAGGAATATCAGTTCGGCGAACGCAGCGAGCGGCATGCTAAGTTTCAGAAGCAACAGCGGCCATACGTTGATCGCGGCAACTGTAAGAAGAAGGCTGGAGATGATAGCCCGCAGCAAAATCGGCAATTTCGCCCAGTGACTGGGCGCACGGTCAGCTGTTTTACTACCACGCTCGCCTTCTAACATGGCCATGCCTTGTCCCTTAACAGCGCGCTCGCTTGCCGAATACTTGCTTAAAGATAGTTACGCGACATGAAGGCCAAAAATTACCTGGGGGAGCCCATTTCAAAACGACAAAGCCACAAATCAGCAATAACAAGAGCGAGGAATCGGTCTCAGGCACAGCTGCATGATTGAGCAGAGTAGGCACGTGTCACGGAAATAGTAAGACCTAAATCACAAGTCCTGGTAAGTCGCCTAATCGGACATATTCGTCCTAAAACCCACTTGTACGGGAAAAACTAGAACTAGAACCCGAACATGGAGTTGACGCCGGCGTGGCGCGGAGCCTCGGCAGAGGGCTCTCTAGGCACAAGCGGAGGAAAAGGGGCCTGCTGGGCGGCTTGCTCTGGAGCCACGGGCTGTTGCGCGGCAGGCTCCTGCGTCGTGGGCGCCGCAGTACTGGGTGTTGCAACGCTCTGGGTAGCGGCTTTCGTTTGAGCAGCAAGCTGCTGGAGGTCGGCGAGATCACTAGGCTCTTCCGTGCCCGGCTGAACCGAGGGAAATGACAAATTCATTTGGTGCTCCAGTGCGCTCGCGATGCGGTGCAACTGCCAGATGAGCTTTTCGAGCTCTTTAGAACGGCCGAGGTTCAAGTTGCGGTCCCACAGAAAGCGGATCGACAACACTACGAGAATAGGCAGGCCGATAGCCAGTGTGGCGAGTACGAAAGTCACAAGCAGCGAGTCGAGGGGTTTTAGGGTTTGCGTCATGGTGCCTCCAAATGCAGGGCTCTGGACGGAGGATACAGCAGCGCGACAGTGGTGACAAACGGACCGATCTCTGGGCGAGCGGCGCAACGTTCACGGCTGTTCTTCGACTGGCTCGATCTTGCCGGTAAGCACTAACCAGAAGTCACTGCGAAATAGCGGAAGTCCCGGTAAGTCGGGAAACCGGACATCTTGCTCCTAGTACCCACTTCGGCGGTTATGGCGTTTATCAGTCATGACCTAGCGCCTGTCCTGTAAAAGAAACGGACCCGGGAGGGAACTGGATCCAAACAAGAACGCGCCGGAGAGACAAGCTCCCCGGCGCGCCCATATTTTGGGATTGATTACTGGTCCGCTTCGACCTTCTTCAGTGTTGGTTTCGGCACCTGCCAGATAATCTGGGAGTCGTCGGCATTGTGCGGGTAGAACTGGGGCGACTTCTTCCCCGAGGGCAGAAGCACTATATCCACGCGGCGGTTGTATGCCAGCCAATTGCCCTCGACGTTCTTGAGACGCGCCTTGGGCGGCTGGTTCGGGTTCGTGGCCTCGAGTTCCTTTACGGCTGTCTTATCGATTGGACGTTCTTTCCCGTAAGCTGCGGTCTGAACTTTGCTGGCCGCGATACCTTGCTCGACAAGATACTGCTTGATGCGCTCGATGCGCCGTTCGCTCAAATCCTGGTTAAAGGGCACCGAGCCGCGTGCATCCGCGTGCGCTTCCACTGACAGCTTGGCGTCTGGATCGTACTCGAGATACTTCTTGAACCCAACGGATAGGGTTGCGAGGTCCAGCTGCTGGCTCTTGACCAATCCGACTTGCGGGTGCTTCTCGTCGGGATAGTCTGTGGGATAAAAGACGCTCTGCAGCACGACTTCCGGAATCGGTTCGACCGAACCGGTAATGTGAATCGCCGCTGTTTGCGTAGCCGAGCCGCCGCAGACGTTCGTTGCGTTCAGCGTGTACGTCGTTGATTCGTCCACCGGGCCAAGGTCAGTCTTCTTTGGCTCGCCCTTGACCGTCTGACTGCCACTCGGATCGACTTTGCCAACGGGGTCGAGGCTAATCGCATCAGCATTCGCGGTGGACCAGCTCAGCGTGGAGGATTCCTGCCGAATGACCTTGTCGCCAATCTTCCGGAAATGGAGTTCAGCTGGATTGGTGGAGAGGGTCGCGTCCACCTTCGTATTGACGCTGACCGTCCCGCTTCCCTTGACCATTCCGCCCGGACCCGCTGCATTGAAGTCGTACGTCGTGGTTGCGTGCGGTGTCACGGACTGGCTGCCGCTTGTTGGCACGGTGCCAATCCCGCTGATGGTCGCCTCCACCGTTTCGGCCGTCTGCCAGGTGAGAGTCGAGGATTGGCTGCAGTTGATGCTGGCAGGTGCAAGACTGAAATTGCCGGTCACACCCGCGACAGCGATCCTATCGCTTATCCACCCGCCCTTATAGCGCGGCTCGCTCGTCAACTTCGCGAGGTCCTTCTTGTCCTTGGTCGTCTGAGCGCCGCTCTTGGTCAGGTCGATGGAGACCTTCTGGTTCGCAGCGACGGTGACATCGCCCGTCCAGACGTCGCTACCATTCTTAGTCACATCCACATGGTAGGTCCCTGGCGGAACGAGCAGATTTCTGTGCCACCACCAATCGTGGTTCGTCGCACCTACATGCCCCACAAAATAGGAGGGAGTCTTGCCGTTCAACAAGACCGCTGCGTGGCTATCTCCTCCCTTGAACTCGATCTGGCCGTAGGGACCATTCACAGCCGCGCCAGCGGCCTCGAGCGTAACACTCAGATCTGTTGTTTTACCCGAATCGATGTTGACGTCTTGGGTCGAGGTCTTGTAACCGTAATTCAAGACAGCGACCACGTGCTTCCCCGTGCTGACAGAGATTGTTTCGCTGCCGTCGCGGATGGCTTTGCCGTCCACAAACACATATGCATGCTTCGGAATCACCTTAATCTTTAACTTTCCGTCCTGTGCGAAGCCGGCGGTGGCGCAAAACATCATGGCCACCACCAGGGTCAATAGGTTTCCAAGTCGTCGCATCTCCGTCCCTCCTCAGCCAAAATCTCCGTTTTGAACTTCTAGACGGTATTGTACACCCGCCGTCCTGCGGTTCTTTTACTTCATTCCAACTCTAGACGTTGCCGATGCCTATATCTGTTCACTTTGATACAGACTCACGGAGGTTTTCTTCGTAGGCCCGGGCATTTTCCGGCAAGTGGCATCACCCGACGTAAGGCTTACCAGTATCCCAGTTCTACCGCAAGCGTTTGTCAAGAGTCGGCTTGTTCAAGTAGCGTCGAGGGGGCGGGCTGTGGCGGCAAGCTCGTTGTGCGGGAGGGCGGGAGAAGAGTATCATCTGCGAGTTAGAGGGTTAGATCGTAAATTTTGGTTAATGCCTCGACGGTGCCGCTCAACCGGGGTGTCCGGCCATCCACATCCCATCCCGAAAGGAAGAAGAGAACAATGAAGCTACGCGCCTATCTCAACTATGGCGGCAACTGCGAGCCGGCTTTCCGTTTCTACGAAAAGCATCTCGGCGGAAAGATCACGATGATGATGACCCATGGCGAAATGCCGGCTCCCAACAACGTGCCGCCGAATTGGCAGAAGGCCATCCTTTATGCCTGCATAACCATCGGAGACACGGAGCTCATGGCAAGCGATGTTCCGCCGGAACGCTTCCAGCCAATGCGCAGCGCCTATCTCTCGCTAGGCCTCGACAGCATACAAGAGGCGGAGCGGATTCATGCTCTGCTCTCCGACGGTGGCGAGATCTTCATGCCCATGCAGGAGACGTTCTTTGCTTTCCGCTTTAGCATGCTCCGGGACAAGTTCGGCACTTGCTGGATGATCATCCACGAACGTCCGATGCAGCCCAGCGCTTGAAGAGCGGCAGATCCGCGTCAATCGTCGCCGAGCAACATCCGGGAATGATGGACAGATGTCCTCTCATATTGTCCGAAGGTGAGTCCTGTTTGCACTAACTTCCCAGGTGCTTGTGAAAGAAGCTGATGATCCTTCTCCGAGCATCATCCGACGACTGTTCGTGATAACCAATGTGAATGACACGTAGCGCCCCGAACCACCATTTATCTGGGTTGTTCATGAACGAGTGGCCCGCTTCCGGATACTCTTTCACGTCGTGCGCGATACCTGCCGCGGCGAGCGTCTGCTCTAACTGCTGCGGCACGCCTTGGGTCCAGCGGTCCTTGGCCCCATAGCTCGCCACCATCGGGCATGAGTGCGCAAGGAATTTCTCGGCATCCGGAGGTAGCTGCCCGCCATAATTCACGCTCGCGGCGCCGAATCCATGATCCGGCGCGAGCAACAGCGCGAACCCGCCTCCCATACAAAACCCGATGACGCCAATCTTGCCCGAGCATCCTTCTTGCGCAATCAGCCACGTGCGCACGGCCTCCACGTCGTCGAACGTCGGACCGCGCCGGGCCTTCAGGTCTCGCGCGATGGCGAACAGACATTTCACCATTCCGCCGCGAAAGTACAGGTTCGGAGCCGCTGCCAGGAATCCCGCTTGCGCCAGCCACCGTGTTTGGTTGCGCAGATCTTCCGACATGCCACCGACGTCGTGGAGCACCACCACGCCGGGCCACGGTGCGCCCTGTTCGGGAGTCGAAACGTACACCGGCAGTTCGCCGGAATTTACGGGGATCCTGACCTCGCCCAAGGTGCCACCTTCCTGTCCGTAGGTTATCCGCTGAGCCCACGGAACGAACGCCGGCGGACGTAGCTCAGGCCCAGCTAAAGCCGTGTTTCGCCAAGGGCAGGGAGCGAACGCGCTTCCCCGTTGCCGCAAAGAGCGCGTTGCACACCGCCGGAAGAACGGGCGGCAGCGCGGGCTCGCCCAATCCTGTCGGAGGATTATCGGTGTGCAGGAAGTGCACTTCGACCGCGACAGGCAACTGATTCATGCGCAGGGGAGTATATTCGTGGAAATTGCTCTGCACCGCGCGCCCGTGGTCGATAGTGATTTCATAACTCATCACCGAGCTCAATCCTTCCAGGACCGCGCCGCGCACCTGATTGTCGGCGTTGCTAGGGTTGATTATCTGACTGCCGATATCCCCGGCCACCCACACGTTGTTCACTTTCACCGCGTTTTGGGCATCAACGCTGAGCTCCACGACCTCTGCAAAGTATCCGCGATGCGAGAATTGGAACGCGACGCCCATCCCCGTGCCTTTCGGCAGGGTTCGCTTGCCCCAGCCGGATTTCTCCGCAACCAGGCGTACGACGCCTTGCATTCGTGCGGCGTCCAAATTGCCGGAGAAGGGGTCTGGCTTTGAATCGGGCGAGGTGACGCGCGCCAGGCTCAGCAACTCCAGTCGGAACTCCACGGGATCCTTGCCCGCGGCGTGCGCGAGTTCATCGGTAAACGACTGGAAGACCCAGGAAAACGCATTGCTGCGCGGCGCGCGCAGAGCATACGTCGGCACGCCCAGGGGCATCAGCGACGCGCCGAAATGGAAATTCGGCAGAAAGGTTCCCGGGAATTCGTTGCCGGGAATGTTCGCGGCGGGAGCAAACTGCTCGCCTTCGCCGAAAGTCACGAAATGATTTCGCCACGCCACGACTTTTCCGGAAGTATCCAATCCGCCTTTCAGGAAATGAAATCCCGCGGGGCGATAGTGATCGTGGTGGAAATCGTCCTCGCGCGTCCATAAGAGCTTTACGGGCACGCCTGCGCGCTTGGCGATGGCGGCCGCTTCGAGCATGTAATCGTTCGTCAGCCGGCGCCCAAACCCACCACCCGCCCGCATCATGTGCACGATGATGTCGTCGTGCGGAATCCCCAGCACCTTGGCCACTTGCATGCGGCCGGATTCGGGCGTCTGGCTGGGCGACCAGAACTCCAGTTTCCCGTCATGGAAATGCGCCAGGCAGTTTTCGGGTTCCATCGGCGCATGGGCGAGGAATGGGTAATCATACGCGGCCTCGACGATCTTCGCGGCGGAGCGCAGCGCGGCCTCTGCGTCGCCATCCTTACGAAGCGTGATGGCCGGCTCCTGTTTGGAAAGTTCCAGGGCGCGGCGCGCGTATCCTTCGCTGCTTTGTTGCGCGGTGGCTCCCTCGTCCCACTTGATCTGGAGTTTCTGGCGCGCGGAGTTGGCTTGCCACCAGGTATCCGCAAGAATGGCCACGCCGCTGTGCAGGCCGAGAAGTTCGGTCGTGCCTTCCACCACAAATGCCTGCCGCACTCCGGGTAAGGACTTCACCTCATCGACGTTTGCCGTCACCACTTTTCCCGCGAACACGTGGCACTTTTCATAAACGGCCCACAACATTCCAGGAACGCGAAAGTCGATGCTGTAAATCGGCTTGCCTGTCACGATGGAAGGAACATCCACGCCCGTGATCGGTTTGCCTATGATCTTGTAGTTCTTCGGATTCTTCAGGGTGACGGAATTCAAATCCGGTGGCGCCAAGGCGGCGGCTTTTTCCGCCAGCGCTCCGTAGGTGAGTGTGCGTTTTGAAGCCGTATGGATTACGCGCCCGGTAGAGGTTTCGCATTCCGATTGCGGCACGGCCCACGTCTGCGCGGCGGCGGCCACAAACATCTGCCTGCAGGCGGCGCCCACGCGGCGCAGCGGGTCCCAGTTTACGGGTGTGGACGTACTTCCACCAGCGACCTGTCGCCCATACTTTGTCTCGTCCAGATCCGCTTGTTCGATCCGGACGTCCTTCCAATCCACATCGAACTCCTCGGCGATGATCATGGGAAGGTGCGTTTTGACGCCCTGGCCGACCTCGGGGTTCTTCGCGATTATGGTGACAATTCCATTGGCGGCCACGCGAATAAATGCTGTGGGAACGAAGGCCTGGGCGGGCGGTTGAGGGCCTGCCGCTTGTCCCGCAAGGACGTCCGGGAAGATGGGCACGTGGCAGGCGAGCAGAAAGCCGCCGCTAATCGCGGAAACGCGGAGGAAGGTGCGCCGGTCAATGGCAGTCGCAAGCATAAAGCCTCCTCACAGAAGACAATGATTCTTGCTCACGCGTGGCAAACGACTTCAGTTTGACGCCCGTCAGGCCGAAAGGGTTTCAGTCGGAAAAATCATCGTCCTCTTTGATCGATTGTTTGCCGTGCCGGCCACACCTTAAGCCTGATCGGCAGTTCTGGGAGATTATGGGGCAGAGGCCCGAATAGCGCTATTTCAAAATGCGTGAATCGGGCAAGGACCCGCGGTGCAGGGGTGAAATTAGGAAAATTCAACAGCCGCAAATTAGCGCATCGTCGCGGTTGCTCAGACGGAGAAGGCAGTCCCGCGCGTCAACGCCTTGAGTTCGCCGATTTTCCGGGCAACTTGCACGGAGTTTCGGCACGCTACACTGCATGAATCGCAGCTTCTGCAGGCTTCCAATCCCTTGCCCGCAGGAATTCCGGCAAGCGTGGTCCGCGCCATGTCTGTATTGCCGTATTGCAGGGCGTACATGTGCGAACGCATCAATGCCGGGACTTCCACCCGCTTGGGGCAAGCTTCGCGGCACTCGCCGCACTGCTGGCAGAATTCCGCTTGCGCCGCGAAGCTCTTGTCGGCCAGAAACGTTTTCTCCTCTTCGGTGTACGTCAGATTGCCGGCGACGGAGAAATCCTGTTCCAGATGCTCATAGGTGCTGAAGCCGGGAATCGCCGTGGTCACAAAGTCATGATTGAGCACCCACTTCAGCAGCGCGGTCTGGCTCACAGGCGGAAGCGGCTTCGGCAGGTGAACGTCCGGGCGAACGCTGCCGCCGGCTTGCGTTTTCATGGCGATGACACCGATGCCGCTTTTTGCCGCGCGCTCGATCGTGCTCAAAATGCCGTTGTCGTGCGCCATCGTGTAATTGAACGTGACCAGCACCACATCGAACATGTCCAGCCGGATCGCCTCACTGATAACGTCCACGGTCTTGTGCGTGGAAATTCCGATGAAGCGCGTCTTGCCCTCTTTCTTCAGCGTGCGCAAAGCTTCCAGCGGGCCTTCCGCGCGCACTTCTTCCACGGAATCCACAGCGTGGTAGAACAGAATATCCACATGATCCATCTGCAGCCGCTTCAGGCTTTTTTCCGCCATTTCGATAAAGCGCGCTTTGCCGTCCGCGGTGTTTAGCTCGCGATCGTGATCCCGGACGGCTTCCTTGGTGGCAACGGTCACCTTTCCGCGGACGCCCAAATCCTTGATGACCTGCCCAACCATTTCCTCATTGCGGCCCCGTTGGTACCCACCGGCGGTGTCAAAGTGGCGTATGCCCAGTTCGTACGCGCGCCGCAGGAGTCCCGGGATGTCCGCGTTCATCACGCCCATGCTGACTACCGGAAGCGTCAAGCCCGTCTTGCCGAGGATGCGCTGCAAGACCGGACCGGATGCGACAGTCTTCATCGGCGGATTGGCGAAGAGCAGATCAGTCCGCCCCAGGATTCCCGCGGCGCCGGCCAGAGCCAGCGGCTTGACGATGAACTCCCTGCGATTCCACTCGTTCTGGTTTTTCATGTTTGGCTCCTCGAAATATCACCTTCAGTTTTGGCCGCTACCGTAGCCGGAATAGGCGTCAGGCAGGAAAATCTGATTCTTGGGATTGCGCGTTTCGCCCACGCTGGTGATGCGCACGCCGCGCTCGTCGCTGATGGGGCATTTGGTTTCGCAAATCCCGCAGCCGATGCAGAGGTCGGGATTCAGGTGTGGCTGCTTCACCGTGACGGAAGTTCCCCCCGGCGTCATCACCTGCACTTCCTGGAACCAAATCGCTTTCTTGGGCGTCGGGCAGTGTTCTTCGCACACGATGCAGGAACGCGCGGAAGCGTAGGGCAAGCAGCGGTCGCGATCGAAGAACGCCGTCCCGATCCGCAGCTTCTGCTTTTCTTCGACGGTTAGCTTTTGAATCGCATGGGTGGGGCAAGCCTGCGAACACAATGTGCACTCGTAATCGCAGTAGCCGATCCTCATTTTCAGCACGGGAGTCCACAGGCCGGCCATCCCGCCTTCGCTCATGGCCGGATGAATCGCGTTCGTCGGGCAAACTTTCATGCACTCGCCGCAGCGTATGCACTTGGCGAGGAATTCGTCTTCGCCCGCTGCACCGGGAGGACGAATCAACGCGGGATTGAATTCGCTCCCTTCGCCCTGCGCGCTCGTGTGCACCAGGAGCACGGCCCCGATGCCCGCGGCTCCCGAGACCAAAAGCGATCTGCGTTTCAGATCCAACTGCATCGGGCGCGGCGGCCGGAAGAAATTTCGCAACCACTGGAATAACGCTGTGAAACCCTTCGCGCCGGGGATGTCCACGCGAAACGTTACGGCATGGAGCGGGCAGGATTCGTGGCAATTCCAGCAGTAGAAACATTCCGAGGGTTTCCACCCTTCCGCTATATCCGGATTCGCCCCGCCCTGACAGTCCGTAACGCAAAGGCGGCAGTCGTTGCAGATCTCGTCGTTGCGTTTCAGCCGGACGATCGGATTCTTGGCTGCGACGCCGAGCAGCGCGCCCAGGGGACAGATGTAGCGGCACCAGAATCGCGCGCGATAGAGGTTGAGCAAAAGGATAGCGAAAAAGATGAGCGCGATGAGGAATGTTCCGTAGAAGTGCGGCTGAGACGCAGCCAGGACGTGCCGCCGCAGCACTTCATAGATGGGCTCGGTGACCACCGTGAGCCTCGCTTTGCCGATGCCCGGATCGGCCTGATAGATCCACGTGAACAGTGATTTTATTCCATCATTTGCCGTGGGATAGAGCACGATGGCCGTGCTCCGGTAAAAGAACGAGAAAGGATCGAACCAGCCCACGAGATTCAACCCCAGCAGCGCAGCCACCAGCAAGCCGCCAAGCAGATAGTATTTTGATTTTTGCCACTTCGTGTAGCCGCCGACGGTCAGGCGCGCCTTGGCAGATGTTTTCCGCCAGGCAGTCACCAGGTTGTGCAGCGTTCCGACGGGGCACACCCAGCCGCAGAACCAACGGCCGAAGATGATTGTCGCCCCGAGCGTAATCAGCGCGAGCAGCATGGATGTGGCAATCTGATGCGAAGCTATCCAGGCGGAGAGAAACGCCAGCGGATCGAGATCAAAGAATAGAGTGACGCGGCCGCCGAGCCGGTTGATGGGATGGTAGGCCGCCTGAATGAACAAATAGAGGAACAGCAGCATGAACCCGGTCTGGCTCGCCCGGCGGAGCCACACTGGCCACGAAATGTCTTTTTTCGCCATGAAGATTGTGCCGGTTGCCTAGCCTGCGATTACAATTCCGCGCGCCGGGGTTTCAGAGATTCGAAATCCATCGTTCCGAGCTTGCGATTGCTGGCTTCGACGATGTAGCCAATGTCCTGCGGTTTCAGGCCCAGCAGGGTTGCTCCGAAAGAATCCACCGCCACCTGATCCACTCCCGCAACCACGGTGTCACGGCGTTGCACGTCCGCCAGGTTGCCGCCACTCGGCCCATTCGCCGTCAGCACGCGCACGCCATCAAGCACAACCAAGCTCGGGCGGAAAAACGCGGCAAGGTCCACTAACGTGTTGCCTAAGTCCTGATGGAAGCGGTTGCGCTCGCCGCCCATCACACCCATCAGGTTCTTGATCCCCAGCGTGGCTTTGCACAGCCCGTGGTGCTTGGCAATCGGAATGTTGATGAATTTATTCACGCCCAGCGCATCGGCATACACTTCCCAAGCCGGCAGAACCTTGCCGTTCAGCTTGGTGCTCTTGAATTTGCGATCGTCCATCACGAAGCAGTCCGCGCCCGCTTTCTGCGCCGCTTCCTGAATTCCGCTGCGTGCAAAAGAAGCCACGGCGGGGTTGCACGGGTTGTCGCTCACGATCACGTGCTTGGCGCCCGCCTGGTAACACAGCGCAATTACGGTCGAGACAATGTCTGGATTGGTTGTCGCCGCTTGTTCCGGCTTGCGGTTCCAGCCGATGTTCGGTTTCACCCACACGATGTCTCCGCGGTTCACGAATCGCTGCATACCCCCAAGCCCGGCGATCGCTTCCCGGGTCAAGCGCTGCGATTCTTCGGAAACGCCGTCTGGCTCCTTCGGAGACGTGCGATAGTGCGCGATGCTCAGCGCCGGGCCGGACGCCGCCGCGAGCGCATCCCACGCAAACGGCCCAAGTTTCAACGCCGCGCCTCCCAGCGCGAGCGTCTTCAGGAATGCTCTGCGGGGGCAGTCTTTCATGGGGTCTCCTCGGTTTGCGATGCCACGAAAATCAATCCGCTTCCTGTCACTTCAAACCTTGTGCCGTCTTTTTCAGCGCCGCCGCCGCATCGCCCGCCGGATTTATAACCACAATCAGGTAATGTCCCCGTGCAACGGCAATCACGTGTCCCTCGAAAGTGTTGCTGGCCTGAATTGCGCCGTCGCCCAAATCGGGGGCAGCTTCACACTTGCCGCTCTCGCGAAAATATTTCGCCAGCGATTCCAGCCTGGTCTTCGCCTCGGCAGGATCCTTGGCCACGGAAATCAACAGCTTGCTCTCCACCTCGCCCTGTTTATAGCTCACGACGTACGCCGGGCCCAGAAACGAGTGACCCAGCGGGTCCTTCCGCGTGAACTGTTCCGAGTGATTCACGCGATGCTCTTGCGGAATCTTCTCGAGCAGGGTAGGGAACGTCCGTGTCCCGGCAATCCTCTCCGAGAGGACGCGCGCAATTTTCTCCAACAAATCATCCGAGCCGGGGCCAAAACCCGCCAGCTTGACATAGTAGCGGTCCTGCAGAAAATTCAAAATGCCTTCGTTGCGGTAAGCCTCGATGCCAATATTCAGAAAGTTGTAGCCTGGCGCGCGCTCCGCCGCATACATCCCGAAGGCGTCTTCGGAGTTGCCCATGTCAAAGATGTCCACGGCCAGTTCGGCCTGCCCGCTTTTGAAGTCCTGGTGCAGCAGGACCTGGAAATCATAGAGGAGATAAACGTCCGCCCCGCCGTCCATGTATTGATAAAGGATATCCGGGCCGTAAAACGAGGGAGCGCCCTGCACGGTAGGATGCCCGGGAAGAGGTTCGCCGACAAAACTCAGCAAATGTTTTTGGGCAATATCGTATGCTTGCGTGCGGGGAGCGCCGCCGCCGGATGCCGAACAGTGTGGCGGGAAGAATCCTGCCGCCAGGATGCCACAGATCAGCCAGCTAGTCCTTCGGGCCCAAAACTTCATCCCAACTTTCCCTCACCCGGCATCGGCGGGAGCGAAGCACCGAGGATGGGAACAGCGGACCAAACCGAGTTGCTTTGTCCAACTACATTATACAAGCTGCCGCGCGTCACGGGGCTGTGCGGTTCGTCACAAAAATGAGCTGCACACGGAATCCCGACCAGAATAGTCCTGATAAACAAGCTTCTGATCAGAAGCCAGCTCATAAATGGCTCTTGGGAGGGCATAGCTTTTTACACCGAGCGCAGCGAAGGGTACAGCTTGCGGAAAAAGTCTCTTCTTTAGGAGGCCGGGGCTTCAGCCCCGGCGTAAAACTTCTGCAACCAATGGGCTTTCGCGCCTTTTGCGTCCGCCGATTTCTGGCGGAAGCTCTGAAGAAAGCCTCTTGGCTGTCTTTCCGCAGCCTGTTCAGCCATGTCGAAAAGGTCCTCTAATTCAGAGGTCTTAACCCCTGAGCTGCGCAGGATGGTAGCTCGAAGAATTTACGAGACAGGCTGTAGAAGGGGTTGCCAAAAGGCCGTCAGTCGACCGGCAGGGAATCGTTCGCGCCCTACACAGTCAGTCGCGGATGAGGCCCAAGTTGAAAGCGTTGAGTAAACTCTGTAGTCTGATGACCTTGCTGCAACGGGGGCGAAAGGGGTCCGGTGACCTTCCCGGCCTTCAAAGCCGGCGATTCGGCCCTTCTCGCGGGCCGAATGGTGGATTCGACTTCCACACGCCTCCGCCATAATGTCTTGTGTGGAAGTTATTTAACCCAGATTCGCGGGGGCATAAGTGGGCAGTAAGCTCTGCACGATGGTCGGTCATTGGTGCGTGACAAAATCATGCGGCGCGGATGGCGGGCCGACATCGTGAAAAGCAGAATGAATTTTCTTGGAGGGTTCGATCCCACGACTACCTCTGCCGTGACAGTACACAACCTATTGGCATCTGATTGAAGCTACGTGGTCCGGATGGCTACCAAAGTCGCGCTTTGGAACCCTGAAGAACAGGTGCTGGACCATGAATGAACCAAGAAATGGACTCTGCCGCGCAACGGCAGAAGCCACAAATGATAGGCTGCCACTTCGGATTGCAGCCTTCCCAAACTCCTGTTGGAATGTGGATGGGCTCGAGTGAGTAGCCACGTGAATGCTCTGGGGAGATCTGGACGGTTGTACTCAAATGGGGTACAATCGTACCTGAAATGGGTACAGTCTCCTCTCTCGGACAGCTTCTCTTTGGCGATACGCGCCGGGCCATTCTTGCTCTGCTCTATGGTCACGCCGAGGAACAGTTCTATCTGCGCGACCTCGTGCGACGGACGGAAACTGGCCTTGGCGCTGCTCAGCGGGAACTCAAGCAGCTCACAGATGCCGGACTGGTGTTACGGGTGAGGCGAGGAAACCAAGTTTACTACCAGGCGAATTCGGCCAACCCGATTTTTTCCGAACTCAAAGGCATTCTTACCAAGACCGCGGGGATTCGAGACGTTATCCAGCAAGCCCTGCAGCCGGTGGCAGATCGCGTCCGAGCTGCCTTTATCTTCGGTTCGGTCGCGAAGGGCGTGGAGAGAGCGTCGAGTGATATCGACGTCTTGGTCATCGGGGACGTCGGATTCGGCGAAGTCGTCTCGTGTCTGAGCACGGTAGAGACCAAACTTGGCCGGGAGATTAACCCGACTGTATATCCTCCGTCAGAATATGGCGCGAAGCTGAAGGCGAAGAACTACTTTTTGACAACCCTATTACGACAGAAAAAGATTTTTGTGGTCGGAGACGAGCATGAGCTTCGAAGACTGGGTTAAGAACGGCTGGCTCGATACTCACCGGAGCAGCCGAGAGGAAATCGGAAACCTGCTAAGCATCGTGGAACGCGATCTGAAAGACAGCCAGTCCAAAGATGTTTCAATTGATTGGCGCTTTGCCATTGCGTACAACGCTGCTTTGCAGGCCGCTACGGCGGCGCTTGCTGCCGCCGGATACCGTGCATCCAGAGATAGCCATCACTATCGGATCATCCAGTCTCTTTCACTTACGCTCGGCAAGAGCGCAGAATTCATCCGAAGCTTTGACGCATTTCGAAAGAAGCGAAACGTCAGCAGCTATGATATTGGCGGTGGAATCTCGGATCGAGAGCTTCAGGAAATGAGGGCGATTGCGGAATCTCTACACCAAGAGGTCGAGATCTGGATTCGCGCGAAGCACGCTTCATTGCTGTAGGGAGACCGGTGATCTTGCTTCTCTTCAGCGTTGGAAGGTCTCAAGCGCGATGGCTGGCGCACGGCATCGTTTACGCACGCAGACTTTGCAAAGTCCCCATATAGTGGACCAGATCGTCACGCGAAAACACTCCGATGAGTCTGCCGCGCTCCACCACAGGGAGCTGATTGATTCCGTTCCGCTCCATCTTTTCGATGGTTGTCCACACCTCTGCGTCCGCTGGCGTCGACACAAGCTTGTCAGCCGGGATCACTACTTGCGTCACACTCGTCGTGGGCCAAGACGACCGCGGCACCTTCTTGATTTCCGCAAGGGTAACCAGTCCAATGGCCTTGTCCCCATGGACTACTACAAAGCAGCGATGCCCGCCGGCCAAGATGTGGTTTTCGACGAGCTCTTGCAAGGTCAGGTCATCCGGGATCTGCGCGCAATCCCGAGTCATCATCTCCGAAACCTTATGGCCCGCCAGCAAATCCTTCACTCTTTGCTCTTGCACCTGGCTAGTCGCGGCGCTTTCCAGGTACCAGCCTATGAATGCCGTCCACATACCGTTGAAGAAGCTCCCGGCCATAGCCTGCCAAACGCCAAGAAAGATCATAAGGAAGCCGAAAAAGCGTCCTGTAAAGACCGCGATGGAGGTGGCGCGACGAAAATTCCCGCTGATGGCCCAGATAATCGCTCGAAAGACGCGGCCTCCATCCAAAGGAAAAGCAGGAATAAGATTGAAAGCGCCCAGACCAAGGTTGATCAGCGCCATATATTTCGCAAGAGCCAGGAGCGGCGGGACGCTGGCAAGGACCGGCCGTAGCTCCCAAAAGATGGTCCCTAGCGCAAAACTCACGGCAGGTCCGGCGATCGCGATCCAGAATTCCATCGCCGCGCTGGTAGGCTCCGTCGCGATCTGCGAGACTCCCCCGAAGATGAACAAGGTTATTCGCGGGACCGCAATTCCGTAGCGTTTGGCGACGACGGAATGTCCCAACTCGTGGAGTAACGCATTATAAAAGGGCGCCCCTTTGAAGTAGGGTTTGATCGTTCGCATCATCACCTACAAGGAGCGCCCTCATGAACGATGCCAAGTATATTGGGCTGGATGTGCATCAGGCAACGATCTCCGTCGCCGTTCGGGATTCGCGTGGGAATCTGGTGATGGAGGCCATTCTCGAAACGAAGGCGGAGACGATTCTTCAGTTTATTCGCGGCCTGCAC
>JBEKOE010000050.1:0-19137 GCA_049522075.1 Candidatus Acidiferrum sp.
CGCTGCGGCACCTTCGCCAGGTCAATCTCGATTCCCGTCCCGCCGCGCGACGCCATCTCGCACGTCGAGCACGTCAGCCCCGCCGCGCCCATGTCCTGAATCGCCACCACCGCGCCCGTCTTCATCGCCTCCAGGCACGCTTCCAGCAGCAGCTTCTCCATGAACGGGTCGCCCACTTGCACATTGGGCCGCTTCTGCTGCGACTCCTCCGTAAATTCCGCCGACGCCAGCAGCGAAGCGCCGTGAATGCCGTCGCGCCCCGTCTTCGCACCGACGTAAATCACGGGATTCCCCGTGCCCTTGGCCTTCGCAAAGAAAAGGTCTTCCTTCCGCGCAATTCCCAACGCCAGCGCATTCACCAGCGGGTTCTGCGAATAGCAAGGCTCAAACGCCACTTCCCCGCCCACCGTCGGCACGCCAAAGCAATTTCCGTAGCTCCCCACGCCGCGGATCACGCCATCCAGAATCCGCCGATTCTTTGCCGCCTCTTCCTCGCTCGTCCCGCTCGTCTCATTAGGTTTGGGGGTCGCGGCTTCAGCCGCGACATTTCCGGTGCCCTTTGCGGTCTGGGTTTTAGCCCCTGAGGCGGGAGACGCCACAATCTCCCCAAACCGCAGCGAATCCATCACCGCTATCGGCCGCGCTCCCATCGTGAAAATGTCGCGCAAAATTCCGCCCACGCCTGTCGTCGCTCCCTGAAACGGCTCTACAAAACTCGGATGATTGTGCGATTCGATCTTGAACGCCGCCACCAGCCCGTCGCCAATATCCACCACGCCGGCGTTCTCTCCCGGTCCCTGCACCACCAATTTCCCGCGCGTCGGCAATCGCTTCAAATGCACCTTGCTCGATTTGTACGAGCAGTGCTCGCTCCACATCACGCTGAAGATGCCCAGCTCCGTGATGTTCGGGTCGCGCCTCAGGATTTTCTGGATGCGCGCATATTCCTCGCGCGTTATGCCGTGTTCCGCCGCAATTTCCGGCGTCACTCGAATCTCCGTCTGTGCCGTCGCCATTTGTAGCCTTTTTCTTCCGTCGAAAACCATTGGGGCACGATAGCTCGTGCCCCAACTTGCCCCTAATTTTGTTCGCGCTTCACGCCGTCGCCCTCGCCGCGCCTACGAGCACTTCCACCATCGACCGGAAAACCACAATCCCGTCTTCCGAATCGAGCGCACCTTCCATTGCGCGCTCCGGATGCGGCATCAACCCGGCCACGTTCCTCTCGCGGCTGCAAATCCCCGCGATATTCGCCATCGATCCGTTTGGATTCCCCGCCTTGTCATCCAACCCGTCCGGTGTCGTGTACCGAAACAATATCTGCCGGTTCTTCTCCAACTCCGCCAGGGTTGCCTCGTCACAGGTGTAATTCCCGTCGCTGTGCGCAATCGGAATCCTCAGGATTTGGCCCTTCTTGGCCGCGCATGTGAACGGGCTGTCCATCTGCTCCACGCGAATGTGTACGTGCCGGCAGATGAACCGCAGCCCTGCATTGCGCATCATCGCCCCCGGCAGCATTCCCGCCTCGCATAGAATCTGGAAGCCGTTGCAGATGCCCAACACCAGCCCGCCGCTCTTCGCGAACTTTTCCACCGCATTCATCACCGGCGAAAAACGCGCGATCGCCCCTGTCCTCAGATAATCGCCGTAGGAAAATCCTCCGGGCAAAATGATCGCGTCACACCCACGCAAGTCTTCGGATTGGTGCCAGATGAATTCCACCGGCTTTTGCAGCACGTGGCCGATCGCATGAAATGCGTCGTGGTCGCAATTGGACCCCGGAAAGACCACCACTCCAAATCTCATGATGTCCCTCTGGGTAGCATGAATGGAAAACCTAATTTTAGCACATCAGGTGGCTCGCAGAGCCGCACTTGTTACCCGCGTCGAGCCTCGCAGGTGCGCAGGCAGCAGGATCCCTTTTCGCTTTTCGCTTCTCGATTTTCACTTTTCGCTTTACTGCTACCGGCGCGAGCGCGCCCTCTTGCGGCCCTTCTTCGACGATTTCTTGCCGCTATCACCCGCGGCCAGTTCCCGCCGCTTCCTGCTTGCCCATCCTGGCTTGTTCACCTGCTTGCCGCGGGCTATCCCCAGCGCATCCGCCGGCACATTGTCCGTAATCGCGGAACTCGCCGCCACGTAGGCCCCGTCCCCGATCCTCACCGGCGCGATCAACACCGAATCGCTCCCGATGAACACGCGGTTCCCGATCGTCGTCGGGTACTTTGCAAAGCCGTCGTAATTGCAGGTGATCGTTCCCGCTCCGATGTTCGTTTTCGTCCCGATCTTCGTATCGCCAATGTAGGAGAGGTGCGGCACCTTGCTGCCTTCCCCGATCACGCTCTTCTTCAACTCCACGAAATTCCCGATCTTCGCGCCTCTCTTCACGTGGCACTCCGGCCGCATCCGCGCAAAAGGGCCTGCAATCACTTCGGAATCGATCCTGCTCTTCGTTATCACACTGTGCGGCTCGATCGTGACGTCGTCGCCGAGCACGGCATCGAGCAGCACGCTGCCCGTCTTGATCGTGCATCGCGCCCCAATCTTCGTCTTTCCCAGCAATTGCACGCATGGCTCGATCACGGTGTCTTCACCCGCGATCACGTCCGGATCAATCAGCACCGTCTCCGGCAGTTGAATCGTTGCGCCGTTGTTCATCAGTTCGTCGCGCTTCCACTCGCGGAATGTGCGGTCCGCTCCCGCCAGGTCTGCGCGTGTGTTGCAACCCAGCGTCTCTCGCGCATCCAGCGCAACTTCCGCCAGCACCGTCTCCCCGTTCGCGTTCAACTCACCAATGGCATCGGTCAGGTAAATTTCGCGGTGTTTGTTGTTGGGCTTTACCTGCGCCAGCGCCGGCCACAGCTTCGCCGCGGTAAAGCAATAAATGCTCGAATTGATTTCGTTCAATTCGTGCTGCTCCGCGGTCAATTGTGACTCTTCAACAATCGCCGCTACCGTGTCCCTGGATTTCCTCAGAATTCGCCCGTAGCCCGAAGGATCGGCCAGCACCGCCGTCAGTATCGTCGCCGCCGCCGCTCCTTTTTTATGCCTGTGAATCAGGGCGCGCAGCGTCTCCATTCGCACCAGTGGCGCATCTCCCGGCAGCACCAGCACGTATTTCGCGTTGCCGATCGCCCGTTTCGCCACCAATACAGCGTGGCCCGTGCCCTTCTGCGGCTGCTGCACCACCGTTTCCACTTCATACGGCGCGACAACCTCCGCCACCTTTTCCGCCTGGTAGCCGATCAGCGCGATTGTTTTTTTCGCGCCCAGTGGCTCGCTCGAACGCACCACGTGCTCCACCAGTGCGCGCCCGCCGGCGCGGTGCAGCACTTTCGCCAGGCTGGACTTCAGCCGCGTGCCTTTGCCCGCGGCCAGGATCAGGATTGCAACGTCGTTATTTGGCATGGTCCCAGCATTCTCCCGTGATGACACGCGCTTTGACAATCTTTACTTGATGAATTCCTCTTAATTCACCGTCAACGGAATGCTTACCGTCGCCTCAGGCGTCGTTCCGTTTCCCGTCACCGTGTAGGCGTTCACCGTGACGTTGTAGCTCCCGGGCGTCGTTCCGCGGCCGGGTGTTGGCGTTGGCGTCGAACCGCCGCTGCAACCCAGCAACAGTCCCCCGCAAAGGAGCAGCATCCCTCCCAGGATATTTGCCGGGCGCGACGCACGATCACGCCATTTTGCGGCAAACCCCATCAACACAGCGGCCACCAGCGCCACAACGGCGAACCGCGCCACATCGAGCATCCTCCACCAAGGGCTCATCGGCGGCAAGAATGAGTTCGCCGTCGTCGCAACGCTGACCGTGACTGTCCCTGTGGCGGTTGCGGAAAAATCCACCGTATTCGCGTTCAGTGAATCGCCCGTGTTCAACTGGCAGGAGGCCTTCGGCGCCGTCGTCGTGCAGGCAAAATACACGCGCCCGCTGCCCAATGTGTCTCCCACGCTGACGCTGCTTGTGTTCCCCGATGTCGCCCCCGCTTTCACCGTAATCGAAGGCGGATTGCCCATGCCGGGTGCCGGCACGGCTGCGGCCTGGTAAATCCGCACATAGTCCACGGTCATCACTGCGGGATTTGGTGTCGTGGCGTCAAACGCGCCCGGCCACGACCCGTCCCCGCCGATCGCCAGGTTCAACAGCAGGAAAAACGTGTGGTTAAACCCCCACGTCTGGTCGGCGCCAATGTCGCTAGCGGTCTGCACGTAGAACACTTTCGTCGGGTCATCCACGTAGAACTGAATCATGCTCGGCGACCATATAGCGCCGTAGATATGCATGCCCGTTACGTCCCCCGGATTGGGAAACGTGTACGTCGCGCTCCTGTCAATTCTCCCTGAAGTCCCCGCTTGATGCAGACTGGATGCGATCTTCGTGGGTCCTAGGCCCCCAGACGCCGGCACATTCTCCATGTAATCCGCTTCGCCGCAGTTCGGCCAACTTACCGTGTCAATGTTCGCGCCCAGGGCCCAGAATGCTGGCCAGATTCCCGGTGCTACGGTGGGCAGGCTCATCCTCGCCTCCACGCGCCCGTACAGGAACGATTCCAAGCCTTGCGTCTTTAAGCGCGCCGAAGTCCAGCTACCGCTGTTCGCTTGCGTGCTCGTTCCCACCCGGAGTGCCTGGATGACCAGGTTTCCGTTGCCGTCAATGTAGGCATTCGGATTCGTCGCGACGCACCCGCCTGTCGTCATGCCCGGCGAACAGTAATACTCCACCTCATTGTTGACGTTCAGGATCCCGGTGTCATACGTCCATTTCGCTGGGTCAATCGGCGTTCCTAACACCCCGTTAAACTCATCGGACCAGACCGGCGTTCCCCAATTCTGCCCCTGTGCACCCGACGCGCTCGCGAGCGCAACAATGCTCAGCACCAGCAGACTCACTGCACATCGCAAACCTCTTGCACCACGCTGTCTCATGGGAATCCCCCGCCAAATCTCTGCGCGACCGTGCTGGAGGGGAGCGCACCACATCCTGGTCGCCAGGTTTCACCACTTCTTTGCATTATCGTCCAGGAACCTGCTTCGTCAAGCGCGCTTCGCTCTCTCTGCTTACTCCACTGCCGAAAGGACCACCGGCGCGACCTGCTTCTCTGCCGCCTCGGACTTTGCCTGCAACTCGGTCGTGATTGTCCACGCGCTTGTGTCCGCGAGCAGTCGGCTCACCAGTTGTGTATGCAGTGAATGGCCTGCCTTGCGCGCCTCCACACGCCCCAATAGAGGCAGCCCCAGCAACGCCAGGTCGCCAATCAGGTCCAGAGCCTTGTGCCTCCCAAACTCGTCGGGAAACCGTAGCGGCCCGTTCAAAACACTATCCTTTGTCAGTACGATCGCGTTTTCCAGCGAACCCCCGCGAATTAGCCCCATGGCCCGCAGCGGCTCGATGTCGCTCTCAAAACAGAACGTCCGCGCCCGCGAGAGCACTCGCCGGAAACTCTCCGCATTCACCACCATATCCACTTCCTGCTGGCCCACCAGCGGGTGCGGGAAATCCACGTAGCAGCGCACCCGGAATTCGTTCGCCGGAGAAATGCCGATTCGCCGCCCGTCCTCAATCACCTCGACCGGCTTCACCACTTTCAAGTACCGCCGCTTCCGCCGCAGCCGCCGTATCCCTGCCTGATCGATCAGCCGCATGAACGGCTCCGCCGACCCGTCCAGAATTGGCACCTCAATCGCATCAATATCTATAAAAACGTTGTCGATTCCGCAGGAATAGATGGCCGCCAGCAGGTGCTCGGTGGTCGAGAGCAGCACGCCCTGTTTCATCAAACTTGTCGCGTAGCTCACGCGCGCCACATTCCGCCCCTGCGCCTCAATCGGGAACTCGTCCAGGTCCACTCGCCGGAAAACTATCCCGGTATCCGCGGGGGCGGGCACCAGCCGCACTCTTCCTTGAACTCCAGTGTGGAGTCCGACGCCATGCGTCTCGGCCGGTCTCTGAATCGTGGTTTGAAACATTCTGGAATCCTCTAACAATAGCACATTGCAGGCGAATTCCATCTCTCTTTGTGCTTTACTATCAACTGTTTAGACGCGTAAAGAGGCAGCGCTATCTATTCCTGTGTGTCAGTAATACAACAATCCCCAGCGTCCACGTGTCTTTGGCGCAACCCTTGCCCTTCTTCCCTCTCGGACTTTCCCCTATCCAACTCTCTAGGCTTCGCGTCTCATCACAATGTTATACTTAGAGTTTATCTTCGCCGAAGGTGGTGCTGGATGAATCGTTTCACGCGTTACGCTATTATCGCCGTTTCCGTCCTCATTATCGGTTGGGTGGGGTTCGGGAAGGTGCTCGGCCGCAGCGCCAACGATAATACCTACAAATCGCTGATCGTCTATAGCGAAGTCCTGCAGAAGATCCAGCAGGATTATGTCGACGAGCCCAACATGCACCTCGTCACCGCGGGTTCTCTCCACGGCCTCCTCGAGTCGCTCGATTCCGAATCCAGCTACCTCACTCCGCGCGAGTACACGGAATACAAGCAGAAGTCCTCCAGTACCGCCATCGGCGAAACCGGCCTCAACCTCAGCAAGCGCTTCGGCTACATCATCGTCACTTCTGTTCTCCCCGATACCTCCACCGAGAAGGCTGGCCTGCATAGCGGGGACATCCTCGAATCCATCGCTGGCTTCACGACTCGTGAAATGTCCGTTGGCCAGGCCAAGAATCTCTTGGCGGGTCAGCCGGGCACTGGGGTGAAAGTCGGCGTCATCCGCCGCGGAAAGACCGATCCTGAAGAGGTCGAGGTGGTCCGGGAGAAGCTCTCCACCCCTAAACTGATCGCCCAGCGCGTTGACAGCGACACCCTGGCCTTGCGTTTCCCTACGTTGGACGCGGGTCGTGCCGATGAAATTCGTACCCGCTTGCTCGAGGCCCAGAAGCAAGGCGTCAGCCGAGTCATCCTGGACTTGCGTGAATGTGGCCGTGGTTCCGTCTCTGAGGCCATCGCCATCGCGCGCTTGTTCGTTCCTTCCGGTCAACTCGTCGCCCTTCGCGGCCAGACCGTTCCCTCACAGGTCTTTTCCGCGGATGCCACCAAGGTTGTCTGGAAAGGGCCCGTTTCCATCCTTATGGACGGCACGACAACCGGCGCTGCCGAAGTCCTCGCCGCCTCTCTCGCCAATACCAGGCGCGGCGATCTGGTTGGCGACCGCACCTTTGGTCTCGCCTCGGAACAAAAGCTCATCCCCTTGGATGACGGCGCGGCGCTGTTCCTCACCGTCGCCAATTATTACAACGCCGACGGCAAATCCATTCTCGAGGAAGGTGTCACGCCCACGGAGGTCGTGCGCGCCTCTGCCGTCTCCGCTGACGATTCCGACGACGGCGAAGACGTAACCACTACCCCCGGCACGCCCAAGGACTCCACCATCGGTCCGCGTCCCCTTTCTTCCGATGATCCCGTTCTTCGCAGGGCCCTCGAACTTCTGAAGAGTCCGGTGAAGAAGGCCGCCTAGTCCGCTCATGTTCTGCCGCTTTGCGAGAGCACGGAAAGACCTTCGACTCCCCGTAACACTTCTTCTGCTCGCTCCATTTGCTTGTCTAGCCGGTTGTGACAATCCCAAATCGGCCGGGAATCTCCGTTCCAGGGCACGCGATGCGGCTAAGGAACGCGCCACGCCGCATCCTCCATCCGCCGCCCGCGCCGGCGTTCCTCGTCTCGCCATCATCCTCGACGATTTCGGCACTGATCGCTCTGTTGCCGAATCCGTCTTTGCCCTTCCTTACCCTCTCACTCTTTCCTTCCTCCCCTATCACGCGGATTCCCGCGAGATCGCGGAAGAAGCCCACCGCCGCGGTTACCAGGTCATGCTGCATCTGCCCATGCAATCCCTCGGCAACGAAATGCCCGAATCGCAGCAACTCCACTCCGGAATGTCCTCGTCCCAAATTTCCGAGGTCGTGGGAGCCATGCTGCAAAACGTCCCCTACGCCGTCGGTGTCAACAACCATCAGGGTTCACTGGCCACCACCGATGGCCCGTTGATGGCCGATCTCATGGTCATTCTGCGCGAGCGCAACCTGTTCTTCATTGATAGTCGCACCACCGCCGCCACGGTCGCTTATGACGCCGCGCAAGACGCCCGCGTTCGCTGCGCTTTCCGCAATGTTCCTTTTCTGGATGATGTGGAGGAGGTCTCCGCCATTCGCAAGCAATTGCAACTCGCCCTTCGCGACGCGCAGGAAAGGGGTGAGGCCATCGCCATCGGCCATCCCCATCCGGAAACGCTTCGCGCTCTAAGCGAGTTCCTGCCCCAGGCGGAAGCCCAGGGCGTCCACCTCGTTCACGCCTCGGACTTGGTCCACTAAATCCAAAACTTGTCATTCCGACCGGAGGGACGGCGCCTTTGGCCGTCCCGGAGCGGAGGTACGGTTCTTCATCGCACGTTTTTCGTGCGATGAATCCCTTTTCAACTTCGGATTTCAGGCTAATTAGCAGGAAAAGCAGTCTCCGCAGCTCGCTCCATCTCTCTCTTCGGAAACAGCAGCATTACCACCAGGAACTGCAGCCCCATCGTCACGAAGCAGAACACGCTTCCTTCGGGCCCGACCGACGCGCCTGTCAGCCACTTCGGTCCGTGCAGCACCGCATTCGAGAGATGACCCTGCATCATAATCCCGCTATCGGGCACCGAATACAGAAACGTCTCTCCCCAGTCAAAGCTCGCGTGTAGTCCCACTGCATACCAGAGATTCCCTGTTCGCCGCAGCGTGAAGCAAAAGAACACTCCCACCAGCACCACACTCGCCGCGCCGATCCAGCCTTCTCCGGGATTTCCCAGGTGCACCGCGCCAAACCCGACCGAGAGCAGAATCGCCGCCGGCCAGAATCCGATTCCGTCTCCCAGCGTGAATTGCGTGTACCCGCGGAAGAGAAACTCCTCGAAAAACCCCACCAACGTGAACAGCACCAGGTGGATCAGTCCCCAGCGCAAGATTTCGTTCCCATGAAGTGCGAAACTCCCAAATGAATAGCCCCCAAACGCCGCGATCAATCCAATCAGCACCGAGATCTCCGCCAGTCCGAACAAAAAACCCAGCCAGAATTTGCTTCCGAAAATCTCCCGTGCCGGTAGCCCGTATTCTCCCACCGAGCGCCGCTCCACCAGCGACATCATCACCGCAGCGCCAAACGCCACTGCGCATCCGACCACCTCCTCCAGGATCATCCCGCGAACCGGTGGGACGCCGCGGGGCTCCCCAAAAATGCGAATCAGCAAGAGTGTTATCGCCCCTGACAACACGCTCACTATCGCTATGTAAATCGCCAACCGCCACCCCGACCGCAGTCCATCATCGCCGAAGAAAACAACATTCCGCCGCCTGGCTGGTTCGCTCAGCGTAGGAATCTTTTCAACCCGCTCCTCGCCCAGCTTTCCGTCGTCCATGTCTGCTCCCAGAAGACGCTCTGCCGCGCCTCAAATTCCAAATGCTGAAAACCGTTTGAAGATGGCCTGTGGCGTAAGTAGCTTCTTTTGGTACGACCAAGCCTCCAGCAATGTTTCCACCAGCCGCGCAAACCGCGCAACTTGTGCTATAACCGGTGTGGGACATTACACGGGTTACGCCGCACCACTTCTCTTCGAGGTTCTCCATGGCTCCTACAAGCACCCAGCCTCACCTCATCGCCGGTCGCCTCGCCCTCGACTTCGCCAATACCTCTCCCGCCGCACATGACCTCTCCTGGGACGAGTTCGTTTCCTTCCTCGTCAACTCCCGCGTCGTCACCCCCGAACGTGCTACGCGCCTTCATCCCCTGCTGCTCACTGAGCCGCAAGCCGTCGACGCCGTTCTTCTGAAAGTTCTTCGTCTGCGCGAATCCATCCGCGCCATCTTTTCTTCCCTCGTGGAGAAAAAGCCCTTCCCCAAAAGCTGGGTCGAGCCCATCAACGATCTGCTTCGCCTCACCGAGGGCCACGACGAACTCGTGCCGCGCGCCGAAGGCTGGCGCCTGGAATTCATTGCCCGCGAAGGCGGCCTCGAGTGGCTCCTAGCCGCTCTCGCGCGTTCTGCCGCCGAACTTATAGTCGAAGGCCCCAATGCACCTATCCGCATTTGCGCCAATCCCGCGTGCCGCCTCTTCTTCTACGACGACTCGCGCACCCACCGCCGCCGCTGGTGCTCCATGGCCCTTTGCGGTAATCGCCACAAGGTCGCCTCTTTCCTCCGCCGCCACCCCGCCCGCCGCCGCGAATCCTGACCAACCGCCGCCGGCATCCTTCGCTTACTTCACGTATTTCGGCGACTCTCCCTTCGACCACGGATCATACGTGTACGCAAACTCCTGCCTTTCCGCCTGTGGTGGGTGGCTGTATAGCCAAAATACGATAAACCGCGGCGGCTTCGGATCCGCCAGATCCGCCTCTCCCAATACTTGCTCCGCGCGCGCCCCCGCTTCCTGAGAATTCGCCACCAGCCCGTGCACAACCTCCAGCCCGTACACGTCCGCTGCGTGCTCCTGCATCCGGCTGAACCCATTCCCAATCGGCATGCTCACGAACGCCAGCACGTTCATGATCAGCAGCAGCACTGCCAGCGCCGCCCAATCATCTTGCCCGCGCACTCCCCAGACACTCCCCCATCGCTTCAGCATCCACTGCAGCGCGTGAAACGTTATGTACAATCCCAGAAGCAGCCCCACCAGATACGCGGCAAACCCGATTGCCAGATGCCCCAGAACGTAGTGCCCCAGTTCGTGCCCCACAACCACCAACAACTCGTCTGATTTCGTCTTCGCAATTGTCGTGTCCCAGATCACCACGCGCTTGGACGCTCCGATGCCCGTCACATACGCATTTAATGCATTCGTCTTCGCGCTCGCTTCCATCAGGAACATCCGCTCCGCCGGAATCGGCACGCCCGCGCGCTTCGTCAGCTTCCCGATCGACTCCACGAGTTCCGGATGCTTCTGTTGCAACGGCACAAACTTGTTGAACAAAGGATCGACGAACCACGGGCTGATGAAAAACAGGAACAGCGCCAGCGGCACCGCCGCCATCCAGAAATACAGCCACCACGTCCGCGGCTTCCAGCGAATCACCGCAAGCAACAACCGCGCCACAGCAATCGCCAGCCCAATGGTTAAGAACTCTCCCTTCGTCCAATCCCACAGCCACGAGCCCCATCCTTGCACTGACAGCTCGTAGCGCACCGCCAACCTATGCCCGTACACCCGCAGCGGCAAATGCAGCACCGCCAACAATCCCAACAACGCCGGCACAATAATCACCGCCTGCAGCCAGCGGTTGCCACCGCCACGCGACTCCGCAAAATCCCGCAACCTCGCCACCACCTTCAGCCGCAAAGCCAGCAGCAAGGCCGCAGACCCCCACGCCACGGAGACGAAATACAACCTGTATTCCGCCCGCGATAACGTCACCGCCTTCTCATACCTATCCCGGCTCAGGCGGTACTCTCCCCTCGTTGGTTGCTGCGTTTTTTCGGCACTTTCCGCCACCGGGCCTGATGAACCCGCCTGCCCGGAAGCGCTCACCGCGCCCGCAGGCTCCGCCAACAACTTCGGTGAGCAAATCGCCGTCGCGCACACCCCAAGCAGCGCCAATAGCCATACTTGGCCCAACGCGCAAATCCTCACCCGCACGCGGATTCCCTGCTTCTCACTTTTCCCCAAAGTTTGCTTCTCCCCTTCCTGATGCTCCAGGTCGCCCCCTGCACTTGGAGTATGCCATGCCTAGCGGTCTCGTCGCCTTCCTCTGGACCGTTGCCTGATTCGCCCCTCGCTTTCTTCCCCATTGAGCCGTGAATCTCCCAGCCGTATCCTATCGGGTAAGCCTCCATCTGGAAGCTGGAAGAGGTTCCTATGCGGCACACTACGATCGTGCGGTCTCTCGCCCTTATCCTCCCGCTTGCCTGCTCCTTTGCCTTGCCCCTGGCGGCGCAGGATTCTCAAAACACTTCCGTCGCCGAAGCCGCGCGCCGCTCTCGCGAACGGAAAAAGGCTACCGCCAAGCCCACTCCCATCATCACCGATGACACCTTGACCCCTGTACCAACTCCAGCTCCCGGTAGTGCAACTAACGCGCCAGCCGGCCAGCAGTCCGCCGCCACCGCGCCAGGAGTTGCCGCTACTGCAGGCAGTAACACCTCTGACGAGAATGCACCCTCCGCCGCCGATGTTGCGGAAAAGAAGAAGAAGGATGTGGAGGCTTTGAAACAACAGGTCGCCGCATTGCAGGGTGAAGTGGATTTCGCCCAGCGCTCCCTTTCTCTCGATCAGGCCGCCTTTTATTCCAAGCCTGATTTTTCCAACGATAGAAACGGCAAGGCCAAACTCGACGCCGAACAGGCCGACCTCAAGCAAAAGCAGGACGATCTCGCCCAATTGAAAGCCAAGTTCGCCGCACTCGGCGGCGTGGAAGAGCCCAAGACTCCAACTCCTCCCGCCAAACCCTGACCCTTTCGCCCAAGCACAACCTCTACTGTGGTCCCAGTATCAGCGGCAGCCCATTCTTCGGATTCCCCACAACGACGATCTTCGCATTCGCGCTCGTCGCCAGCTTTTCTGTAGCCTCAATGCCTTTCCATTCCAGCAATTGCGGGCTGATCCCCTGCGCCACGATCTTCTGGAAATCCGCTATGCCCTGCGCTTCGATTCTCTTGCGCTCCGCTTCCTGCTTTTCTTTCTGAAGAATAAAGCTCATGCGCAGCGCATCCTGTTCCGCTTGCTGTTTTGCCTCAATCGAGCCCTTCAGCATCGCCGGGAGCTGCACATCCCGCAGCAGCACGTTCTCGACGATCACTCCGCGCGGCGCGAGCTGCGCCTTCAGTTCATCCTGAATCTGCAGCTGCACCAGTTCGCGCGCGTTCGTATACAACGCATTCGCCGTGTGCGCCGATGTGGACGCGCGAATCGCCGCCCGCAACGTCGGCTCCACGATCTTTTCCGCATAGTCCGATCCCACTTTCTGAAACACTTCCGTCGCCTTCGTCCTGTCCAGGTGGAACAGCAGCGAAGTGTCCAGCGCGAGGATCAACCCCTCGTTCGACGGCACGTTCGCGCTTTCCTTCACCGACTGTGTCTGTATCGACATCTTCTGCACGGCCTTCAACGGGTTGATCAGGTGTATGCCTTCTCCCAGCGCTTCGCCCGTCACCCGCCCGAATAAGGTCAGCACTCCCACATTCCCAGTGGGAATGGAAACCACGCTCGAAAAAAACAGAATCACGAATACGATCAATCCCACTATTATCAGGATTTTCGAGCCAAGACTGCCCAGACTCGGCATCGCCGGCCTGCTCCCTCCCAAGTCAAACACTTTCGTTTCATTCGCCATCGGTCTCCTCCATCTTTAGCGCCGGATCTGCATCTCCGACTGCATCACCACACCTGTAGCGGACCTCAGCCCGCTTACAATTCGCAATCTGTGCTAGACACACTGACTTCTCTTCTTGTACTACGCGCAAGACGCTCTTTCGCTTTCATCCCGCTTTGTGCGGCGTATCCGCCAACAACCTCTCCTCTTCAATTGCTTCTCCCTCCTCCTCCGCGTTCCACTTCGATTTTCCCTCTTTGCTTTTCCACAGCTTTGCAACACTACCCCTATATCTTGTGGCTCTTTTTCATTGACACCATATTTCTCCCGCGTAACAATCCCTCGCGTTCGTACTGTTCGCCCGCGATTTCTTTCGGCCATCCGGGGGAGCTCACCTCCGCTTTTGAGCTGGCTGGCCGCTGGGGGAGTGCCTTATGACCTTCATGCCGGGCTCTACCGTGCAGTGCGTCAATCCTCTTTGCCAAAACCGGGGTCACTGGCTGCGTGCCGATCTTGCTTCTTCCGAGCGCTGTCCCGCGTGCGGCGAATCCCTTCGCCACGTCCCTCCGCCCCTCATGCCCCGCCCCCGTTTTCGCCCCAGGCCCATCGCGCCCCGCCCCTCTCTCCGCCCCCGCTAGACCCGGCACACCCTGTCCAGCCCCACCACCTACGCGCCGTGGTGTCTCCGCACTCGCTATTGAGTTCATCATCGAGATCAAGGGCATCCGCTCTTTCCTCCGTTAGTAACCCTGCGGGAACTTACTGGGCTTCTCCGGCCTCTATCTTTACGACGCCGCACCCGCCAGTGTCCCCCCTTTCGGAGCGGCAAAGTCTTGAGGTGTCTCATGCCAGACCTGCCTTCACGCTATTCCTGGAAGAAACGCTTGTTGCTTGGCGTCGTTGGATTGACTGCTTTCCTGTTGCTCTTTGTCGTTTCTGTACGCATCACCGTTTCGGAAATGTTCCGCGGCATCGAGTCGTCAAGGGCCACTGGACTCTCCGCCATGGTGCCCTGGGATACCACCAGCATGTGGTCAGGCGGCGGTGCGATGCTGCAAAAGGGGGCGGCCCGCGATTCGTGGGTCGCGCGCAATGCGGACTTGCGTATGCGTTGCTCCTCCTTTGAACATTCCGTCGCGGCTCTTCATCAGGTCGTTTCCGCTCACCACGGCTATCTGGAAGATCTCCGTACCGAGAGCCGTTCCGGTTTGGGCCGTTCCCTATCGGCCATGCTTTCCGTCCCTTCGGATGACTTCGACGCCACCCTCGCCGACTTGCAGAAGTTGGGCCGGGTTGAAGCGGTTGACCAGGAAGGTGAGGATGCCACGGTCAAGCTGGCCACTGCCGCGCGCCGCCTCGCCGCCGCGCAAACGAATCTTGC
Source organism: Candidatus Acidiferrum sp. (assembly GCA_049522075.1). Classification (GTDB taxonomy): domain Bacteria; phylum Acidobacteriota; class Terriglobia; order Acidiferrales; family UBA7541; genus Acidiferrum. The sequence continues at coordinate 14,669 of JBEKOE010000050.1, forward strand.
GCGTCTCCAGAAACTTCAGCACGATCGCAAGGGCGAACTCCGCGACGCCGTCGCTCTGGAGAAAGATATTGCGCAAGCAGACGAGATACTGGCGGAAGCCGAACGCATGCGCGAGGGCTTGCTCTCCACCGTCGCCCAGTCTCACATCCGTGTTTCCTTAGTCGAAGACTACCGCGCTCCGCTGCAAATCAGTTTTGCTGGGACTCTTCTGCCAATTCGCAATGCCCTTACCGAAGGAATCGGAGGGATTTTTTCATCTCTCTCCCTCGTTCTCGGTATTCTCCTCAGCTACGGCTTGCCTCTCTGCTTCTGGCTCGCGCTCCTCTTTTTGCCTCTCCGAGCCTTGTGGCGGCGCTTCCGCCGCCCCTCTACAGCACCCTCAGCAGCTTGATCCTTGCGCCTCGCTTCGGGCACTCGCCAATGAAAAAGGGCCGGGAGGATTTCTGCCCCGGCCCATGGAAATTGTTCGTAAGTTGCCCTAGGTTTCTACCAACCCGCGTTCCAGCATCTCTTCGTCGCTCAACCACAAATCCGGAATATTCGCCGAACCCAGCCGAAGGATATCCTCCAGCGCCCCGCGCACTTCCCGCAACTGGAAATCCACGCCGATTTTTCCCAGCAAATCGATCAGGGACTGCGCACCCTCCGCCAGCATCGCGCGTGGGCGCGTCCCCACCTTGTCCAGCCGGTGATACGTCACGATGTAGAAGGCGTTCAATCCTCCGCCGTGTTTTACGATGTGCAGGAATCCCCGTGCCTTTGGCTGATTCGACGCCAGTTTTGCGGCTAGTGCGGTTCCGGTTGGGAGTGCGCTCATGGCGTCTTCTCCTCTTCCTTCTTACCGCTTCAACTGCATCCGCTCGTGCTGCCGCAGTTCTCGCATTTGTAGCACGCTCCGTTCGGCACCATCAGCATGCCGCACTCGGAGCAGGTTGGCGCGCCCTCGTGCGCGTCCCGCGGCGAGTAGCTTATCGCTTCGCTTGTTCGCAGCGGCGCCGTCCCCGCTGCAGCGGAATTGTGCAATCCATTAAAACCTACTTTGTCCCCTACCGTCGTTCCGTTCAGCTTCAGATAATCCGACGATATGAACTTTCCGCCCAGCCACCGCGCAATGTAGTCCAGCACCGACGTGGCGAACCGGATGTTTGGATTCGCCGAGATGCCGCTCGGTTCAAAGCGCGTGTTCACCAGCTTGTCCACGAAAACCTTAAGCGGCACACCATATTGCAGGCCCAGCGAAACCGTCAACGCCAATCCATCCATCACGCCCGATAGCGTCGAGCCTTCCTTGGCCATCTTAATGAACAATTCACCCGGACGGCCATCCTCATACATGCCGACGGTGAGGTATCCCTCGTGGCCGCCCACGCTGAACTTGTGCGTGACCGAAGCGCGCTCCACGGGCATCTTCTCCCGCTGCGCCCGCGAAAAAAGTTCGCGCTGCACTGGCTCTTCCACCGCCGCCTCTGCTTTCTTCTTCCCTGCGGCGCTAAGCGGCTGCGACCTCTTGGAATTGTCGCGGTAAATCGCCACCGCCTTCAGCCCCAGCTTCCACGATTCAATATAAGCCTTCATGATGTCTTCGAGCGTCGATTCTTCCGGCATGTTGATCGTCTTGCTGATCGCCCCCGAAAGGAACGGCTGCGCCGCCGCCATCATCTTCACGTGGCCCGTCCACGCGATCGAACGGCCCCCGCCGGCCGGCGCCAGCGAGCAATCGAATACCGGCACGTCCTCTTCCTTCAAATACGGCGCCCCGTCAATCTTCCCGTTCTTGTCAATGTGACTGACGATTTCGCTGGTCTGTTCCGGCGTGTACCCCAGCCTCATCAGCGCCTCGGGCACCGTGTTGTTCACGATCTTGATCACGCCGCCGCCCACCAACTTCTTCATCTTCACCAGTGCCAGGTCCGGCTCGATTCCCGTCGTGTCGCAGTCCATCATGAAACCGATCGTGCCCGTCGGCGCCAGCACCGTCACCTGCGAGTTCCTGTAGCCATGCTTCTCGCCCAGTTCCAGCGCGTCGTCCCACGACTCCTGTGCGCCAATAAACAGCTCAGGCAGCACGTGGTCCGGCTTGATCCCGCGCATCGCCTCTCGGTGCATCCGGATCACTTCCAGCATCGGTTCCCGGTTCACCGCATAGCCCGGGAAGGGCCCCATTCTTTCCGCCGCGCGTGCCGACTGCGCGTACGCCTCGCCGCACATCAGCGCGGTCACCGCCGCCGCCACATCGCGTCCCTCATCCGAGTCGTACGGCAGCGCCATGGACATCAGCAGCGCGCCCAGATTGGCGTACCCCAGCCCCAGCGGCCGGAAGTTGTGCGAGTTCTCCCCGATCTTCGGCGTTGGGTAGCTGGCGTTGTCCACCAGGATTTCCTGTGCCGTGATGGTCACGTCCACCGAGTGCCGGAACGCTTTCACGTCAAACTGCCCGTTCCCCGCCGTGTACTTCATCAAATTCAGCGAAGCCAGGTTGCACGCCGTGTCGTCCAGGAACATGTACTCGCTGCACGGATTGCTGGCATTAATCCGCGCCGTGTTCTTGCACGTGTGCCAGCGGTTCACTGTCGTGTCGTATTGCATTCCCGGGTCACCGCAGTGCCACGTGGAATCCGCAATCTTCGCCAGTAGCTCCTTGGCGCTGTACTTTTCGTTCGGCTTCCCGTCGGTGACGTTCTTCGTCCACCAGTCGCGGTCCTCTTCCGCCGCGCGCATGAATTCATCCGTCACGCGCACCGAGTGATTGGCGTTCTGGAAGAAAACCGAGCTGTACGCTTCGCCGTCGATCGCGCTGTTATACCCCTGCTCGATCAGCACGTGCGCCTTCTTCTCTTCCTTCACCTTGCACTCGATGAATTCCATGATGTCCGGGTGGTCCACGTTCAGGATCACCATCTTCGCCGCGCGCCGCGTCTTCCCGCCGCTCTTGATCACCCCCGCGAACGCGTCAAATCCCTTCATGAAGCTCACCGGTCCCGACGCAATTCCCCCGCCCGAGAGCGCTTCCTTGCTCCCGCGCAACGCCGAAAAATTCGTGCCCGTTCCGGAGCCCCACTTGAACAGCATCCCCTCCGTCCGCGTCAATCCCATGATCGATTCCATGTCGTCGTACACGGAGTTGATGAAGCACGCCGAGCACTGCGGCTTCGCCTGCACGCCCACGTTGAACCACACCGGCGAATTGAAGCTCATCTTCTGCTCGACCAGCAGGTGCGTCAGCTCGTCCCGGAACGCGTCGCGTGACGCCGTGTCCGCAAAATAACCGCCTTGTTCGCCCCACCGCACCACCGTCTTCACCACGCGGCTGATCAGATGCCGCACGGAGCTTTCCCGCTCCGGGCTCCCAACCTTCCCGTGGAAATACTTGCTGGCCACGATGTTCGTGGCCGTCTGCGACCAGCTCTTCGGCACCTCGACGTCTTCCTGCTTGAAGATCGTCACGCCCTTCTCGTTGCCGATCAGCGCCGTGCGCTTCTCCCATTCCACGTTGTCGAACGGGGCAGTTCTTCCGTCGGTGAAGTAACGCTCAAACCTCAAGCCGCTCTTCGCGCCTGTGCTCTTCGTCGCACTCGCCGTTTCCACCGTTTTGCCATTCAATGCTGGCTTCACCGTTGCCATCCAAGTTCCTCCCCGCTGCAGGTTCCCGTGTCCCCGCGGGGAACCCTTCTATTTTACTCCCCTGTTCGACAGGGCGTCGCGCGCCACTCTTGTGGTCGCGCCACTCAGCTTCAGGTTTCGTGGAAGACGCTGCCTGGGAAAATCGCAAAAAAGCGAATGCGCTGCCCGCTGCCGGTGTTTTCCACACGGCCGAACAGCCCACCCCGCGCCTTACCGAACTGCGCGGAGCTTTTCTTCGCGCTCGTTGTTTTACGGTGATCCCGGGCTGGTTTCGTGGGTTAAATGCCAGACCAAGGCATGAACCCCGACTCTGGTCCGTCTGGCGCTTCCACGTCCCCCGAATCTGGAACTGGAGTATTGTCCCGTGCGCGGGTGCTGTCAAGAGAAAATCGCTAAATCTGGATAACTTTTTCTTTACATGCCTATATCTTGTGGTGAGGTTCCCCGCGCGCCCTTCTCATTTTCTTCTTCTGCCGCCACTTTCTTTTCCCTAAACTCTTTGCGTGCAACTCTCTATGCGCCTATTTTTGTTTTTGCTCGCGGCTCTTTGTTTCGCTTTGGCTCCAATCCTCTCTCTCGCGCAATCCCCCGAGCTTGTGTCTCCTTTGCCGCCTTTCGCAGAGAAGATTCCCTTAAACGGCATTCACGACGCCGGAAAAGTCATCGATCAGCTTTTTCGCGGCGCCCAGCCCACGCTTTCTTCACTTGCGCAACTCAAGACACTCGGCATCACCACCATCGTCGACCTCCGCCTCGAATCGCCTCACACTCGCGAGAACGAGCGCCTTCGCGCGGAATCCCTCGGCCTGCGCTTTGTGCACATCCCCGTCGGCGGTTTCTCCAATCCT
>JBEKOE010000051.1:0-49804 GCA_049522075.1 Candidatus Acidiferrum sp.
TCTCTTCATGTCCAATGGAATTCGTCGCTTCGCCGCCGTCCTCATCCTCGTCGCCAGCGCTGCTCTCCTGTGGTTGGCTGGCCAGCACTCCAATGATGCCGAAGCCGCCAAAAACGACCTGGATTCCACCGTCGCCTACGCTCGCGAGCACGCCGCCTCCAACGATCCCCGCCTCAAAGCCACCTACAGCTTCGAGCGCGGCGGTTGGGTTTACGTCCATCTCGAAGGGGACCCCGCCACCGTCGGCTTCCAGCATGGCTACATGCTCGCCAAGGAAATCGAGGACGCCTTTCCCGCCGTCCAGGCCGGGATGGTACGCTCCACGCATCGTGATTGGGCTTTCTTCCGTCAGGTCGCCCGCGAACTGCTCTGGCCCAAGATCGATCCCGAATATCAGCAGGAGCTCCAGGGCATCGTTGACGGCCTAAACGCGCACACCGGTTCGCAGCTCGACGTCTACGACATCGTGGCCCTCAACTCCTTCGAGGAAGTTCCCGACTATTATGTTCCCTGGCTCAACAAAAAAGAAAAACCCGCCAACGCCCCGAATCTTAAGAGCCCCGGCAACTGCAGCGCCTTCGTTGCCACAGGCACTTGGACCAAAGACGGCCAGATCGTCATCGCCCACAACAATTGGACCAGCTACATGAACGGCGAACGCTGGCGCATCATCTTTGACATTCAGCCCGCTCACGGCTACCGCATCCTCATGGATGGCTTCCCCGGCGTCATCGCCAGCGACGACGATTTCGGTATCAATTCCGATGGCCTCATGGTCACCGAAACCACCATCACCCAATTTGAAGGCTGGGATCCCAACGGCAAGCCCGAGTTCTTCCGCGCTCTCAAAGCCCTTCAGTACGCTAGCTCCATCGACGATTACACGCGCATCATGCTCGACGGCAACAACGGCGGTTACGCCGACGATTGGCTCCTCGGCGATCGCAAGACCGGCGAAATCGCGCAACTTGAGCTGGGCCTCAAAGCCTACAAACTCTGGCGCACCAAAGACGGCGTGTTCGCCGGCTCCAACTGGGCCCGCGATCCCAAAGTCCTCAAGGCAGACACGCCGGAGTTCAACCCTGACGACATGGCTTCATCTCCCAATGCCCGCCGCGTTCGTTGGGAACAGCTCCTCAATGAAAACAAGGGCAAGATCGATGTTTCGTTGGCCCAGCAGATGCTTGCCGACCACGCCGATTCGTTTGAGAAGAAGACCCAGGCGAATGACCGCACCCTCTGCGGCCACGTTGAAGCCACCGCTCGCGGCGTTTCCGTTTGGGCCTGGGAACCGTTTTATCCCGGTGGCGCAGTCCAGGGCAAAGCCACCGATTCCGACATGGCCAAGGACATGCGCCTCGTCGCTCGCACGGGCCATCCCTGTGGAGAGGATTTCCTCGCCAAACCTTTCCTCGCCGCTCATCCTGAGTTCGCCTGGCAGGAACCCTACTTGCGCGACATGAAAGCCGGCCCCTGGACCGAATTCCATTCCGGCGAAACGCCCGCCGCCACAAAATAATTCCGGCTAATTTGGAGTGCGGCGGCTTGCCGCCGCTTTTACGACCGCAAACGCGCCGACAAACTTTACTTCATCTCCCTCCTATTTCCCCGCGCCCATCAAGACGATTTGTCATTCCGCCTGCCCTGAGCGCAGTCGAAGGGACCGGAGGGACGGCGTATTCTGCCGTTCCGTAGCGGAGGTACGGTTCTCCATCGCGCGTTTTTTGTGCGATGAATCTTGGCACAACCTTGCCGCCGCGTCTCCGTTTCCTCTGCGGCGACTCTGTGATCTCTGTGGTGAAATCTTCTTCTTTCGTCCGCCTACCTCCCCGCCCCCTCCGGCACCACCGAAATCTCCACCCTCGACGCATACTCCTTCGACCGGTAAATCCTCTGCGTCGCTTTCTGATAATCCCCTTCCTTCGCCTCAAATATGTTCCCCACGAACTTCTGCGGGTTCCGGTCATACAGTGGGAACCACGTGCTCTGCACCTGCACCATAATCCGGTGCCCTCTCAAAAACACGTGATTCGCCGTGTGCAAATCGATCGTGTACGGCGTCACTTCCCCCGCCACGATCGGCTCCGGCTTCTCATACGATTTCCGGTAACGCCCGCGGAAGATCTCGTCCGCGATCATCAGCTCGTATCCCGAAAGCTTCCAATCGCTCTCCACTTTCTGCGGATACACGTCAATCAGTTTCACCACCCAATCGCTGTCCGTCCCCGTCGTGGACGCATACAGCTTCGCCGTCACCTGTCCCGCCAGCGTCACATCTTCCTGCAACTCTTCTGTCTGCCACGTTGCCACATCCGGCCGGTCGTTCACGAACCGCTGGTCCTGCACCAGCCACGCGAACCAGCTTCCCGGATGATCCTGCGGATATGTCATATCCACGGGCCGGTGCCGGTAAGGCACGGGATGCGCCGGGTCACTCTCGTAAGCGTCAAATGCTTCCCGCGATTCCATCTTTGGCGCTTCAAACGAAAGCCTTCCATTCTCCCCAAAGTACAAACTCTTCGTCTTCGCCTCGCGCGGCGGCCACGCGTCAAATCTGGTCCACGTGTCGCTCCCCGTCTGGAACAGCAGCGCCTCTTTCAGTGGCAAACTCCCTTTGTCGTGTAGCCAGTACGCAAACCACGGCGCTTCCACCTTTTGCCGGAAATACACCCCCGTATCCGACCCAAACGGAATCTCTCCCGGCGAATACCCCGGGCCTCTCGCCCATCCTCCGTGGTTCCATGGCCCCACCACCAGGTAGTTCAAGTGTTTCGTGTCCATCTTCTCCAGGTTCGCGTACGTCCTCATCGGCCCGTAAAAATCTTCCTGATCCCACCACCCCGCTACGTTCAAGTTGGGCACCTTCGTTTCTTTCAGCCCTGATTCAATCGCGTGGATCTTCCAGAACTCGTCGTACGTCGGATGCGTAACGAAATTGTTCCACGTCGGAATCTTCCCGTGAAAATACCAGTCGTTTACGTGCGATAGCACTCCCAGCTTCAGGAACCAGTCAAACAAGTCGAAGCGGTCGAATGTGAACTTGAAGTTTTCCTTCGACGTCTCCATCAGCGCCGAGTATTCAAATCCGTAGCTCAGCCGGAACGCCCCGTTGTGAAAAAAGTCGTCCCCCATCCACGCGTCCCCCATGCACGCTTGCTCGGACACCGCCTTCAGCGCCGGATGCGGGTTCACCATGGCCATCGCCGCCAGGAATCCGTCGTACGAAATTCCCCAGATTCCCACGCGCCCGTTGTTCTTCCCCACTTTCTTCACCAGCCACTCGATCGTGTCGTAAGTGTCCGTGCTTTCATCCACTCCCTTCGAGTCCTTCGCATCGTGCAGCGGCCGGTTCATCTCAAACTTTCCCTCGGATCCGTACCGCCCTCGAATGTCCTGAAACACGAAAATGTATTCATCCGCGAACAGGTCTGCATTTTCATACAGCATCCGGCTGTAGCCCTTGTCCCACGCGGAAATTCCGTACGGCGTTCGCATCATAATGATCGGCCACGGCCCGCTTCCGTCCCTCGGCGTGTAAACCTCCGTGTGCAGCTTCACTCCGTCCCGCACTGGGATCATTACCTCACTCTTCTCGAACAGTTTCGCCAGGTCCGGCTGCGCCTTTTGCTCCTGCGCCCCAGCCGCCACCGCCAGCAGCATCATCGCCGCCAGCATCCACATCGTTCTCCGCATTCTCATCGTTCGATTCCTCGCATTTACTCCAGTATTTTCAGACGCCCACAAAATTTCGCCGTGAGCATACCACACCCACCTCCGTGCCTTCCTATCCCATGAATCAAACGCGCTTCTAGTGTCCCTTCCTGGAAGTTCCTTGCATTTTTCTTTAGGAGGCCGGGGCTTCAGCCCCGGCGTAAAGCCCGTAGAATGAATTGGGCTTTAGCCCCTGAAGGCTCTGAACTTTCGCACGACATTTCCGGGACACAACACAAGCTGGCCAACGGATACGGAATTGAGAATCGTTCACTCAATAAGATGGTAATATCTGTGGCATGCAATTCAGTGTGGCTATCTGCGTTTTTCTTGCCTTGTGCAGTTCTGCGTTGGGTCAAGAGGCCCACGTCAACTCCATTCAGCCGAACGGATTCGAAATCGCGCGCCGGACTTTTTTCGACTTCGGGCCGCCGTTCGACTACTACGAACTTTTCCTGGTACGTCCGACCTCCAGCGGGAGTTCCGTCGAGAGAATCCTACTAACTCCCCCGAGTGATTCTTGTTCGTCCTCAGCGAAACTCGAGACCGCGTCCAAGTCACTAAGCGAGTCCGTCGGTGCGTTGCTTGGTCAGTCGAATCCCTGCAACATCCCGGAAAAAGAGCTGCGCCGCGAACTCAAGCGTTGCAAGCATTGCATGGTGTTTAGCGGTGCCATTGTTGTGATGCAAGTTCAGTGCGGTTCTCACACTCGCCTGATTCGAGCGGACATCCTCGATAAAGACATGTTCGATCCGGCTCCGAACACGCCGGAACACACCTCTTGGACGATGGCGTTGTTAAGTAAATTGGACCAGGCAATTGGCCCGGGAGTTATGGAAAAGCCCACATTCGCGATCCCTGATCAAGAGAAAGCAACCCCACCACCAGCAGTTTCGGTGGCTCTGCGGGATTTGAGTTTAGGCAAATATGACGCCCTGTTCTCAGGGGCTCCGGATAAACCGTCTGACCTGTATCGCGCTGCTCAGATTGTTCCGACCGCTCCTTCTGTTCGGCTCGCGAGTAGTTCACCAACTGCGCCCGAAGTGTTCGTCGCTCCTCAGTATCCTCCCATCGCAAGATTGGCTCACGTGGAAGGGGTTGTCTCCTTCAAGATGGAAATTGATACGAATGGTGAAGCGAACAATCTCACCCTCATTAGCGGCCATCCTTTGCTGTGGCCGGCGGTGAAAGATGCGGCGAGCAAGTGGCGATTCCCGAAAGATGCTGCTGGCCAGCAGGTTCAGGCTACCATCGAGTTCAACTCAAATTGCTCTAAGCGCTCTGAGTGAAATTGACCGCCAGAGTCCCTCGATGTTTTCGGTGAGGCTTTTTCTTTGCTATACAAAGTACTTGACAACAACAAGCGTTGGCGTATCCTTCTCCCATGCAACCTCCTCTCCCAACGCAATCCCCAACTCTTCCCCAGCCGCCACTTGCTTCGGTTCGTGCGCTCCTCGCCGAGGCCATCCGATTTTGGGAACCGCGCCGTGTTGTCTATAACCTTGCCCTCTCCGCGGTAGCTGTTGTCTGGCTTTTCGTGACCTGGCCCCACTTCCGAGCGGCATTGACCCTGACTTCGCTATTTCTCTTTGCCATCCTGGCATTGCTTGCGAACGTTTGTTACTGCGCCGCCTATCTAGTGGACATTCCCTTGCAGCACTCAGCCCTTGCCGCTGTTTGGAGACCCCGCCGCTGGCTGCTCTTGTTGGCCGGAACGCTCTTTGCCATTCTCGTGGAGAGTTACTGGATCGCTGACGAGATCTATCCAGATTTCCACTGATGCAGGGATGATCCCTGTGCCGTCCGGCAGGTCGGCCACTCAAAGACTCGCCTCACCCCGCCCAAATCCTTCGTTGGCCCGCCCGCTCCGCCTCTGCTAAAATAGTACTTTGTAACCGCACCTGTATCCGATGAAGAAGGGCTTCGTCCGGGCTGCCGGTGCCGGTCCAACTTTCTCCTGCTAGTGCCGTTCCAACTATTTCGGCCAAATGACGGTCCAAGCATCTGACGCGAACACGGAGTGAGTATTCTCGAAGGGATTTGCTGGAACAAGTTGGAACGGCACTGGTCGTCGATCTTGTTCGCAACGCATGATCCGCACGCTGGCCCAACTCTAATTTGTGGACCAAATAGTTGGAACGGCACTGGTTGTCCCAGCAGCTATTTTTGTCTGAAGACGCTTTTACGCTAATGAACAACAAGATTCGCAACATTGCCATCATCGCCCACGTGGACCACGGCAAAACCACGCTTGTCGACACCATGCTCCGCCAATCCGGCATCTTCCGTGCCAACCACGACACCAAGATCAATATCGTGGACACGCCTGGCCACAGCGATTTCGGCGGTGAAGTCGAACGCGCCCTGCGCATGGTCGACGGCGTTGTGCTCCTCGTGGACGCCAGCGAAGGCCCGCTCCCGCAAACCCGCTACGTCCTCCAGAAAGCCCTCGCGGCCAAGCTTCCCCCGGTCGTTGTCCTCAACAAAATCGACCGCCCTGACGCGCGTCCCGAAGAAGTCCTCAACGAAATCTACGACCTCTTCATTGACCTGGACGCCACCGAAGACCAGCTCGACTTTCCCATCGTCTACACCAACGCCCGCGCTGGCGTCGCTCATTGTAAGATCGGTGATGATTCCCGCGATCTTCTCCCGCTCTTTGAAGCCATCGTCGCCAAAATCCCGCCTCCTACCGGCGATCCCGCCGGTGTCCTCCAGCTTCAAGTCACCAATCTGGACTACTCCGAATTCCTGGGCCGGCTGGCGATCTGCCGCGTGTTCAACGGTACGTTGAATCGTGGCGAGGAAGTCGGCATCAGCAAATTGGATGGCAGGCTCATCTCGACCAAAATCACCAAGCTCTTCACCTTTCGCGGCCTCGAACGCGATGAAGCCGATTCCGTCTCCGCCGGTGACATCGTCGCCATTGCCGGCGTCGAAGGCATTCAGATCGGCGAAACACTCACTAGCCTCGATAGTCCCGCTCCCCTCGAGCCGCTCATCATCGACGAGCCCACCCTCGCCATGATCTTCAGCGTCAATTCCAGCCCGCTGTCCGGCCGCGAAGGCAATTACGTCACCTCGCGCGACCTCCGCGATCGCCTCGCCAAAGAGCTCCTCACCAACGTCTCCATTCGCGTTGAAGACGCGGACACACCCGAATCCTTCCGCGTTCTCGGCCGCGGCGAACTCCAGCTCGCCATCCTCATTGAAACCATGCGCCGGGAAGGTTTTGAACTCATGGTCGGCAAACCCGAAATCGTCGTGCGCACCGAAAATGGCAAGAAGCTTGAGCCGGTCGAGCGCCTTGTCATCGACATTCCCGAAAGCTTCATCGGTATCATCATGGAGACCATCGGCAGCCGCCGCGGTGAAATGCTCAAAATGAGCAATCACGGCTCCGGCCGCGTTCGCCTCGACTTCAAAATTCCCTCGCGCGGCTTGATCGGCCTCCGCAGTCAGCTCCTCACCGATACACGCGGCACCGCCCTCATCCACTCCATCTTTGAAGGCTGGATGGAATACGGTGGCGACATGGCTCTTCGTCCCACCGGCGCGCTCGTCGCCGATCGCCCCGGTGTTTCCACGGCTTATGCGCTCTGGGGTCTCCAGGAACGTGGCGAACTTTTCATCGGCCCCGTCATCGAAGTCTACGAAGGCATGATCGTCGGCGAAAATTCCCGCGAACAGGACATGGAAGTCAATGTCACCAAGGAGAAGAAGCTCACCAACATGCGCTCTTCCTCCGCCGACGAAGCCATTCGCCTCATCCCGCATCGCCAGCTCAGCCTCGAGCAGGCCATCGAATTCATCGCCGACGATGAGTTCGTCGAAATCACCCCCAAATCCATCCGCCTGCGCAAAAAGGTTCTGCAATACAACAAACGCCCCCGCCGCTGGCAGGAAATCCGCGCCTCCCAGGAAGCCGCCAGCTAGCGCGCCTCCTCGTTCTGGGCACCCAACTTCACACCCCGTCATTCCGAACGGAGTCTGCGAAGTGAGGAATCCCTCTGCCGCCTTTCTCTTCTCTGCGACCGGCGCCGGCCCCGACCCGGTCGGGGTGTGCTTCCCTCTGTGATCGGCGCCCGCCCCGACCAGGTCGGGGTGTTACCATCCCTCTTCTCTCTTCTCTCTTCTCTCTTCTCTCTTCTCTTTTCTAATTTCCAATTTCTATCTTCTGTCTTCCCCCTCCTTGCTTCCCTCCCCATTTCATCGCACAATCTCCTCGTCGCGAGGTATCCCCGTGCGTGCCTTCCTTCTTCTACCCATCGCCGCTCTCCTGGCCACTCTGCCCTTCGTCGAATCCCACTCTTCTCCCGCACCGGACTCTCCCACCATGCCGCTCCCGCAATTCGACGCCTCCGGAGCGCTCATTCGCCCCACCAATTTCGAGCACTGGACCTTCGTCGGCTCCAACATCGGCATGACCTATTCCAACGACCACCAGCAGGGCCCCGGCGAATTCCATAACGTCTACACCCAGCCCGAAGCCTTCGACACCTATCGCTCCAGCGGCAAATTCCCGGAGAAAACCACCTTCCTCCTCGTCGTCTACCAGCCCGCTCAGAAGGCCAGCATCAACAAGGGCGGCTATTTTGAAGGGGAAATGACCGGCCTCGCCGTCTCCGTCAAGGATTCATCCCGCTTCAAGGAAGGCTGGGCCTACTTCTCTTTCGGGGAAGGGGGCGACCTCGCCGCAACCGCCAAGGCCCTCCCCGCTCCCATGTGTTTTTCCTGCCACGATCAGCACGCCGACGATGACCACGTCTTCGTCCAATTCCACACCATCCTCCGCTCCGCCCGCCACAAATCCCTCCCCTGATCCCCTTTCTTCGTAGCTGCAAGCATGTCTCCTAATGTGCACCACCTGCCGCAGTCAGCCTCCACAATGAAATCTCCGTTAACTCTGCGGCCCCTTTGTGCTCTCTGTGGTAAACCCCTCTTCGATTCATCATTGCCTAGACTGAAATGTCATTCCGACCGGAGGGATGGCGTTTTCCGCCATCCCAGAGTAGAGGTATGGTTCTCCATCGCACGTTTTTTGTGCGATGAATCGCAGCACAAACGTTGTGTCGTGCCTCACCTGCCCCAGGCAAGATTTCCCTTGACTTTCTATTACTTTCCTGTATAATTGCAATTGAGTTAATCTGTGCCTTGCTCTTGCCACATCTTCCCGCCGCTCCCCACCCACCTAAGCCCCGCGGAATCTGCACTTGCAGCAAACCCCTCCTCTAACCCCTCCAGAATCAACACTTACAAAAGTGTAACAAAACAAATGACTTACAACCCCTTTAGAATCCGCACTTACACACATGCCTCTCGCTAACCGCCCTGGATTCAACACTTACGCAAAAACGCTCTTTCATCATTTCCCAAAACGGAACGCCCCTTACGGCAATACCGCCTTCCCCTCTGCTCCCTTCAACACCAGCCCCGCCTCCTTCGCCAGCGTCGGTGCCACATCCCTCATATCCATCAAACCCAAATCCCGCCCCGCCGCTATTCCCGGCCCCACAACGAAAAACGCAGCTCGCAGTTCCGGCACGTCCGGCAACTCCCCGTGCGTGCCTCCCGGCTTCACCTTCGCCACCACCGGCCCACTCAACGATGCCCCCGTCCGCCAACCCGGCTTCAAGCTCACAAAAAACGACGCATTCGGGTACCCGCCTCGCTTGTGCAACTCCTCCGCCTCCAGCACGCGATCAATCCCGTTCGCCGGGTCCGCCGACAGCTTTGCCAGCAACTCCCGCACTTCGCCCAGCGTCGCTTTATCCTGCGCATCCTTCAAAACGATCGCTGCCGACCCTCCCGTCTCCCACGGCATCGCCCGCCAATCCGTGATCTTTCCTTTCTCATCTACGGTAAACAGTTTCGCCTCGCGAAACGCCACAAACAGATTCAACTGCTGGTCGTAGTTCGCGAAGCCATGATCGGAAACCACCGCCACTATCGCGTCCCCCGTCGCCACGTGCTCCGCCGCCTCACGCACCTTCCCGATAATCCCGTCTAGCCGTTCAATCGTCGCGATTGACTCCGCGCTGAATACCCCGGTCTCGTGTTCAATGTGATCCAGCGCCGTCAAATGCAACGTCAACAATCCCGGCTTCTTCTTCTCCAGCAGCCAAACCGCATACTTGCCGCGCACCTCATCGCCCTCCGCGGACGCATCGATCCCCCCGTGGTATTCCCCAATCTCCCCCACAGCCTCTTCCAGCAACCCCCGCGTGGACACAGCGCGCAGCAGCTTGGCGTCGTCCGGCGTTCCAGCCCGCCAGAATTCCGGAATGTTCCACGTGATCTTTGCTCCCACCGTCACCGGCCACTGAATGCTCGCCGTACTTCGCCCCGCCTGTGCGGCCGTATCCCACAGCGTGGCCGCACGAATATCTTCGCTGTACCAATACCGGCCCTGATAGTTCTTCTGCAGCGGATCGAATGTCGTGTTCGCCAGGATCCCGTGCGTCGCCGGCCACACCCCCGTCACCAATGTCGTGTGGCTCGGGTACGTCACCGTGGGCACTACTCCCGTCACCCCTTCCGCATACGCGCCCTCCTGCAGAAATCGTCGCAAATTGGGCACTTTTGCTCCGTGTGCGTCCGCTGCCGTCACGTAATCCGGCCGCAATCCGTCAATGGAAATCATCACCAGCAACGGGCTGCTCTTCTCCTGCGCTTGCAACATGCCCCCAACGAGAAGCATCTCCAGTATCAGGACTACCACCGCCCAACGCCCGACCATCGTTTTGTAATTCATCTCTATCCCCTTCGTTTTTAATCTGTGTGCTTTACGTCACCTGCTTGTGTCCGGTGCCGTTTCCTCTACGGTCAGTTTTGATGTACAGTAACCCTCTCGAATATTCCGCCCTGTATAGCTGCACCTTGGGGATGCTGGGTCGCGAATTATTGTGTCTACTCCTTTTGCACAGTGGATGGTGCACGTGAGTCAACTGAGCCCCGCTTCATCGAACGGCAATTCCCCGTTTGCCACCATCGCCGCGACCGCTACCGCTGTCCCTCCTTTCTCCATCACCCGCGACGACGTGAAATACTACATGGGCCGCGTCTTTGATATCCCCGAACGCCGCCTCGAAGCCATGATGTCCATCGTTGATAATGCCCAGGTTCATCATCGCCACGCAATCTTCCCCATCGATTACACCATCGAACCTCGCCCCCTGGCCCAAACCAATAATGAATACATCGATCACGCCGTCAAACTCGGTCGCGAAGCCGCCGAAAAGTGCCTCGAGCGCGCTGGCCTTCGCCCCACCGACATCGACCTGATCATCACCGTTTCTTGCACTGGTTTCATGATTCCTTCCCTGGACGCCCACCTCATCAATCTGATGGGCTTTCGCTCCAATATCCGGCGCATGCCCTTCACCGAACTCGGCTGCGCTGCCGGTGCCATGGCCCTTTCTCGCTCCGCCGATTATCTTCGCGCCAATCCCGGCGGCAATGTTCTCATCATTGCCGTGGAATTGCCCTCGCTCACTTTCCAGCGCAAGGACATCTCGCAAGCCAATCTGATTTCCTCCATCCTCTTCGGCGATGGCGCCGCCGCCGTGGTGGTTACTGGCAAGGAGAAGCCCGGCCCCCGCATCCTCGCCACCGAAACTTATACGTTCCCTGACTCCCTTGGCGCCATGGGCTTCGACCTCCGCGATTCCGGCTTCCACATTCTTCTCGCCAAGGACGTCCCGGAGATGATCGGCGCCAAGATCCAGGGTTTGGTGCACGATTTCCTCGCGCGTTGTGGCAAAGTCCAAAGCGACATCAAGGGTTGGATCCTGCATCCCGGCGGCGCGCGCCTTCTCGGCAACATCGAAAAAGAACTCGGCATCTGCAAGTGCGATACCCAGCCCTCCTGGGACATCCTCCAGAATGTCGGCAACCTTTCCAGTGCCACCATCCTCTTCATTCTTCAGGAGTGGCTGGAGAAACGCCCTCTTAAGACCGGCGAATATGCCTTGGCGGGCGCCTTTGGTCCGGGCTTCAGCGCCGAATTTTTACTCCTGCAATGGAACTGAGTGTTATCGCCTTTCTCGTTCTCCTCGGCGCTGTCGCTACCCTGCGCCTCGTGGAACTCCGCATTTCCCGCCGCCACCAGCGGGAAATGGTCGCCCGTGGCGCCGCCAAAGTGCAGGATCCCCGTTTTCGCTGGATGGTACTGCTGCACACTTCCATACTCATCGGCGCCGCCGTCGAAGTAGTGGTCCTCCACCGTTCCTTCTATCCCGTTCTCGCTGCAATCTTCTTTGTCATTTTTCTCGCCGCCAATCTCGTGCGCTGGTGGGTCATTCGCACTCTCGGCGAGCATTGGAACGTTCAGGTCGTGAACTCCACCAGTCTCGGCGTGGTCACCTCCGGCCCGTTCCGCTACGTTCGTCACCCCAACTACGCCGCGGTCTTTGTGGAAATGCTGGTCCTTCCGCTGATCCACTCCGCTTGGATCACCGCCCTTGCCGGTTCGCTCGCCCATATTCTTGTGCTTTCCCAGCGCCTCGCCACCGAAGAGCGCGTGCTCTTCGCCGATGCGCAGTACCGCGCCGTCATGTCGCACAAACCTCGTTTTGTGCCGGGATTGTTCTGAAGGGTTTTCGATGATGCGCCACCTCAACGCATTCTTGGCGGCCGCCGGACTCACCTTTGGTCTGGTCTCTCCCTCCGGGTTCGCGCAGGCCGCCCCCGCGCCGCCACCTGATACGCCGGCGTTTTCCTCAATTCCCGAACTCGAAAATGGATTTCACGATCTGTACATACAAAAATTCCCCGAAGCGCGCGAAATCTTTCAGACATGGGCCACCGATCATCCCGAGGAGCCTTTCGGCCAGGTCGCCATTGCTGCCAGCTATCTCTTCGAGGAGTTTTATCTCCAGCACGTTCTCACCAGCGACTATTTCCTAAATGACAAACGCTTCCTCGGGGGCATTGCGGGCACCCCTGATCCCGGCCGCATCCAGGGTTTTGAAACCGCCATCACCAAGGCCCGCACACTCGCCTTCCTGCGCCTCAAGAAACATTCGCGCGATCCCGAGGGTCTCTACGTCCTCACGCTGGCCGCTGGCATGGAGTCAAACGCCAGCAGCATGCTCCTGAAAAAACATTACGACGCCCTGAAACACCTGAAAGAAGCCAACGTCAACGCCGAAATGCTCCTCAAGCAGCGCCCCGATGCCTACGACGCCTATGTCGCGCTTGGCTGCGCCAACTACATCATCGGCTCGCTGCCCGGGTCGGCGCGCTTTATGCTTTGGTTTGGCGGCATTCACGGCGACAAACGACTCGGCATGGAGGAAGTGCAGAAAACCGTGGATGGCGGCCGCTACTTGAAACCCTTCGCTCAAATCCTTCTGGCGCTATCTGCTCGCCGCGAAAAACAAAATGCTCTCGCTCAAAAACTCCTGAAAGACCTCACCGAAGAATTTCCCGGCAACGCGGTCTACATGGCGGAGTACGAGAAAGCCCTCGGCCGTCCCATCCCCGCCTCCATCGGCCCGGCCCAATAGCATTACTCGCGGTCGCACTCCCCGCATTTCTGTCGCGCTGGATCCGCTCATACGAGCGCCTTCGCCACGCTGCCGACGGCCTGCCTTCTGGAGTTCTCCACTCCAGTTTGGATCTTGTCGTCCGTCAAACAAATCCTGGGCCGCAAATTCACCTGTGGCTTGTTCCACCCAACAGCAGCCCCAATCCTCCCTAACAAACTGAGTGATTTTCAGCCTCTGCCATGGCCGTTTGCGTTTTTCCACCCATGTGCAAGCTCGTTCTCTCTCTGAGAAACCCTCATCCATCCTGTTTTCAGTCCCTTAGCCCAATTCCCCTTTGGCGAATCAACTGCTTTCTTCTCCACAAGGGATTTTTGTCTTTGCCCCTCTGGCGTTGAGAGGCAGTCATGTTGCTGAAGGAAGCGTACTTGGACCAGGTTGTCGGGGAAGTCGAGGATTTGGCGGCCCGCGTGGCGCAGTTGAAGGGCCGGTTCGCCAAGCAAAAGGTCAGTGTCAAGCTCGAGCATTACTGGGAACTCGAATACGTGCGCACCAGCTTTGCGGAGTTTAAGCGGCGCATCGCGGACCTGGAGGATGCCGACGACGTCCAGTTGGCAAAATTTCAAGAGGCCGTGGAAGCGGCCTGGAAGGATTTGATTCACGCCGTGGATACGCTCCTGGCTGCGCTTCCCTGAAGCGTGGGTGCTCATCCGCCCCGTGCTTGTGACTCCGTCGAGGGTGTCATGAACAAAACAGGTGAAGCCGGACGAGGCCATCTCTCGAAGATGGAAAAAGCGAGCAGGTGCATTGCCGCAGGTCGTGTAGTCCGGGCTGCAAAGCGGGAAGCCAGCAGAGAGACGCTCATTCCACGGCGTCATTGCGGATAGCGGGAAACCGCTGCCGCGCCTGAAGGCGGGGTGGGACCAGGTCCCCACCCCGCCTTTGTTTTGAACGCGGGGTTTCCAGCCATGGCGCGGCTCCAAACTCCCGCGGTGCTGCTGCGTCTGCGCTGTAGCCTGATACAATCTCGTTCCGAAAGGTGGTGCTCCATGTTTCAGCCCGATCTCCTCAAAGACCGCGCCATCTTCTTGACCGGCGGCGGTACCGGCCTCGGCCGCTCCATGGCCCTGCACTTCGGCAAGCTCGGGGCGCGACTCTTCCTCATCGGACGCCGCGAAGAGCCCCTCAAAAAGACCTGCGAAGAGATTCACCGCGATGGCGGCGCGGCCGCTTTTACCACGTGCGATGTCCGGGAATACGATGCCGTCGAAACCGCTATGACCACCGCCGAGAATCACTGGGGCGAAATCGATACGCTGGTAAACAACGCCGCCGGAAATTTCATGGCCCGCACGGAAAAATTGTCGCCGAATGCCTTTCAAGCGGTCGTCAGCATCGTTCTCAATGGCACTTTTCATTGCACCCAGGCCTTCGCCAGACGGCGTATCGCGAAAAAACTCGGCGGCAATGTCTTGAATATCTCCACGACCTACGCCGCGGCCAATTGCGGCTCGGGCTATGTTGTGCCCTCCGCCTGCGCCAAAGCAGGCGTCTTGGCGATGACCGCTTCGCTCGCGGTGGAATGGGCCAAATATCACATCCGCGTGAACGCCATCGCGCCCGGACCGTTTCCCACCGAAGGCGCGTGGTCGCGGCTGATTCCTTCGCAGCAGTTTGAAGAATATGCCCTCAACAAGCATCCCATGAAGCGCTTCGGCAAACACGACGAACTCACCAATCTCGCGGTCTTCCTGATCAGCGACATGGCCGAATATATCAACGGCGAATGTGTAGTGATTGACGGCGGGCAGTGGCTGCGCGGCGCGGGGGAATTCAACGATCTGGCGATGATTCCCGATGCCGCCTGGGAACAATTCGAAGCCGCGCGCCCAAAGAAATAACGGAATACGCCGCGGCGATTTATCGCGGCAACTGCGCTTTAATCCGCTCAATCAACTTGGGGTCATCGGGAAGTAGATCGGCTTTCGGCAGGCGTCCAACTAGTTCCGCCCACTTGGGTTCTTTCGCGAATACCTTCCGGAATAGCGGTAGCGCTGCTTCCACGTCGCCGCTCGTCACCAGCGTGACGGCGTGCCAGAACACCACTTCCATCTGCTCCGGCAGCAGTTTCTCCGCTTCACCGTAGTTCTCCACCGCGCATTTCCAGTCGCGGCTCGTGGAGCAGGCGTCGCCCTGCTCCATATATTCGTACGCCCGGTGGTATTTCAGCAGTCGCTTCAATTCCTTGATCGGCTCTTCGGAATCGTCCACGCGCAGGTCCACGATCTTGTCGGCCCACGGTTGGCCTGTGGATTTGCTGCGTACCACCAGGATGGCCGCCGATTGTTTGCCGCGGATGTCTCCGCCCTGGGCTTGCGCCGCATCGAGCGCTGCCACCAGCCGCTCGGCAAAGCTCGCCTGCGCATTTTCTTCGTAAGCCCGCGCCATCGCCGGCCACACCGTATTTTTTTCCATGAGGTTGGCCTGCGCGGAAAAGTCCGATCCCAGATAAATCCGCAGGCCAAGTTTCTCCGCCGTTTCGTCCGTGACGCTTTCCGCCTGGGAAGCCTGGCCGCTCGCCGTCTTGTGCAATTTTCCCACGGCGCATCCGGCCTCAGGCGTATCCTTCGCCCCAGTAAAACAAGCCACATTTCCTTGGGAATCGACGATGGCCACTTGCCGGGAATCCGCGTGGGGATCCACGGCCAGCAGTGCGCGCAACGCCTCATCCGCGCTCTTGCCCGCGCGCAGCAAATCCAGCCCGAGCTTGCCGTACCCCGGATCAATGAACGATTGCGTGGCGATCGCGCCTACTCCAGCTTCCGCCCAGGTCACCTCGGCGCCCACCGCAAACCAGTGCGATTGCACGGCCACTCCGAGGTCGCCCGTCCGCGGGTCGCGCGCGACAATCGAAAACGTATGCACCGGCCGTACCGCGCTTGGTTGTTGCGCGTGCACCAGTGACGGCGCCACAACGCACATAAGCGCCAGCGTCCCCAGAATGTTTGGCTTCCTATGCATGACTCCCCCCTAAGCCTCTCCTGACTACTTCACTACTGTTGCAGCGCGTTCGTCCGTAGCAGTACGCGCAACTTCACGTCTCCAATCGATTTGCCATTTGCTTCGGCGTGAACTGTCACTTCCTGTGCCACGGTCTTTTTCAATTCTTCCGCGCTGAGAGCCGGCGTCTCGATCTCCACTCGCAGCGTCGTCGAACTCTCCGCCGGCAGCTCGAATTCGCCCTGCCCGGAGACGACCTTCCACCCGCCAGGTGTTTCGATCTTCAGATTCACTTTCAATGCTTCGCTCGGAACGGCATGATATATCACCAGCGGAACCAATAGCGTGGAGCCCGCTTTCACCCCGATTTCCGGCGTGCCTGCCTGGGGTAAGTTCTCCAGCCCGTGAGCAGCGCGAAACTGCGCGTAATACAGCCAGGGTCCTCCCAGAACGACTTCGGTCCGCGGCACCGCATTGTGCTCGCTCTGTTTGCGCGCAACCCCTTCTCGAAACACGGAACCCGGTTTAATGTTCGCAAACACGTCATCCGTCGGCGCGCCGCCCACAACGGACATCTTGGAAATGCGCTCGATATCATCGGGAAATTGTGTCCGGTGGGCCATTGCCGAATCCAGCGCCAGTCGCCAGTAGGGTTTCTTCAGTGTGGGCGAAATCTCGCGAACGGAATAGGCCGGCCCGGAGCCGGCAAATTGCTTGAAATCGTCCGCGTCGCTGCCGTAATAGATCTTTTTCGGTTGCCAGGTCTGCAGATTCGAGAGATAGGATTCGTGCTGCTTTGTGTCTCCCGCAAGTTGGGAGGGAAACACAATCGGATTTGCGGCGAGGTCGAAGGCCTCGGTCACAAGCACGCCGGTGGCCTGATGGTCTCCGTGGTTTTCACCGATGAATAGGCCGGGAAAATGTGTGAACACCACTTCTGGCCGCGTCAATCGTATCAAACCCACCATGCGCTCCAGGTTTGCGCCATGCCCCCAGTCAGCCAGCGAGTCCAGCACATCCTGCGTGGCGGTATCCTTGCCATCCATGAACCACACTTTTGAGATGCCCAGCTTTGCGCAAGCCTCGCGCGCTTCGATCTCCCGTTCATTGGCGAGCGCCGGCCCGCGCTCCCGCGCATCATGGTTTGCGCCGCTTCCGCCGCGGGTGCTGAAGACAACGGCTACACGCTTGTGCATGTCGTTGATCGCCCGCGCCAGGTACGGCGTGAAAAAAGCTTCGTCGTCCGGATGCGCCACGACCACGAGAATATCCGCCTTGAAGCGCTCGTTGGCGCCGTGTACCGCAGGATTTCCTTGCGCCGCGAGCCGCGCGGGCACGGAAACGGACAGGGCTACAAGTAGTGAAAATGAAAGGAACTTCATTCGTCTCCCTTGGATCGCCTGGAATGGCGCAAGCAAAGAGTTGATTGTAACCCGCTTCTCCCGCATTCCGTGCGAGCCGCGGCTTGACCCTGCCCGCACCCGCCGATAGTCTAGTAAATTACATTCCCGGCAGATTTTCTGCTGGTTTAGGATGACTCATCATGGAACAGATCCACGTAACGCTTCCCGATGGCAGCGTCAAAGACGTTCCCAAGGGCACCACGCCCATCGACATCGCCAAGTCCATCTCGCCGCGCCTCGCGGACGCTGCGCTTGTGGCCAAGGTGTCTGCAACGGGCGGCAACAGCGCTAAGGAAAAGACCGGCATTTTCTCCAACTCCGTGGATCCCGCGGAAGACGGCAGTCTGCTGTTCGATCTGCGTCGTCCGCTTGATCAAGACGTTAAGCTGCAGATTCTCACCGAAAAAGATCCTGACGCGTTGTACGTCTTCCGCCATTCCGCGGCGCACCTTATGGCCGCCGCGGTGATGGATCTCTACCCCAACGTGAAGCTGGGAATTGGTCCACCAGTGGATAACGGTTTTTTCTACGAATTCCTGCAGGACCTGAAAAACGAGCGCAAGCTGCTCCCCAAGGCGGAAGCCCTGAAGCTCTATCAGGATTCCAAACAGCTCTTCAAGTGCGAGCTAATCGAAGAAAAGGCCGATGAGCCAATGGTTTCCTTTTACACCACCGGCAAATTCATCGACTTTTGCCGCGGCCCGCACATCCCCTCCACCAAGCGGATTCAGGCTTTCAAGTTGATGAGCGTTGCGGGGGCGTATTGGAAGGGCCAGGAAGGGAATCCGCAACTGCAGCGCATCTACGCGGCGGCGTTCTACTCGCAGAAGGAGTTGGACGAATACCTGCACCGGCTCGAGGAAGCCAAGCGCCGCGATCACCGCAAACTCGGCACGGAGCTCGAGCTTTTCAGTATCCAGGAAGAAGCGGGGCCCGGCCTGATTTTCTGGCACCCCAAGGGCGGATTGATCCGCACGCTGGTGGAAGACTGGCTGCGCGAGGAGTTGCTCAAGCGCGGCTACGATCTCGTCTTCACACCGCACATCATGCGCCTCGATCTTTGGAAGACCTCCGGCCACACCAATTTCTACAAGGAAAACATGTTCGGCCCCGTGGAGGTCGAAAAGGCCGATTACCAACTGAAGCCGATGAATTGTCCCGGCCACATCCTGATCTACAAATCGAAGCTGCGCAGCTACCGCGATTTGCCGGTGCGCTTGGCGGAACTCGGCACCGTTTATCGCTACGAGCGCAGCGGTGTTTTGCACGGCTTGATGCGCGTGCGCGGATTCACCCAGGATGATGCGCACATCTTCTGCACGCCGCAGCAGATCGAAGCCGAAGTGGAAGCGTGCGTCGATTTCGCCTTCGCGGTGATGAAGAATTTCGGCTTCCACAAGTTCGAGGTGGAACTTTCCGAGTGGGATGCCAAGCACCCCGAAAGCTACGCCGGCAAGCCTGAAGACTGGCAGCGCGCCACCAGCGCCCTGGCCAGCACGATGGCTCGGATGAAGATTCCCTACAAGCACATGGAAGGGGAAGCGGCGTTCTACGGCCCTAAAATCGATGTGAAATTGATTGACGCCATCGGGCGCTCCTGGCAGCTCACCACCGTGCAATTCGATTTCAACTTGCCCGCGCGATTCGGCCTCGAATATGTCGGCGAAGATGGCGCGCGCCATCAGCCCCTCATGGTGCACCGCGCCCTGCTCGGCTCGGTCGAGCGCTTCTTCGGCATCCTCATCGAACATTACGCCGGGGCCTTCCCGCTGTGGCTCGCTCCCGTGCAAGTTCAGATCTGCCCGGTCAGCGAAAAGGTACAGGACTATGCGAAGCACATCCACGAAACGCTGAAAAATCACGGCATCCGCGTGCATCTCGACGATCGCAACGAAAAGCTGCCCGCGAAGATTCGCGACGCGCAGCTCCAGAAAATTCCCTACATGCTCATCGTCGGTCCCAAGGAAGCCGAAGCCGGCACCGTCAGCGTCCGCCACCGCAGCAAAGGCGACCTCGGCCCGCGCCCCATCGCCGACCTCGTCGCCGCGCTGCAGCAGGAAATTGAGAAGAGGACCATCCAGTAGCCGGCACCGGCGAGCTTGACGGCATTCCAATCTTGAACGCTTCCCTTGGCGTGATATACTGTACAACCTGCCCCGAACTGGCTGAGGCCTCAGGGGATAGGGTGTCAAAACGGGGTGTAACCCGGTTCACCGGGCGCCTTTTGTCTGCCAAGGGGGATTTATCGCTGAACGGAATTTCCGGCAAGCCGACCGCATCCGCATAAACGAACGGATCCGGGCGCGCGAAGTACGAGTCATCGACGAAGAAGGAGCTCAGCTCGGGGTAATGCAACCGTTCGAGGCCGTGCGTATGGCCCGCGAACGAGGATTGGACCTGGTGGAAATCTCGCCCACCGCGGATCCGCCGGTCTGCAAGATCACGGATTACGGCAAATTCCTCTACCAGCAGAGCAAGAAGGCTCACGAGCAGCGCAAGAGCAGCCGCGGTTCGCAGTTGAAGGAAGTGAAGTTCCGTCCGGCAACCGCGGAGCACGATTACCAGGTGCGCAAGAATCAGATTATCCGCTTCCTGGGGGATGGCCACAAAGTTCGCGCCATGATTTTTCATCGTGGCCGTGAAATGGCTCACCAGGAAGTGGGACGCGCCAAGATGAACCGGCTCCTCGGCGAAATCGGTGAGCATTGCCAAATCGAAACAATGCCCCGCATGGAAGGTAACGTCCTGGTGGCGTTGCTGGCGCCGAAAAAGGGTGCGGGCGTGCCAGCACGCAGCACCACGCAAGCGCAACAAAACGCCTAACGGTATCAAAGGGGATCGTTTGTTTTCGCCGAATCAACTTCGGCCAGAAATTTCAGATGCAGGAGTCGGGTATGTGCGGCCCGCATCGACGCAGGGAGAGGATTCAAAGCAATGCCACGCAATTCGCTGAAGCCCAAGAAGAAATTGAAGACGCATCGCGGCGCGCACAAGCGCTTCAAAATCACCGCAAACGGCAAGATCCTGCGCATGCATTCGGGCAAGCGCCACCTGCTGGGCACCAAGGCGGCCAAGCGCATGCGCAAGCTGAAGAAGCTCACGAAGGTGGATAAGACCGACGTGGCCGCCGTGCGGCAGATGCTGCCCTACGGGGCGTAACTCGCGCATCGGCGCAAAGGTTTTTGTAGTGGCCAGTCTGTAGACTGGCGCCTTTCAAGAAACAGGCTGCTGACGAGCTAATCAGCCACTACACACGGAATTGCGGAGCGAATGTTTCGCAACAACGCGCCAGGCAGCGCTACACGGGTGCCTGCCGGCCGTTAGGTCCCGCACTGCGGGATCGTAGCGCTGGTCTTCAAGACCGCCGCTGATCGTTGCCGGGTTCGCCCGGCCAACGAATCCCACTGGAAACAAACCCGTTGCGTGAAGCGCCTCATGGCGTTTTCCCGCAACCCGTTTTGTTTCCCTGAAAGATGAAGGAGCAAACCCATGCCACGCGTAAAACGCGGCACAAAGCGCCGGGCCCGGCGCAAGAAGTATCTCCGGAGGACCAAGGGCTTCTTCCTGACCAAGAGCAAGCTCTACCAGTCCGCACAGGAAGCGGCCAATCGTGCCGATCGTTATGCCAAGCGCGACCGTCGCGTCAAAAAGCGGCAGTACCGCCGGCTGTGGATTCAGCGCGTCGGCGCAGCCGCCCGCTTGAATGGCATCACCTACGGCCAGCTCATCCACGGATTGAAAGCCGCGGGCGTGACTCTGGACCGCAAGGTTCTGGCAGACATCGCCGTGAAGGACGCCGCCGGATTTGCGCAGCTCGTGGAGAAGGCCAGGGCCTTCGCGCCCAAGCCCGCCGCGAAAAAGGCGTAGCAAGGCGCTCCGTCATTTACGGGGGCGGGGCTTGCCCCGCACCTGCACGCGCGAGGTCGTAGCTCCGGCAACTGTAGCGGCCGCCTTCTGAGGCGGGCGCTGTTTCTTTCGGGGTGCGCGGCATGCCTGTGCCCCTATAATGAGAACCAGAAGAACTTACCATGACCGCCATTCTCGAAAAAACGAAGCTGCCTTTCGCAGATCTAGGGGTGTCGACTGGTGGAGAAATTGAGAACCTCTTTCGCCAACTTACTGAACTTGCTGACGCCGAGCAACGGAAGGTTATCACCGACGAGGAGCGCGAAGAATTCCGAGTGAGATGGCTCGGACGTAACGATAGTGTCCGTGTCCGCGTCAAGAGGAATTGGCTTGACACTGCTCCGAAAGAAATGCGTCGATGGGTAGGCACTTACTTTCAATATTTTTCGGAACACGTTGAGTCCGCGTATTCCTATGTGAAACTTGCCGGTGAGATCCTAGAGGTCGATAAGCCCGAGGATCTTTCACTCCCCGGCGTAATCCGTCCTATCGGCACGCATCACCTGATTCGCCAGGTCTTTCAAGAAATTGAGGACATTTTCTTTTCCATCGGCTTTTCTGTCGTCGAAGGCCCGGAGATCGAAACTCCCTATTACAACTTCGAGGCGCTCAACATTCCGGAGTTTCACCCGGTGCGCGATGACATGGACACCTTCTACCTGGAACTGCCCAAGGGCGCGCCGGGCCCGCTGCTCCTGCGCACGCACACTTCGCCCGTGCAGATTCGCACTATGGAGAAGCGCCAGCCGCCCGTGCGCGTGATCGTGCCGGGCAAGGTCTATCGCCGCGATAATCCCGATGCGACCCACTCTTTCATGTTCCATCAGATCGAAGGACTCGCCGTGGATTCGGACATCACGTTCTGCGATTTCACCGGTACCATCGACTATTTCGTGAAGCAGTTCTTCGGCGAAAGCGTGAAGACGCGTTTCCGCCCCAGCTATTTCCCGTTCACCGAGCCTTCCGTGGAATTCGACGCCTCTTGCATCTTTTGCGAAGGCACCGGCACAGCGAAATCCGGCGGCACCTGTGGTAAATGCAAGGGCGTGGGCTGGATTGAACTTTTTGGCGCGGGCATGGTTGATCCCGCCGTGTATGGCTTCGTCAACTACGATCCCAAGAAAGTAAGCGGCTTCGCGTTTGGCATCGGTATCGACCGGCTGGCCATGCTCAAGTACGGCATAGACGACATTCAAGCATTCTTTCAGAACGACGTGCGCTTCCTGCGCCAGTTTCCGTAATCGAGGAAGAATGATCGGATGTCGCACTACTGTCATCCCGAGCGGAGCGCCGACGCCTTATGTCCGCGCGGAGTCGAGGGATCTCTCTTCGATTTCAACTGCTCTAAGAACGCGTTTGTGAGACCTATGATCTTTGCTGACGCCAAACAGCGCTTCTCGAATCGCGTCGCGGATTACGCCCGCTACCGCCCCAGCTACCCGTCCGGCTTGGTGCAGTTGCTCCGTGAAGAGTGCGGCTTGCGGCCCGAGCACGTCATCGCCGACATCGGCTCCGGCACTGGGCTGCTCTCCAAACTCTTTCTCGATCATAGCAACCGTGTGTTCGGCGTTGAACCCAACCCCGAAATGCGCGCCGCCGGCGAAGCGTTCCTTCAACAATATGCGAATTTCCAAAGTGTGAATGGTTCCGCGGAAGCCACAACCCTCGCGGCACACAGCGTTGACTTCATCACCGCCGGCCAGGCGTTCCACTGGTTCAAGCCTGCCGCCGCCCGCGCGGAATTCCAGCGCATCCTGAAGCCCACGGGCTGGATCGTCATCGCCTGGAATGACCGCCGTATGGACGAAACGCCATTCGCGCGCGAGTACGAAGCCTTGCTGCAACGCTTCGGTACCGACTACAAAAGCATTCGCGATGCCTACCCGGAGGCGCAAACCATTCGCGAATTCCTCAACGACGGCGGCCTGGGCGCGCGAGATTTGCCCAATCACAAGATCTTCGATTGGGAAGGGTTATGCGGACGCTTGTGGAGCAGTTCCTACGCCCCCAAGGAAGGCCATCCCAATTTCGCGCCCATGATGGTTGAGTTGCAGCGTCTTTTCTCTGCCAACGAGCGCGATGGCCGCGTTCGCATGGACTATTTCACACGAGTTTATTTCGGGCAGTTCGACAGGAAATAGCGCATGAAAGTCGCTTACAACTGGTTGAAGGAAATTGTGGACGTGGCCGCCCCGGCGGAGGAGCTTGCCTCGCGCCTGGCGCTCTCCGGCACCAATATTGCCGCCATCGAAAACGGTGCGCACGGCGCCGTCATTGACGCGGAAGTCAGTTCCAACCGGCCCGATTGCCTGGGCATGTTCGGCATCGCGCGAGAAATCTCCGCGATTTATGGGTTGCCGCTGAAACACATTGCGCCCAGGCCTGCGGAAAGCAGGTCGGCGAAGGCCAGCGATGCCGTCAGCGTGAAGATCGATGCGCCAGAACTGTGCGGGCGCTTCACCGCGCGCGTGGTACGCGGCGTGAAGATCCAGCCTTCGCCTGCCTGGCTGAAGAATCGCTTGGAAGCCACGGGCGTGGCCAGCATCAACAACGTCGTGGACATTTCCAACTACGTGCTGCTGGAGCTGGGCCATCCGCTGCACACCTTCGATTATGACTTGCTGCGGAATCACAGCATCGTCGTGCGGCGCGCCAAAACGGGCGAAAAGCTGAAGACCCTCGACGGCATCGGGCGCACCCTCGATCCAGTGATTCCTGTGGTGTGCGATGCGGATGGCGCCCGCGCCGTGGGCATCGGCGGCATCATGGGCGGCGGCGAAACGGAAATTTCCTTTTCCACGAAAAATGTTCTTATCGAGTGCGCCTGGTTCGATCCCATCGCCATTCGCCGGGCTACGCGCTTTCTGAAACTCCACACCGAGGCCAGCACGCGCTTTGGCCGGGGCGCCGATCCGGAAATGGCGGAAACGGCTTCGCGGCGCTGCGCGGAATTGATCTTGCAGCTTGCCGGCGGCGAACTGCTCGCCGGTGTCGTGGACGTGTATCCAGGAAAGTGCGCCGCAAAAAAGATCACGCTGACGCGCGCGGAATTCCTGCGCGTAATGGGCGCGGACGTTCCCGACAAGGACCTTGAGGCCATCCTCAGCGCGCTGGGCTTTGCCCCGCTTCGCGTCGACGACAACCGCGGCGCGGCGAATTCGCTCTTGGCCGCTTGGGAGTGCACGCAGCCTTCCTGGCGCGCGGATGTCGAACGCGAAATTGATCTGGTCGAGGAAGTCGCGCGTGTCTATGGGCTGCACAACTTCCCGCCGCGTTTGCCTGCGGCCCGAATCGCCGCAGCGCGTTTGCCGCATCACGAGGCGGAGACCCGCCTGCGCGAGCGCCTGATCGGGCTCGGTTATCACGAAATCATTACCGTCCCGCACGTGGCGGAAGAGCGCAACGATCTATTCCGTCCGCCGGATGCGCCGGTGGCAAAACTTGCGAATCCTCTTTCCGAAGAAGCGGGCGTGTTAAAGTCCACCGGCCTCGTGACCCTGGCCGGCGCCATCGAGTGGAACTTGAATCACGGGCAGCGCAACGTCCGGCTGTTTGAAATTGGGCGGCAGTATCGCCTCGGGGACGGCAAGCCGGTGGAGACGCGCGTCCTCACCGTTGGCACCACCGGTGCGGCCCGCGAACAGGGTTTGGACGATCCTGAGCGTGAATACAATTTCGCCGATTTGAAAGGGGATCTCGACGCCATTGGCGCGCTTTCCGGCGGCTTCCGCTGGGAAGATGGCGGTCCGGAGTGGCTGAACGCCGCGAAACGCGGCACGTTGCGCCTGGGCCAGGAAGGCACTCAGCCGATTGGCGCAGCGGGGTTGCTGGCGAAGCGCGTCGCCGACAAATTCAAATTCCGGCAGGATGTGTTTCTCGCGGAGCTCGATCTGGGCCCGGTCTATTGCATGTTCTACGGCGTGAAAAACAACCGGCGGTATGAGCCGTTGCCGCGCTTTCCCGGCGTCGAGCGCGATTTCTCGATCTTCCTCGACGATGGCAAATCCTTCGTGGAAGTGACGAAAGCCATTGAAGCGCTAAGCATCCCTGAAGTGACCTCCATTGCCGCGGCCGATCTTTTCCGCGGTAAGAATGTGCCGGCGGGAAAATACTCGTTGCTGGTGCGCGTCACGTTCCAGAGCCGCGAAGCCACGTTGACCGAAGCGCAGATCAATGATTTCTCCGGCCGTATCGTGAGCGCACTGAAAAAAACCCTCGGCGCCTCCCTGCGAGCCAGTTAGGAAAGTGCGGCCCGCCTCCCCGACCGGGTCGGGGTAAACGCCAAGCGGGGCCTGCACAAACCGGCAGTCATTCCGTTTGTTTTAGTGCGCGCTCGACCAGCGTAAGGCAGCGCTCGGCTTGTTCCTTCAGCAGCTCTTCGCGTACGCCCTTTTCCTTGCGGCTGCTGTGCAACTCGTCGGCGATGGACAGCGCCGCAAGCACCGCCGCTTTCTGCGTGTCCACCGTCGAAGTCATCCCAGTGATGGCCTGCATCTTCGCGTCAACGTAGGCGGCGAGTTGCTGAACATAGGCTTCTTCCAGGTCGCCGACAATGGTGTAACTCTGCCCGTAAATCTGAACTTTGACGCCTCGGCTCATGGCTCTTTCTCTTTCACTGCGACCACGAAGTGGGATTGCGGTCCCAGCGGTGTCCGCGAAGTTTCTTGTGCAAATGGGGGGGCAACGAGCCCGCGGCGCTCGCCGCGCAGTTGGCCTCGACGTTTTTACGCTTGCGCATCCCCGGAATGATCGTGCTCACATCCGGATTCGTCAGGATGAAGCGCAGCGCCAGCTCCGCCATCGTGGACCCCGCGGGAACCAACGGGCGAAGCGCCTCCGCGTGAGCCACGCTCGATTTCAGGTTTTCTGGAACGAAGTAGGAGTTACGCCAATCGCCCGCGGGCCACTTGGAATCCAGCGTAAGCGTCCCGGTCAGCGTGCCTTCATCGAAAGGCACCCGCGCAATCACGGCAGCATCTTTCATGCGGCAAATGGGGAAGAGGGCGTCCTCGGGATTCTGGTCGAAAATGTTGTAGATGGTCTGGATCGCATCGGCGTGGCCTTCCAACACCGCGCGAATCCCGTTGCAGGGCTCCCAGCGATTGATGCTGATTCCGCACGCGCGTACCTTACCGCTTTTCTTCATGTTTTCGATGGAACGCGGCAGGCGCTCGTCATTCAGCCAGCGGTCTTCCCAGGTGTGGAACTGCATGAGGTCGATGGTCTCGACACCAAGATTCGTGAGGCTTTTCCCGATGTACTTTTCGACGTGGTCCGGCGGGTAGCAATCGTCCAGGGTGAATTCACGGCGGCTGGGCCATTTCTGGTTTTTGGGCGGGATCTTCGTGGCCACATAGAGATGCTTGTCCGGCCCGCCAACGCTGGAATTGTTCTTGTAGTGCGCGATCACCTTGGCAAGGATCTGCTCGCTCTTGCCTGCACTGTAGGCCCACGCGGTATCGAAGAAATTGCAGCCGAGCTCGATGGCGCGGTGCAGTGAAGCGAGCGTCTCCGCGTCGTCGGAGCCTGTCCATCCTGCCAGCCCCCACATGCCATAGCCAATTTCACTGACTTGCCATTCGGTGCGGCCAAAACGGCGGTAGTTCATCATGTTCCCCTGACTCCGAAGGACATTGTAGCGGAGATGAGATGCAAATGGCGCGCGTGGTGATTCATTGGAGTCAGCGGTGAGCTTTCGTGACCGGGGAGGCAGACAGCGCGCCGTAAAATGTACACAGATGCGGGATCTGAGTGGAGAAGCGCTGAGTGAAGCGTCTTCGGAAGCGACAAGGGAGTAACACCCCCGGGGCCATGTTCTTGCGAATTTCCTGGATGGGAGGAGAAGAGGCATGCGACTCGGGAGGCTGTGCATGGGAGTCCTCTTGGTTTTGATGGCGCCCTGGGCGGTGAAAAGCAGCACCGGCAGCGGCGCGGTCACCGGCAAGGTCACCTACGTGGGCACACCGGCGAAGGCTGAACTCATCGACATGTCCAAGGATCCGGCGTGCGTGAAGTTGCACGCCAAACCTATGCTGACCGAAAAAGTGGTCACTGGCCCCGACGACACTCTCGGAAATGTCGTCGTGTACATATCCTCCGGCGCGGATGACGCAGCCGCACAAGAAATGAGCGAAGCTCACTTTGACCAGCAGGGCTGCCGCTACACCCCGCATGTGTTGGCGGTGCGCGTGGGCCAGCCCATTCGCTTTTCCAATAGTGACCCGCTTTCGCACAATATTCATACGCTGGCAAAGGTCAATCGCGAGTGGAACCGCATCCAGCCGGCACAGACTCCCGCGTTCTCGTACGCTTATGACAAGGAAGAATTCATCCCCGTTAAGTGCAACGTCCATACGTGGATGCTGGGCTACATTGCGGTGTTGAAGACCAGCCACTTCGCCGTGACCCGCGAGGATGGCACGTACACCTTGCCAGAGCTTCCTCCGGGGAAGTACACCGTAACCGCCTGGCACGAACTCTATGGCACGCAGAGCCGCGAGATTACCATCACCGGCAGCGAAACGCAGACCGTCAATTTCCTCTTCTACGCAAAGCCCTGAGTAGTGGCTCGGACAGCCTCGGATTGCCGCTTGCTCTGTGGTTTGCCGCTGGGAACACCATTCTCCTGAATGGCGTTCTTGGAGTTCTTCAAAGCGCCAATCGGGAGATTGGCGCTCCCGGGCAAAATACGAGGGTGGGAGGAGGTAGGCCTACCCGCAGGAGTAGGGGTAAGTTGGACGTGTGCGCGCAGTGGGAGGATAATACCGGGTGGAGCGGTACTTCGAGGCAGGTGAGGACGCGAACGCCGTATGAACCGTATCGAATCTCTGGGGTGCTGCGGATAGCCAGCTTGTGTGCACGGCCTGTCCCGCTGG
Source organism: Candidatus Acidiferrum sp. (assembly GCA_049522075.1). Taxonomy (GTDB): domain Bacteria; phylum Acidobacteriota; class Terriglobia; order Acidiferrales; family UBA7541; genus Acidiferrum. The sequence continues at coordinate 28,384 of JBEKOE010000051.1, forward strand.
CGGGTTCCCGTGGGAGCCCGCCAGCGGGACAGGAAAGCCTAATGGTTGGCTCGTGGCGCCCACTTATTTCAGAGGTTCACGGCCTAGCTACCCACGGCTGAGCGGTTCGCTCCGTTTCAGTTATCAGTCATCAGTTTTCAGTTTTAAGTAAGGAATTCGGGCTTCGCCGAGAAGCTTGCGGAAACGTGCGTTTCAGTTTCAGGTAAGGAACTTGGGCTTTGGGGCGAACTTGCTGAGGGGTCAGTTTCCAGTAAGGAACAGCGAATTGAACGATGGGAGTTGGTTTCTGGGGGGCAGCGCGCGATTGCGCTTCCGAGACGGAAGACTTAGAACTGATAACCTACCTCATGCGCATTCTCTTCATAGGGGACATTGTCGGCTCGCCCGGGCGGCAGATCGTCCATGACCGCCTGGCGGACCTGGTCGAGCAACGCCAGATTGACCTGGTGCTTGCGAACGGGGAGAACTCCGCCTCGGGATTTGGGATTACACCGCGCCTCGCTGAGGGCCTGCTCCAGAATGGCATCGAGGTGCTGACCGGCGGAAACCACAGTTGGGACCGCAAGGAGATCCTGGAGTACATGCCGCACCAGCCGCGGCTCTTGCGCCCGGCGAATTTCCCGGAAGGGAATCCGGGTACGGGTCTGTATGTGGGCACGGCGAAGAACGGCGTGAAATTCGCGGTGCTGAACCTCCAGGGGCGGATTTTTCTTCCGGCGATCGATGACCCCTTCCGTAAAGCCGACAGCGAACTAGGGAAACTCCCCGCGGATGTAGCTTTCGTCCTGGTGGATATGCACGCGGAAACTACCAGCGAGAAAGTAGCGATGGGTTGGTATCTCGACGGCCGGGTCACCGCGGTCATTGGCACCCACACGCACGTAGCCACCGCGGACGAGCGCGTCCTGCCGAACGGCACCGCCTACATTACGGACGTTGGCATGACTGGGCCGCACGACGGAGTGATCGGCATGGACCGCGGCGGCATTCTCAAAAAGTTTCTGGATGCAATGCCGTCGCGCTTTGAAGTGGCGGCGGGCGACATCCAGTTGCACGCAGTGATGATCGAAACGGATGATGCCGAGCCGCGCAATGAAGCCGGGCGCTTGCGCGCGAAGTCGATCGAACGCGTGAGCCTGCGCATCGACTAGTGCCGTTCCAACTGTTTGAGCCAAATGACGGTCCAAGCATCTGACGCGAACACGGAGAGAGTATTCTCGAAGGGATTTGCTGGAACAAGTTGGAACGGCACTAGGCCAAGTTATCGTCACCCTAGCGGTCTGCGTGCCGCAGCAGACAGTCTGAGCGGCCCCTCTGGTGCTGAGGAGAGGCAACCACAGCGGTCCGGCTGCAATCTGAAAGATCATGCATAGAAATGCGGGGAAATTCGCGGTGTGCGTGGCGGGATTGTGCCTCGCCGGCGTCTTGGGGGCTGTCGCTTCCCAGGTGGACGACCAACTGACCGCCCGTCGGCGCGTTTTCAAGCCCATCGGGCCGGGCCTGCGCAGTGTGAAGCGCGGCCAGGACGGCAAATACTACGTGCTGGCGTCTCCCGGCGTGGGCGTGGCCGTTTTTGACGACAAGGAGAAGCAATTGACCGTGATCGGTGCACCGACCGTGGGGAGCACCGATAAGGCCGGGCGCGCGAGCATCGCCTTCGGTGAAGACTGCGACGTGGATGCCCAGGGAAATGTCTATGTCGTGGATCGCGGCGATAACCGGATCACCGAGTTGGCGCCTGACGGCAAGCTGCTACGCTCGATTCCTGTAAACGGGCCTATTTCCGTGGCGGCACTGCCTGAGGGGGAAGTAGCGGTCAGCACGCTGCACGGAGCGCACCTGGTGACCGTGTACGGGCCGAATGGCAAGGTCGTCCGCGAGTTTGGGCAGCCTGAGGAATTCTCCTCACGGAAGGAAATCAACTGGCTTCTCAGCGAGGGTCGCCTGGGCACGGATGCGCAAGGACGGCTGTACTACGGCTATACGTTTCGCCCGGAACCTCTGGTGCGGCAATACGATCGGGCTGGTTATGCCGGGCTGGACTTCGAGTTTACCGGACTGGATGCCTATCCGGAGGCGCAAGCGGCGCGCAAAGAGATCGACAAACAGGAAAAGAAACAGACTCCCCCGTATTTCCTGGCGATCCTGACAGCGTTTGGCGTGGACCCGGTGAGTGGAGAGGTTTGGATGGGATTGCACAACACCCTGCTCCATTTTGACAAGGAGGGGAATCGCCGCTCCGAGTACCAAATCTATACGCCCGAGGGAGCGCGGCTGGAAGCGAACACAATTTTGGTGGAAGAAAACCGCCTGCTGATCGGCGCGGACCCGCAGGGCGTCTTCGATTTCGAGCGGCCGGACCGAAAACACTGAAAGATTGCTGGAGATTTCCTCAGGGCCGCTTGCACAATTTCAGTGCATCGCAATCTCACGCGAAAAAATTTTCCCAGAAATGCACGGGAAAAGCGGGGAATTTTTGGCGCTTGCACAAAACTGGTGCTTGTGGAAAAGTTGTGAATGCTATGTGAACGGCGGTGCAGCCCTTCGCACATTTTTCGCTTGCTCCATCACGGACAGTGCGCGAGAATCCATCCCAGTTTCATAGCAAGTGGCACGAGGTCGGGGCTACTCTGAAAGGGCCGCGCGGGAATCCACGGGGCAGGTATCAATCGTTCCAGCGTGAGCACGAACTCCAAAGCGTGAGGCTTTAGGGCACAAGTAGGCTTTCCACAGCTTATTCACACCTGTGGAAATAGCTTGAGGATTGGCTTTTTCCATCACGATGACCACCGCAACGCAACTCGGACGTGAGCGCGAAACACAACAAAATGTCTGGGACAAGTTTCTGGAGCTCAGCAAGTCCCGGATCAGCATCAATACCTACACCACCTGGTTCCAACCCACCCGGCTGAACCGCATGGAAGGGGAAACTCTTTTCATACAAATCCCCAGCACGGTCTTCCGCCAGGTACTGACGCGCACCTACGGCGAGATTGTCAAGGCGGTGTTCCACCAGATGGGCACGCCCAACATGAAGGTGCAATACGTTTGCACCGAGGAAGAGCCCGTGCAGGCGGCGCCCGCGGCGATTGCCGCGAAGCAGTCCAAGCTCGATTTCGAGAGCAGCGACCACCAGCTGAATCTGCGATACACCTTCGACACCTTTGTGGTCGGGAAGTCCAACGAGTTTGCGCATGCCGCTTCCCGCGCGGTCGCGGAGCAGCCTTCCAAGGCCTACAACCCGCTCTTCCTGTATGGCGGCGTGGGCATGGGCAAGACCCACTTGATGCATGCCATCGGGCACCTGATCAAGAAGCGCAATCCGGCCATGCGCCTGAGTTATGTCAGCGCGGAGAAGTTCACCATTGAGGTCATCAATTCGCTGCGCTTTGACCGCATGATCAGCTTCCGCGACAGGTTTCACACCGTCGATGTGCTGCTGGTAGACGATATCCAATTCATTGCCGGCAAGGAACGCACCCAGGAAGAGTTCTTCCACACTTTCAACGCGCTGTATGAGCAACAGAAGCAGATCGTGATTTCTTCCGATTGCCTGCCGAAGGACATCAATTCGATCGAAGAGCGCCTGCGCTCGCGATTCGAGTGGGGCTTGATCGCTGACATCCAGCCACCGGACCTGGAAACGAAAATCGCCATCCTCCAGAAAAAAGCGGAGAACGAGCGCTTTAACCTGCCCGATGAAGTGGCGGAGTACATCGCCCGGGCGATTAAGTCCAACGTCCGCGAGCTCGAGGGGGCATTGACACGCCTGATGGCGTACGCTTCGCTGACCGGCACGGTGGTGTCGCTGGCGACGGCCCAGCAAGTGCTGCGCAACATCATCGCTTCCCAGGAGAAGCGCGTCACCATCGACCTGATCCAGAAACGCGTCAGCGAACACTTCAACCTGCGCGAGCAGGACCTGAAGGTCAGGAGCAATACTCGCGCCATCGCTTTCCCTCGCCAGGTGGCCATGTACATCGTGAAGCAGTTGACCACAGCATCGCTTCCGGAGATTGGCCGCCAGTTTGGCGGCAAGCACCACACCACGGTGCTGCATTCGATCAACAAGATCGAGGAGTTGCGCCGTTCGGACAAGGAATTGAACCGCACCATTACGCGGTTGATGGACGCGCTGCAGTAGAAGCGTTTCTTCCCTCTCCCCAAAAAGAAAAAGACCCACGGGCGCCGTGGGTCTTTTCTTTTAGAGATGGGTTTGCAACCGGGACGGGGGCAAGTTGGGGAGCTCGACTAAACCAATCGCTTCACCATGGCCGTGGCATGCCGTCGTGCCCCAGAAATTTTCCGGAAATCTCCATCGGATTGCCGGCGAGGACTTTGCGCATCCCCGCAATGCTCTCCTTCGGTGAAAGCGGCGCGTGAGGGCCGCCCATGTCGGTCTTCACCCAGCCCGGGTCAAGAAGCACAACGCTGATGCCCCGCGGCTCCAACTCTTTCGCGAGAATGGATAGGGCCATGTTCAGAGCCGTCTTGCTGCTGCGGTATTGGTAGGAAGTGCCGGCCTGAGCGACTGAACCGTCCTGCACGCCGCGCAGGGAGCTCATACTTGTGGAGATGGCGGCAATCTGCTTGCGCGGGCTGGCCGCGACGTCTTCCAGCAGCGCCTCCGTAATGCGCAGCACCCCGAAAAGATTGGTTTCCAGGGCCTCGCGCCAGCGATCATAATCGATTTCGCCAATATGCTGGCCTTCGCGCGGATAAATGCCTGCACTGTGCAAGAGCACATCTATGGGCTTGCCGTCCAGTTTGTCCGCAAGATCCCTCACGGACTCATCATCTGTGACATCCAAGCGATGCAGCACAACTTTGGGATGTTGCGAGGCAAGTTGCTTTAGTTCGGCGCTCTGCTCTGGTTGCCGGGAAGTTGCCAGCACCTCCCAACCGTCAGCGGTGTGTTGACGGACAAACTCAAGACCCAAGCCGCGGTTGGCGCCAGTGATCAGGATGGTAGACATGTTTACGAACTCCTTGGCTCTTCGCAGGGGCGAGCCAGCACACTAGAACTGCCGTGGACAACACTGGGAAAAGTGAAACTTGGCGCTTCCTATTAGATACTCCACGCGGAAAATTGTCACGAGAACGCCACAAGGAGAAGCTGTGAACTACGCGTGGGAAAGATGCGGATAAACTGTTGGGGGTTATACAGCGAGGTACGGTTACTCACCGGCACAGCGGAGTTTTCCAAAGATCCGCAGAGAATTCCACTCCACTCCTCCTGAGAAAATTGTAGGCGGGGCTGCACGGACGACGGTTTTCCTCCAATCCATAGCAGTCATCATCACAACAAGCTATAGAACTAATCTTCTTGGAATAAGCGATTGTGAAAGAAGTGATAACTGTGAATAAAGCGGTCATCAGGTGGGTTTAGGCACCGGTTGGACTATTCTTGGAGCCTCCGTTAAATCCATTATTTCCACAGAGAATCCGCTACAAGTGGTCTTTATACTTTGCGAAAAAACGAGTACAGTACGCTAGCGGGTGAACTGGACGGGGGAAACGAATGACCGCAACGGGAACCGCGCGTGAGGAAAGCCAAGCAATGGAATTCAGCGTAACGAAATCGGCGTTGCTCAATGAACTCACAACGACACAGGGTGTGGTGGAACGCAAGACCACCATCCCTATTCTCTCCAACCTGCTGGTAGAGGCGAAAGGCAGCTGCCTGACGATTACGGCGACGGATCTTGAGCTGAGCATACGCACCTCTTGCGAAGCCAAAATCAAAAAAGAAGGCGCCGGGACGATCCCGGCCAAAAAACTTCTGGAGTTGGTGCGCCTCCTCCCTGAGGGCGAGATCAAGTTCAAGCTGCTCGACAATCATTGGGTCGAAATTGTCTGCGATAAGAAAAAATATAAGCTGGTCGGCATGGCCAAGGAAAATTTTCCTGCCCTGCCAGTGATGCCGCACACCCTAGTGAACATCCCCGCCGTCGTCCTGGAAAACCTGATCGGCAAGACCAAATTCGCGATTTCCATGGAAGAATCCCGCTACACCTTGAACGGCGGCCTGCTGATTCTGAAGCCGGACACATTGGCGATGGTGGCCACCGATGGCCACCGCCTGGCGCTTGCGGAAACGGATCAGAAGCTCGCCGGACTCAACGGCGAAGTGCGCGTCCTGATTCCGAAGAAAGCCATGGATGAAGTGGAAAAGCTCTCCAGCGCCGCAGGTTCCGATGCGCAAATGGAGTTCGCCAAGGATGAGAGCCACCTATTCTTCCAGGTCGGCCATCGTTTGCTGATTTCGCGGATCCTCACCGGGCAGTTCCCGAATTACGAAGCAGTGCTGCCGCGCGAGAACAACAAGACTGTCGCGCTGGAACGCACGGAATTGAGCGATGCGGTGCGGCGCGTGTCGCAACTCGCCGACCAGCGATCGCACGCCGTGAAGCTTTCCATTTCGACGGAAGGTGTGGAAATTTCCGCCTCCAGCCCCGAATACGGCGAAGCGAAAGAGACCATCGAGAAAGAGTACAAGGGCGATCCCATCGCCATCGGATTCAATTCCAGCTATATGCTGGATTTTCTGGCCGCCGCCGCGGAGGGACCGATCAGCATCGAGCTGAAGGATGAACAATCCGCCGGACAGATGCGCCCCTTGGCGGACGACAACTACCGCTACCGCTACGTCATCATGCCCATGCGCATCTGATTTCGCGCACGATTGCCACCGATTGTTTTCTGAAATTCCAGGCTGGAAAAAAGGAAATAGAGCGCTGAATTGTGTGCCGAAGTTTACAATTACTCTGTATCAGCTCAAATCAGCATTGACGTTTGATAGACCCACATAAAGGATTGAAAACAATAAGGTTATTTATCCACAACCACCATTCTCCCGCTTGAGAAAATGCTCCATTTCCAGTAAAATTTAGAGGTTGTCGATTGGTGATTTTTCCTCCTAATCGACACGTCCGCCAGGAAGGTTTGGCCACCAATGCCCTGCGCCAGGGGCAGGCCAGCGGTCCTGGAGAACATAAGTCTTCGCCACGTCCCGGAGCGCGGGATGGGATGAAGCAGGAACCCTACGAGTCCCGTGCTGTACAGGGATCAAAGGGCGCCTTTCCTAGCTTCACCAAAATTGCTTTTGCAGTATCGCCGTCGGGAACCCGGTTGTGCGCCGGGCAGCTTTCCGCACGAGTGGATAGCCGTAGGCACGCACGTCAGGAGATGAGATGGGCGACAAGGAAACGGTGACGGGAAAAGGCGGCCACCAATACGACGCGAAGTCGATCAAGGTGCTCGGCGGGCTGGAGGCCGTGCGGCTGCGTCCGGCGATGTACGTCGGCTCAACCGGCGAGACAGGTTTGCACCACCTGGTGTGGGAAGTGGTGGACAACTCCGTGGACGAAGCGATGGCGGGGTTCGCGGACGAAGTGAACGTCACAGTGCACGCGGACAATTCCGTGACCGTCGTGGACAACGGCCGGGGGATTCCCGTGGACATGCACGCCACAGAAAAGCGTCCTGCGGCAGAAGTCGTACTCACCGTGCTGCACGCTGGCGGAAAATTCGATAGCGAGAGCTACAAGGTTTCCGGCGGATTACACGGCGTCGGCGTTTCCGTCGTCAACGCCCTTTCGGACTTCCTCGAACTCGAAATCCAGCGCGATGGCGCGGTGTGGGAGCAAAGCTACGAAAAGGGCAAGCCCACTTCCAAGCTCAAGCAAACGGGAAAAACGCGCAAAACCGGCACGAAAGTGAAATTCCATCCGGATCCTTCGATTTTCGAGAAGATCGCATTCAGCTACGACACCCTGGCCACGCGCCTCCGCGAATATGCCTTCCTGAACAAAGGTCTGAAAATCACGCTGAACGACGAGCGCACCGAAAAGAGCACGGAATTCCGGTTCACCGGCGGCATCACGGAATTCGTGAAGCACCTGAACCGCGGCAAGACCACGCTGCACGATTCGCCCATCTACATGGAAGGGAAAAGGGGCAATGTGGAGATGGAAATTGCCCTGCAATACAACGACACTTACGGCGAAAACGTCTTCGCGTTCGCCAACACCATCAACACCGTGGACGGCGGCACGCACCTCTCAGGCTTTCGCTCGGCGCTGACGCGCTCCATCAACAACTTTGCTTCCTCAGCCGGAATGTTGAAGGAACAGAAGGACGAGGTGAGCATCTCCGGCGACGACGTTCGTGAAGGGCTCGTCGCGGTGGTCAGCGTGCGCCTGCCGCAGCCGCAATTTGAAGGGCAGACCAAGGGGAAGCTGAACAGCGACATCAAGGGCGACGTTGAACAACTCGTTAACGAAAAACTGGGTGAGTGGTTTGACAAGCATTCCACCGTGGCGCGGCGGATCATCGGCAAGTGCATTGACGCAGCCCGCGCGCGCGAAGCCGCCCGCAAGGCCCGCGAACTGACGCGCAGAAAATCGGCGATGGATTCCAGTGGCTTGCCGGGAAAGCTGGCCGATTGCCAGGAGCGCGATCCGGCGCGCTGCGAATTGTTCGTGGTCGAGGGTGAATCCGCGGGCGGCTCCGCAAAAATGGGCCGCGACCGCAAGTATCAGGCGATTCTGCCCCTCAAAGGCAAGATCCTCAACGTCGAGAAGGCGCGCTACGACAAGATGCTCGGCCACGAGGAAATTCGCGCCATCATCACCGCGCTTGGGACCGGCATTGGCAAGGACGATTTCGACGTCAGCAAACTGCGCTATCACAAAATCATTCTCATGACCGACGCGGACGTGGACGGCTCGCACATCCGCACGCTCCTGCTCACATTTTTCTTCCGCCACATGAAGGAATTGATTGAGCGCGGCCACGTGTACATCGCGCAGCCTCCGCTCTATCGCGTCAAGCGCGGCAAAAGCGAGCGCTACATCCGCGACGAACGCGATTTCGCTCGCGAACTCATGAAGCGCGCCACGGAAGATCATATTGTCAAGGCGAAAGAGGGTGTGAATCTGGAGGGCGCCCGCCTGACTTCGTTTCTCCTGAACGTGCAGGAATACGAAGCTGCCGCGGCGAAACTGGGCCGGCGTCTGCGCGAGCCCGGGCTGGTGGAATTGCTGGCGGAGAGCGGCCTGGAGAAGAAAACTGATTTTGGAGAGAAAAAGACACTCGAGAAACTCCTGAAGGAAGTTGAAAAGAGCAAGCTGAAACTGGAAGGCAAAATCGTCTTTGATGAAGAACACAGCCTGTACGAAATCCAGTTCGGCGCGCCGCACAACCAGAAGATCAATTGGGCGGTGGCCTCGACTGCGGAATACAAGCGCCTGCGCGCGCTGGCCAAACAGATCGAGGAGTTCAATCATCCGCCGTTTACGGTCGCCCGCAACGGCGCCAAGGTCACCCAGGAAAAGGCCACTGACGTTCTCAACTACGTCATGGAAGACGCCAAGAAGGATTTCACGATTACGCGGTTCAAAGGCTTGGGCGAAATGAACGCGGAGCAGTTGTGGGAAACCACGATGAACGCGGATACCCGCACGCTGCTGCAGGTGAAGCTCGAGGATGCCGTCGCCGCCGAGGACATTTTCACCACGCTGATGGGCGAAAACGTCGAAGCGCGCCGCAAATTCATCGAAGACAACGCGTTGGAAGTGGTCAACCTGGATATTTAGCGAGCAGACTATGGATGTGCACACGACAATCCAATGGATCGTTCGTTCAGATCAGAAACGCAAAGCGCAGTTCATGAAGCGGTCCGACGGCACATTTGGTTTTCAAGAATGGGAGTTCTTGGAGAACGAGAATCAAAAGTATTGGTGTCCGACGAAAGTCGGTTCGGGATCACGCTGTGCAAGCCTAGAAGAGGCGATGCGTGAGGCTCGAGGTCGGATCGATTGGTTGAACTCCACGCTCTCCGCAAAGCATTCGTACCAGTTGGGCTGGATGACGTTGCCGGGTTTGCGCGGGCTGAGCGTAAGCGAATTTCGAGCCACGCCGACGGCCGCTCCGGACAACGAAAAAGGCGTGGCAATCGGTTTTGCCGATGAAGCGGAGCGTGATTCGTTTTTGCGGCTGATCGAAGCGGAGTTTGCGACGCGGCGATTTACCAACGCCGCCGACGCGTTCGATAGCGTGAAGGCCTATGCCGTCGATCACGGGAGCAAACGAATTTAGGTTGTCATCCTGAGAGGAGCGAAGGATCTCAACCATTGAAAGAAAGAGGTTGAAGCTGGCGTTGAGGTTCTTAGGGCTGCAAAGAACGCAGCCCTCAGAATGACAGTTTGGAAGCGGGAACACCCCGGGTCTTCACGAGTCACGAATAACGAGTCACGAAACACGAGGACACATGGCAGACGAACACAACACATCGATACTCCTACCCATCGATATCGAAGCGGAGATGCGCAAGTCGTATCTCGACTACGCGATGAGCGTCATCATCGCGCGCGCGCTTCCCGATGTGCGCGACGGTCTGAAGCCTGTGCAGCGGCGCATCCTCGTGGCCATGAACGACCTCGGCCTGGCCTCCAATCGTGGCTACCGCAAATGCGCGAAGATCTGTGGCGACACTTCCGGCAACTACCACCCGCACGGCGAAGCAGTCATCTATCCCGCCCTCGTTCGCCAGGCGCAGGACTTCAACATGCGCTACCCCCTGATCGACGGCCAAGGAAACTTCGGCTCGGTTGACGGCGATCCACCGGCGGCCATGCGGTACACGGAAGCGCGGCTGGCCAAAATTTCGGAAGACATTCTCGCCGACCTTGAGAAGGAAACCGTCGATTTCATCCCGAACTTCGATCAAACCCGGGAAGAGCCGGTTGTTCTCCCCTCGCGCATTCCGAATCTGCTGGTCAACGGTGCCAGCGGTATCGCCGTCGGCATGGCCACCAACATTCCCCCGCACAATCTTAGCGAAATCGTGGATGCCGCCATTTTGTTGATCGAAAAGCCCGATACCTTGCTCAAAGAAGTGATGAAGATCGTTCCAGGCCCGGATTTTCCGACAGGCGCCTACATCGCGGGCAGGGAAGGCATTGAAGCTGCCTATCGCACGGGCCGCGGCAGCTTCATCATGCGCGCCAAAGCCGCCATCGAGGAAGTCGGCAAGGAACGCGAAAACATCGTCATCACCGAGATTCCCTACCAGGTGAACAAGGCCAAGCTCATCGAGCGCATCGCCGAGCTGGTGCAAACCAAGAAAATCGAGGGCATCGCCGACGTGCGCGACGAATCTTCCCGCGAAGGCATGCGCATCGTCGTGGAACTCAAGCGCGGCGAGGAATCCCAGCTCATCCTGAACAATCTCTTCAAGCACACCCAAATGCAGGAATCCTTCGGCATGATCCTGCTTTCCATCGTCGGCGGGCAGCCGCGCGAACTCGGCCTGATTCAACTGATCAAGCTCTTCATCGAACACCGCATGGAAGTGGTTCGCCGGCGCACGATTTTCGAGTTGCGCAAAGCCGAGGAGCGCGAACACATTTTGGTCGGTTACCAGATTGCTCTGGATCATCTGGACAGCGTCATCCGCGTCATTCGCGGCAGCAGCAGCCGCGCCGACGCTAAGGAAAACCTGTTCAAGTATTTCACCGAGCAGGACGTCACCATCACGGAGAACGGCAAGTCCAAGAAACTCGAGGGCGTGAAACTCGATGGCCGCAAGTACCGCTTTGCGGGCGCGCCGGAAATCGAAGCCGCCGGCCGGGGTGCCGCGGGGCTCGGGCTGAGCTACGCGCAAATTGATGCCATTCTCGAACTGCAACTCCATCGCCTGACCCAGCTCTCGATCGACGAAATCCTGAAGGAATTGAAGTCCATCCGGGATCTCATCACGGAGCTGCGCGAAATCCTGGCCAGCGACAGGAAGCTGAAGCAAGTGATCATCGGCGAGCTCCGGGAAGTCCACAAAGCCTATGGCGACGACCGGCGCACGCAGATCGTGGACAAGGTCGATGAGATCAAGCTGGAAGACCTGATCGCGGACACCGACATGCTCATCACCGTGAGCCACGCGGGTTACATCAAGCGCACGCCCGTGGAGGTTTACCGGCATCAATCGCGCGGCGGCAAGGGGCGCATCGGCGCGCGCACCAAGGAAGAAGACTTCGTCGAGCACCTTTTCATCGCCTCGGCGCACAGCTACATCCTGCTGTTCACCTCCAAGGGCCGCGTCTACTGGCTCAAGGTGTACGAACTGCCGGAAGCGGCGGCGGCCACGCGCGGCAAGGCCATCGCCAGCCTGGTGAAATTCCAGGAAGACGAGAAACTGACGGCGCTGGTGGCGGCCACGAACCTGGAAGAAGAAGGCCGCTTCGTCTTCATGGCCACGAAAAATGGCACAGTGAAGAAATCAGCGCTGACCGAGTTTTCCAACCCGCGCTCCACCGGCATCATCGCCATCAACCTCGAGGACAAGGACGAACTGATTGGCGCGAAGCTCACCGACAGCAAGCAGATGATTTTCCTCGCCAGCCACGAAGGCCAAGCCATCCTGTTCCGCGAGACGGACGTGCGCCCCATGGGCCGCAACGCCGGCGGCGTGAACGGCATGGACCTGGACAAGGAGGATTACGTTGTCAGCATGGACGCGGTGCAGCCGGACTTCGAGATCATCGCCAAGGAGTACCAGCAGACCACGCAAAACCTGGAAGAGCTCGAAAACGAACACATCAAGGACTCGCTGACCACGCTGATGCTGACCGTCGCCGAAAAGGGCTACGGCAAGCGCACCGCCCTGGCCGAATACCGCATCACCTCGCGCGGCGGCAAGGGTGTGGTGAACATGAAGACCACCGACCGCAACGGCTCCGTCGTCGCCACGCTGCAGGTCACGGAAGAGTCCGACGTCATGATCATCACCGAAAACGGCAAGGTCATCCGCGTGCACGCGAACGAAATTCGCGAAGCCGGCCGCTCTACGCAAGGCGTGCGGTTGTTGCGGCTAGATGACGATGATTCTGTTGCCGCCGCCGCCGTCCTCCAGGAAGAAGACGCCGAAGAAAAGAGGTAACTCTTGGAGTGCGGCAGCTTGCTGCCGCTTTTGCGGTCCCGGCCACTCTGGCCAAATGAGAAAAGAGGCACGAAAGAAGGCGCCCCCTTTTTTATTTCTGGTTGCGTTACACTCAATCGCCATGAAAATCAAACGCCGCTTGTTTGCATTCCTTGCGTTCACTACGTCGCTGGCTGTCCTCGCGCTTGCCGGTGCTGCCGGCCGACCTGCCGCGAGCCACAGCTACCTCACGCTGGTCGGCACTTATACCAACAAAACCGAGAGCAAAGGCATCTATGCTTACGAATTCGACGCGGAGGCGGGCAAGCTGACCGCGAAGGGTCTGGCCGTGGAAACGCCCGACCCCTCCTGGCTCGTCATTCATCCCAACGGCAAATTCGTCTACGCTGCCAACGAGTCCGGCAAGCAGTCCACCATTACCGCCTTTTCCATTGACGCCAAGTCCGCGAAGCTCACGCAACTGAATCAACTCCCCGCGCTCGGCGAAGATCCCTGTTATCTGGCCTTTGACAAAACCGGCAAATTCCTGTTCGTCGCAAACTACACTTCCGGCACCGTCGCCGTCTTCCCCATCCTCCCCGATGGCAAGCTGGGCGAGCATACCGCGCTAGTAAAAGACTCCGGCCCGCTCGGCCCCAACAAAGTGCGCCAGGAAGGGCCGCACGCGCACTGGGTCGAAACCGAGCCGACGGGTCCCGTGAGTGCGTTTGTCTACGTGGCCGATCTTGGCTTGGATCGCGTTCTGATCTACCAATTCCACGCAGCGAAGGGTGAGCTTTCAGGGCCTACTGTTTTCAGCACGTACAAGAATCACAAGTTTGATCCATCGGCGAGACTGTCTCCAGGCACCGGACCACGTCACGTCGCCTTTTCCAGCGATCGTGCTCATATGTACGTGCTGGGCGAGCTGAGTTCCAGCATCACTGCCTTCCACATGATGGGCACGGACGATTTCGTCCCTGCCGCGTTTCAGCAAATTTCCGCGCTGCCTGAGGGCTTCTCCGGCCGGAACGACGCTGCCGAAATCGCGGTTCATCCCTCCGGCAAATGGCTCTTCGCCTCGAATCGCGGCCACGACTCCATCGCCGTCTTCTCCATCGATGCGGTCACAGGTAAACTCAAGCCTGCTGGCGATTTTCCAACCGGCGGTAAGGAGCCGCGCCACTTCGCTATTGACCCCACAGGCCGCTTCCTGCTCGCCGAGAACCAACTCTCCAATTCCATTGTGGTGTTTGGCATCGACCCCGCGACCGGCGCGTTGACTCAAGTCTCCAAAACTGAAGGCGTGCCCTCTCCCGTCTGCCTCGTTTTCCAGCCAACGCCATAATCATTAAGGCAGCGCACGCCTTCCAGCCCTGCGCTACACTTGCACCTTTCAATTCCTGAAGAGGACGGTGTTTTTGTTCCGATGGCTTTCCTTGTAGACTAGAAAGCTTGGGCTGTTCACAGGCCAAGAGCGCCCCGGTTGGCAGTTTTTTTCAGAGAGCAAGGAGATCACCGCAATGGCTGTCGATGTGGTCATGCCCCAGATGGGCGAAAGCATCTTTGAAGGGACCATCACCAAGTGGCTGAAGAAACCCGGCGACAAGGTCGAGCGGGACGAACCGCTGTTTGAAATCTCCACCGATAAGGTCGATGCCGAAATTCCCTCTCCCTCGGCGGGAGTGCTGAAAGAGATCAAGGTTCCCGAAGGGCAGACCGTGCCGATCCAAACGATTGTAGCGGTGATCGAGGGAGCGGGGTCGGCCGCGACATCGGCTCCGGCACCCGCGCCAACTCCTGCAGCGTCGGTACCCGCAGCGAAGCCCGCGCCAGCTGCACCGGCAGCAGTACCTGCGACAGCAAAGCCCACAACACCTGCCCCGGCTCCCGTTCTGGCGACCGCACCGCCAGCCCCTGCTGCGCAAGCAGCGCCGGCGAGTTCCACGGAGCGCATTCATTCCTCTCCATTGGTCCGGCGCATGGCTAAGGAACATGGCGTGGATCTTTCCACCATCGAAGGCAGCGGGGCAGGCGGCCGCATCACCAAGCAGGATATCGAAGCGGCGATCGCGGTATCGTCCGGCGCGGCGCCGGCGAGCGCTCAGGCAACATCACCAGCGGCTGCGGCACGGCCCATACCTCCGCCAGCTCCGGCAGCCGTGGCACACCCTGGGGGAGCAGCAGGACATGGCAGCCAGTTCATTCCGGCGCTGCAAGTGGGAGTGCCTCGGGAACGCCTCTATTTTGGGAATTACGAAGTGCACCCGCTGAGCGTGATGCGGCAGAAGATTGCCGAGCACATGGTGGCGTCGAAGCACGTTTCCGCGCACGTGTACTCCGTCGACGAAATTGACATGAGCAAGGTTGCGGCGATTCGCGCGAAGTCCAAAGAGGAGTTTGAGAAACGCTACGAGACCAAGCTGACGTTCATGCCGTTTTTCGTGAAGGCGGCGGTGGCGGGCCTGCGCGCGTATCCTATCGTGAACGCTTCGCTGGACGGCACGAACGTGGTGCTGCACAAGGAGATCAACATCGGCATCGCCGTGGCGCTGGACTGGGGCCTGATCGTGCCGGTGGTGAAGAACGCGGACGAAAAGAACCTTCTGGGCATCCAGCGCAACCTGAATGACCTGGCCGAGCGCGCCCGTTCAAAAAAGCTGAAGCCCGAAGAGGTGCAGGAGGGCACGTTCTCCATCACGAATCCCGGCGTCTTCGGGGGGCTCTTCGGCCTGCCGGTGATCAGCCAGCCCAATGTGGCCATCCTGGGCCTCGGCGCGATTGAAAAGCGCCCTGTGGTGGTCGACGATGCCATCGCGATCCGCTCAATGTGCTATGTAACGCTGAGCTACGACCACCGCGTGGTGGATGGAGCCATCGCGCACCAGTTCCTGCACAAGGTGAAGGAAACGCTGGAAAACTGGGCGGAACCGGTGGTGTAGGGGGCGCAGTTTTAAGTAATCAGTTTTCAGCGGTAAGTAAAGAAGGAAAACCTTGTCACAAAACGGCGATTTTGCCCGGCGTGGCATGTACGGCGCTTCACGCGTCTGTGCGAAATCGCGGAGCGAAGAGAATTGCCGCTCGGGGGCGACAGTAAGCTGCTGGATGAGTTCCTCCTCCCGCCAGCAGATCGATGGCCTGGGACCAGCCGGCCCATTGCGACTCAAAACTGATCACTGGCCACTGTGCCATCGAGTATGATCCTTTTCTGATTCTGACGCGCAGACCGATGGCACCGGAACTCACTGGCCGCTTCTGACGGATAACTGATTACTGAAAACTGATCACTGAATCATCGGGCGCATCTTTGCCGTCCATACCGCGAAGCCTTCCATCGCTACCGCTTCTACGCCCGCATCGCGCAGGGTTTCGCGGACGAAGCGGTGGCGTTCGTTTTCGCCAAGCAAGGCGACGTCGGTGACGGCGGTAAATTCGCTGGACGGCACTTTGCCACGGATGCGGTCCACGGTATAAGCAAGGAGCTTGGCATCGGCGGGCGCGCGGGTAACGCTGAGCGCCTGGACGAAGCCCCGTGTGCCGTTGCGGCGGTAGCCATAGTCGAGGCGCATGGGATCGCCCGGGAAAGTGAACTCCTCCGCGCGCACGCCCTTCTGCATGCGTTCCCACAAGCGCGCTTGTTTCAAGACCTGTGCGCAGTACGAGCGGATCACGCCGCGGCTGCCCGGCGCGCCCACGCGCGTGGCCGCGCGCGCCGGGGCCACATGATCGGCGTAGAGGCGCTCGGTTTCCGCATCCAGATCGTCGGCGTAAACGCCCTTCTGGGGGGCGAGCTGCAGGGCATTGGAGAGCGTGTCGTCCCATTTTCCCAAAAGCCGCAACCAGGCGGCCTGCCCGTTTCCCGCGCCAGGCGCTTGGTCTGTTTCCCGGCCATTGTCGGGGAAGAGGTCGCCGGCGCCAGCAAAGCGGTTTTCCAGGTCATCTCTCAAAGCCCGCAGGAGTTCCTCATCGGCCTGGGGGTGAAGCCGGCGCACGCGCGCGTACTCTTCGGGCTCCTCGATGAGGCGCAAGCGGCGCTCGCCGGTTTGCGGATCGAAGACCAGCACACCGATATTGACCCACTCGTCTCGCACCAGATTGGGGGTGTAGCGGAGCACGCGATAGGCGCAGGCGCGCTTGTTCGTGATTGCCTCGATTGTCTCTGTGATCATCGGTTTGCTCCAAATCGCGTGGCCCGTGAATCGTGACTCGTGTTTCGTAATTCGGGACTCATGAAAGAACATCACCGGCAGCCGGTCTTGGGTTTCCACGAGTCACGAGTCACGAATCACGGACCCAGTACGGAAAAGGCTGCCGGTTGGAAGATTTTGCGGAAAGGAGAAGCTCCGGCACGCGCGTCCTTCTGCGCTGCAGCTGCTCCAGCAACCGCAAGACGGCGTCATAATCGTCCGCATACCACTCCGGCGGAATTTCCCCGGCCAATTCGGCAAGCACGCGTTCGGTGATGCGATGTTCGAGGCGCTCGAGCCAGGGGCCAAAGGACGCCATGCCGGTTACGCCTTCATAGACGCGGTTGCGCGCATACAAGCCGCGCAAGGGCGCATCCGGAAAATTCCACTCCCCGGCGTTGAAGCAAAAGCCCTGGTCGATCATCAGCGTGCGATAAGCAAGCGGATTGCCGCCGGGCGCGCGGGGAGATTCTCCCGAAACGCAACCTGGCGTTGCGGCTGACGCCGTGCTTTTCTCCTCAAAAAAAAGAGTCTGCCGCCCGTTGGTGTTGCAAGTCCATTTGTCGAAGACCAGCATGCCGGCAAAATCGTGCAGGTTGGCGACCTCGCGCAGCTTCTCATCGGGGAGAAAATCGTGCAGCACCAGCCGGCGGGGATCGCCCGGATAGCGCGAGCCGAATTGCAGCCCGGCGGCGCACGGCGTACGCGAACGGGCCAACTCCATGCACAATTCCTCAGTCAACTGGATCAACTC
This sequence comes from Candidatus Acidiferrum sp., assembly GCA_049522075.1. Taxonomy (GTDB): domain Bacteria; phylum Acidobacteriota; class Terriglobia; order Acidiferrales; family UBA7541; genus Acidiferrum. Next base: position 46,244 of record JBEKOE010000051.1, read on the forward strand.
CCGGCTGACCTCGACGACGGCTGCAGGGGTGGTGGGGAGGCCGAGACGAGATGCCAAGCGAGTGCCGAGCAGCTCGTTGACCAGAATGCGCAGGTGCTGCGGGTTATTTTGGAATTTGACGACATAGTAGTTGCCGTCCGAGCACCTCATGAGGTGCGCTTGCGCGCTTCCGCGCATCCGCCGTATGTGCTCGATGGCTCGCAACATACGCGTTTATCCTAACGGCACTTAGAGGTTCAATCAAGAGCGCAGGGGCAGCGACGCCGGGTGCTTCCCAATGCGGTGCAAGGAGCGCACCGATTCGGCGCGGGTGCGGCGGGGGCCCGATTCCCGGCAGCAGCAAAGTCATGCCAATGTGGCGCCTGCCGCGGCAGTCCGGAACAAAGAAGCCCCGTGATCCCGTCGCGGGGCTTCTGGGAAATCCAGTCTTGAGCGCCAGAAACGACTAGCGGCGGCGTTTCTTGCCGGTTTTCTTGGCGGCCTTCTTGGGCTTCGCTTTGGCCTTCTGGGCTTTTTTCGGAGCCTTCTTGGCCGCTTTCTTGGGCGCCTTCTTGGCAGGCTTTTTCGCCGCTTTTTTCGGCGCAGCCTTCGGTGCGGGCTTCGCCGGAGCTTCTTCCCCGGCTGCTTCCGCGGGTTCATCTTCTACCAAGAGGATCTCTTCCTGTTCTTCGATCACGCCCTCGGCATCGCCACCCAGCTCGTCGTCCTCTTCCAGCCGGGACAGCTCATCATCCTCTTCAAAATGATCCTTCTCAAAATCCATGCTTTCCTCCCCTGGGGGCTTTTGCTTTCCCGATGTTCTTGAAAGACGTGACCATCGGCCCAGGAAGCGGCGCGTTCGGAGGAGCACAGGGAGGCGGGGGGTGGACCATGAGCCGCCTGAGGACTACTGCTGGGTTTTGCCGGCGGTGCGCGTGGAGGGCTTCTTGGACTTGGCGGAACTGTGCACGGCGCGCGTTTCCGGGGCGCCGCCCACCGTATAGATGCGCAAGACCATGCCCCGGGAAACCTTGGCGGACTTGAGCCCGTTCCATTTGCGGATCTGGTCGGAGGTCACGCTGAACTGGTCGGCGATGCCCGCGACGGTGTCGCCCCTGCGGACGCGGTAGCGTACCAGGCGGCTCTTGAACTCCTCGGGCGGGCGCGTGGCGGGGATGATGAGCTTCTCCCCCAACGTCAGGGGTTCGGCGCGGTCCAGGTCGTTGGCGTCGGCAATGGCGCCCGGGGTGACGCGATATTTCTTGGCGATGGAGGTCAGCGTGTCGCCGGATTCCACGCGATGGCGCCGCCAACTCACCCACTTGTCCGGGGGAATGTCCGCGATCTCCGCGGAGAACTTCTCCGAGGTGCCTTTCGGCAGATACAGGACGAAGCTGGGATCCTCCGGGGTGGCCATGCGGAGCAGCGAGGGATTCAGGGCGCGCAGCGTGGCCACGTCAACGTCAATGGTTTCCGCCACCAGGCGGAGGTCGATCGCGCGGCCGGGCTTGACGACATCGGAATCCGCCGCCTGATCGGGATCCACCGCGATGCCGTAATGCGCGGCGTCCTTGGCGATCAGGGTGATCGCAAGAATGATGGGCACGTAATTTTTAGTTTCGCGGGGGAGCACATTGCGTTTGTAGAGCTCCCAGAAATCGGCATAGCCGGTGCGCTCCACGCCTTTCTGGATGTTGCCGGGGCCGCAGTTGTAGGCGGCAATGGCGAGATACCAGTCGCCAAAGAGACCGTAGAGGTCGCGGAGATGCTGGGCCGCGGCGCGCGTGGCCTTTTCGGGGTCCAGGCGCTCGTCCACCCACCAACTGCGCTTCAAACCGTATTCGTTGCCGCGCCACTGCACGAATTGCCAGATGCCGCGGGCCCCGGCCCGCGAAAGAGCCAGGGGCTGGAAAGCGCTCTCTGCTTGGGCCAGGTAGATCAGATCCTGGGGCACACCTTCCTCGCTCAATACGCGAGCGATCATCTGCTGGTAGCGGCCGGAGCGGCGGAGACCATTTTCGACGATGGCGCGGCCGCGCGGTGTCTGAAAAAAGTTGAGGTAGGAGACCACGGTGTCGTTCACGGTGAGCGGCAAGTCGTGCGACATGCTCTTGGCGGTGACTTCGGCGCGCTCCCGCAACTTGGGGTCGACGGGGAAGGTCATTTCGGCCACTTCGTCGATGGCCGCGGGAACGGCGGGAGCTTCGCTGAAACCATCACCCGCGCGGAAGGCCTGCAATTCGTAGGTGTACGGCGTCGTCAAAATCGCGGCGCGCGGCTTCGAGGTGGCCGGCCTGGTAATTGGCCTCGCCGGAACTGAATTTTTCTTTGACCTTTTCGATCAGGTAGTCGATGCCGCCGGGCACAGGGGACTGGAGAGAGAGAACAGGCTGGGATGCCAAATTTCTCAGAGGCAGCGCGCCGATGTCCGGCGTCGCAGGGGCGGGGACCTGTGCCAGTGCTGGAGCATGCGCCTGCACGGGTCTTTTCGCGGCATCCTCGCAACCTGCCAAGGCGAGCAGCCATGCGAAACACGCCACCGCGCCCAGCGAGGACCTAATCATCCGTTTCCGATGCATTTCCCTATGGTAAGTAAGGCTTTGCAGATTGGTCAATGCAATACCGCCCCACGCGGTAGCCCATGCAGCACCCACCCGAAGCCCGGAACGCCGACCACCTCGGTTTGGCTGGCGTGTTTTCTCCGCTCGACATCCTGGCTGAGTTGAGGCAGAATTCAGGCCGCCAATTCCGCATGTCGGGCTTCTCCCGCCTCTCCCCGGCCTGCTTCAAGGAGATCTTGTATGCCACATTCGCGCCCCATGAGTTTGTTATTGCTTTGTTTGTCGCTGTGCGTATTTGTCGCGGCCCAGGAGATGCACGCGCCGGCGCGCACCACGCCCGCTTTTGATCAACTCAAGTCGCTGGCCGGGGATTGGGAAGGAACGAACACCCACGGGTCCAAGGTGAACCTGACGTATCAAGTGGTCTCCAATGGAAGCGTGCTGATGGAACGCCTGAAAAGCGCTGACGAGTCAGAGATGATCACAATGTACTCATTGGACGGCGATCATATTGTGGTGACCCACTATTGCTCTGCGGGGAACCAGCCCACGATGCAAACGCCGGTAGCCACGGCGGCAACGGGAAAATATGATTTCAGCTTTGTGCGCGTCTCCGGCACAAAAACCCCGGATGAGGGGCACATGGTGACGCTCTCCCTGACCCTGCCGGACAAGAACCACCTGACGCAGGTGTGGACCTTCGATGATCACGGGAAGTCAATGGTCGACACGTTCACGTATACGCGGAAGAAGTAGCCAGGCTTTGGCTGAGATGATAAGAGCGTGGCCCCGCAGTCGACAAATACCAATTGCAACGCTAAGACGCTCTAAAGATTCAGGAGGCAAACGCGCGGCGCGATCGCCGCCCACAGTCTGCTCATCGCGTGGTCCTCACCGCACGCATTCTACCCCTTTACTTGCCCCATCTCATTTGCCGCCCCAACTTGCGCCCTCTTTGCCGCATCCAAGAAAGGGACGAAATTTCCGCGCCAGTTGCGGCGTATCATTCATTGACGACCTA
>JBEKOE010000052.1:0-17474 GCA_049522075.1 Candidatus Acidiferrum sp.
TTCAGACCTTGTCAGAAGGAGTTGAACAAATGCGTCGAGAGGAGGTGAAACCCGAAGCAGCTTAGTTTACAATCCGCGCCACCGGACTCCCGGTGTCCGCGAGTCTCCAGCTAAATACACCTTGTTGTTGGCGATCCTGACATTTCCCAATACATTGATATCAGCGCGTGCGGCATACAAACCGAATCCAACATTATTGCTGACGTCAATCAGGCCGCCCCATGCAGTCAAGCCCACAGTGGAATTCCCCTCAACGGAAATGCCCCCGGAGGCGTTGTTGTTGAAGGCACCGAAATCATTAACTGAGACGTCGGAGAGGTTCTGGACACGCAAGCCGTAGCCGCCATTATTGTTGCTGGTGCAGGAGTCGATGTTGATGTCGCCGCTGTGTAGAACGAGGATCCTCCTTCAGAATCTGAATAGATATTCAAGCGAAAACCGACCTGCGCGAACGCTATTTGGACGGTAAGTAGACCAGCTAGGGACCTATTAGTAGGGAACGCGTCACCACCCCTCTCTGCAGCCGCTAGGCGACCGGTGGGAGGGTCCATTGGCTATGTCAATCGCTGACATGATAACCAACGACGATCGCTGCAACGACAACGGCCGCGACAACGAAAATGGCGATCTTGGCACCCTTGCTCATATTGGGACCCGTCTGCAGAGTCTCGTCATACGCGATCTGTACGGGTGCCGTTTGGTGATCCGGCAGCATGGTGAAGCTTTCAGCGCGGATGACCAGGATGTTACCGTGGTATTCGTCCCCTGCCATGGTCTTCACCATGATGTGCCTGCCGACGCCCAGACCGGCCACCACCCGCCTGACCTCTACCGCATCCACCGGGCCGTTAGCCTTGTACGTCTCCTTGGTAAACTTCAGTCGGGCCACTTGGTCGTAGGCAACAGGCGTCGGGGAAGACGCCTTTGAGGCCACCAGGAAAGTGCTCGTTTCGATGCCCTCGATGGTTCCGTTCAATTTCTTGCCGTCGGCTAACCGGACTTTGATCTTGGCGCCCACTCCAAACAGATTCACCTGCTCTTTCACCGTGGCCGGATTGGGCAGGGACGTCGGCTCGGCCGACCGAGCCACGTCAACTAGGGTGAGATGAAGCATCCCGACGACCAGCCCAACGGCAACGAATTGTCTCCAGTTACTCATGACATGCCTCCTTGGGAAAGATTCACAGATCCTCTTGAATATGCTCCCTTGTAGACCCCGAAAAGTGACTCTGCGCCTGCGTTTCTAACTTGCGTCTGGACGTGGCTAGTCGTTCCACGTTCACGCGCACAAGCTAGTCCCCCGCGTCACCCGATCCGGGAGTGGATCAAACGGCCTTACTTCAGTTTCGCGTCTTCAATGCGGTGGCTGATTTTGCTCGCGAAGGGATGCGAAAGTTGTCCGACGGAACCTGCATAGGCGTTGCCCCAGAACTCGGCGCGGATGGTTACTTCTCGCTAATCTGTTCCACTTTCTTGCCGGTTTGCGCTTCGGCGCAGGCTACCGCCTCGCGTGCGTTCTTCTTATCGAGGTGGATGATGGCGAACTGCCCGTCACCCGCGTCATTGGTGTACTGGAGTGTGAGATAGTGCTTCTTGGAATTCGAGAGCAGGAAGACCGGGGAAATCAGCACTGCCTCTGCCATACGCGGCTTCGACGCTTTCTCGTAAGTCATATTCTTAATCGCATCGTACTTGATGCTGAGGGCCGGAGATCCGGTTTCTTGCAGGAAATCTACGGTTTTTCTCTCGGTGTCAAAAACCAAGGTCCCTTTCACGGAATTCCCGGCTTTCCTCTGACCCGTTGCCGTCGCCTGGAGATACTCGGCCTTGTCAAACCGGTGGGTATCTCTCTTGTTGGTGTCGGCCGCCTTCTGCCCGTAGACAAGAGGAGTCACCAGCAAAAGTGCCGTTACAGCAATAAGTATCTTTTTCATAAAACTTCCCTCCCAAGTGGATTTTCGACCTCAAAACTTGAACACAATACCGACGCCCACCCGGGCGTCGTAGGTGTCTCTTGTGCCCACAACGAAAAACCACCAAGGGCCAGCCCGAGCGCTGGCAGCCAAACTCTGTTTTTCATGGCTTCTTCTCCTTAAACTGTCCCTCCTTCTTTTTGCGCCTTTGTGCTTTTTCGCTACTCCTCCTTCTAAAAGGCAGGAGACCTTCCTCCTCTCCGCAAACATGTAGGCGGACAATAGGCCCGTTCACACCCTCCCTTGGCCGGCAGGTTCGCTCAGTCAAGTGTCAAGGTCAATGAATGGAAGATGGATTTAGGATAGATTCTGTATGGATTCTTGCTGACTTCGGCGCGCAGGACCCACGAGGGCCTAATGTGGACTCAGTTTCGCTTGGATCTTCTGGGCGATATCGCGGGCTATCTCCCGTTGCGGCGAAAAGCCTTCCCTACTCTCTGTCTCGTATGTCTCCGCCCAGAGATGTTTACGCGTGGCGACCTGATAGAGATTGGCGGTGACGCGCAGGCGGTCTCCCGATTCGGAGATGGAGCCCTCAAATATATGCTCCGCATGTAGATTCTTTGCAACCGCTTCCAGCGGCAGGTGTTTCCCACTGAACTGCATCACCCCGCCACGCGATACAACCCGTAGCCCCTGGCTCTGGCCCAGCTCGGTGATCAATTGCTCCGTCATGCTCTCCGCCAGAAAATCCTGCGCAGGATCATTCGACAGGCTGTCGAAGGGGAGGATGGCCAGCGTCGGAACCTGCACCGACGGCTGAGCGTGGAGTAACAGCGCACGCAACCTTCCCCAATTGAGCCCAATCGCCAGTAACAACACCACGACCACTCCCACGGCAATCATTCCGGTACGTCGCCACCGCCGATCGGCTCCTCTCCATCTTTCCGTGGCTGGGTGATCTTGGGTAAGCAGGCCTTGCGCCATCCCGCTGGCTTCCTGGCCAGCATCTGGATTTTCCATTCGAGATTCCGACATCCCATTTGAAAAAGTGACTGACGCTGTGAATCGATACCCGTGCCGCGGCAAAGTTTCGATGAATTTCGGCAGGTCCACCGTATCTTCCAGCGCGTGCCGCAGCCGCATCATGGCCGTATTCAGACCCTGGTCGAAGTCCACAAATGTTTGCGAGTGCCAGAGACGCTGGCGCAATTCCTCGCGCGTCACCACTTCGCCAGGTTTCTCCAGCAGTATCATCAGGATTTGAACACAATGGTCTTGGACTCGGACCCTTGTGCCATCTTTGAAGAGTTCGCAGGAACGAAAGTCCAGACGGAAGGGCCCAAACTGGGCAACCTGGTAGGAGGCCGGAACATGAGTGCTCAAGGCCACCATGCCCCCTCTGATACCGCTGTTGCCCCTGATATTAGAAGAATCTTGAAGGATCCGTCAACAGATGGCGAGGCGAGTACAGGATGGACAGCGCGCGAATCTGTTTGTGAATCGCCAGTGATCGGGGATGGCAGCGGCGCACTTTTATATTGCGTCGCGTCGCGTAGTCGGAAACTTACCCAGTACCCCCGCTCGCCAGGCCTCTGGCCGAATCCCGGCGCAACCTGATACAGTAAATCACTGCGCGTAAGGAGAACCCCCATGACCACCGAAGCCAACGCCCGGATGCAGCGCCCCCTTGATGCTGTCGATAACCAGATCGCCGAAATACTGCGCCAAGAAGCCGTCCGGCAGGCCACCGGGCTCGAACTCATCCCCTCCGAAAATCTGGTTTCCGAAGCCGTCCTGGAAGCCATGGGCTCGATCTTCACCAACAAATACGCCGAGGGGTATCCGGGCAGGCGCTATTACGGGGGCTGCGAATTCGCCGACAAGGTGGAGCAACTGGCCATAGATCGCGCCAAGCAACTCTTCGGCGCCGATCACGTCAACGTCCAGGCCCACTCCGGCACTTCCGCGAACGTCGCCGTGTACATGGCCACGCTGCATCCGGGCGACACCGTCCTTGGCATGGCCTTGGCGCATGGCGGGCATCTCACGCACGGGCACCCTTTGAATTTCTCCGGCCGCATGTACAAATTCGTCGAGTACCACGTACGCCGCGACACCGAACAGATCGACTATGACGAAATCGAGAAACTCGCTTACGAACACAAGCCCAAAATGATTGTGGCCGGGGCCAGTGCGTATTCCAGGATCATCGATTTCGAGCGCATTGCCAAAGCCGCCAAGGCGGTGGACGCACTTTTCTTCGTGGATATGGCACACATTGCCGGGCTCATCGCGGCAGGGCTCCATCCGAGCCCGATACCGCACGCCGACATTGTTTCCACCACGACGCACAAGACGCTGCGCGGGCCGCGCGGAGGGCTGGTGTTGTGCAAATCGAGTTTCGCCAAGGAACTCGACAAGCTGACCTTCCCTGGCACGCAGGGCGGGCCGCTCGTGCACACCATCGCGGCCAAGGCCGTGTGCCTGAAGGAAGCGATGGAACCCGGCTTCCAACAATACCAACGTCAAGTGGCCGCAAACGCTAATGCCCTGGCTAAAGCCATCGCCAAGGCGGGCTTCCGGATCGTTACCGGAGGCACGGATAATCATCTCTTCCTCATCGAAGTGCATCCGCGCGGCATCACCGGGAGTGACGCCGAAAAAGCACTGGATCGCGCGGGCATCACGGTCAACAAGAATTCCATTCCGTTCGATCCGCTACCGCCAATGAAGGCGGGCGGGATTCGCCTGGGCAGTCCTTCGATCACCACGCGGGGCATGAGGGAAGCCGAGATGGAGTTGATCGGCGGCTGGGTCGCCGAGATTCTCAGCCACATCGGCGACGCTACGGTTGAGCAAAAAGTCCGCAAACAAGTGGCCGATTTGGCGAGCCACTTCCCGATTTACGAATCGCGGGTTGCTGGCGCCGCGGCCCACGCGCGGGCGTAAACTGGGTTTCTCACAAGCTACGATTCATCCGAGGTCTTCTACGCGCAAGGGACAGCCGGCGCAAGGCCGATTCGCACATTCATGAAACCAAACAAACACGAACTGCCCGACATCGTCTACGTCACCTCCGACTTCGAGAAATGGGCCTCGCGGCACGTCAAGCTCATTCGCTCCGATGTCGGCCTCAAACACCGCAACATGGCCCGCGCTGCATTCCCTTTCCTGCGCGCCACTTTTTATCGCTGGGCGCAGTGGTGGCCTATCGTCTGCCCCGAACTTGCGCGCGCACCGCAAGTCCTGGCCGTTGGTGATCTGCACATCGAGAATTTCGGCACTTGGCGCGACCTTGAAGGCCGGCTGATCTGGGGTGTGAACGATTTCGATGAAGCGTGGCCCGCTGCGTACACCGTGGACCTGGTTCGACTGCTCGCCAGCGCTTATCTGGCGATCGAGGAACAACATCTCTCCCTGAGCCGCAAGGAAGCTTCGCGCGTCATCGAGGAGGGCTATCGCGATGCCCTGGCCAAGGGCGGCAGGCCTTTCGTTCTTGCCGAGCATCACCGGTGGTTGCGCTTGCTGGCCCTCAATAAGCTCCGCGATCCAGTCAGATTCTGGGAAAAAATGCGCGCGTGCCCGCCCTACAAGGGCACCCTGCCCACTGGGGTTGCGAAACTGCTGAAGTCCACGCTGCCCTTCCGCGAGGAAAAATACGAGCTAAAAAGCCGCATCGCCGGTTTGGGGAGTCTGGGCCATCCTCGCATCCTCGCCGTGGCCACCTGGCACGGCGCGCACATCGCGCGAGAAGCCAAACAGCTCGCACCTTCCGCGTGGATCTGGGCACGTCACTTGGACACCACGGAAATTCTTTCGCGTGAACTGGTGGACTGCGCGGTGCGCATCCGGGATCCGCACGTGCACTTCGCGGAGCACTGGATTGTCCGCCGCCTGGCGCCCGATTGCTGTCACATCGAAATCAGCACCCTGCCCGCCGAACGCGATGAGGAGAAACTCCTGTATTGCATGGGTTGGGAGACCGCGAACATTCACCTCGGCTCGCCGAAGGCCATTCCCGCCGTCAGGCGCGACCTTGCCGCGCGCAAGGATCGCTGGCTGCACAAAGCCGCCAAAGCCATGTTGAAGGCCACGCTCAACGACTGGAGAGTTTGGCGCCGCAAGTGGGACGGCGCTCCCCCGGCAGGGTAAGGCTGCCGTCGGCCATACGACTAGGGTGCGATTCTCTAGAACTTGCAGTCCTTGCACCACGACTGTCCCACGGGTCAGTAGATTCCCTGTTCATTCCACCGTAGCGTAGCTCAGGAGCGGTGAGTGCTAACTCCTGAGAATACTTCGTGCTTCCAATTCAGCCTGCCGGTTTGTCTGGCTCTCCCGCTCTGCCTTGAAGCAGGCTGCGAAGGTCGCACGCGCTGCTGTCGTTCCGGGCCCCAGGTGGCTCGCAGCCTTTCCGAAGTGGGTGCTTCCCGGGGAATCCTCCAAACGTGACGAGGTGGTACGATGATGGATACCGAAGCCTTCCGTGAATTCAAGACGGGTCTCTCGCTCCTGCGAGACAATTACTCGGCGAAAGCCCTGCAGCACATCCAGCGCGCTGCGGAACTCGAAAGAAACAATCCTTATTACATGTCTTACCTCGGCGTGGCGCTTGCGCGCACGGAACGGAAATGGGCCGATGCGGAGCGCATGTGCGACACCGCCGTGCGTATGAAGCGCAATCAGGCGCAGCTTTATCTGAATCTCGCGGAAGTCTACATGGCCGCCGGGCGCAAGGAAGACGCGCGGGAGGCCCTCATCTCCGGCATGAAATATGCGCGCCGGGATATCCGCTTGAACATCGCCATGGCCAAGCTCACGCCGCGGCGTTCGCTGATTTTCTCGTTCCTGGGACGCAAGCATCCGCTGAATCGCCATTTCGGAATGCTGCGCCACAGGACACTGCAGGCCATTGGCAGGAGCTGAGAGCCGCGGGACGCTGCGATCTTCCCTAACCCCCAAACGCAGGAAGGGCGGGTGGCCACAAACCATCCGCCCTTCTTGTTTTTTCACCCCTGATTGCTTTTAAGTGTTTCGCCGCTCTCCGTAGGCACTTTGGGGAGGGCTTCCTGGGAGATCCTGACGAACGGGCCTACTTACGCTGATGGGCGCGGCCGAAACTGTAGCCGCCCTGCAGCCCCATCTCCATCAAAATCTTGAATCCGATCCCGACAAGGCCGTTGGGCAGCGGGTCGCGCCGCACGACTTCCGCCAGGTACTCGTGGCTCATCGAGCTGGGGTCCTTGGAGTACGGCATGGTCACAAACAGCCGCATGCCTACCTCGTATTTCTCCTCGCTGGACTGGAAAAACACGCCGCTGCGGGAAACGCTCAGCGACCCGCGAATATCATCGAACGGATCCTTCTCTGGATCCGACGGCCGCACATGCATCAACTGGGTGATCTTGCAACGCCGGCTGCCGCGGCGTTCTGGCTGCGAAGGCCGTGCTGGCAAACCACTATGATTGGATCCTGTTTTCATTATGAACTCGGCCGGGGAACCCATGACTGCCCACCTCTCGTCTTACAGGTCTTGTATAGAGATGAGGTTAAAGCCCAATAAAAACAAAACCTATAGGGAGACGGTACTTGGCAAATAGTAGGGCGTCCCATACTCATGGTAGTACGAAAGTACCGCCTCCGGCAAATCGGTCTTCACCCTGTCTTCGCCCGCGACGTTCCGTCCGCGTGACTTCCGCCCTGGATTTGTGCGATTCTCTAGCTGAAATTTCCATCCTGACGAAGGAACCTATGCTCAAGCGATTCAAAGATTTGTCGGAGAAAGAGATTCTCGCGCTCGCCATTACCAGTGAAGAAGAAGACGGCCGCATCTACGGCGCATTTGCCGACGCGTTGCGCGAATCGTATCCCGCCACGGCGCAAATGTTCGAAGAGATGCGCACGGAAGAAGCCGGCCATCGCGATCGCCTGCTGGCATTGTTCCGCCAGCGCTTCGGCGATCACATTCCGCCGATTCGCCGCGAAGACGTCCGGGGCTTCCTGCAACGCCGTCCGGTATGGATGATGCGGCCTCTTGGCGTGAAGGTGGCTCGCCGTCAAGCGGAAGTCATGGAGATGGAAGCCAGCCGCTTCTATTCCCGCGCGGCCAGCCTTACCTCCGACGTGCACATGCGCGAACTGCTGAATATGCTGGCCGATGAAGAGCGCAAGCACCAGCGGGCCGCTGGGGCGTACGAAGACAAATACCTCACGGAAACCGCCAGATCCCAGGAAGAGGAATCGCATCACCGGCTGTTTGTGCTGCAATTCGTGCAGCCCGGGCTGGCCGGGCTGATGGATGGTTCCGTGTCCACGCTGGCGCCGCTTTTTGCCGCGGCCTTCGCGACGCACAAAAGCTGGGACGCCTTCCTAGTCGGGATGGCCGCCAGCATCGGCGCCGGCATATCCATGGGCTTCGCCGAGTCGCTCTCTGACGATGGCTCGCTTACCGGGCGCGGGTCCCCGTGGATTCGCGGCACGGTGACCGGCTTGATGACCAGCGCCGGAGGGCTCGGCCACACGCTTCCCTTCCTCATCCCGGACTTCCGCCTGGCCATCGCCATAGCGGTCATCATCGTGGCCATCGAGCTCGGCGCTATCAGTTACATCCGGCATCGCTATATGGACACGCCGTTTTTGCAGGCCGCGTTTCAGGTGATTGTCGGGGGAGTCTTGGTGTTTCTTACCGGCTGGCTGATTGGGAGTTCCTAACTGCGATCATTCCTGGCACTTACAAAAGATAGGATGAGTACCGCACATGGCAATGCGCGTTAAGAAAATCGCTGCTTGCTTGCTGGTCGTGACCTTTCTCCTTTTTGTTGTATGGCGCGCCACCGGTGCCACTCCCGAGTCTGCAAAACAAGCCGACCGCGTCGTCATTGAAAAAAGCAAGCGCACGATGACGCTGATGAGTGGCGGCTCGGTGCTGAAGACCTACAAGGTCGCGCTTGGCGGGCAACCCGTCGGAGCCAAACAGCGCATCGGCGACCACAAAACACCGGAAGGTCTCTACGTCGTTGATCAGAAGAAAGCCGTCAGCCAGTTCCACCGCGCGCTGCATACTTCTTATCCCAGCGCGCGCGACAAGGAAAACGCCCGCAATCTCGGCGTGAGTCCCGGGGGTGACGTCGAAATCCACGGGCTTGGCGCCAAGTATGGCTGGGTTGGCGCGGCACATCGTCAAATGGATTGGACCGACGGGTGCATCGCGGTCACCAACGAGGAGATCGACGAGACCTGGCCGCTGGTTGCCGTTGGCACGCCTTTGGAGATCAAACCGTGAAGGCAAGCCCACGGATACTACGGCCCAGCGCGCCCATCACTAGACCGCGTGACCCGAACCACTGCGGATGACCTGCCGGCGATGGTATCCCTAGGTGGGAGTAGAGTATGGCAAACGCAGTCCCCTGTATCCGAGTCGCCCTACCTGCCTTGTTTCTATTTTCAGCAGCCATCTGTTCCCATGCTGCGCTGTTTGGGGATGGAGCAGCGAACCCGGTCGCGCGCTGCTATTTTTCCATTCATACGAATCCCAATTCCGGACAGGAAATGTATGGGCAGTATTGCGCTGGGTGCCATGGCAGCGGCGGTCAAGGCAATGGCCCTGCGGCACACTATTGCACTGTGTCACCCGCCAACCTGGCTTTGCTCGCAAAGAAAAACCACGGGGTATTCCCGGCGAAACGCGTCTCCCAGGTTCTGCACACCGGCACCGGAAAGAGACCGCAGGGCCAAGGTTACATGCCGGTTTGGGAGCCGCTTCTGCAGTCGATGAATGCGGATAAGCCTGGAACCACGGAAATCCGCATTGCCAACCTGACTGAGTATGTGCGGACCTTGCAGGAACGTCCCGCAACCCCACGCAAGGCGAACTTCGTCCCCTGATTGAATTTGGCAAGGGGAAACTTGCCGCAGGTCCCCCCAACCCAAATTTCTCACGCGGGTGCGAAAATAGAGAGGCCGCGGTGCTTTGGCCAGAGGATGTCGACCCTGCCAAACGCGCAGAGCTACTCTGCGCTGCAGCCGGTTGGACGCAAGCCGCGGATTGGGCCTCGCAGTTCCTGCGCCGGGAGTATCGTAAATCGGCGGTGCGCAAACCCGTGAGGCGTCGTACACTAGTGCCGTTCCAACTGTTTTGACCAAATGGCGGGGAGGTTCGATGAACTACTCCGACGTTTTGTTGAGAGAGCAGGATGGAAGATTCTACATCGGAAGCACAGGCGACTTGCGAACGCGGCTGCGACATTGGTAGCAACAAGTTGGAACGGCGCTAGCGGGCGAAGCAGTCAGGACATTGGGCCGAGTGGAACCACTTCAAATTCGAAGGGAAACGAAATGTTGAAGGGAGTTGTATTGGGGATCGTGCTGGGAGTTCTGCTGGTGGTGGCCGGGGTGTACTTTTATTTTACCTCCGGGCACGTGCCCGTAGCTACGAACTCACCGGAAATGCCACTGGAAAGGAAATTCGCGGCCGCGGCGCTGCATGCGTACCTCGACCAGCAACCGCACCCGAATCCGCAAGTGGCGGCGGATGAGCCGAACATGCTGGCTGGCGCAAAAGTGTACAAGGAGCAGTGCGCCGTTTGCCACGGCCTGCCCGGCGAGCCGAAGACGATGGTTGCCGACGGAATGTTTCCCAAGCCGCCGCAGTTGTTTCGCGGCGTGGGCGTGACCGACGATGAGCCGTGGGAGACGTATGTCAAGGTTGAAAGCGGCATCCGCATGACGGGAATGCCGGGATTCAAGGAGCACCTGAGCGACCGTCAGATGTGGCAGGTGAGCGTGCTCCTGAAACATGCCGACGGGCTTCCGCCAACGGTGAAGGATTTCCTGACGGGGGAGGCGACCGCACCGGCAGCCGTGACCTCAGGTGCACCCGTAACTCCCACGCCGAGCAGTGCAACAGCGCCGCCGGCGGGGGCTGCCAAGAAGTAAGCCGGATTTTTCAGCCAGGGGCAAAAGAAAATCCGGAAGCCTCGAAGACTCGCCGAGCGATACAAAGCTGTCTCTCAGTTTGCTGAACAACACCAAAACATGTCATTCCGAGGGCGGGGTTTGCCCGAGGAATCTGCTTTTTCTTGGATTGTCGCAGGAAGCAGACCGCTTGCCCTGCTTGCCCCGATCCTGGAGGAGAGCCTCGAAGGGACCAAAGCGGCCCGATCTTTTCTTCCGCGCTGCATTTTGGCGCATCGGGCTGCGGAGCGCGGTTTGTGCGCCCAGTGCGCTTCGCCGGGGTGGAGGGATCTGCTCTTTCCGCTCTTCTCCTAGGTTTTTCCTTTCCGGCTTTGTCATCCCGACCGGAGTGCCGCGACTTTTGCGGCCCGTAGCGGAGGGATCACTGCACCATCCCGCCCGTCCACCCGACTTCGTCTAAGTGGTTAGACCGGGGCCACTCGCCCTTCTGTCAATCAGAGGCGGGCGAGAGCGATTCCGCGGCGTGTTGATGCTCTTTGGCTTTCTGCAATGCGATACCTGCGGCGCGGTGGTAATAGTCCGCGAGACCCTTGTGATTCTGGTAGGGCGTCGGATAAATCTTGCCGTACATACTGGGATGCGTGGCGAAGTAATCCGCCAGATCTTGTTCTTCCTTTTCCTTTTGCTGCAATTTTTGCGCCTTCTCTTCATAGTACGCAGCAATCCGCCGGTGATCGTCCGATGTCTTTGCATTTTTAAGCGCCACGCTCAGTTCTTTGTCATTTGAGATAGCCTGCGGCGCGGCATGTGCGGAACCATTGCCCAGCGGTAAGCACACTAGAAAAACCGCGGCAAACAATTCGTTCCTGAGGTTTTCGTGGAAACCCTTTGTTAGCATGGGAGACCCCTCCTGGACCAATTGCTAGGTTCTGTACGCCGCCGAATCCGTGACTGGATTCACGCTTCCAAAACCATCCTACAAAATCATTCATAAAGAAGGCGGGAAAAATTCATAAGGATCTGCTGAATGACTTGGGTTTTGCCGGTTAGGCCAGATGGTGTGCTGTTCTGCCGGGGAGGAGTTCCGTCATTCACCGAAACCCTATGCTTTTCTAGTTTATTCATTATGACCTTCTTACGCATTGCTTACGCGCGCGCCCGCAGGCTTAGGAGACAAAGGGAAGGCGCACGGTCAGATGACTCGGTCATTGTTGCTGCAGCCTGGCGAAAATCTCCCGCATCAAGCCCCAAGACCGGGCGCATGGGTGTCGCTTCTCTTGCCGCACGCACAGGTGATCGGCTTTGAACGTCGGAGATGGCAGCGTTTGCAACTCTGATGACAGTTCTGATTAGCACCGCCGCCTTCTACGGCAGCCCAGTGTTAGGTGCGGGACACGGAGACGATTTCAGAGCCGGGCACGGTTTCGTGGCCGGCCAGACAACAGGAGAGTGAGATGCGCGCATTTGCCAATGATTGTAGAATTTCTTGGCTACTGTTGATTGTATTGATCGGTGCAATCGCTGTTCCCGCCTGTTCCTTTGCGGACGACGACAACACAGACAAGAAGGCGAGTAATCCTCCCGCAAAACCGGCTGCGGCAAAGGTCGAATCGCCCGCGCCCCTAACCGAGCGCGAGCAATACCTCCTCGATCAGTTGGAGGAACTAAAAAAACGCGTGGCGGAACTCGAGTCCAAGGCCGGTTCGTCTGTGGTCCCCGCAGCCGCAGCGCCGGCCCCGCAGCCTGCTTCATCAAATCCTGCCTCTCCCTCCACCTTCCCGAGCAACATCGGCCCCACATCAGCACCCGCGGTTCAAGCTGCTGTGTCGCAAACGCCGAGTGTTTCCCCGGCCACAACGCCCGCAGCCAAGGCAAAGATCGAACCTTTTTCGGACTGGGACTGGACCTGGCTCAACGGCAACCCGCGCAACAAAGATGTGGCCTTCGATTCAAAATTCTTCACCCCGGAAATCCGGGCCGATATTACCTACAATTACGATCTCAACAAACCGATTGACAACTCGATGGGCGGGTCGAGCGAGCTGTTTCGCTCGAACGAAATTCAGTTGGAGCAGCTCGGCCTCGGCGGCGACTTCCACTACGACAACGTGCGCGCCAGATTCATGACGCAATTTGGCATGTATTCCACGGCGACGGCCCGCAATGACTCCAGCTACGCCAAGGGGCAATGGAATATCAACGATGCGGACCGCTACCTGGCAGAGGCCTATGGTGGCTACCACCTGAACGTGTTGAACGGGATCAACATTGACGCAGGAATTTTCATGTCGTACGTCGGCCTGTTCAGCTATTACAACTTCGACAACTGGGCTTACCAGCCCTCGTACGTTTCTTCCAACACGCCCTGGTTTTTCCAGGGCTTGCGGGTGCAGATTTTCCCTACGGCCCATCTGAAGATTGAGCCGTGGTTCATCAATGGATGGCAATCGTACGCCTCGTCCAACTCGAGAAAGGGTGTGGGCGGACAGATCAAGTGGACTCCGAAACCCTGGTTGAACATCATCTCCAACAATTACGGTCTCGGCCATGACGACCTGTACATACCGAAGCGCGGCCGCATTCACACTGACGACAGCGTTGAAGTCAGATACTTCAATCACCCGGAGAATCTTGGCTTGGACAAAATGGCGTTCTCCTTCACCGGCGATATGGGTTGTGAGTTTGGGGGCGGTGTGAGCTGCTACGGCAATAAAGCGGGCGGCCCCAAGCAGAGCTTCCTTGGCTACATGATTTACAACCGTTTCTGGTTCCACAGGGATATGTTCGGGGTAACGGCCGGCGGCGGCCGAATTAACAATCCAGGACGCTATCTGGTCTTAATCCCACCCATCAATGGTGAAACGGCATCCTCTGCGGCAATCAACTCACCTTACTTTACTGGGAATCCCGGGGACCCATTCAAGGCTTGGGATTCGTCGTTGACGTTCGACTACATGCCCAAGCAGTGGCTCACTTTCCGCTGGGAGTACGACTACCGGCACGCGAGTGTTCCGTATTGGTCGGGTCGCGGCGGAGTAACGCCGCCTGGTTCGGGAGGAGTGCCTTATACCAACAACGGATACCCGCAATACTTTGCCTGCAACAACGGAAATTCGTCCATGCAACTGACCGAACCCGCAGCGGCAACGGCCTGCGGAGCACAGGGCAGCACCGTGTGGTTCCCCGATCTGCGCAGAGATGAGCAATTCATCGACATCGACATCATGGTTAAGTTTTAGTGTTGAGTTCGGGATTTCTCGGGGAGAACCTGAAGGCGGGCGGCCCGGTCGCTGGTGGTTGGTTCGTTTTTTTCCAGCGTGCGGCAGCGTCAGGCTGAGGATGCCATCTTTATAGTTGAATGAAGCGTTATGATGCGGCGGATGGCGGCGCTACTGACGCTCTTGGTTTTCGTCGCCATGCGACGCCGTTGATTTCTGCAGGCGCTTTTCGTTTTTCCATTCGCTTAGCGCAGGCCCCGCTATGGCTCCCACCAGAGCCAATCCAAGCGCAACATCAAAAACGGGAGACGAGAAGACCAGCACCCCGGCCAAGGCAAGAGGAACAACCGATGCCAGCTTTGCGTGTTGCACGACGTAAGCAATAACGAGAAGCAATAAACCCGCTGGGACCAGTGCCAGGCAACAATAGAGCGCGTCCATGAAACCAAAGTGATGCCTTTGGACGAAGCGCCCGACACCGAGCAGAAACAACACATCCCCCACTGCAACGACAATCCAGGCCCCCCATGGGATGTTTCGGAGAGTAGATTCGTTTGAGTTCACTGGCTGTTCCTCAAACAAGACTGCTGCATGGGGCGCTCGACAAGCAAGAGTGGACCCACCCTTTGCCCAAGGCGCAAAGGGTAGGCCACCCGAGGTCAGCTCACTTCGTCAAGCCCGCGCCGCCCTGCATTTTGTGGTCAGCCATGGGGCTGCTGTGATCGTTTTTTCCTTGCCACTTCAAATTCGTTCGCGAGGCGGTTTTGGCCTATGCTTTTCAGGTGATCGATGGTCTCCTGGTAATCCTTGTACGCACTATGGTTTTCGACGTCGGCGAGGAAATCAACGAGGCTCATTCTCTGCTTGCGCGTAAGTTGATTCACAAGTGTCGCGAATGTCTTGGTGTAATGGCTTGCGTAGATCGCAGTGGCCTGCTGCAAATAGGTCGGCGCGTCCGCCTCTTTCTCCGCGTCCTTGCTTAGCTGAACCAGAAGGCTTCCGACCTCCGTTTCATGGCGATCGGCTAACAAAGGCAAGAGATCAATGAATTCGTGTCCATCATAAAGTTCGTGGTGGTAGCCGAAGAGATTCAGAAAGTCTTTGTACGTACGCGGAAAGGTTTCCAGATATCGTTCCTGTGCCGTGGAATCGTCGGGGTGTGCCTTCAGTTCCGTCAAAGCATCGCTCAGTCTGCGGGCCTCCGGCGAGAGAGGCTTCTCCTGCGCGTAGGCGATCGGCGGCAAGGTGGCCAGCACGAAAAGCGCAACGGTTATGGTCATTCGCATATTCAGCCCGTGTTCGCGCACTTACCGGATACCTATTCTCTCATGATTAGAAACTGGGAGGGACTATCTCCCGAGCTTTGTGCCTTGTATTGGCAGGCTGAGATTGGGGATTGACTGTAAAGCAGCGCCGCGGCGCCGCACTCCAAAGGGGATCAGGCGTTGACGTGATCGAAGGAAGTGACTTCTTCCGGACGCTCAGTTGGAAGAGTTTTGCGTTCGTGTGCGGCGGCCGCCTCGCGGAAGCAGAGGTAGACCACTGCGGCGTAAACGACAAAGCCCGAAGCGAGGCTGATGGCGACGCCCGCGAGACCGAAGAGCGGGATAAAGAGAAATGCACTGAGGACGGAGAGTGCGGCGGCGATGCGGTTGGCGAGGAGCTCGAAATGCGGACGCTTCATGGCCCGTAGCGCCATGGAATAGCCGCTGGCAAGACCCGCGGAGAGCGGGATGAGCATGAAGAGCGGGATGAGCCAGGCATCGGCGGCAAATTTGCCGCCGAAGAGGAGCCGCTCGACTGGCGCGGCGGTGAAGTAGAGAAGAACGGCGAAGAGCAGCGAGGTTCCGGCAAGAGTCAGGCTGACGCGATGGGCGAGTTGACGGCTGCGATTCGTATTGGCTTCGGCGTACTCGCTGGCGAAGCTCGGGAGCAGTAGCATCGCGGCCGCCGCACAGCCCTGCACCATCAGGAGAGCGGGGATCTGCAGGGCACGAAATTCACCGGCCGCCGCAAGGCCGAGAAAAACCGGCGCCAGAAGCATCGCCGTTTGACCAAGCGATGCAAAGCAAACTACTCCACCTAACTGCCATCGGCCGTAGCGCCAGTTCTCTGCGGCAGCGGATTGCCAGGAAACGCTGCAAGGGCGTGTTTCGTCCAGGCCAATCTGCAGCTTGTGAAAAATCAGCAGGGCCGCGCACAAGCTTGCAAATCCGAGGAGCAGGAACACAGGCAGTGGTGCGAGCTTGTGCCGGGCTTGCAACGCGAATAGACCGGCAAGGAGCAAAACGACGTTGCTCATGCTCCCGGCCATCGCCATGGCGGGGCGTTGCAGGATGTGGGACATGCGGCGTGCCAGCCATAACAGCAGGAAAAAGGGAAGCGCGAGGCCGCCACCGAGAAGGGCGCCCGGCAGAGGGCCGCCGTAGCCGAACGAGGTGAGGAACGCGGCGGCAAAAAGCAATGGAGCGGCAAGCACCGTAGTGAAAGCGAGGTGTACCCAGATTTGCGCTTCAAAGTAGTCCGCGAGGTTGCGCTGGAAGTTGGCTGGTCCGAGGACGCTCATGGGTTCGAGAACCAGGGCGTTGTGAATCCCGGCGAGAAAGAGGAACACCGCAAAGACCAGAGCGAAGGCACCGTAGTGCTGCGCCGGAAGCCAGCGCGCGAGGAGCAGATTGACGAGCAGGCCTGCACTGACAGTCGTCCCCGGATCCACCAGGGAAAAGGGCAATCGAATTCCCCAGAGTCTCCACTGCGGAATGGCCGGGGCACTGGCTTGGGGCGGAGTTGCGACGCTCGCTCGGTGTTCCGTTTGCGTCTTGACGGCCGCGGTTCCCATGGATCTGCTGCCTCTTTGCGAACAGCTCAAAAGTCGTCTGCGAAAGAACCCTGCCGGCGGGGGAGCAATTCGCTTTCCAATGCGCCGCATCGCGTTTTGTTGCGTTCACCGCTGGTTTGCTGCGTATTTCTGCTAGTGCGCGCGGCGATTCACCGGAGGAAAAGCGAATGTGGGGCGTTGTGAAGACTCAAAGTGGAACATCGTGCGCAGCGAGTCCCAATTCGGGAACGAGGCGCGGCTCGCGGAGATGATCACAATATTTCGGGCTTGCACTTGGAGAATTACGAGGAGCTGCCGGCTGGCGGAAAGATAGGCTTGATAAATTGGCGGATGAGCCTGTAAGCCGGATTCTGTGGGGCGCACTACTTTGCAGCAGCGCGCCGCGACGATCATTCCTCTAGCCCCGGCCTCGCGACCGGGATCGAGCGACCTACCCGAGGGTTCGTCAGTCCCAGCAGCTTTTGCTGATGGAAAAGGAGCCGCTGCGCTTGCGCGTAGTGCTCAGCGAGCCGGGCCAGCTCTGCCCTCCTATTTGGTCTTGCACCTCGCGGGGTTTGCCGTGCCCCCGATGTTGCCACCGGGGCGGTGGGC
>JBEKOE010000053.1:0-26121 GCA_049522075.1 Candidatus Acidiferrum sp.
TGCTGGCCGCCCACCGAATGGGCTTGCGTACCAT
The DNA here is from genome assembly GCA_049522075.1 of Candidatus Acidiferrum sp. GTDB lineage: Bacteria > Acidobacteriota > Terriglobia > Acidiferrales > UBA7541 > Acidiferrum. The sequence continues at coordinate 35 of JBEKOE010000053.1, forward strand.
CGTGCTTCCGAAGGATAATGAGAAAGACCTTGCGGATATCCCCCAGGAGATTCTCTCCAGCCTGAAAATGCACTTCGTGGAAACTATGGATGAAGTGCTGCAAATTGCGCTGGAGCGCCCGATTGTGCCGCTGGAGCACACTGGCGTTGCGCCCGTCGCGGATTCATTCTCGGGTGCTGATAAAGACGCGAGTTTGACCAACTAAGTTGCAGTCTCCGGGCACGGCTTGCACCTGCGGGCCGCGCGATCGTCAAGACCCGGGGGTGCCTCCGGTTGCAGACAGTTTGGTTGCCCACCCTGGCGGATCGTTCATGCCGCCGGAAGGTATACCACCACGCAGTCCATTCCGGGATGTCAAGGTCAACTAGCACCACCACTTCAACCAACACTTCAAAACGAGTCAGGATATATGGCAAAAGAGACAAGCACGGAAGGCAACAATCAAATCAGCATCAGCCTGGCTGAGCTCAAAGAGAAGAACATCACCGATCTGGCCAAAATCGCCAAGGAACTCAACATTCCCGGCGCCAGCGGCATGCGCAAGCAGGAACTCATCTTTCAGATCCTCCGCGCCCAGACCGAGAAGAGCGGCTTAATCTTCTCTGAAGGCGTATTAGAGTGTCTGCCGGATGGCTTCGGCTTCCTCCGGGCACCGGAATACAACTATCTCCCCGGCCCGGACGATATCTACGTCTCCCCTTCGCAGATCCGCAAGTTCGACCTGCGCACTGGCGACACCGTCTCTGGCCAGGTCCGCCCGCCCAAGGATGGCGAGCGCTACTTCGCCCTCATCAAGGTCGAAGCTGTCAATTTTGAGGACCCCGAGGTCGCCCGCAACAAAATATTCTTCGACAACCTCACCCCTCTCTATCCTCAGGGCCGCCTCAAGATGGAAACCGTCAAGGAGAATTTGACCGGCCGCGTGCTGGACCTGCTTTGCCCCGTCGGCAAGGGTCAGCGCGGGTTGATCAATGCGCCACCGCGCACCGGCAAGACCATGATGCTGCAATCCATCGCCAATTCCGTCACCGTCAATCATCCGGACGTGGCTTTGATCGTGCTCCTCATCGACGAACGTCCTGAAGAAGTCACGGACATGCAGCGCACCGTCAAGGGTGAAGTCATCAGCTCCACGTTCGATGAGCCGCCCCAGCGCCACATCCAAGTCGCCGAAATGGTTCTCGAGAAAGCCAAGCGCCTCGTCGAGCACAAGCGCGACGTCGTTGTCCTCCTGGACTCCATCACCCGCCTCGCCCGCGCTTACAACGCCGTCACCCCGCCTTCCGGCAAAGTACTCAGCGGCGGCATTGATGCCAACGCCCTGCAGCGCCCGCGCCGCTTCTTTGCCGCGGCACGCCACGTCGAAGAGGGCGGCTCACTCACCATCATCGCCACCGCTTTGATCGACACCGGCAGCCGCATGGACGACGTCATCTTTGAGGAATTCAAGGGCACCGGCAACATGGAAATTTATCTCGATCGCCGCCTCGCGGATAAACGCGTGTTCCCGGCCATCGATATTCAGCGCTCCGGAACGCGTAAGGACGAGCTCCTCCTCCCCGCCGACGAGTTGAGCCGCGTTTGGGTCCTGCGAAAGGTTCTCAGCCCGCTCTCCACCGTTGAGGCCATGGAGCTTCTGCTCAGCCGCCTCAGCAAAACCAAAGCCAACATGGAGTTCCTCAACTCCATGTCCGCCCCCACGTAAAGCCCTTTGGACTGCGGCGGCTTGCCGCCGCTTTTGCGGCTGCATGCACCACGACCAAATTAATATTTTGCTCCCACGCCATCCTCCTCTCGCGCGCTTCGCTTTTGCCCCCAGCCCCGTGCCGTGTACTATGCAAAAGGTGCCTTCGTGCTTGAAAAGTTCATAGCCCGACAGCCGATCTTTGATCTGCGCCTGCGGGTGTTCGCCTACGAATTGCTTTTCCGTGGCGGCCCGCAAAATGCCTTCCAGCCTTACGCCAACGCCTCCGCCAGCGTTATCGCCGATTCCATCACCCTGTTCGATCTCCAACTTTTGACCGGCCATGCCCGCGCTTTCGTCAATGTAGACGAGCTGGCCCTGCGCCTGGGCGCTCCCCGTCTGCTTCCCCCGAATCGCATCGTTGTGGAAATCCTGGAGACCGTTCAACCCACGGACGAGATTCTTGCCATCTGCCGCGAGCTGCGCGATGCCGGCTACTTCTTCGCCCTCGACGATTTTGTGGACGCCCCGCACTCCCGGCCCTTTGTCGAGCTGGCTCACTTCCTCAAAGTTGATTTCCAGTTGCTCGATCCCGACGCGCGGAAATCCCTCGCCGCCAAATACCGCAGCCCGGATATCTCCCTGCTCGCCGAAAAAGTCGAAACCCAGCGCGACCTTGATGAAGCCCGGCGCCTCGGCTTCACCTATTTCCAGGGCTACTTCTTTTGCAAGCCGTCCATGATCGAAACCCGCGAGATTCCCGGCAATAAGCTCGTTCAGCTCCAGTTGCTCAACGCCGTCGCTGCTTCCGATCTGGACTTCGACCGCATTGAAGGACTCCTCAAGCTCGAGCCTTCCCTGCTCTACCGCCTTCTCCGCTATCTGAATTCCCCTGTCCTCGGCCTCCGCAGCGAAGTCCACAGCGTCCGCCAGGCCCTCACCTTGCTCGGTGAACGCGAGTTCCGCCGCTGGCTCTCCGTCTTCGCCGTGATCGCCTTAAGCAGCGGCAAACCCCCGGAGCTGATTCGCACCGCTCTCACGCGCGCCTATTTTTGCGAGGGAATTGCCCAACCCGCCGGTCTTCAAGATGAAAGCTCCAGTCTCTTCCTCATGGGCCTTCTCTCCGTCGCCGATGCCCTCCTCGATAAGCCCATGAACGAGGTCCTGCTGCAGCTCCCCGTCTCGCAGGAAGTCGAAGCCGCTCTCTGCGGCGGCCAGAACCGTTTCCGCGATGTCTACGAAATTCTCCTCGCCATGGAGCGTGCCGAATGGCAAGAACTCGCCGAACGCGCCGCCCGCCTCGGTCAAATCGAAGACATACTCCCCGACACCTACAAGCTCGCCATCCAGCGTGCCGCCTCCCTCACCTTCTGACCCACCGCCTTTCGGAGTGCGGCGGCTTGCCGCCGCTTTTACGGTTGCATGCGCCACGGCCAAACTAAAATTCATCTTCTACCCGCGATAACCGCGCCTTTCTCTTCTCTGTGCTCTCTGTGTTCTTCTCTCTGTGAACTCTGTGTTACCATCCCTCTTTTGTCCCTCTCGCCAAGCCGCACCCTCTTCACAAGCGCCACGCACAACTCTCCCCCATCGCCCGATTTCCTCACGACGAATCCTCTTCTCAATTCTGAATTTTCACCAACCCAGGCAGGCCCACCACCACCTTCACGCGCGCTCCAGCGCTGCCCCCGCGGAATCCCTTCTGCTCTCCCGTTCATGCGCCAGAAACACAATCAGCCGCGCCGTCTCCTCGATCCCCATTGCCGTGTTGTCCAGCAGCACCGCATCCGCGGCGCGCACCAGCGGCGAAACTTTTCGCTCGCGGTCGCGTTTATCGCGCTCGCGCACTTCCTGCAAAACTTCCAGCAGCGAAAAGTTCTCGCCCTTTTCCTGGTGCTCTTTCCAGCGCCGCTGGGCTCGCGTTTCGGCCGAAGCTTCCAGAAAAATCTTCAGCTCCGCTTTCGGAAAAACCACCGTGCCGATGTCGCGGCCTTCCATCACCACGCCGCCGCCCTGCCCCGCGCGCTGCTGCTCCGCCACCAGCACCTCGCGCACCCCCGCAATCGTAGCCAGCCGCGAAGCCGCTTGCGCCACCTGCGCAGTACGAATCTCCTCGGTCACTTCCCGCCCGTCCAGAAACACACGATTCTTCAATCCCGCGGTTTCCTGTTCCGGCGTGGGCGGCTTGAGTTCAATGTGTGTCGCCCGCGTCAGCGCTTCCAGCGCCACCTCATCTTCGAGCGGGATCTTGCGCTCCAGTGCCTTCAGCGCCACCGCGCGGTACATTGCCCCGCTATCCAGATACAAGTAGCCCAGCAGCGCCGCCGTGCGCCGCGCTGCCGTACTCTTTCCGGACCCCGCCGGCCCGTCAATCGCAATCGTAAGTCGTGCGCTCATCCCCGCGATTCCTGCTTCCTGATCGCCGATATCTGATCGCTGATCGCCCTTAAGCCTGCTCTTCTCTCGTCACTCGCCACTTCTTCAAAATCCCATGATGTTATATCCGCAATCCACATACAGCGTCTCCCCGGTAATCCCCGAGCTCGCCTCTGAAAGCAGAAAGACCGCTGTGCCGCCCACTTCCGCCGGATCCACATTGCGCTTCAAGGGCGCCCGCTCCGCGTGTGCTCTCAGCATCTCTCCCAGTTGCGAAATGCCGCGCGCCGCCAGCGTTTTGATCGGCCCCGCCGAGATCGCGTTCACTCGTATATTCTTCGCCCCCAGCTCGCTCGAAAGGTACCGCACCGTCGCTTCCAGCGCCGCCTTGGCCACGCCCATCACGTTGTATTTCGGCACCACTTTTTCCGCGCCGTAATACGTCATCGTCACAATCCCGCCGCCCTCCGTCATCAAGGGCACCGCCGCCCGCGCCACCGCGATCAGCGAGTACACGCTGATGTCGTGGGCAATCCGGAAACCTTCGCGGCTCGTGTTGACGAATTCTCCCTTCAATTCCTCCGCGGGCGCATACGCCACGCTGTGCACCAGCCCATGGACCACGCCGTAGCGTCCCTGCAATTCCACAAACAGCTTCGCAATCTCCTCGTCCGACGACACGTCACACATGAAGCCTTCCGACCCGGGCAAGTCCGTGATCAGGTCTTTCGCTTCCTGCGCCAGCCGCTCATTCTGGTACGTGATGGCCAGCCGCCATCCCGCTTCGTGCAGCTTCTGCGCGATGGCCCACGCGATGCTCCTCTTGTTCGCCAGGCCAAAAATCACCGCTGTCTTTTGCCCTTCGCTCACCATTCCCTCATTTGTTCGTATTCTTGCTTCCTGATCGCTGATATCTGATAACTGATATCAGTAATCAGATATCAGTTAACGGGAGTCCACCTACAACAGAATTCCTCGAAGTGTATCAGCCCTGGCTCGCCACCCGCCACTTCCTCAAATCCTATGAAACGCCTTCTCGATCTCTTTCAACGAAAAGCGCAGCACCACCGGCCTTCCGTGCGGGCAGCTCATCGGGCAATCCGTCTTGGCCAGCGCCGCCAGCAGCCACTCCATCTTCGTTTGGTCCAGCGGCATATTTACCTTGATCGCGGCGTGGCACGCCGTGGAGGCCGCAATCTTCGCCTGCAGCGTATCAATCGAAATCGCGGCGTTCTCCCGGTCCAGCCCATCCAGTATCTCCGTCAGCAACTGCTCCGCATCGCTCGCCGCAATTCCACCGGGCACCGCCTGTATGGCCACGCTCTTCGGCCCCATCGGTTCCACTTCAAACCCGTTCGCCGCCAGCTCCTCCGCAATCTTTTCGTAAATCACGAGTTGCCGCGGCGCTAGCTCGATCACCATCGGCATCAGCAGCCGCTGCGCTTCCACTTTCCCCGCTCGCCGCGCTTCCAAATGCTGCTCGAACAGCACGCGTTCGTGCGCCACGTGCTGGTCCACGATCCACAGTCCCTCGCCGTTCACCGCCACGATGAAGCTGGCGTTCACTTGTCCTAGCGGCTTCAGGTCCGCAATCTGCTCGGGACGCGGCAGTGTTGCCGGAGCCTCCGTGCTCGCGCGCGAAAAATTCTCCGCCCAATTCGCCGCCGGCACGGCTATTCCCATCCCCGCCCCTGGACTGAACGATCCTCCCGGCTCAAACGGAAATCGCTGTGGCACGGGTTGCTGCGGCGCCGATGTCAAATCGAATCCTCCGCCCGACGCATAGTCCGACCCAACGCCTGATCCAACTCCCAACTCCTCTAACGGAGGAATAATCGCGCGCGGCACGCCCGAATTCGCATTCGCCTCCGCAAAACCGCCCGCGAACGAGCCTGGCGGCGCCACGGGATCCGGCGCCATCGTCGCTGCCGCTGCCGCAAAGCTCGCGATCGGCCGCGTGTTCATCAGCGCCTGGCGAATCGCATCGCGTGTGAAGTCGTGCACAAACTGCGACCTCCGGAAACGCACCTCGATTTTCGCCGGATGCACATTCACGTCCACCTCGTCGTACGGCATCTCCAAAAACAGCAGCGTCGCCGGAAAAACGTTTGGCGGCAGAATATTCCGGTAAGCCTCGTGAATCGCGTGCAATATCAACCGGTCCCGCACCAGCCGCCGGTTCACGAACACGTAAATCCCATTGCGGTTCAGCCGCTGAATCTCCGGGCGCGACGTGAACCCTGTCACCGTCAGCGTTGCCGATTCTTCCCCCGCCTCCATTTCCGGCTCCGTGATCGCAGCGCGAAACGCCGCGGACACCGGCGCAATTTCCACCAATTCGTCCAGCGCCTGCTTCCCAAACAACTGATACACCCGGTCGGCCAGCTTCTCCGCCGGCGCGCAATTCACAATCTCCTGTGTCGGCGTGGTCAGCGTAAACTGTTTTCCCGGATTCGCCAGCGCGTAATGCGTCACCAGCGAAGCGATATGCCCCAGCTCCGTCGTATCCGACTTCAAAAACTTCCGCCGCGCGGGCATGCAGTAAAACAGGTCCGCCACGCTGATCGTCGTTCCCGCCGGCAGCCCCGCGGGTTTCACGCTCACCAGCTTTCCGCCCGCAAACTCCACGCGCGTGCCTTCGGCCTCGTTGGCATCACGCGTTTCCAGCAGCAGCCGTGAAACCGCTGCGATCGAAGGCAGCGCCTCCCCGCGGAATCCCAGCGTCGCAATCGAGAGCAGATCCTCCGCCGTGCGCAATTTGCTTGTCGCGTGCCGCTCAAACGCCAGCAGCGCATCGTCGTGCGCCATCCCGTGGCCGTCGTCAATCACGCGGATCATCCGCTTCCCGCCTACTTCCGTCTCGATGCGCACGGAATTCGCGCCCGCGTCCAGCGCGTTCTCCAGCAACTCTTTCACCACCGAAGCCGGCCTCTCCACCACCTCGCCCGCGGCGATCTTATTCGCCACCGCCTCCGGCAATATCCGTATTCGGCTCATGAGAGCCGCACCTTAGGGGGCAGGGGCTTCAGTCTACCCTGAGCTTCGAAGGGCCTCTGCACACTTGAAGCCCCTGTCGAGGCACCGGGGGTCGGACCTTTAGGTCCAGCTTTTGCAGTTTCCTTAGGAGGCAGGGGCTTCAGCCCCTGCGCAAAAGTGCCAACAAATTGGGCCTTTGCCCCTGAAGTCAGGTTCTGATATTTCTCCGGCATCATATCCATGCAGAACTTCCCGTTCGCCGAAGAATACGCCCAATCCTCAGGCCGTTCGCAAAGTCGCGCCTTGACCGGATTCATTCGAATGTAATTCGCCTTCGCCATCCAATCTTCCAGATCGCGGATCGTCCAATCGTGAAAGCCCACCTGCCAGATCTCCATTTTCCCGCCGCGCTCTTTATGAATTCGATGCGAGCTCCCGCCCTTAATCAACTGCACCGCCTTTTCGAGACTCGTTTCAGGACCGGGAGTCAGCATGAGATGTAAATGGTCCGGCATAATGACAAACTCATGAAGCAAGTACGCCCCGGAATCCCTGTAGTGCAAGAGAGTGTTGAGCAATATCTCTGCAACCTCAGTGACCTGGAAAAGGCTGCGCCCCTCCCAACATTTCGTGGTGACAAAATAGGAGGCGCAAAGAACTGTTCTATGTCCGGGCGTTGACATCACAACCTCCCTTCAGGGGCTAAAGCCCAATTAATTGCCGCCCTCTACGCCGGGGCTGAAGCCCCGGCCTCCTAAAGAAAAAGCCACCATCTCTGTAGCTTGCCTTAAGCTCGTTTGTCGCCGCCTCCGCCAATATCCGCATCCGCACCATCTGTGCGCCGACCTTTTTAGCCAAGACTGATGACGGTCGAACCTTTACGCCCAACTCTTGCAGCTTCCTTAGGAGGCAGGGGCTTCAGCCCCTGCGTAAGCCCGCCAACAACTTGGGCTTTAGCCCCTGAAGCCAGATTTTGATATTTCAAAGGCACAGAGTCCATGCAAAACTCTCGCCTCAGCCCGAAATCTCCCGCCACTCCCCGGTGTTCGGATTGAACGCGGCGACATTAAAGGGCGAAGTCAATACCCAGTGCATCTCGGTGCCACAGAAAAGACATTTCAGACGGACCCCCGCGCCACCTTCAGCGGCTGACCAGACTTTGTTCTGTGCACCACAGCTCGGGCACACATGCTCAATCGTACTGCCAACGATCAAATCCAACTCCTTAAGCAACTGAACGTGCGACACGGGAGAAGGCGATTCCGCCATCAAATCCACCGCCGCCGTGGTCTTCGCAAACGCAATCACCTCGCGGATGGACTTCTCTCCCGCCAGTAGCATCGTCACGCGGTCCAACCCCAGCGCAATCCCGCCATGCGGAGGCGTGCCATACGTCAGCGCATCCAGGAAAAATCCGAAGCGCCGCCGCAATTGCTCTTCCGTCAAGCCCAGCGCCTTGAACAATCTCTCCTGAATATCCTGCCGGTGAATTCGGATGCTTCCCGAGCCCAATTCCACTCCATTCAGCACCAAATCGTAGCCCTTCGAGCGCACCTCCCACGGGGCGCTCTCCAGCTTCTCCAGATCCTCATCCACGATCCCCGTGAATGGGTGCTGTGCGCTCACCCAAGTCTTTTCCGTCTCGCTCCATTCAAACAATGGAAATCCCGTCAGCCACATAAATTTCCACTGCGTCTTGTCAATCTGCCCCAGCGCTTCCCCAAGCTGCAGCCGCATCTGCCCTGCCACTAGCGCCGCCGCTTCCGTTCCCTTGATCTCTTCCTTCGCGGACACCGCCACCACCAGATCGCCCGCCTTCGCGCCGCACGCTTCCGCCAGCTTCTTCACATTCTCTGCGCCGATCATCTTCTCCACGGTCGAGGTAATCTCCTCGGCCGCCACCTTCACGAAGTACGCACTGCGCGCGCCCGTTCCCTTCGCCTTCTCCGCCAGCTCATCCAGTTGCTTGCGCGAATACCCCGCCGCCCCCGGCGCCGCCAGTGCGAACACGCTTCCGCCAATCTGCAGCCTCTGCTTCGCCTCAGCCGGAAAACAATCCGTCACTTCGTGGAGCTCCATCCCAAACCGCAAATCCGGCTTGTCGCTGCCGTACTTCCGAATCGCGTCTTTGTACAGCATGTGCGGAAACGGCGCCTTCGCTTCAATCCCCACCACCGCGCACGCCCGCACCATCACATTCTCGATCACGCTGAAAATATCTTCCTGCCGCGGAAACGACATCTCCACGTCCAACTGCGTAAACTCCGGTTGCCGGTCCGCGCGCAAATCCTCGTCCCGGAAACACTTCACAATCTGGAAATACCGGTCCAGCCCGCCAATCATCAAAATCTGCTTGAAAATCTGCGGCGATTGCGGCAGCGCATAAAACTGCCCGTGATGCACGCGGCTCGGCACCAAATAATCGCGCGCTCCTTCCGGTGTCGAGCGCGTTAGCATCGGCGTTTCCACCTCGATGAACCCCATCTCGTCCATCGTCTTGCGCATTTCCAGCAGGATCTTGTGCCGCAACGCCAGGTTGCGGTGCGGTCTCGGCCGCCGTAGATCGAGGAACCGGAAGCGCAGCCGCGTCTCTTCTGCCGCGTTGATTTCTTCCTCGATGGGAAACGGCGGCGTCTTCGCATTGTTCAGGATGTGCAGCTTCGTCGCCACCAAATCGATTTCGCCCGTGGCAAGCTCCGGATTCGCCTTTTCGCGCCTGGTGACCCTTCCTTCCACCGCTACCACAAATTCGCTGCGCGCCAGCTCCGCCTTTGCGTGTGCCTCCGGCTGCGTCTCTTTGTTGAACACCACCTGCACGATTCCAGAGCGGTCGCGCACGTCCAGAAACAGCAAATTCCCCAGGTCGCGCCGCCGGTGCACCCAGCCCATCACCGTCGCGTCGCGCCCCGCATCCGACGCCCGCAACGCCCCGCAATAATGTGTCCGCTTCAAATTTCCCAAAAAGTCCAGCACGTTAGTTCTCTCCCAACTTTTAATGACTTGTCATCCTGAACCCGCGCCTTATGCGGGTGAAGGATTCCAACCGCAACTCAATCGATTTCCATTCCGCCAGCAAATCTCATCCGAAGGCCATGACCTCACAGCTTGCGAAAAAACTCATTTCTTTAGGAGGCCGGGGCTTCAGCCCCGGCGTAAAGCTCCCGATACAGATGGGCTTTAGCCCCTGAAGAAATGTTTTTCCGCATCCTCTTTAGCCGCTGAGGGATCTCCTCTCCTGCCACTTCGACATCGAATCAGCTCTTCTGCTTCCGCAAAAACTCCAGCAACCCCGCCTCGCTGTACTTCCCCTGCGTCCCATCCGCCAGCGTCTTCACCGTCCACTGCCCGCTCGCCACTTCATCCTCGCCCAAAATCAGCGCATACCGCGCCCCCAGCTTGTCCGCCTGCCCCAGCGCCTTCCCGAACTTTTGCTCCACCGGCGGCAGCTCCACGCGAAATCCCGCTTGCCGCAAATCCCTTGCCGCGCGGATCGCCGTCGCCAGCGTTTTCTCGCCCATCCACGCGATATAAACGTCGCGCCCCTGCGCCGCGCCGCCCTTCCCCGCTTCCTGCAGCGAAAGGATCACGCGGTCCTCGCCAATCGCAAATCCAATTCCTTTCGTCGGCGGCCCGCCCAGCAATTCCACCAGCCCATCATATCGCCCGCCACCGCACACCGCATTCTGCGAACCCAAGCCCCGCGCGGTGATCTCAAACGTGGTCCGCATGTAATAATCCAGCCCGCGCACCAGCCGCCAATTCTCCTGATATGCCACACCGCGCAGTTCCAATTGCCGTTTCACTTCCGCGTGATGCTTCGCGCAATCCGCGCAGAGGTGATCGCCGATGCGCGGCAGCTTCTCGATAATCGCCTGCTCACTCTCCAGCTTCGAATCCAGCACGCGCAACGGATTCGTCTCAATCCGCCGCTGGCTGTCCGCTCCCAGCTTGTCCTTCACTTTTTCAAGCGCTGCCTTCAACTTCTCCACATACCCCCGGCGGCATGCGGGCGCGCTGTGCCCAATCGAATTAATGTCCAGTTGCACGCCTTCCAATCCCAGCCGCGCGAAATACGCCATCACCATCTCGATCACTTCCGCATCTGTTGCTGCGTCCTTCGCACTAGCCACTAGCCACTCGCCACTAGCCACTTCTTTTCTGACCGTCTCCAGAACCTCCGCCCCAATCTGATAAAACTGCCGGTATCTCCCCTTCTGCGGCCGCTCCCGCCGAAACATCGGCCCCATGTAGTACAGCTTCACCGGCTGCGCCAGTGCGTGCATCCCGTGCTCGATGTAAGCCCTGCACACCGAAGCCGTAACCTCCGGCCTCAAAGCAAGGTCGGGTCCCAACTGCATCGCGCCAATATAAGCTAGAAGTTCATCGATGTCGTCGAGCAGATGTTCAGGGCCAGCGGTCTCCAATAGTGCAGTCTCGACTTTCTTCCAAGATTCCTCCGCATGCTCAAGATAGACTTCAGTTGCGTCTACCTCCGGAATCTCTCCAGATTTGAGGAGGTGTTTCACTTTCTCGATGAAGCGACCAAGATTCCTAATCTTCGGATTGCGTTCAAGTTTTTCTGAACGATCGATGAACCTGTACATTTCCTTCGATACGATATCCGTCTCTCCGCCCACCGCCCGCGCAAACAATTCCGTCGGCTCAAAAATCGGCAGCCGTATCTCCCCAAATCCAAACCCACCAAACACCTCGCGCGCCGTCTGCTCCACCCGGTTCCACAATTCCGTCTCCGGTGGCAGCAGATCCCGCGTGCCCTTAATCGCCTGAAACTTCCGTTTTTCCGCCATGTCCTCTAGTCACCAGCCACTAGCCATCTCGCAAGCTCACCGCCGACGCGGCAATCTCCGGCCACTTCCCGCGCTACGCCCGAATGTCAGGAACGCGCTTCAAGGGCGCCCAAGATTCCCCGTAAGTGATTGCAGGGCCACACGATAGCCAACCCCTGCACCATCCGCGCACCTTCCGCGAATACCCCACCATAGCATCCGCTTCCCCTCGCTGACAAGGAATCCCCCCACGCCAAATCAAACCCAGTCGCAATTCTTTAGGAGGCCGGGGCGGAACCTGTCCCGACCCGGTCGGGAGCCCCGGCGTAAGGTCTCAACTCAAATGGGCTTCAGCCCCTGAAGAAATTCTTTCCCATGTCTTGCAGCAACTCGCTAGAGACAGGTTCATGCCTCAGTCGATCTGCACCGTCGGCCCACCCGACGTTCCCGCCACTTCCGCCAGCCGCGCCACCACGGCCTTCGTCACGCGATACAAACTCTGCGCCGCAGGCGCCGATTCGCCCTGCGCCGCCACCGGCTTCCCCGTATCTCCGCCGAGCCGAATCCGCGGATCAATCTCCACTTCGCCAAGCACCGGCACGCCATACTCCGTCGCCGTCTTCGCACCGTCGCCATGTCCGAAAATATCCACCGGCTTGCCGCAATGCGGGCAGTGGAACGTGCTCATGTTTTCCACCACTCCGAGCACTTCCACATTCACCTGCCGGAACATTTCAATCGCTTTGCGCACATCCGCCAGCGCCACTGTTGACGGCGTCGTCACCACCACCGCTCCCGTCACCGCCACCGTCTGAATCAGCGTCAACTGCACATCGCCCGTGCCCGGCGGCAAATCAATCACCAGATAATCCAGCTCTCCCCACTCCACGCTGCGCAAAAATTGCGTGATCACGCTGTGCAGCATCGGCCCGCGCCAGATCACCGGCTTGTCTCCGGGATTCAGCAGCCCCATCGAAATCATCTTCACGCCCTGCGCGTCCACCGGCATAATCCGCTGCTGCGGCGTCGCCATTGGCTCGCTCTTGGACCCCAGCATGATCGGCACGTTTGGGCCGTACACATCCGCGTCCAGCAAACCCACCTTGTAGCCGAGCTTCGCGAGCGCCAGCGCCATATTCACGGCCACCGTGGTTTTTCCCACGCCGCCCTTTCCGCTGGCTATCGCAATCAGATTTTTCACTCCCGGAATCGTCTGGCGTTCCGGCGTTTGTCCCGGCATTTGGCCTGGCGGCATTTAACTATTTCCTTCCCTGTTCGTCCTCATGTGCATACTTCGTCCTTCGCTTCCTTTACTTCCTTTACGTCCTTTGCTTCTTTGCTTCACTGCTTCCCATCAGGCTGCGTTGCGAACTCTTCTTCTTTAGGGGGTCGGACCTTCAGGTCCGACATCAGCTTCTCAACGTCCAATGGGCTTTAGCCCCTGAGGAATTCTCTTCTTTGCTTCTTTGCTTCTTTGCTTCTTCTTTACACACTTGCGCCGTGGCACTTCTTATACTTCTTCCCCGATCCGCACGGGCAAGGTTCATTGCGTCCCACTTTCGCGCCCGCGCGCACGGGTTTCGGCGCTTCGGCCTGGCCAGCGCCCGTCTGATACTGAAGGTCTTTCTGTTGCCGTTCCTGCCGGCGCTCCAGCGCCCGCGCAAAATCCGGCAATCGCTGCGTCGGCGGCTCATTCACCCGTGCAGCAGCGCTCGCCGCAGCAGCTGCGGCAGCCCCACCCGCCAGCGCCCGCGCCGGCTCCGGCCTCGCCTCTCTCGCCGGCGGTGGCGGCTCGTTCTGCTGGATCTGCACGTGGAACAGATACCGCACCGTCTCGTTGTCAATCCGCGTCATCATGTCTTCAAACAAAATGAATGCTTCCTTCTTGAATTCCACCAGCGGATCTTTTTGCCCGTAGCCCCGAAGGCCGATTCCTTCCTTCAAGTGGTCCAGCGAGAGCAAGTGGTCTTTCCACTGCGTGTCCACGACATCCAAAATGATGCGCCGCTCCAGCCACCGCAGCAGGTCCGGGCTGAACTGCTTTTCCTTCTCCGCGTAGCGGTTCTTCACCGCTTCCACCACCGCGTCCGCCAACTCGTGATGATTCAGCGTGCCGGGGTCCGCGCCCGCAGCCTTCGTGTCAATTCCAAACTGGCTGTGCACTTCCGCCAGAAACTGCGCCGTATTCCACTGCCCGGGATGCTGCTCCTTCGGGCAATACGTGTCCACCGATTCCAGCGCCACGTCCTCCGCAATCCCCAGCACGTAATCGCGCTGGTCTTTCCCTTCCAACGCCGACCGCCGGATCGCATAAATCGTCTCGCGCTGTTTGTTCATTACATCGTCGTATTCCAGCAGGTGTTTGCGCGCGTCAAAGTTTTGCGCTTCCACCGATTTCTGCGCGTTCTCAATCCGGCTGGAGATCAATCGCGATTCGATCGGCACACCTTCCGTCATTCCCAGCCGGAACATCAGTTGCTTCACGCGCTCCCCGCCGAAAATGCGCATCAAATCATCTTCCAGCGACAGAAAGAATCTCGAAGAACCCGGGTCCCCCTGGCGCCCCGCGCGCCCGCGCAACTGGTTGTCAATGCGCCGCGCCTCGTGGCGTTCCGTCCCCAAAATGTGCAATCCGCCGACCGCCACCACCTCGTCATGCTCCGCTTTGCACTGCTCCGCGAACGTGTCGTACACCGGCTTCCACGCGTCCTGCGGCACCTGGAAAATCTTACCTTCGTGCTGGAACAGCACCATCTGCACCGCGGGCTGCGCCGCGTTTTCCGTCCCGTTCTCCCCGCCAATCACCGCCGGAGCCGCCGCGTACGGCATCGCCAGTTTGTTCTTTAAAAAGTGTTCGCGCGTCAAAAACTCCGGATTGCCGCCCAGCAAAATGTCCGTGCCGCGCCCGGCCATGTTCGTCGCCACGGTCACTGCGCCCTTGCGCCCCGCCTGCGCCACGACCCGCGATTCCCGCTCGTGTTGTTTGGCGTTCAGCACCTGGTGCGGTATTCCGGACTTCTTCAGCAACTCCGCGATCGTCTCCGATTTCTCGATCGAGATCGTCCCCACCAGCACCGGCTGCCCGCGCATGTGATAGTGCCGGATCCCGTTCGCCAGCGTGTTGTCTTCCTGCAACACCCCGTTCACCACCGCCTCGAATTTTTCCTTCTCCGTGCGGTACACGACGTCTCGATGTTCCGTTCGGATCAGAAACCGGTTCGTCGGGATCACCACCACATCCAAATCGTAAATTTTCCCGAATTCCGCCGCTTCCGTTTCCGCTGTTCCCGTCATTCCGGCCAGCTTCTTGTACATCCGGAAATAGTTCTGAAAGGTGATCGTCGCCAGCGTCTGGTTTTCCCGCTCGATCTTCACGCTTTCCTTTGCTTCCACCGCCTGGTGCAATCCGTCGGACCAGCGCCGCCCGGGCATCTGGCGTCCCGTGAACTCGTCCACGATGATCACTTCGCCGTCTTTCACCACGTAATCGACGTCGCGCTTGTACAGCGAATGCGCCCGCAGCGCCTGGTACACGTGGTGCATGATCTCCACGTTGTTGATGTCCGACAAATTCCCCAGCCCCAGCAGCCGCTCGCACTTGCTGAAGCCCTCTTCCGTCAGCGTCGCCGTGCGGTGCTTTTCGTCCAGCGTGTAGTCAATGTCCTGAATCAGCTTGGGAATGATCTTGTCGATCTTGAAATACTTGTCCGTGGATTCTTCCGAAGGCCCCGAAATGATCAGCGGCGTGCGCGCTTCGTCAATCAGGATGGAGTCCACCTCGTCCACGATGGCGTACTGGTGTCCGCGCTGCACGCAGCTCGCCAGGTCGTACTTCATGTTGTCCCGCAGGTAATCGAATCCGAATTCGTTGTTCGTGCCATACGTCAAATCCGCGCCGTAAGCCGCGCGCCTCTGCTCGTCGTCCAAATCGTGCACGATCACGCCCACCGTCAATCCCAATGCCTTGTACAGCGGGCTCATCCACTCCGCGTCGCGCCGCGCCAGGTAATCGTTCACCGTGACGATGTGTACGCCCTTCCCCGCCAGCGCATTCAACGCCGCCGGCAACGTCGCCACCAGCGTTTTCCCTTCTCCCGTCTTCATTTCCGAAATCTTGCCGGCGTGCAGCACCATTCCGCCGATCAACTGCACGTCGAAATGCCGCATCTTCAGGAAGCGCCGCCCCGCCTCCCGCACCAGTGCGAATGCCGGCACAGTCACCGTCTCCAGCGTCCGCCGCAGCTCCTCTTTGTACGAAGCCTCCGCCGGGTCGCTGTCCTTCAATTGTTCCTGCACTTGCGTCTTCAGCGCCGCGAACCGCTCCTTCAACTCCTCGTCGCTCAGCGCCTGCGTCTCCGCTTCCTTCGCATTGATGGCGGCCACCAGCGGCTGGAGTTTCTTGATGTCGCGCTCGTGCTTCGTGCCGATAAATCGCGCGACAAGGTTGTCGATAAACTTGGCTATATCCATGAGCGGTTATTTGTTTCCTGGTGGCTATGAACTATGACCCGCTCGCACAGGCCATTCCATTCGGCCTGGTGCAAACACTTTATTGTAACTGGTTGGATGCGCCCGCGCCAAGAATCGCCACGCCTTCGGAGTGCGGCGGCTTGCCGCCGCTTTTACGGTTGCCCCTCTCCACCAAAACGTTCTTCTCCGAAGGCAGTGTGCCCCCCAACTCGCCCGAATCTCCGCCGGAATCCGCCCCCACGAATTCACCCAATAACCCGCGTTCCCACTCATTCGGGCATATACTGCTGGTATGGATCACACCAAGCTTGTCGTCGTCCAGAAGTACCTTATCCGCCCTGAGGCGGACTTGGCCAAGTGCACGCTCGAAGGTACCGGCATTCAGGCAATGATCCAGGGTGACACCGCGGGAGGAATGCGTGAACACCTTGCATGGTCTGGCGCGGGATACAAAATCTGATCACGACACTCATCCACCGTGGCGCCGCTTCACGTAGAAGCCGTATCATGAAAACTTCTTAGGGGGTCGGAGCTTCAGCTCCGACATTAAGTGTTTGGCATCAATTGGGCTTTAGCCCCTGAGGAGACTCTTCCTCCACGCAAATTCCATTTATGAGACAAGCTCTAGTAATCCCTAGTTACTACTCTACTTATGACTCACAAGTCACGAATCACGACCCACGACCCACCAATCACACAATCTGCACCATCTCCGGCGGGCAATCCCGCAACCTCTCCATCGTTACACTCTTCTCCGACTTCGCAATGGCCGCTGCCGGCACCATCCCGAAGCTCCGATTTCGCCCCTCGCGTTTCGCCAAATACAGCGCTTTGTCCGCCAGCTCGATCACGTTATCAATGGACAGCAGCCCCACATCATCGCGCAGCCACGGGAACGGCGCCCACCCAATCGAACACGTCTTGTGAATCTCCACCCCGTTCCCCACATCGAACGGCAATTCCCGAATCGCTTCCAGCACGCGATTGCACAGCAGCCCCGCGTTCTCCCGGTCCGTCGTCCGGCACACCAGCAAAAACTCTTCCCCGCCCCAGCGCACCAGGTCGTCCGATCGCCGCATAACGGAGCCGATGCGCTTCGCCACCTCTTGCAGCAGGCGATCCCCGGCCGCATGCCCCATCTCGTCATTCACGCGCTTGAACCGGTCAATGTCCACCAGTACGAAGATCAATTCCTGCCTCGGCCCTGAAGGAGCATCCGAGTCCGGCGAGCCCAGATGCGAACGCAAAGCCTGTGCTTCATCCGTTGAAATCGTCTCGTAAAAATACCGCCGGTTCCGCGTTCCCGTCAGCGGATCGGTCAGCGAAATCTCTTCCAATTCCTTGTTCTTCTGCAGCAACTCCGCGTTCCGCTGCGCCACCGCCTGTTCCAGTTCCAGTTGGCGCCGGTTCAGCGCTCGCGTGCGCTGCGATACAAACACCCATAAGCCCAACAGTAGCAGCACTCCGCCCGCCGCCTTCGCCCACCACGTCTGCCAGAAACTCGGTAGCACCCGGAACCTGAAACTCGCCCCGGCCGGCTCTGACGTTGCATTCGGTTTCTGGCATTTCACCCAGAAATCGTATTTCCCCGGCGGCAGTCCACCGTACTGCACCTCGCGCAGTTGCGTCACCGTCGCTTGCTGCTCCAGCCCGTTCAATTCGTAAATGCACGAGACGCGCTCCGGCGTATCCAGCACCAGCGGCGAAAACTCCACCGCCAGCGTCCCTTTGGACGACGCCACTTCCGGCACTTCCGTCGTCCGTCGTTCTTCTCCCCCCAGCGTGATCGACGTCAGCACCACGCTCGCCCGGCTCTCCGTTGGCGCGCGCTCCGGTGGCTGGTAACGCGCCAACCCTCGCGATGTCGCAATCACAAAACTTCCGTCCGCCTCTTCGCGCACCCCGGTCCACGGGCTGATGTCGTCCCAGATCAATCCATCCGCGTGGCTCATGCGCTTCACATGCCCGTCGGGCGAAAGCACGGCAATTCCGTCGGTCCCGTTGAACCAGATGCGGTTCTTTGAATCGCGCGCCACGATCGACCAATCCCAGTAGTGGCTCTCAAAGTGCGGTGTGCCTTTCGCGTCCAGCAGAATATGCGTCACGCTTACCACGTCGTTGTAGGCGATCCACACTTCATTGTCGTTCACCGCCACCACGCTCGTAATCGTCTGTCCCCGCAGGCCATCCTCCACGCCGAGGGTCTTCCATTTTTTTCCGTCATAGCGGTACACGGCCCCGGGACCGGAACCCCACAACACTCCACTCGGCGCGAAGGACAGATATTCGACGTCGCCCGTAATCTGCCCCGGCAAAGGAATCTCCACGGGAGTAGGTGTGGCTTTTCGCGGATCGAACCGCAGCAGATGCGCCCGCGCGGTCGCCCAAACGCTGCCATCCGGCGCAGCTAGAATCGAAACGAACGACCGCCCATGGTATGAAGGTGTCGTCGTCGTGCTGAAATTCCTGGCGTCAATGCGCAGCAGCGCTCCCGTCGCCGTCAGCGCCCACACCGAACCGTCTCCCGCCAGTTGCATCTGCCGGATTTCGTCCTTTGCCTGCCCCTGCAAAGTGGGCACCCTCTCCCACCGTCGCGTCTGCCCATCCCATATACCGATGCCGCGCCCGGTGCTGACCCACAGCCGGCCCTGATGATCTCGCAGC
Source organism: Candidatus Acidiferrum sp. (assembly GCA_049522075.1). Taxonomy (GTDB): domain Bacteria; phylum Acidobacteriota; class Terriglobia; order Acidiferrales; family UBA7541; genus Acidiferrum. The sequence goes on from JBEKOE010000053.1 coordinate 18,992, forward strand.
GTTGACCACGTTGCGTTGTCCGGCAGGCCCTCCGTCGTCGTCCACGCCGACCATTCATGCACACCCGGCAGCCGGTCAAGCCCCGTGCCTGATCCCGCCACCCACAACGTCCCTTCCTGGTCTTCTAAAGCGCTTTGCACATTGTTGCTGGCAATTCCCTGTTGCGCTGTCAATACCCTCCAGTGCTTTCCTTCCTGCCAGAACAATCCCGCCGAGGACGGCACCAGCAGCCGCCCCTGCCGGTCCAGGCTTGGCTTGCCTTCCTCTTCGTGTGCGGTTCCAATCCCCGCTGATTCGAAGCGTATCTTGTGCAGCGACGGATCGATTCGGGCCAGCCGCGCCACCGTCCGCAGCCACAGCCTCCAATCGCCGTCGAACACCAGCGCCACAACACGCTCCTTCGGCACCTGGATTCGCGGATCCACTTCGATCGTCGTCGACCCTTTGGCAATATGCGCCAGATGCGTGCCATAGGTGAACCAGATGGAATCGTCAGCGCCTCGCGCGATCCCGGCCACATTCTCCACCTTGGGTTCCCCGGTTCCCAGAATCACTGCTTCTGCCGGTCTTTTCGGATCGATGCGCAAAATGCCCTGCTTGAACAGCACCGCATACACCGTTTCCTTGCTGTCCACCGCGAAGATCTGGCTCCCGATTCCCAACGGCATGGCCGATTCCGGAATCGCCAGCTTCTCGAACTTTCCATCTTTGTAGTGCGCAATCCCCCGGCTCCCTGCAAACCACGCCGTGCCATCGGGCGCGATCAGCAGGTCGAGAATGTAGTGCCCGGTTAAACTCTCGACCTCCGTCATCTTTTTGGCGCGTGCACCGTCATACCGGTAGAGCCCGGTCTGCGTGCCAATCCATAAGAACCCCTGGGCGTCCTGACCCATCGCGGTCGCGGTCACGACACCTAGGCCAAACTGCTCTTCCAGTCGTTGTATGGTGTAGCGTGGATTAGCGGGAAACGATACGCGGCGCTCCTGCGCCCACGCCCCAGGCAATAGTCCAGCGGCTGCGCAGACTAGCACAATCAGCCGGGAATGGATTCCCTCAGGCAAAATGGCACTTGCTTACACGAAGGCTTCTAGCCTGGGCGGGCTACTTTAAGGGCTCTTTGCTTCGTGCTCCGTGTAGGTTAGGGGATAAAAATGCACCAGGTAAATCCCACAAAAGTACCGCCGTATAGTACTTGCGAATAGTTACGATTTGGATAGCAGACCGCGATTTCCTACGCCGCGCGCGTTTCCGCTCCCGCCCATCCTCGCGGCGCGTACTTCGCTCTTCGGCCCTTGCGAGCGCCTGGTCTTCGCCACTTTGCGCTTACTTGCTCATGTTCTCCATGAGCAGCTTCCGGAACTTGCCCCGCTCGTCCAGGCTCATGTCCACAATCTCAAACGACATGTCCTGCGCGCGGTAATCCCGCATCAGCGCCGTGGCCTGGACGTTTCGCATCCCCACCTGCATCTTCATTTGCACCTGCGTTCCCGGCGCCAGATGCATGTTCGTGGCCGCCAAGCCTCCGGTCAGGCTGGCCGTTTTGATTTCCAGTTTGCAGTTCTGCTTCAGATTCGTGCTCACCGCCGGCAGCGTTTTCTGCAGCCGCACCCGCGTGTGACGCCGCTGCCGCACAAATTTCGAGTTGGCCGGCGTATCCAGCGGCGCCAGCGTCAGCTCCGCACGTTCAATGCCGCTGCCGGGCATGAATTCGTGCGCCCACTCCGGCTCCAGTTTCTCCAGCACCTGCAGCGCCGTGATGCGCAGTTCCTGCGGGTGCTGCCATCCAAACACCTTGCGCGATTCCGCAATCCGTTTCAGCGTGCTGACCGCCTCCACCGCGTGCAACCGCCCCAGCGCCTCAATCGCTTTCACCCGCAGATACGCCGCGGCATGCAGTGGCAAGTCGCCATCCGCAATCGTCAACAGCCGCCCCAGTGCCTCGCGGTCCCCGGTCATGCCGATTTCGTCCACCACCAGCGGCATCACCAGCGGGTCCACATGATCCAGCACCGCCAGCAGTATCCGGCAGCGTCCCGCCGCCCCGCTGGACGAAATCTGCCGCACCACGCGGTCTTGCGCCGCCCGCGGAAAATTGTCAATCCGCCCCGGCAGGAACACCTCCGCCGCTTGTGGGTCGAGCTTCGCCAGCAACCCCACCATTTCCACCGCTTCCGCGATCGCCCCGCTTCGCACCATGCCGCGCAGGTACTGCAGCGCCTCCTCGCCCAGGTCGTTCGCCAGGTTGGCCACGTTTTCCAGATCGTCCCGCAACTGGCACCGGTTGAATCGCGCTGAAATCTGTTCCATCGCCGTCTGCGGCAGTTGCCTCAATACCCCCGTCAGCCCCGCCGAAATTTCCCGGGCCCGCAGCGCTTCTTCCACGAACTCCGGCACGCGCTCTTCAATTCCCATCTTCGCGCGCAGCGTTTTCGCGATTCCCGGCCGCTGTCCTTCCACGCCATTCAGCAAATCCAGGGCCTGCAGCATCGCCGGAAAGCACCGCTGCGCTGCCGCTTCCTGGCTCAGCCGCACGAACGCCGCGCTCACCAGCATCTGCAGATCCTGGTCCTGCTCCACGCTCAGCCGCAGCCCCACGTGGCGCAGCGCTTCCGCCAGCAGCTTCGGATCCGCCTGCGCGTACAATCCCGCCATTTCCGAAAGCCCCGTCGCCGCGCGTTTCCGCGCATCCGGCTCCTCACTGTCCGCGCACTTCGCATAGTTCTGCAGAATGCTGATCGCTTCCGCCACGTCTCCATGCTCGATCAGCTCCGCAACGTACGATTGCACGTTCTTCGGCGGGATGCACCACGCCTCATCCGACAGCAGCACTTCCCTCTTCGCTGCTTCCGGCACGCTCGCCCAGAACACTCGGTCCAATATCTCCCGGTGCGACTCCACCAGGATTCCCGCCTCCGCCATCTTGTCTTCGTGTTGCCCAAGGATCTTCCGCAACCCCTCGATTTCCTGGTTCATGCGGTCCAGCATCTGCCGCACCGCGTTCACTTTCACTTCCCCGCGCGAGAAACGCTCCATGGCAAAGCGGATCGAGAGGTGCTCCGCCAACTGCACCAGCACGGCCTTGTCCAATTTCTTGCCTTTTCCCTGCTCCGCGATGCCAGCCAATGCCTGCCGCAGCGTGTCCTGCGCCCGCTCCGGCAATTGCCCCACTTGCGTTTGAAATTCGACCGCCGCTCCGGCGGGATTCTCCCCGGTCCCCAGCTTCCCAAACGTCGTCAATGCTTGCAGGATCCGGTACATCTCCTCATCATCCGGAATCCCCGTTCCGTAACCAGCGCCCCCTCCCTTGCCCGTTCCCCTGCCCCATCCAAAGCCCCCACCCCCCCCCACTCCCCCGCCAACGCCGCCGCCCGCCGCCATGCCGGTTCCCGCGCCACCCATGGCAACGCCGGTTCCTCCGCCAATTCCTCCCCCCGTGCCCGCTCCTGTCCCCGTGCCATTTCCGATTCCCGCGCCCTCACCTGTTCCCATCCCACCATTGCCAGGACCGCCCCCCGTGCCGCTACCAGGCCCTGCGCCGGGTCCCGCGCCAGGCCCTGCGCCGGGTCCCGCGCCCGTTTCTGACCCCTCCGCCGCGGCAATCAATTCCAGCAGTTTCTGCGGGTCGTTCAGCATCTTCGTGAACTGCACCCGCTCGTCGCCAAGCGATGCGGCCGCTATCTGTGCCGCCATGCTCGCGTCCTTTAGCCGCGAATCCGTTGCCACGAAGCAGATTTCGTTCACCCGGATGCCGCGCGCATCCGCAATCGCCTCTTTCAACTGCTGCGCCAATTCCGAGGGTTTTGCCTTGCCGGTAGGAAATGCGTGCATCAACTTGGCCAGTTCGTCTTCCGTCACTTCCGGCGTGAATTGCACGCTCGCCAACCCTGCCGCGGAAAGCAATTGCGCGAACTGCTTCTCCGCCGGTGCGCCTTCCAGCGGCACTCCATCCAGCAGCAGTTGCGCCCCCGTCGCCCCGAGCAGCAGCCCGGAGTCGCTCCCCTCCGGAATCGCCATGCGCAGTTCTTTCCACGCCACCTCCAATTGCTCCGCCGTGCGCACGTGGTCGTACCCGTATAGCCGCGCAAACTTCAGCAATATGTTGAGGCTGCGAATAAATGCCCGGCCCGCTGTCGTCTTTGGGTCCGTCTTCATCCCTATCCCGTCCGCCTCGTGTCCATAGTCCTGAAGGCCAGTCGCCTAGGACATCCTCTCTAGTACCGTAGGGCTCTTGCCTGAGCCTCACAATGGTACGGCCGTCCCATGTGAGCAGTCCGTCATCGCGCCATCAGGACAGTTCGCGTACCAGCCCTCTCGGACAACTTTCTTCGCTTACGGTACAGGTGTGATTCCGCCCCCACCTGTGGCGCAGAGCAAGTCTTCACGCTTCAACTGTCCGCCGCGTCCAGGCGGGAGCCATGCGGCCGAGCATTTTGGAGTGCGGCGGCTTGCCGCCGCTTTTGCGCTGTAAGCAACTCCGCGAGAGTGTCCTTCTCTGGATGATGTAGTGCCCGACCTTTAGGCCGGTTTCTTGGGTTTGTTCCTTCTTTTCTTCGCAGCGCTCCAGCACGGCTGGACGCCTTCTCGGCAACACGTTAAAACCGCTGTCCTCCTGGCGGGAGGCCCGCGCTTTCTGCGGGCCGCAGCGGAGGGATCCCCGCACAATCCCCCTTATCCACGCAAGCCGCTGGCCCCGCGCAACTCGGGGTACTTACCACTTACAACTGATCACTGATGACTTGTTTTCTCGATTGGTCTTACTTCATCATCGCCACGCGGCTCTGCCGGCGGCTGCGATTTCCCACATTGGAGGGCTGCGGCAGGCCTCCGAGTTCCAAGAGCAGTCTTCTCAGCCGCGCTCGTTCATCCAGATCCATGTCCACAAACTCGAACGCCATCGCTTGCGGCCGCGCGCCCCGTACGATCGCTTGCGCGCGGATGTTGCGTACGCCGTGGGAAATCTTCAGCGTCAGCAACGACCCCGGCGCCAGATGCCGGTCCGCCGCTCCAATTCCCCCGCTCATGTTCAATTCCGGAATCGTCAGGCGGATGTTGTCGCGCAAGTTGGTCGTCACCGCCTGGACGGACCGCGACAGTTTTAACCGCGCATAGCGCCGCTGCCGGATCACCGGAGCATTGGGCTCCGGATCGAGCGGCTCCATCACCAGTTCCTTGCGGTCCAGCCCGCTCGCCGATATCTTCTCCATTGCCAGCGTTGGCTCGATCTTCTGCAACGCCTGCGCCGCCGCAATCCGCAGCTCCGTCGGATACGTCCACCGCCACACCTGCTTGGCCTCCAGGATGTGCTGCAACGCCGCACTGGCCGCGCTCGCCCGCAGTCTTCCCACGGCCTCGATCGCCTTGATCCGCGTGAATCCCGGCGTCGTTTCGTCTTGCGTCAATTCCACTGCCTTCTCGATGCACTCCGCTCGCAGGCTCATCCCCATTTCGTCCAGCGCCAGCGGTCGAATCAGCGGATCCAGTGAGTCGTACAGCTTCGCCAGCAACCTTCCCCGCTGCTCCCCCGGCGTCGAGGATAGCTGCCGCACGGCCCGGTCATGCGAAGTCCGCGGCCACTGCGCCAGTCGCGCCGGCAGTATTCTCTCCACCGCCTCCGGTGACAATTGGCTCAACAGCCCGATCACTTCCGTGGCTTCGTTGGCCGGCGCGCTTTGCAGCGTCTCGACCAACCGCTGCACCGCCTCTTCGCCCAGTCCGTGCACCACCTGCCCCAGCAATTCGCAATCTTCCCGGAACCCGCAATTCGAAAACCGGTTGGTCACATAGTGCAGCGTCGCCTTTGGCACCAGCGCCAGGATGTCCAGCAACCCATCGGGGATCTGTCCCGTGCGCAGCGTATCTTCGATGAATTCCGGCAACCGCTCTTCCGTCGCGATTCTCTGCCGTATCGCGGTCGTCGTCCCCGGCCGCACCGCTTCCACGCCGTCCAGCGATGCCAGCGCCTGCTGCATCGCCGGATAGAATTTCTTCGCCCCGGCTTCCTGGCTCATGCGCACAAACGCCGCTCCGATCAGCGTCTGCAGGTCTCCTTCGCGTTCCACCGCCAGCTGTTTCCCCAGCCGTTGGATCACGTCGATCAGCGCGCTACCGTCGCCGCTGCCGTAAAATTCCGCCAGGTCCGATAATCCGATCGCCGTCGTTCGCCGCGCTTCCGGCGCTTCCAGCGCGATGCACGCCGCATATTTCGTCAGGATTTCGTTGACCGTCTTCAATTCCCCGCGCCGCAGCATCTCCTCCAAAAACGCCCGCACATTTCGCGGCGGCACGCACCATGCTTCATCCGACGTCAGCACTTCCTTCTTGTTCTCTTCCGGCACCTGCTGCCAGAATTCCTGATCCAGCAATTCCGTGTACGACTGCACCGCAACCCCCGCGCTGGCCATCGCTTCTTCCTGCGCTCCCAGGATTTTCCGCAGCGCTTCGATCTCCGAGTTCATCCGGTCCAGCAGTTGCTTCACGGCGTTCACGCGCAATTCCCCGCGCTCGTAACTGTCCAGCGCAAACCGGATCGCCACGTGTTCCGCCAGCTTCAGCAGCATCGGTTTGTCCGGCGCGTCCGACGGCGCCTGCGCCGCCAGCCCCGCCAGCGCTTGCTGCAAGGTGTATTGCGCGCGCACCGGCATCGCCGTCAAGCGCGACTGGAACGTCGCTGTGTCCATGCGGCTCTCGGGATCCTTCCGCGATTTTCCCAGTTGCGCGAATAACCCGATCATCGACCGCACTTCTTCTTCGGCTACCGCGTAGGCTCCGCCTCCTCCAGCACCACCCATCCCTGCAGATCCCACTCCTGGCGCTCCCGGAACTCCTCCCAGTACGCCGCCACGCAGCAGTGCTGACGCCGTCATCCACTTGCCTGGTTCTCCACTCTGCCCGGCTCCCCCACCGGCTCCGCCACCCCCACCTGCACCTCCGCCAAATCCTCCGCCCGGTCCTCCGCTGCCTCCACCGGGGCCGCCGCCACCTGGTCCACCACCTCCGGGTCCGCCACCTCCCGGTCCACCGCCTCCAGGTCCACCGCCTCCAGGTCCACCGCCTCCAGGTCCACCGCCTCCAGGTCCACCGCCTCCAGGTCCACCGCCTCCAGGTCCACCGCCTCCAGGTCCACCGCCTCC
>JBEKOE010000054.1:0-19189 GCA_049522075.1 Candidatus Acidiferrum sp.
GCGTCGATGGTGACATTCACCGTGGACTTGGTGATGTCCTGATCATCCAGGACGACCGTGCCCTTCACGCCGTGAAACTCGCCGCGCACCGTCGAGATCATCAAGTGGGTCACGCCAAATTGCGCCGAAGAGTGCTGCGGATCGATTTGCCAGGTGGTCGTACCCGCGCTCGCGGGCAACGCCAGCACTGCCGCCAGACCTGCCGTCACTACCAACCGGGGAGGATTCAACTTCATTGTTCTTTCTCCTTTATTTTTTGGCTGCGAAAATTGTCTTTTCGATGCGTCAGCCCGCTAGGCGGGTTCACGCTTTTCCACTTCCGCCAGCAACTTGGCCAGAGTCTTGAGCTGGGGGGCGCCCATGTGGCGAAATTGGCCTTTGTGCAAATCCCGGACGGGCTGGTCCAGTTTCTTCAGCGCCGCCAGGCCGTCTTCCGTGATGCGGGTTTTCACCACGCGCCGGTCCTCTTTCTCGCGCTGGCGCGTGATCCAGCCGTGACTCTCCATGCGGTCCAGGAGCCGGGTGATGTCCGGGTCGCGCGAAATCATGCGCTCGCTTATGCCGCGGCAAAGCAACCCTTCGGGCTCCGCGCCGCGCAGAATGCGCAGGACGTTGTACTGCGCCATGGTCAGGCCGGCGGATCTAATCAGTTGCTCGGCTTCCTGGGAAAGGGCATCGGCGGTCTTGAGGATAGCAACGAAGATGCGGTCCTCGAGAGCGGCGCCGGGGCCGGAGGTATGGTGGCGGGGATTCATGTCCAGAGCATAGTCGTTGTTACGACTATTGTCAAGACGAAAATGTCCCCCGCCTGTGCGTCTCTAGGGCTTCCTTACCGGCCGCAGGTGCACCTCGCTGATGAAACTCTGCGGCCCCTGCACCGCCACCATGCCCACGGCGTGGGCCACATCCTCCGCGGTCAAAACTTTTTTCGGATCCTTCGGCCCGCCCCCGGAGAATTCCGTCGCCACGCTTCCGGGGCAAATGACGCTCACGCGGATCCCATAGCCGCGCAAGTCTTCCGCCATGCAGCCGGTCAAACCTTGCAAGCCCCACTTTGACGCGCAGTAAATTCCCCCGCCCGCAAAGGTGTTTTTTCCAGCCAGGGAACTGATATTGATGATGTCCCCGCCGCCGCGCCGGATCATCGCAGGCACCACGGCCCGCGAAACCAGGAAGACGCTCTTCAAGTTCGTGTTGAGGACGCGGTCCCAATCCTCTTCGCTCTTTTCGTGGACGGGGCCGAAGCCGCCGATGCCTGCGTTGTTCACCAGGATAGTGATGGGCCCCAACTCCTTCTCCGCGGCCTCGACCAGCGAGGCAATATCGCCAGGCTTAGTCACGTCGGCGATTTGCGCGTGCACGCGGACCCCCAACGCCCGCAAGTCTTGCGCGGTGCTCATGAGCGATTCCCTGCTGCGCCCGCAGATGCTCACCGCTGCGCCCAGTACTGCCAGCCGCTGCGCGATGGCCTTGCCGATGCCGCGGCCGCCACCCGTAATGAGCGCCACTCCCCCCGCCAACGGCATTTCCGTGCGGGCGCCTCTATTTGCCGTGCTTATGTCCGCCATTTGATTTCTCCCTGCCCAAGCCACGCATTTTATGCGACACTCATCTTATTCCCAAGGATGCCGCTCTGCATCGGATGCCTCGGAGGTGCACCGGGGTTGAATCGCAAGGTTCGCGAACGCTTTCGTTCGCCCACGGACTCTTCCGGTTTTCGGCCGGAAGCGACTTGCGAATGGGAGGCGGCTGCACCTATAATTCAACAGTTTCCGAAAGAGCATTGCCGGTTCGCAGGAAAATTCAGGGTTTCCGGTGAGCGCCGTTGGTTGCCGCCGGATGGTGTGATTTCATTTCATTGGTTGCAGCGAGGAGATAAGGGAATGAACGCTACACGTAGGATGGCAAGCCTTGCAGTACTTGCGGCGCTTTGCCTCTTCTGTATCACGGTGGCTCCGGCGATGGCGCAGGTCACCGGGGGCGGCGCTGCAGGCAAGCCGGGGTACACCATGGCGGAGTACAACGCCTGGCAGGCGGCTGATGCGGAAAAGAACCCTGCGGCGCAGATCAAGATGCTGGACGACTTTATCGCGAAGTATCCCAATTCGGCGCTTTTGAACTATATCTATGCGTTGTATTACAATAATTACGGCACGCAAAAGAATTTCCCAAAGACTATTGAGTATTGCGACAAACTGATCGCTCTCGGTGACAAGGCCAGCTTCACGGAGAGGTACCAGGCTTTCTCGGTTCGGGCCTTCGCCTACAACAATATTCCCAACCCCGACCCCCAGACCGCCAAAGCGGCGCATGATGCCGCGCTTGCCGGGGTCAAGATCGTTGACTCGGTTCCCAAGCCCGAGGGTGTGGACGACGCCAAGTTTGCCGGAGATAAGAAGAGGTCCACCATCTTCTTCTATGGAACGGCAGCGAATGCCGCTCTAGCCGCCAAGGATTGCGCGGGCGCCGTGGAATCCTACAAGGCAGTATTGGCGCTGACCCCGGACGAACTAACGGCAAACTACAACCTCGGCAAAGCCTATGCCTGCATGACTCCGCCGCAGCCGGCCGACGCGATATGGGCCTATGCGCGCGCAGCGAGTTCCAAGAGCGCCACCGAGCAGCAGTCCAAGGTGGTCAAGGCGTACTTGCGTAAGGTGATTGTGAACTTCCAGGGCGGCACGGTCTGCGATGCGCTGACCGACGCAGAAATGAACGAGCTGCTACAGCTTGCCTCGAGTTCCGCGGATCGCCCGGCCACCTACAAGCTTCCCAGCAGCGCCGATCTTGACGCGGCGCGCACAAGCATGACCATTGGATCGGTTTTCACCGACTTGAAGGCCGGCGGCGACAAGGCCAAGCTCACCTGGACAGCGTCGTGCGGGCTGGACTTTCCGGACGTCCCCGGCAAGGTGATCGAGGTGACCGGCGGAGCAGACCCGGTGGTAATCAAAACTGCTTTCGTCACCACCCAAGAGGAGTTTGAAGCAGCGACCGTGGCCAACATGGAGTTCAAAATTCCGGGCCAGCCCCAAGCCGGCAAACTCGCTAAGGATGCCTTTGTGCACACCAGCGGAACCTTGGTCTCCTACGATCCCGATCCGGCGTTCATGATCCATTGGGAAAAAGGCAAAGTAAACACCGATGATCTGCCGAAGGAAAAGCCACCTGTCAAAAAGCCGGTCCATAAGCCTGCGCCCAAGCCGCAGTAATTCACGTCTTCTGGAATTTTGATTGAACGGGGCCTCGAGTTCGACTCGGGGCCTCTTTTTCTTGCAGCGTACGGAATTTCTTTTCTTGGGAGTTTCGCGCGAGGCTCTCGCCGCTTGGCCCGGCCCCGCTCTAGCGGCTGCGCCCGCGGGGGTGATCCAGCTTGTATTCGGTCATCTTGCGGCTTAGGGTGTTGCGGTGGATCCCCAGGACTTCGGCGGCACGGGATTGGTTGCCGTTAGTGCGCTCGAGCACCCGCTTGATAAAACGCTTCTCAAATTCCCCGACAGCCTCGTCAAACAGGATTCCGCGCTCCACCATTTGCGTGACAAGCCCTTCCAGTTGATCTCTCACGTGCGCACTCTCCGCTGACTTGCGTATTTTGACGGGGCCGGCTTGCTACTCCAATTCGTGCCCCACCAGGATCCGGTAGGCTTCCCGGTATTTGGCACGGGTCGCGGCGACGACGTCGGGGGGCAGGACGGGTCCGGGTGGCGTTTTGGGCCACTGGATCCTTTCGAGGTAGTCGCGCACAAACTGTTTGTCAAAGGAGGGCTGGGCGCCGCCGGGCTTGTATTGCGCGGCAGGCCAGAAGCGCGAGGAATCCGGTGTCAGCGCTTCGTCGATCCAAAGGAGTTGCCCGTTGAGCAACCCAAATTCGAATTTGGTGTCCGCCAGCAGGATTCCCCGCGGTTCGGCATAGGCGGCGGCGCGGCGGTAAAGTTCCAGCGTGATGCCGCGCACCTGCTCGGCAAGTTCCTCGCCGAGGATTCCCGCCGCTTGCTCGAACGGGATATTCTCATCGTGGCCGCTGACCGCCTTTGTCGCCGGCGTAAATATCGGCTGGGGGAGCTTGCCGGACTCCCGCAAACCGTCCGGCAAGGGAATGCCGCAAATTTTGCCGGAGGCGCGGTACTCTTTCCAGCCGGAGCCGGACAAATATCCCCGGGCAACGCACTCGACCGGCAAGGGCTTGGTCTTTCGCACGAGCATGGTGCGCCCCGCCAGGTCCTCCTTGTATTTGTCGAACGGGGCCGGGAGTTCCGTAAAGGTGAGCAGGTGATGCGGGATGACGTCTCTGAGAAGATTGAACCAGAATAGTGAGAGTTGCGTAAGGACGCGTCCCTTATCCGGAATCGGGGTCGGCATCACCACATCGAAGGCGGACAGGCGGTCAGTGGCGACGATCAAGAGGCGGTCGCCTAGGTCATAAATGTCCCGCACCTTGCCGCGCGCGGCAGGTGTGAGGCCGGGAAAATTCGTTTCACGAATTACTTTCGCTGCAGAAGTTGCATTCACGGAACAGTTCCCCTGAGAAGTGTTCTGCATTTTATCTCAGCCTGCGCCGATGTCAATGTTAGCCGTCACGTTTCCCTGCTGCAGGCGACCATGCTGGCTGGAGTGGCCGCCGAAAAACAAACGGGGCGGAATCACGTCCGCCCCGGAGCGCCAATCTGGAAATGTGAGTTTTCTTAAGCTGCGGTCGCGGCGGCGCGCTGCCTTCGCGTGGGCGCCTCCTGCTCACCTTCCCAGCGCACACTGACGAGCTTCGAGACGCCGGGCTCCTGCATGGTGACGCCGTAGAGGACGCTGCCGGTCTCCATCGTCTTGCGGTTGTGGGTAACGATGATGAATTGCGTCTGCGCGCTCATGTCGCCGATCAAGTGCGTGAACCGCCCGATATTCGCCTCGTCGAGCGGCGCATCCACTTCGTCCAGGATGCAGAAGGGGCTCGGCTGGTAACGGAAAATGGCGATCAGCAGCGCCAGCGCGGTCATGGCTTTCTCCCCGCCCGAAAGCAGCAGAACGTTTTGCAGGCGCTTGCCCGGCGGCGAGGCCACAATGTCGATGCCGGCGTCGCCGGAACTGTCCGGCTCGGTCAAGCGCATCTCCGCCATGCCGCCGCCAAAGATGGTGTGAAAGGCGGTTGAGAAGTTGGCGTTGATGGCCGCAAAGGCTTGCTCGAATTTTTCCTTTGTGATCACATCGAGTTCCTTGATGGCCTGCTGGGTATCGGCAATGGACTGCAGCAGATCGTCGCGCTCGCGGGTCAGGAAGGTGAACCGCTGCTCGCACTCGTTGAATTCTTCCAGGGCCATCATGTTCACGGCGCCCATGTTCTCGATGCGCTGCTTCATTTCGCGATAGTTCGCTTCGGCCAGAGCCAGCTCTTCGCCGGACATGAAGGCGGTTTCCGAGGCGATCAGGTCTTCGGGTTGTGCGTTCACTTCGGCGAGGCAAGTTTCGCGCAAGTGCTGGCGGTCGGAATCGTTGCGCGCCTTGTCCACTTCAAAACGGCCGCGCTCCTCGCGCATCTCCTGCAACGTTTGCCGCGCCAGCCGCAGATGATCTTCGGCCTGCGTCACGCGCGTGCGGCCTTCCTCCCATTCCTGCTCACGCTGCTTCTGGCTTTCTTCCAGGCGCGTCTTTTCGGCATGCAGCACTTCCAATTGCCGGGTCAACTCTTCCGTCTGCCCGGCCATCGCCGCGGTCTCTTCGCTGATGGAGGCTTCCTGCTGCCGCAGAGCCGCCTCGCGGCGTTCCAGATCGGCCCTCTCCTCTTGCAGGCGATGGGCAATTGCTTCCACGGAGGCCATGCGCTCGTTCATGGCGGCAAGTTCCGCCCTGGCCGTGGCCAACTCTTCCTGTTCGGTCTGCACCCTGGCGCGAAGCTGCACAACCTCTTCCGCCAGGCGCGCGCTTTCGGCTTCCGCGTCGGCCCGTGAGGTCGCCGCGGTTTCATGCTGGAGCTTGGCGCGTTCCGCGCGCTGCTGCACGGCATCGATCTCCTTGCGCACGCGCGCCAGCTCGCTTTGGCAGACGGTCAGGTCCAATCCCAGCCGGGCTAGGTCGCTTTGCATCTGCTCGTGGCGGTGCTGGGCGGCGAAAAGGTTGCGCTCCGCTTCGCGCTGTTGTGCTGAAAGCTCGTCGTTCGCCTGTTCGGAGTTGCGCAATTCCACGGTGATAGTTTCAAGTGCCGCCTGGATCAATCCCGTCTGGTGCTCCAGATGCCCCACTTCCGCATCCAGGGCGCGCAGTTCGCGTTTCATTCCCAGCGGCCCGGCGTCGTCCGGCTTTCCGCCCGTGACCATGCGGCCCTGGTAGCAGGTGCCCTCGGGCGTGACGAAAGCATATTGCGGGTACGCGCGCGCCAGTTTCTCCGCGGCAACCGCGCTGTCTGTCAGATAGCCCAAACGCAGGCGCGGCAGGAACTGCTTCGCCGCGGGCCCCAGCGGATCGCGGAACTCCACCAATTTGTCCAGCCGGGAGATCACGCCGTCCTCCGCCCGGAAGTGCACGATGGGCTCGTACTCATCGAGTTTCAGGTTGCGCAGCGAATCGACAAAGAAGGTGGCGCGGCCGCCCACTTCATTGCGCAGCAGCGAAACGCCGGCGCGGGCGTGATCGTAGGTTTCCACCACGACGTATTCCAGCTCATCGCGCATGTACTGTTCGAGGGCGGATTCGTGTTGTTCCTGCACCTCCGCGTAATCCGCCAGCACGCCGACGGCGCGGAAAATCCCGCCGCCGTGGCGCTCGTTCGCCGCAAAGAGTTTCTGCACGGCCTCGCCGGTGTAGGAGTGATCGTTCAGAATCTGCGTGAGGGTGGAATGGCGCGCGCGCACGCCGGCCAGGGAGTCGCGCAGGGAATTCGCTTGTTTGCTGGTCTCCTCGCGGCTCTCGCGTAATTCGCTCATGCGCGCCTGGAGTTCCGCGGCCTTGCGCTGCAGCCCGCCCAGTTGGTTCATGGCATTCTGCCAGTCCTGGGCGGCGCGCTCCGCGCCATCGCGCACGTGGATGGATGATTCGAGCAACGTGCCCTCGCGCTCTTCCAGCTTGCGCAGCGACTCGCTCTGATGGACCAGCGCTTCTTCGGCCTGCTTCTGCTCGCCGTGCAGCCAAAGCAAACTGTCACTCGCTTGCGTCGCGGCCCGGCGCAGCGCCTCGACACGCGCTTCCGATTCGGCGATCTGCGTGGCACGGAATGAAGCCCGCGCCGCCAGCTCTTCCACTCGAGCGGTGACGGTGATCGACTCCGTGCGGGCATTTTCAACGACCTGCTGCTGCGCGGTGTTCCGCGCTTCCCACTCGGACGTCTGCGCGGTGACGGCCTGGTGTTCCGCAGCAATCTGTTCGTTGCGGCCCGTCAATTCCGCGCTACGCGTCTGGTTAAATGCAATGCGGTTTTCGTTGCGGTCCACTTCCAGCGCCGTGTGATTCAGCACATTCTGATTTTGGCGGATTTCCGCGTCCAGCGAGTAAATCCGCTGATTCAGGCGATCCTGCTCCGCTTCCTGTTCATGAATGGATTGCGCCTGCCGCGTTTCCGCCGCGGTCAATTCCGCCAGCCGTCCGCCCAGGCGTTCTGCTTCGGCATCGAGTTCGCGCGCTTTTCCGGCCAGCATCTGGCGGACAATCCCGCGCATCTGCTCGCGAATCTCCGAATAGCGCCGGGCTTTGGAGGCTTGCCGCTTCAGGGAGCCCAGTTGCTTCTCGACTTCCACAACAATGTCGTTGACGCGCGCGAGGTTCAGCTTGGAGGATTCCAGCTTGGCCTCGCTCAGGCGTTTCTTGGTCTTGAATTTGGTTACGCCCGCGGCCTCTTCGATGATGGCGCGGCGCTCCATGGGCTTCGTGGCGAGGATCAGGCCGATGCGCCCCTGTTCGATGATGGCGTAGGAGTCTGGTCCGAGGCCCACGCCCATAAACATTTCCTGAACGTCGCGCAAACGGGCCACGCGGCCGTTGATAAGGTATTCACTTTGGCCGCTGCGATAGAGCCTGCGGCTGACGACGACTTCGCCGGGTTTGTCCACCAGCCCGGGCCTTTCCGCCTTCTTCTTGCGCTTGCCCTTGAAACCTTCTTTCCCTGCTTCCTGAGCGGGCTCGGCTGGGAGGGTCGTTTCCTGACTCAACTGTTCTGCGGCAAAAGCATCTTCGCCGGCTGTCAGTTGGTCTTCCCCGAACATTGCGCTATCCGTGCTCCCCGCTGCGAGGTTCTTCTGCTCAGCCTCTTCTTCCGCCTCCAGAACGAATCGCGCTGCTTCGGCGAGTTCCGGATCTTCCATGGTAATGATGACTTCGGCCATGCCCAGGGGCGGGCGCTTGGTCGTACCATTGAAAATGCAGTCAGCCATGCGCTCCGCGCGCAGGGTCTTGTGGCTCTGTTCGCCCAGCACCCAGCTGATGGCGTCCACGACGTTGGATTTCCCGCAGCCATTCGGCCCGACGATGCAGGTACTGCCCATTCCGCTGAACGTGACCACCGTCCGCTCGCAGAAGGACTTGAAACCTACAATTTCCACTCTTCGGAGCTTAAGCAAGGTGTCCCCTTTTGTCGTGCACTTCCACTTCGCGGCTTACCTGAATCCAGCGCCCAGAACCGGCGCGCAACCCCGCTTGATTCGCACCCCGGCGCGATCTTGTCGAAAAGTCACAGTTCTTCCGCGCGAAGAGAGACGACTTTCCTTTCCTCGATGGGAGGGGGGTTCCAGCGACGCTTTCGTCCGTAACAGACAGAAAGCACACACGCTTGGCAGGTTCTCGTTCAGAGGCCCAGCCGCCTGGCGCTAAGATGGCGGTACGCGAACTAAGCTAACATGGCCCCCTGCCCCTGTAAAGCCCAACTCTACCTATTGTGGCGTTTTCGCCCACGCCACAAGGGTTTATCTACCGACATGCTTCTGCGGGGTCCAGACCAATCTTTGCTGGGTACGTATTCCACGCGGCAGACAGTTTGCTATTAGGTCTGCGGCGACGGTCGCGCCGCGTCTCGGGCGGCATTCGGGGCTGGCACTATTCGCGTGGGAAAGGATTCGCGAGGCAAGGCAAGAGAAACCTTGCTAGTTCCTGGGCTTAAGCGACGCGATCTGCGGGAATGAACTTGCCTTCGTGAAGATGCATTCTGGTGGTTGTTGCCCTGTCCTCAGCGAGGTAACCAGCGCCTTTATCGCTTGGCCGGCGTTGGCAGGAATCACGATCGTGGCTTCGAGTAGACCACGTTGAACATAAGCCTGCCCGGTGTTACGGAGGCCGTCGCAGCCGATGTAAGGCAAGCTTAACCAGCGGTCCTGTTCGGCTCCCGCGGTGAGTTCCTGAAATGCCCGGCGCGCGCCAAGAGCCATGGCGTCGTTCTGGCCGGCCACAAGTCCGAATGCCACGTCTTTAACGACATTCAGCTTGAGCCAGGAACCCACGGCGTTGTAGGCACTCTCCTCCGTCCAAAGCCCTTTCAGCACGCGCACTTCGACGTTGGCAGGCTTGGCCGCCTGCATGGCGGTAGCTCGCCGGACAGCGGCTTTGTTGTCGGAGGGTCCATGGATGTACAGAACTGCGCCTCCATGGGGGAGTAATTGTGCGATCTGTTCGCCCTGGATTCGGCCGACCTCTTCGTGATTGGTCGTGACGCAAAAAAGCGGGTTGGTCGGGTACTGTTGGCGAAGTTCGCTGAGGTAGTCGACCTCCCGGTTCAACACCACCCACCCCACTCCAGATGACGCTGCGATTTTCGCGGCTTGTGCGAGCGCCGTTCCCACCGGTTCAAAGAAAATCCCGTTTGGGCGAGTCCCCTCAGGGCTATAGAGGAGTTTAAGGACTTGCTGGCTCTGCACGACCGCGTCGTGTTCGGTCTGTATGACTTGAAGGTCGGACTCGCACTCGTGCGCGGCTTGTTTCGCCGAGATGGTCTGCTCGGCTTGATAATCATTATTCTCAACAACTAAAAGGGCGAGGTTGAGTCTTTTCATCCGAGTCCTCCCTTGAACCCAGTGGAACTCCTCAATGGTTCACTGCACTCGCGGCGCTCCTTTCGTGTTCGAAGCGGCGCACATGGGGAGGGAAGAAAGAGGAAGGAGCGGGCAACGCTTGCAGCGTAACGACCCAACTGGGGCAAGTGTCTCAAGTTTAATAGAGTTTGCTAGTACCTTGGCCGTTAACAAAAACGACGCTGGCGCGGGGACTGAGCTCTCTGTCGAGCTTCCTTCCTATCGGCTGGCTGAATCTTGCCAGAATTTCCGATGTCAACTCCGTCTCTCCGCGAGAACCATACGCCCGCCGTCTGCACGCGTCAAGTTCCGGTGGACAAAATAGGAAGTGTGTCTAGGCCCCATAATCCTGTCACCACTTGACGGCAACTTGAAAATGTCACCCCATAAGGCAGGAGCCATTCGCGGCGTCGTTTCGGTTCGTCCCTGGGCGCTGGAACACGGATACGGTATTCCGTCTCAATTCACTCGCAGCATCCGGCAGTCCGGGCCACGATCCGCAACCGCCGGTAGTCCATCACCCACTGGCCGTCCTTGAACAGTTTACCGCGCGCCTGGCGCTCGATCTCTTCCACCAGCCGCTTGCGCTCCGCCACCGGCAGCTTTCCCGTCATGCTGCCGCCGAACATCTCCAGCCAGGTGCGCAGGCCGCGCTCGCCATCCTCCAGCGGTGTTGGCCGAGCGAACAAAAGCGCATAGGTGACTTCCAGGCCGTGCCGTTCCAGCAGGCCCGCGTATTCGGCCACGCCCGGATAGAACCACGGGCTCTCCATTGGTGTTCCGGGCCGCAGCTTTTTCCAGGCGCATTCGGCTGCTTCCAGCAATCCTGCGACATTGCCCTTGCCGCCGAACTCAGCCACGAAGCGCCCGCCCGGTTTCAGGACCTTCACGATTCCGCGGATGACGCGCTCCGGTTCTTTGATCCAATGCAGCGTCGCGTTGGAAAAGACGGCGTCGAAGGTCTCCCCGGCAAAATCTCGCGCGCATCCATCACCTCGAACCGCAACTCCGGAAACTTCTCGCGCGCTTGCCGGATCATTTCCGGAGATTGGTCTATCCCGTAGGTGACTGCCCCGCACGCGGCGATTTGCGCCGTCAGGTGACCTGTTCCGCAACCGACATCCAGGATGCGTTCACCCGCCTTGGGTTCCAGCAGTTCCACCAGGCCCGCGGCCATCTTCCACACAAACGAGTGCTTGCCGTCGTATAACCCCGCATCCCACTTGGCCGTACTCAACATTTTCCTCCCCTGCTCTCTCTTGAGGATCCGAACCTTGCTTCCTAATGAACTGATATCAGATATCAGCGACCAGCGATCAGGAACCAGGAGCAAGCGAGTTACTTACCCGGACTCAGATATCGGCCAAACCAATCCACCATTCTCGTATGCATGTCCACGCGATGCTTGGCCTCGCGGAAACCGTGCGGTTCTCGCGGGTACATCACCAGTTCCGTGGGCACTCCATAGCGCTTCAGGCCGCGATAGAGTTCCAGGCTCTGGCCCGGTGGATCGGTGGTGTCCGCCTCGCCCTGAAGGATCAGTGTCGGCGTCTTCGCGTTCTTCACATAAAGGACCGGCGAACCGTTCAGGAATCCTTCGGGCTTCTCGTACGGCGTGCCCCAATGCCATTCGTCATACGCTGGGTGCTGCTCCGTGCCATATTCCGAAATCAGATCGGACATTCCCGCGCCGGAAACAGCTGCTTTGAACTGCGTCGTTTGCGTCACGGCCCACGCCGCCATATATCCGCCATAGGACCATCCGCCAATTCCCAGGCGCTCCGGGTCGGCGATCCCTTTGGCGATCAGATCATCCACGCCCGCCATCACGTCCTTGAAATCCCCGCCGCCCCAATCCGCGCGATTCATTTCGGTGAATTTCTGGCCGTACCCGATGGAGCCGCGCACATTGGGATAAAGCACGGCATAGCCGCGCGCCGCCAGTAGTTGGCCCCAGGAATCAATGCTTTCTCTCCAGCGGCCCGTCGGGCCGCCGTGCACCAGAACCACCAGCGGCAGCTTCGTTTTTCCGTCGTAGCCCACTGGCTTCAACAAGGCGGCTTCAATTTCCAGCCCATCGAACGATTTGTATCTGTAGAGTTCTGGGGCGGCCACGGCAAAATCCTTCCAGCCGCCATTTACGTGACTGACAGCCTGCGCTTCGCCCTTGATGTCCCGCAGCCAAAGTTCCGGCAACGCCGTTGCACTCGCGCCCACAAATGCAATTTCTCCCGTTGCTGCCACTGAAAATTGATTCGGATTCGCCGGCAATCGCCCCGACTCCTTTTTCTCTCCCTCGCTGTTGTAGCCCACAAACTTGCTGGTGAACCCGTCCGCGTAGACGGCAATCAGCCAGCCGCCCTTGGCCCAGTGGTGGTCCATGATCTGCCGATCGAGACTCGCCCCGGTCAAATTGCGCGCCGCCCCGGCGATTACGGGAAGCAGAAAGAGATCATGCGGGTCTGGCCCATCCTCGCGGCAACCCACGAAGCTGAGTGTTGTTCCATTCGAAGAAACACGCAAATCTCCCACCGGCCCTCGTGGGGCCAACAATTCTTTGATCTTTGCGTCTTTGGCGTTGACCAGGTAGATGCGGTCCGTGAATTGGTCGGAATCTGGACGATTCGTGGCGATCACCGCAATGCTTTGTCCGTCGGGCAGCCACGCAAGTTCCTTCACTTCCCAGTTGGGGTCGGTCAACGCGTGCGATTCGTGATCGGCGAGATGCAGCAGCCGCAGGCGCGCGTGCCTTTCGTCCTTGTCCGCCACTCGCGCGTCATCTTTCTCTTTTTCTTTCTTTTCCTGCGCCTCGCTCTTGGGATCCGGCGCCAGATACGCAATCGCCTGTCCGTCCGGCGACCATTCAAAGGCCGTCACGTCGGCCTTGTCCTTTGTCACCGCCGCGGCTTCGCCGAATTCGCTTCGCAAAAGGAAAATCTGCTCTTCGTCTCCCCCGCGGTTGGAGAGGAATGCCAGCTCCTTTCCGTCCGGCGACCACCGCGGCGAAGACTCCGTTTTTCCCGAGTACGTAAATTGCCGCGACGTGTTGCTGCTCCTGTCGTAGAGCCAGATGTGGCGCGTGCGTTTTTCGCCCTTCAGCGGATCGCTCACCACGAACGCAACCCTTGCACCGTCAGGGGAGAACTGCGGATCCTGCACATCGCGCCATTCCAGAAAACTCTCTGGCGTGAGCGGCTTCTTCGCCGGCGTCGCGCCATTTTCCTGCCCCCATCCCGCGCTCCCTGCAAATGCCAACGCCGCACAACTTACGGCCAGCCTCAGTTTGCGCATCGCCTTTCCTCCCAAAACAATTTGCCCCCAGGTTGTCCGGAGTCTACCTGGGCCAAGCCTGCGCACCGTGAAGAATGCGCAGTATCTCCACATCGTGCTCTCGAACGCGATAGACGGCAAGATACGGCAGGCCGGTAAAGTATAAGTTCGCGCGTCTCTTTGATGCGCCCTTGGCGGCCTCGCTCGGGGAACTCTATCAGCGCGCTGACGCGCTCATAGATTGAAAGAGCTATGCGGCGAGCAGTGTTACCGCTGTCATGTTCTTGAATGTAATCGCAAATCTGGGTGAGGTCGCGGGCGGCGGGCTCCGTCCAGCGGATACGCATTAGTCGCGATACCGGTCGTCAATCAGTTTCTTGATGTCTTCATGGCCGATGAACTCGCCTCGCTCGGCAGCGGCAAGCCCTTTCTCCACTTCCTGGAGGAACCAATCGTCGTAATTGACCAGGCGTTCCACGGCTTCCACGACCAGCGACTCGCTGTCGCGGCCCTGTTGGTTCGCAAGGCGGGTGAGCTTTGCCTGCAGGTCGGCCTTCAAACGCACTTCCATAGCTCCAGCTTAGGGATCGCTGCGAATCGTGTCAATGATCCGTTGTTCAGCGCCCAGGGCCGGGCGCCACCAGCTTCTTCACCGCCTCGATCACCAGATCGGGCCGGTCATATTGAATATAGTGGCCGCTTCCCGTGGCAATGACGCGGGACCCATTCGTGGAAAGCAGCGCCAATTCGCTCTGGAACTCTTCCCACAGGGGATTGAATTCCTTCGCCGGGCGCGGTGAACGCCCCGGTACCGGATACAACTTTTCGGGATCGTGAGAGAGTACAACCAGCGGGATGCTGCCTAGCGGCCCGGCCGCCCGCGCTTGCTCCGCACTCTCCTCGAAGGATCCCTCTTCCGCAACGTGTTCCCGCCAAGGCCCCATCCTGCACTCCACCGTACGGAGCATCGGGCGGATTTCGGCTGGCCCATTCCCGCACCATCCCATCAGGCGGGAAATGCCAAACGGTATGGTGTCGGCTTGGAGGCCGAGCACGCGGAGGAAGGCTGCGATGGCCCGCATCTGTTCCGGGGTGCGGCGCCTCTGCTGGTCCGGATGGACGGAGTCCACTAGAACCACGCCCGCCACTTCCGCCGGGAAAAGACGCGCGTACATTCGAACGTTCATGCCGCCGAAGGAATGCCCCACCAAGACGAACGGTCCAGCCATCCCCGCCGTGTGCAACAAGGTGTGCAACTCCTCCGCGATCACCTTGCTGGTTCGCGGATGCGGGCTGGGATCGCTCCACCCGAGTCCGGCACGGTCGTAAGAGCACACGCGCGTGAACTGCGCGATAGTCGGCTGCACCTTGTACCAAGGCAGCCACGAATCCCCAAGGCCGGATTCGAGGACCACGGTCGGAGAACCCTGCCCAATGCAATAGAGATGCATGCGGTAGCCGCCCACGTCCACCAACTGGCCGGGCGGAGGGTTCAGGCGCATGTCCCGGCTGTGCGCGATCCACTGGTATGCCGCTCCCGCACACGCCAGCACCAAGACCACACCTACCAAACCCAAACCGATGATCTTTGCCCAATGCAGAATGCGCCCATGTTTCGACGACCGTTGGCTCCCCGCTGACTCACTATCCCTATTCATCCGACTCCTCCTGAGCGTTGCTGCTCTGCGGCCTCGCCACCACCCGCCAGTTCTGCACGGGCCCCTGAACTCACTTCTGTTTCTGCTCGAGTTCCACCCAACGCGCGTACATTGCATCAATCGCCTTCTGGGCTGCATCGAGCTCCAACGATGCAGCGTGCAGCCGCGCTCCATCGCGCATGATCGCCGGATCCAGCAGCGCGTCGTGCTTCGCCTGCAGGTCTTTTTCGGCTTCCGCAATGCGCCCCTCAATGCTTTCGAATTCGCGCGCTTCCTTGTACGACAGTTTTTTCTTCGCCAGCGAAACTTTCGCCGCGCCCCTCGCCGCGCTCGGGCTCTGCGTTTCCACCGAAGCATTGCTCCTCCCTGCTGCCTGTTGCGCTCGTTGCCAAGCCTCCCATTGCTGGTAGTCCGCAAAGCGTTCCACGCCGCCCAGCCCGTCCAGCCCGAGCACGACGGTGGACACGCGGTCCAGCATGTAGCGGTCGTGCGTCACCAGCACCAGCGCCCCGCGATATTCCAGCAAACTCTCCTCCAAAATCTCCAGTGTGGGGATGTCCAGATCGTTGGTCGGCTCATCCAGCAGCAGCACGTCCGCGGGTTGCAGCATCAATTGCGCAATCAGCACGCGCGCGCGCTCACCCCCGGAAAGCCGCCCCACCTTCTGATTGAGCTGTTCCCCAGTAAACAGGAATCGCGCCGCCCACGCGGCCACATGAATCACGCGATCCTGATAAATCACCGCATCGCTTTCCGGTGCCAGCGCACGCCGCAGCGTCATCTCCGGATCGAGTTCGCGGTTCTGGTCGAAGTGCACGATGCGCAACGCTTGCGCCTCGCGCATATTCCCCCGCGCCGGCTGCAATTCGCCTTTCAACAGCCGCAGCAGCGTCGTCTTGCCGCTGCCGTTCGGGCCCACCAGCCCCACGCGCATCCCCGACGTGATGATGAAATGGACATCGCTAAACAGCGTCCGCTCGCCCACGGCATAGCTCACGCCGTCCAGCGTGATCAACTGTTTCGTCTGCCGCCCGGATGACGCGAAATCGACCTGCGCGCTGGTGCTTCGCGTGCGCGCGTGCAGCTCCGAAAGCTCGCCGATCATTTCGTGCGCTTTATCAATGCGCGCCTTCGATTTTGTGGTTCGCGCCTTGGGTCCGCGCCGCAGCCACTCGATCTCCGTGTGCACGCGATTCTCCAGCGCCGCCTGGCGGTTCCTCTGCGCGTGCAGGTACTCTCTGCGCGTGCAGGTACTTTTCCTTGGCCTCCAGAAACGTGCTGTAATTTCCGGACACCCGCAGCGCCCCATCGTCGTACGCAGCGTCGAGTTCCACCATCTCGTTCGCCACATTCTCCAGGAAATAGCGGTCGTGGCTCACTACCACGCACGCGAACGGGGCATTCTGCAGAGTCTCTTCCAGCCATTCGATCCCTGCTAGATCCAGATGATTCGTCGGCTCATCGAGCAGCAGGATGTCTGGCCGCTGCACCAGCGCTTCCACAATCGCCAGCCGCTTCCGCCAGCCGCCGGAGAGGGTAGCGGCTTCCGCGTCCAGCATGCGCTTGCGAATGGCCACGTCCCCGCTGTCCGGCGCCACCTGCCCGTGCAACATCGCCAGCAGCGTGGATTTCCCGGAGCCATTCGGCCCGATAACCCCGACGCGGCTCGCCTCGTCCACCGTAAACGAGATGTTTTCAAACAGGGGGGTGGCCCCATACCGCTTCGACAACCCCTGTGCGCTGATGATCGGTGGCAAGTGTCCCGCTCTTCCCCTGTTCTTCTATCCTTAATTTATGGCTCTTCCAGAATACCAGCCGCCCAATCGAACCCGGGATCTATCCACTGCGTTCGGCTTGGGAGGGCACGGCTTTCACCTCGAACAAACTGAGAAGCAGCCATGCCCTGAGGGGGGGCCAGATCTGTCCGGCCTCAGCTGTGGGGGCGGGGAACTCGCTCGCGGCAGGGCCATCCCGGCATCCCTCAGAAAACTAATTCATTCCATAAGAAATCCGCATTGTACATTTTGGTGCTTTGCAGTTAATAAACTTGGTGTGTAGTTGCCCCGCGCGTCGTTCCAGCGGCGCCACCTGGGCTGGCAAATCCCAGCCAGATGACGTCACTGGACATCACGCAAATACTTCGCTCCCGGGCGCCGCATGGAATGGAGACTTGATGGAATCTTCCCCGCCGGCTATCTCCAGATCGAATGACGATACTCCGGCTGATCGGTACGGCCGCAAGAATCACGGCGTTACTCACAAATTATGTCCGGACAACGGAATGGGAAAGCGATGAGAATGAAAATTGTCGCTTCGACCCTGGCCTTCCTTCTGTTAGTCCCCCACCTCTTCGCTGGTGAATCCTCACCGGCCGTCAAGTTCGCAGTAGCTCCGAAATACCCCACTCTTACGCTTGCAGGAAGGGTTTATGGCGAGGTTACCGTGCGCGTGACGATTGACCGCGCGGGTGCCGTGAAGGGCACCAAAGTGACCGAAGGGCATCCCATGCTCCGAGAGGCCGCGGTGAACGCCGCTCAGCAATGGAAATTCGTGGAGAGCCCTGTGGACCAGCGCGTGGCGACGCTGAAGTTCAGCTTTGTGATCCTGCCGGATAATTCACAGGTGCAATCGCAGACCATTTTCCTGCCGCCAGCCGGCATTGAAATTAGGCAGAAACCTGCAGCACCCGCAGTGGAAGACCAGGAAGGTGAATTCTCTCCTGATCGGCACCCCATTTCCAAGACCTGAGGAGGGTGTCGCACCCCGGTGGGCACCAAGAACGGCCCAAGCTTCCATCCTGCGGGGAACCCGCCGTGGTGGTTCAACCCACCTTTTTGCTTCGGATTGCTCTGAATTTGGAGGCGCGGGTGGGAATCGAACACGCAAGTTATTGACTTTGCACGGCGCTCGGAACGCTATAACCGCCACAACCGCCCGAGTCCCGTACACTTTCCGTACACATAGCCCCAATCGTCTCACTTTCGAGGTGGCCGCATAATGCGCGACGCCTCGCAAATCCGCAAACAAATCGGCCCGGCCCTCTGGCTTTTCGTGTTACTTGCGCGCTCCGTGCCTGTGGAGTGGACCGGGGACGCGGCTGTGTACGTGGCTGGGGGCAAGGTCATAGCGGACGCCGAACTCGCTGAGCATCTCGGGGTATCGCAAGGAACAATCGCAGAGTGGCGCCGCAGATTGCGCGCCGCTGGACTGATCGGCTGGCTGGTGGCTCCGGGTCAAGGGCGAGCGTTCTGGATCGCTGCATTGCCTCAAGCGATTCCGCCTCGTGCCGAGCAAGACCCCACGCTCGCGGCGCCGTCTGCGCTGACTCCGGAAATACTGCAAGCGGTTCAACAGCGAGCAATCTCCCTGACGGGAAAGTTTCTCCAAGACCTGAGCACAGAGGAAGGCTCACGCTTGGCAAGTGTTTTGGCTGGCGAGAGGTTGCCCACAAAGGTGCCGGAATGAGAGCGCGAAAACTCTTTCGTTTCAGTGACCGAAGGCAGGCGATTCGCATTGCCCGAAAACAAGTGTTTTTGAGGAAGGGGACTTATGTCCGACCAATCGTATTCAATTCTTGACGAAGCCAGCAAGCAGCGGGGAATGATCGACGAGGAAGAGGAAGCGCGGAAGCGCGCCTTGATGGCCGGAGCACTTGGGCATTCGCAATCGAGGCCGCTGGATGATTCGAGCGGCCAAGCTCTTGCGCCGATGGGGCGCACGGAGCCGACTGCTGCAATTTCCCCGAAGGCCGCGCAGTCGATTACCGAGCCTGCGGAGCCTACGACTCAGCCCGTGTCTATCACCGGCGAGCGTGCGCCTAAGCCTGCCAGTGGACGGGTTTACGGCGACGATGAGGATCAGGCCCGAGAACGCAAGGGCCTGCTTTCCCAGGCTGGTGCGCAAGCTCCGTGGGGTCCGACCACAGAACTTCCTGCATCCATCACGGAAACTGGGCAGAAGCCTGCGGCTTCGGTTGCTTCCGCCACGCCCGCTACCGCGCAGCCTGCAGCCAAACCCACCGAATCCATTACCGGGCCTCCGCCGACAGCCGCTACACCTGCAGCTTCGATTACCGCGCCACCGCTTGAGCAGATGGGACCAGCAGGACAGCGAGAAAAGGATTTGCTGGCCAATGCGCCTCATCACTTCGACAAAAACCTTGGCAAGGATGTACCGGGCTACGGTGGCTGGCGAAAAGGACTGGACATTCTCGGACGTGTGACGGCACCAGGAGCAGCAATTGAGCAAATGACCGGACTCGGCACGCTGGGCTATCAGGCGAATCTG
>JBEKOE010000055.1:0-15456 GCA_049522075.1 Candidatus Acidiferrum sp.
ACGGCGCCACGGTCGGCCAGTCCGGCGTGTACGTCCCCACTCACGTCATCACTGAAACCCCCGGCACGCAATCCGGCGCCTACTGTGCTTCCGCCGACCTCTCCGTCACCAATTCCGCCACTCCTCTCGTGGTCTTACCCGGTGGCGCAATCACCTACACCCAAACCGTCACCAATAACGGCCCTCTCGATGCCGTCGCTGCTGTTTTTACCGAGAACACCCCGGCCAACACCACCTTCTCCTCCATCATCATCCCTGCTGGTTGGACCTGCACCACTCCCGCCGTGGGCGCTGCAGGCGCTATCTCCTGCAATACAACCACTGGCATTTTCTCGCACAACACCTCCGGCACCTTCACCGTGGTCGTCACAGTTGCGGGCGGCACCTCCAGCGGCACGCAGATCGTGGATGTCGCCAACATCACTTCCGGAACCACCGACCCCAATCTCGCTAACAACACCGCCATCGCCATCACCACCGTCGGCATCGTAGGAACTGCTGATCTTGCCATTACCAACACTCCTTCCTCTCCCACCGTCCTTGCTGGCTCGAACGTCACACTCACGGGTGTCATCACCAATCAAGGACCCTCCGCTGCCGCCGGCCCCGTTTTCACCGAAGACATTCCATTTGGTACTACCTTCCAATCCGTCTCCGCCCCGGCGGGCTGGAGCTGCTACTACCCAGCCGTCGGCGCCACGACGGGTACCGTCGAGTGCGTTGACAATTTTCCCCTTGGGGTCAATTCCCCCGCTACTTTCTTGGTCGTCGTCAACGTTCCCCTCGCCACCCTGGCCGGCACAGTGATTACTGCCACCGACAATGTTTTTTCCGCCACTCCCGATCCCAACTACTCCAACAACTCCGCCTCAACCACCTTCACCGTGGCCACCGCTGGCCAAGCCGATCTCGCTGTCACCTCCTTTGCCTCGCCCAATCCGGTAACTCAGGGCAACAACATCACCTATACCCAATCGGTCACAAACAACGGTCCTTCCACCGTTACAAATGGCACCGTCACCAGTGTCACTTTCACGGACACCATCCCAACGAACACCACTCTTGCTCAGGCTTTCGTCGCTCCCACGGGCTGGACCTGCAACGCCATCGCTGTCGGAGGTACGGGAACGTTTACCTGCACTCTGAACGCCGGCCAGACCCTCGTGCCTGGCGCATCGGTAAATTTCCCGCTCGTCGTCAAGGTCAATGTTGGCACGGCCTCGGGCACCACCATCACCAACACCGCCAATGTGAATATGCCTTGCTCCGCCGCTCTCGATCCAAATTGCGCTAACAACACGGCCAGCACAAACGTTGTGGTCGCCTCGCCGACCCAGTCCAGTGTCACTGCGACCAAAACTGCTGCTCCTGATCCCGTTAACCAAGGCTCCACCCTCACCTACACCTTGACCGTCACCAACTCGGGTCCCGCCGTCGCCCAAAACGTCGTCGTCACGGACCCGCTCCCCGCGGAGGTCACCTATATCCCCAACTCCTATTCCACAACCATGGGCTCCTGCTCTGGCACGACCACGGTAACTTGCGCTCTTGGCAACCTTGCCGTCGGCAGCACCGCCGTAATCACCATAAACGTCACCGCCACCACTTTCAGCGCCGCTACTCTCTCCACCAACACCGCCACTATCACAAGCTCGACTGCAGCTCTCACCTCCAACGTCCCCAATTACCCATTCACCGCCAGTTTCGTCTCCACCATTCAGGCTCCCACCGCCGTGGACATCTCCTCCTTCCAGGCTTTCTCTCAGGCCGATGGCTCTGTCATTCTCGAATGGCGCACCCATGAAGAATCCCGCAACCTCGGCTTCAATATCTATCGCGAAGATGCCTCCGGCCGCACTCGCCTCAATCCTTCTCTCATCGCCGGCTCTGCTCTGCTTTTGCGCGGTTCCCTGCCGCAGCATGCCGCCAAAATTTATCGCTGGATTGATCCGCAGCCCGCTCGCGATGCCGCGTATTGGATTGAAGACGTGGATATCAATGGCACGCGCGGCACTCATGGTCCTGCTTACGTCGAATCGCCTTCCGGCGAAGGTGCTTCCGCGCTCGCCTCTGCGCATTCCTCGGCCCTGCTCAGCAGCCAGCGGGCATCATCCGTCTCGCCATCTTTCGTCAATCCTTCCCCGGCTCTGGCGGTTGCGCGGCCCATGCCCCCCATCCTTCCCCCCGGCCTTACACGCCTCAGCGTTGCCGATCACCAGGCCGTCAAAATCTCGGTCGCTCAGGAAGGCTGGTATCACGTTTCCTTTGCCCAGCTCTTTGCCGCCGGTCTCGAACGCAACACGGACTCACGCACGCTGCATCTTTACGCCGAAGGAGTTGAGCAGCCCCTTCTCCTGACAGGGCGCGCCAGCGGCCCTCCATCTCCTTCCGACGCCATCGAATTCTACGGCATGGGCATCGATACGCCGTTCTCCGCTGACCGTGTCTACTGGTTGATCAGCGACAGTCACTGGCCCAAGCGCATCCTTCCGGTGGCGGCGCCTGTTTCCGGCAGCATCGCCCCGGCGAGTTTTCCATTCACCGTTCTTCGCGAGGATCGCACCACCTACTTCGCCGCTCTGCTGAATGGCGAGAACAGCGATAATTTCTTTGGCGCTGTCATCACACCGGAAGCGACCGATCAGGATCTTGTCGTCGCGCACATCGATCCTTCTTCGCCGCTGCCAGCTTCCCTGGACATCGTTCTTCAAGGCGCCACCGACGCGCAGGAGCATCGCGTCACCGTTCAGTTCAATGGAGCCACTCTCGGCGAAATTGACTTCCTCGGTCTGACGCTCGCGCAGCAATCTTTCCCGGTCGAGCCCTCGTTACTCCAGAACGGCACCAGTACCGTCACCCTTACCGCTCTGAATGGCGACAATGACGTCAGCCTCGTGCAATCCATTGTCCTCCATTACGCGCACACTTACGCCGCCGATGCGGACTGGCTCCGCGCCACTGCCTCGGCGGGTACGGAGCTCCACCTCACCGGCTTCACCAACCCTCAGGTCCGTGTGTTTGACATCACCGATCCGCTCAACATCTCGGAACTCGCGGCCAAGATCTCACGCGAATCGGGCGCATACAGCGCTGCTTTGGCGCTCTCCACCCGCGGGCCCGCGGTTCGCACCATTCTCGCTTTCGCCAGCGACGCCATTTCCGCGCCCCTTTCACTCGTGCCGCATGCTCCCACTTTCCTCGACGACAATCGTACTGGCGCGGACGTTGTCATCATCACTCATCCCGATTTTGTCACCAGCCTTGTGCCGCTTGTTCGCTTGCGCGAATCCCAGGGCCATCACATCGCTCTTGTTACCACCGACCAGATTTTCGACGAGTACAATTACGGCGAGCGCAGCCCCTTCGCCATCCGCAGCTTCCTCCAGGAAGCCGCCTCCCGGTGGCAGCGCAAGCCCCAGTCCATCCTCTTTGTTGGCGATGCTTCCTTCGATCCTCGTGACTACTTGGGCCTCGGCGATTTCGATTTTGTGCCCACGCGCATCATCGAAACCGCGGCCTTCAAGACCGCGTCCGACGACTGGTTCACCGACTTTGCCCAGAATGGATTCGCCACAATTCCTACCGGCCGATTGCCCGTGCGCACCTCCGCCGACGCCAATCTCGTCGTTTCCAAAATCATCGGCTACGAAGGCGGCAGCTCGGCGGGCTCCTGGAATTCGCAGGCTTTGCTGATCGCCGATCAGAATGTCGATTCCAACTTCACCGCGGCCGCAAATTCTGCCGGAGCCACCCTTCCGCCTTCGCTGCAAGTCTCAGAGATTCTTGCCGATTCGTTCGATTCCGCCACCGCCCGCTCCCAGATTCTTACCGCTCTCAATAACGGTGCACTCCTGGTCGATTACAACGGCCACGGCGCCGAGCAGCAGTGGTCTTTCGCCGATCTCTTCGACTCCACCGACGCCGCCGCACTCTCCAACGGAGGACGCCTCCCCGTTTATCTCTTGATGGATTGCCTCAATGGGTTCTTCCATGACGTCTATGCCGAGAGCCTTGCCGAGTCTCTTCTGCTCGCTCCTAACGGTGGTGCAGTCGCCGTCTGGGCCTCTTCCGGATTCACCCAGCAATCGCCGCAGTCCACGCTCAACCAGGCATTTCTGCACCTGTTCGCCGGCAATCCAAATCAATCCCTCGGCCGCCTTGTGCTCCAGGCAAAGGCCGGCGCCGCCGATAGCGATGTCCGTCGTACCTGGATTCTCTTTGGTGATCCCTCGATGAAACTCCAGTTCGCGCCCACAGCCATTCCGGCGCGCACTTCTACGCCTAAGTTTCAGCCTGTCACTACTCCCGTGAGCGCCCGCCCCTGTCTTCCTGTATCTGTTTGTTCGAAGGAGAAACAACGCCAATGAGAATTGCTCGCTTCTTTTCCATGGCCGGATTTTTCTTTTTTTCTTGCCTCTCTGTGCCTGCGCTGGCGCAAACGCCACCCGCGAATCCCGCTCTCGGCCTTGTCGCCAAATCCGTGTCAGGCCACATCGGCGATGCCGCTGTCTCCGAAGGCGCCACCGTCTATTCCGGTGACTATCTTTCGACGGAGAACGCAGGTTCCATGCTGATTCGCGTCGGCCCGCTTTCCCTTGAACTTCAGGGCTCTTCGGCCGTGCACATCTACCGCGCCCCCTACGGCGCAATCGTTGAGCTCAACCGCGGCACCGTGGTTTACACCACGCCCGGCACCCGGGAAAACATCGTCATCGTAGCTTCTGACGTACGGGTCACGCCCGTGCTATCGCTCGCCGATTTGGGCCGCGTTTCGATGGACGATCCCTGTGATATCACGGTCTACAGCCAGCGCGGCCAGGTCAATGTGCAGGTTGGTTCGGAGTCCCATCTCATTGAAGAAGCCAAGGCCTACCGTGTCCAGGCGATAAACGAACTTAGTTACCGTGGATATGTTTCTCCCGATGCCAGCGATTATCACCACTACCACGAGCATCGCCCTTGCGCGCCGGTCCAAATGGCGAAAGGAAAGCTTCCCCTCGCTCCGGGCCATAACCATTTCTTGTATCTCGCCACCGGCGTTACCGTTATAGCCACCGTGTGGGGCGTCGACGAGGCACTCGAAAGCCCCGACCGCCCGTAGCCGGAGCTTCTCACGAGACCCAATTTTAATGTTATCCACGCCGCGCCATGCGGTGTCATCTTGAGGGGCGCGCTGTTTGCGCCCAGAAAGACCTCAACTGACACATCGGGCACAATTTTGATTGAGGCCCTTCGGCGATCCTCACCGGATCGCCTCAGGGTGACAAGGCTTTTCTGAACCAGCTCGAGGAATGAATTGCAGCTTGTGAGAAATGCGGGTTAGCCCTTCATCACTCCATTAATTGTGTCCGCCAGAGATTTCCCGCACGATCGCCCCCACAAAATTCCTAGCATCTCCGAACAGCATCAGCGTCTTGTCCAGGTAGTACAACGGGTTCTCAATCCCCGCGAACCCCGCGCCCATGCTTCGCTTGATCACCATCACGGTGTGCGCCTTGTCCACATCCAGAATCGGCATTCCGTAAATTGGGCTGCTCGTATCTTCTCTTGCTGCTGGATTAGTCACGTCATTTGCCCCGATGACCAGCGCCACGTCTGTTTGCGGAAAATCCCCATTGATTTCATCCATCGCCAGCAGTTTGTCGTACGGAATGTCCGCCTCCGCCAATAGCACGTTCATGTGGCCCGGCATGCGACCCGCCACCGGATGGATGCCGAATTTCACGTCCACACCGCGCTTCGTCAGCGCATCGTACAACTCGCGCACTTTGTGCTGGGCCTGCGCCACCGCCATCCCATACCCCGGCACGATTACTACTTTGCTCGCCGCCGTCAGAATCCCGGCCGCCTCTTCGGGCGACGCGCTGCGCACCGGCCGCGCTTCCTTCGCTCCCGCTGCGGTCGCCTGTTCCTGTCCAAACGCGCCAAACAGCACGTTCGTGAACGACCGGTTCATGGCCTTCGACATGTTCACCGAAAGGATGAACCCCGACGCGCCATCCAGTGCCCCCGCGATAATCAGCAGTTTGCTTTGCAGCACAAATCCCATTGCCGCCGCCGACAATCCCGCATAGGAATTCAAAAGCGAGATCACCGTGGGCATGTCCGCCCCGCCAATCGGAATAATCATCATTACGCCGAATACCAGTGGAATTCCGATCATGAACGGAAACAGATACATTTTTTCCGGATGCAGCACCAGGATCACCGCAATGCCGATGGCGATCGCCAGCAATCCCAGGTTCACGAAATTCTGGCCTTTATAGGTGATTGGCCGCTGCCGCAGCACTTCCTGCAGCTTCCCCGCCGCCATCAGGCTGCCCGTAAACGTCAGCGCTCCCAGGATGACTTCCAGGGACAGCACGCCCATCATGAATCCCGGCACGTTCGGCGCTCGCAGGTAGAATTCCGACGTTCCCACCAGCGTCACGCACAACGCACCGAACGCATGGCTCAACGCCGTCCGCTGCGGCACCGCGGTCATCGCCACTCGTCCCAGCGGCACGCCGATAATCGTTCCCAGTACCAGCCCGGTCGCAATCAACTTGTAATCGACGATGCCCTGATGCAGCAGCGTTCCCGCCACGGCCAGCAGCATTCCCGCCTCGCCGGCCCACACCCCCCGCCGCGCTGTCACTGGGGAACTCAGCCATTTCAGCGAAAGTACGAACAGCGCCGTGGCGATTAAATAAGTAACCTCGATGATGTGTTCTGCCGCGATCATGATCGTCACGGCTTCCTTGGCCCGCTGGCCTTGAACATCTTCAGCATGCGGTCCGTGATCATGAAGCCGCCCACGATGTTGCTCGTCGCCGCCACGATTGCGATCGTTCCCAGGATCGTCGCCAGCGTGCTCTTTCCTTCGCCCACCAGGATGATTGCCCCTACCACCGCGATCGCGTCCAGGGCGTTCGTCAGCGACATCAGCGGCGTGTGCAGCAGCGGCGACACCCGCCGGATCACTTCAAATCCGATAAACGCCGCCAGCATGAAGACGTACAAGCTGGTCATCAGGTCGAGTTTCATCGGCCTTCTCCTCCTCCCGGTGTCGTCTGCAAAGCCGGTAGCGCGAAAAACTCCCGCACCCGCGCGTTCACGATTTCTCCCTCATGCGTCAGCAGCGTTTCCCGCATGATTTCATCCTGCAAATTCAGTTGGAGTTTGCCCTCTTTTGTCAGGTGCAGCAGAAACGACGTCACGTTGCGCGCGTACATCTGGCTGGCGTGATACGGCACCATCGCCGCCAGGTTGTACTCGCCAATAATCGTCACCCCGTGAATCACTGCCGTCTCGTCCGGTTTCGTCAACTCGCAATTGCCGCCGCGCTCTGCGGCCAGATCCACGATCACCGATCCTGGCGACATCCGCTCGACCATATCTTTCGTCACCAACACCGGCGATTTCTTTCCCGGGATCACCGCCGCCGTGATCACCACGTCGCTTTCCGCCACAACCTTGCCGAGCAGTTCCCGCTGCTTCTGGTAGAAGCTTTCGTCCTGCGCCTTGGCGTACCCGCTCGCATCCTGCGCGTCCTTTGCTTCCACGGCCAGCTCCACGAATCGTCCGCCCAGGCTCTGCACCTGTTCTTTTGCCGCCGGGCGCATGTCGTATGCCGAGGCCACCGCCCCCAAGCGTCGCGCTGTGGCGATCGCCTGCAGTCCCGCCACGCCCGCGCCGATGATCAGCACGCGTGCCGGTGTGATCGTTCCCGCCGCTGTCGTCAACATCGGGCACATTCTTGGCAGCGTGTTCGCGGCCAGCAATACCGCTTTGTACCCGCAGATCGTCGCCATCGAAGACAGCGCGTCCATGCTCTGCGCGCGCGTGATGCGCGGCATCAGCTCCACCGAAAACGATGTCACTCCGCGCTCCGCAATCTCCTGAACCGTCTTCACCGTTCCCAACGGTCGCAAAAATCCCACCAGCGCTTGACCCTTGCGCAACAACGGCAGATCCGCGCTTCCCGTCTTGTCATTGGCTCCATGACACAGGAATTGCACGATAATGTCCGCGGATGCGAACACCTCTTCGCGGGTAGCGGCCAGCTTCGCGTCCTTTTCGAGATACTCCGCGTCCCGGTAACCCGCTGCTTGGCCCGCGCCCGCTTGAATCAGCACGTCCAGCCCGGCCTTCTTCAGATTGGGTAGCATCGCCGGCACCAGCGCCACGCGCCGCTCTCCCGGATATCCTTCTCGGGGCACACCAACGATCATGTACCCTCCTTCCTTCTCCGCAGTTTATTCAATCGCAATTCAGTTTCCCGTTTTCTCTCCGGGGAATCCCCCTTTTTTCTCTTCGGCGGCGACAGTCTGCACGCAGCCGCACCCTTCTGCCGAACTGCCAGCGGCAGCCCTGTCGATTCGTTGATGCTCGTCCGGATTCGAGGGGGGAGCGAGTGCCCTTCGTGCAACACGCGAAACGCAGCCATGCAATTCACATGTCCTGCGCCATCCCCACTATCTGGTTTTGACCGCCGAATTCTATCTCCAACAACCGGCGAGTGACAAGCGCGCATCCCCTCTGCCGCGCCCCTCACCATCGCTTCACAATTCTTGCCTAGGATACTGGTTCCCTCACTACATCATCCCTTCATACACCGCCCGTGCTTCCCGCAATCTTTTCATCACCAGGTCCTTCTCTGCCGCCGAATTCCAATCCGGATATTTCTCGGTCACCTCGATTGTTCGGTCAATCCATGCTTTGAAATACGCCGCATCCTCCCGTGAATACGCTCGTTTCCCGCCGATCGTCACATACACGGGGCTTGTTGTCGCGTAAGCATAGTTATCCAGCACGGGATACTCCGCCTTACCGCTCCACGCCCGCAACACGCACCACCCGCTCTCATTCAGTGCAATCGTTCCTGTCACATCCGCCGTGTCCCGCGCTCCCCCCAGCTTGAGTTCTTGTGCCACCTTCCCGTTACATACCACCTCCAGGTGGTCCACCGGCACGATCGACCTCAATTTGGCGGTGAAGGAAACTCCCGCCTGCGCGGCATCGAACTTCAATTCGCTTCCCACCATCGCCCCGCCCAACTTGAATTCGATCAGCGGCCCGTTCGTTGCAAACGTCCTACCCTTCTTCAATCCATCCATCCACGTGTCTATACTTGCTGGCCAACTGGGCGTCCACACGTATGTGCGGTCAAATCCCACCTGTCCGCGAATCGGCGCCGCATAATCTGCGGTCGCGTCGGTTCCCCCGCCTGCCGGAAGCCTAAAACCCAGGTTCAGCAGCTTGTGCCAGACCGCCGCCGTTGACTTGTGATCGCTGAATCCCACAATCTCCATGTAGTCCAGCTTCCCCAGCGCCACATCCACCGGCAACTCATCCGTGATGCGTTGGGCCGGCTTCGCAAATGGGTCCGGCACCTCATCAAACGGATGCACCGCTCCCACCAACGCTCCCTGCAAGCTCGCCATGTCATACACATCGGCATTCATCGGATACAAGCTCGCCGCCGCCGTGTTCGGATACCCCGCGTACCCCGGCAACAATAAATGATTTTTTAGCCCTAATATCCCGCGGTGTCCCCAGTAACTCGTGTGAAATTCCTGCCCCTGCACCAGCACAATGGCCGGCTCATGAAGCCCCCTTTCCTCCATCCCTGTCCTGGAATCAAAATACAGGAATTGAATGTCCGGAAATCTTTGCTCCTTATTTACCGTCAGCTCATGAATTACCTCGAGCCCTTCGCTTTCCCCCTGTTCCATCAGGTGCTCTCGGTTGTTCCGATAAGTTCCGCCATAGTTCATATGCACATGAAGGTCCGATGCAACCCAATGCTCTTCTCCTTCGCTATCGAAATCCAGAGGTGCCAATGTCGCGTCGACCGCGGTAACTTTCCCGGCTTTCACCTCCACAATCTTCCGAAATTGTCTCGCCTCTAGTCCTTGCGATACTTCAACGGTGAATCTACCCACGGGAACCTCGACCTTCGCGTCCACGCCCTCTCCCGTGTGGAAATAGTGTCTCTCCAGCGCGCGCTCATTCCGATCATATGCGTCGTCGGCTTGAATCCACGCATTCTTAGAAGCAAACGAGCGGCCGGCTTCATCAGTGATGGCAATTCGGACATTGGATGAGACGCTCGGGCCTTCGGCGTTGATCGCGAGAGCGCCATGGGCATGCAGATAATTCCGTTTCTCCTGCTGCAACTCCCCTCCATTTCCGCCCTGAAGCTCCTGCCAGTGGATCACTGTGGACCCTGTTTTGTTTGACACGAAAGCAAGGATTCCTCCGTCCGGCGACCACCTTACATTCGTCTCGTCCCAATTGTCATACGTCAACGGGAATGCATCTCCTCCGTTCGCCGGCAACAGCCACAGGTTGTGCCACTGCCTTCCAACATACGAGCTGTACACCATTCGCGATCCGTCCGGTGAAAAGTCCGGCCGCGCTTTCCAGCTCGTCTCCTCGTAGTGAATCTCCCGCGCCTCTGCTTCCGGTTCCGCCTTCATCCGCCAAAATCCGCCGGTTCCGTGAATGTGCCCGCGGTTTGAAACGAACAAAATCTCCTTCCCGTCCCGCGTCCACACCGGATTGATCTCCATGTCGTACAGGCTGTAGTAATAGCGCGGCAGGGAACTGTTCGTTTCCCCGGTCAACCGCACAACATTCGTCAGCTTTCCTTCGGTCACATCTGCGGCAAATATATGGAATCTCTTGTTGTACTGCGTCGAAACCCACACGATTCGCTTCCCATCCGGCGACCATCGCGGCTCCACATTTACCGCGCCACTGCTGGTCAACTTCTTCGTCTTCCCGCTCGCCAAATCAAGCAGCCACAATTCCATCGCGTCCTTTTGATACGACACGTACACCACGCTCTTCCCATCCGGCGACCAGTCCGGCTGGTAGTCGTATCCCGGCCCATCCGTCAGCTGCGCCGCCTCTTTCGATTCCAGCTTCTGCCGCCACAGGGAACCGGCCATCGAATAAATCAGCTCCTCCGAGTTCGGTCCCCAGGTCAGGCTGCTCGGTCCGCTCGTCAACTGCGGCAAATACAGTTCCCGGTAATAATAAGGATGCGGCTCATCAATCTGTGGCAGCACCGGCCGCCGCTGCGCGCTCGCCGGACTCACGATTCCCATCAAAAGCAGACAAACGAATCCCAATACTCGTTTCAACTCTTCCTCCGCTCACACGCATACTATGCCAAAACTAGTAGGGGCGCAGCATTGCCGCGCCCCGGTCCCCTCAGTTAAGAATCTTTCTTTACTTAAAACTGAAAACTTACAACTTATAACTCCCTCAAGCCAGCCCCGCTTTTGTCAGCGGCATCTCCCTGATGCGCTTTCCGGTCGCCGCAAACACCGCGTTATAAATCGCC
This sequence comes from Candidatus Acidiferrum sp., assembly GCA_049522075.1. Taxonomy (GTDB): domain Bacteria; phylum Acidobacteriota; class Terriglobia; order Acidiferrales; family UBA7541; genus Acidiferrum. Next base: position 11,336 of record JBEKOE010000055.1, read on the forward strand.
GGCGCCACGGGCGGCAATCCCGGCTCGCCAATCCCTGCCGGCGGCGCATCGCTTTCCACGATGTGCACATGCGTCTCCCGCGGTGCCACGTTCATCCACACAATTTGGAAGCCGTCAAAGTTGGACTGGTCAATCACGCCGTCTGTCGCCGTAATCTCCCCATAAAGCGCGATGCTCGTACCCATCACCGCCGCACCTTCAAACTGCTGCTTTACCGTCGTCGGATTTACGATCGTTCCCGCGTCCAGCGCCGTGTCCACCCTGCGGATATTCACCTGCCCGTCCTTCACTTCTGCCTGCACCACCGTCGCCACGTACGTCAAAAAGCTGCGGTGTACCGCCAATCCCATCCCGAATCCGTTCCCGAGCTTCTGTTTCCCCCAGCCGGACTTCTCCGCCGCAAGTTGCACCACCCGCCGGAATCTCGCGATATCGATCGGGTAATCCGCGTAATCCCCGTCGTAATTCGTGTAATCCTTCGGCAGCTCCTCTTTCGGCATGATGCGATCCGGCCCCAGCAGCGCCAGCACGTACTCCACCGGATCCTTCCCGGCCGCATGCGCCAGTTCTCCTACGAACGAGTGCACCCCGAAAGCGTGATAAATATTCGCCACCGAACGCAGCCATCCAATCCGTGTGTGTGCCTTCGCCGGTCCGTTTTCCGCCCGGTGGTTCGGGATCGCGAACGGAATATCGCTGAACCCCAATCCAATTTCTCCGGCATCTGCATACAACCCGTTCGGATCAAACGTCGACGCAATCGGCGGGAACACGCTTCGTTGCAGCCACGCCGTCGGCCTTCCGTCCGCTCCCAGCGACGCCTTGAAATACATCGCCGCCACCGAATGGAACGTGTCGAACTTGATGTCGTCCTCCCGGCTCCATGTCACCTTCACCGGTTTCCCCGTCTTCTTGGAAAGCACCGCCGCTTCCACGATGAAATCCGGGAATGACTTTCTTCCAAACGCACCGCCCAACAGCGTCATGTGGACTGTCACATCTTCCTTCTTCAATCCCACTGCTGCCGCCACCGCCTCCCGCGCTCCCTGCGGATCTTGCGTTGGCGCCCACGCTTCCACTTTCCCGTCGCGGTACACCGCCAGCGCCGCCGGCGGCTCCATGGACGCGTGCGCCAGCATCGGCGCGTAGTATTCTGCCTCCACAATCTTTCCGCCCTTCGCGAACGCCTGATCCACGTTCCCGTTTTCCCGCACCACTTTGCAGGGCTTTCGCGCCGTGGCTTTCAGCTCCTTCCGGTACGCGTCGGAGTTCCACACGCTGTGCTCGCTCTTGCCCCACTCAATCTTTAGTTGCTTCTTGCCTTGGAACGCCGCCCAAGTGCTATCAGCAATCACCGCCACGCCGCCCAGCGCCTGCATCATCACCGGTGGCTTGAACGCGTCGATCATCGTCGTTTGCTTTACTCCCGCTACCTTCAGTGCCGCGGAATCATCCACGCTCTTCACCGCACTCCCGAACACCGGTGGATGCGCCACCGATGCATACAGCATCCCCTCCATCTGCGTGTCCTGCCCATACACCGCCTTGCCCGTGGTCATGTCCATCAAGTCATACCCCGACGCCGCCTTGCCTATGTACCGCCATTCGCTTCGCGGCTTCAGTCGCAGCTCCTCTTTCTTCGGCACAGGCAGCTTCGCCGCCGCGGAAGCCAGCTCGCCGTAGCTGAGCTTCTTCCCGCTCGGCTTGTGCACAACCGTATTCGGTTCCGTCACGCATTCCTTTTCCGGCACGCCCCACGTCTGAGCCGCCGCGCGCACCAGCATCAGCCGCGCACTCGCGCCTGCCTCCCGCAGCGGCACAAAGAAGCTCTTCACGGAGTGCGACCCATCCGTGTCCTGATCGCCATACTTTTCGTTCCCCGTGGCCGACTCCACCTTTACCTTCGTCCAGTCAGCATCCAGTTCATCGGCGACGATTCGCGGAAGCCCCGTGCGGTTTCCGCTGCCCATCTCCGCCCGGTGCGCCACGATATAAACCGTTCCGTCCGTAGCAATCGCCAGGTACACATTTGGCCGCAGCGCCGCGTTCACCATTGGATCTTCGCCCGCGCCGCTCACTGTTGCGCCCAACAACTTCTCCGGCAGAATCTGCACGCTCAAAACCAGCGCGCCCGTTCCCAGCATCCCCTTCAAAAACCCGCGGCGGCTGACGTTTTCGATTTGAATCATTTCCTCACCCCGTCGTTTCTCGACGAAAATCACGGAAAATCCGTCGACGACCGCCCTCTATCCTACCCGTATTCCTGTGCCTTGCAACCCCAACCCTGCCCCCCGGCGCCCGCTCGCAAAGGTCCAGCACCGCTAGGCCCCATCCAGGCAGCATCCTTCCTTTCAGCGACCACCCATCTCAGCAATCTTTCCCCTCTGGTAGGCTGCTGAGCGATTCTCTCTGTTTAGGAGGCCGGGTCTTCAGCCCTGGCGCAAAGCTCCTGAAGAAAGTGTTTTCTACTGTTTTTTCCGCAACCCGCTAGTGCACAATTCCCCTCCTCTCCTCCTCATCCGCATTGTGAATCCTTCTCTTCCGCGGCACTCTGGAGGGCAGGGGATTCTCTTTCATGTCCGAACCATTCCTGCAACGCGCCATCGCCCTCGCCATCGAAAATGTGAACTCCGGCCAGGGTGGCCCCTTCGCCGCTCTGATCGTCAAGGACGGCAAAATCATCGCTGAGGGCGTTAACCGCGTCACATCTGGCAATGACCCGACCGCCCACGCCGAAATCGAGGCCATTCGCGAGGCCTGCCGCGTTATCGGCAATTTCCAGTTGTCTGGTTGCGACCTCTACGCTTCCTGCGAACCTTGCCCCATGTGCTTCGGGGCGATCTATTGGGCTCGCCCGGACCGTGTCTTCTACGCCGCCACCGCCGCCGATGCTGCCGCTGCTGGCTTCGACGACGCCCTCATCTACGAAGAACTGCGCCGCTCGCCCGGCGCCCGACGTCTCCCCGTCACGCAATTGCTCGATCCGGAGGCGCTGCGCCCTTTCCAGACATGGCTCTCCTCTTCCTCCAAGAAACCCTACTGATCGCGATCCTTTTTATCCCGCCATTCCTGCCGGACCGAAGCCTCACGATTCCCGCCCAAGTCCCGCCTCGCCTTGCTCATCTGTCCTCCCACTGGCATACTTCTTTGCCGCACAAAGAAAGGTCCTCTTTGATGAAACGTGAATACCATCGCTGGTACTCTCCGCGCCTCGGCCTCGATCTCGGCGTCGTCGCCTATGGCCATTGGGGCCCGCCGCTCCTCGGTTTTCCCACCAGTGCTGGCGACGAATGGGAACTCGAAGGCCAAGGCCTGGTCGGCGCTCTCGCCGATTTCATCGATGCTGGCCGCATCAAGTTTTATTCTGTCAACTCCATCAATGGCCTCAGCTTTTACAACAAGGGCGCTCATCCGTTTCACCGCAGCTATGTCCAATCCGTTTTCGATTCCTACCTCCGGGAGGAGGTCGTTCCCTTCATTTAGGATCACTGCCAATCGCAAATCGCCATCTCCACCATGGGCGCATCCTTCGGCGCGTACCACGCTGCCAACACCTTGTTCAAGCATCCTGACGTCTTCAAGCGCTGCTTTGCCATGTCCGGTGTCTATGATGTCAGGAATTTCATGGACGGCATGTACGACGACAATTTCTACTTCAACAATCCCGTCGATTACCTCGCCAACCTCTCCGATGGCTGGTATTTCGAGCAGTACAATTCCTGCGACATCCACCTCATCACCGGCACCGGTCCCTGGGAAAACAGCACTCCCACCTATCGCCTTTCCGAAGTGCTCTCCAGCAAAGGAATTCGCCACTCCGTAGACAACTGGGGTCCCGAAGGTGGCCACGACTGGCCTTTCTGGAAGCGCCAGATGCGCGAATACGTCTCCCGCCTGTTCTAGTGCCGTTCCAACTTGTTCCAGCAAATCCCACCGAGAATACTTTCTCCAAGTTCGCGTCAGATGCTTGGGCCGTCATTTGGCCCAAATAGTTGGAACGGCACTAGAAGCCATCTGGCTCTGTTGACATCCTTAGGAAAAGGCGGCGATGTTTCAAGCGATACAGATTGAAACTCAATCCAAGCAGCAGGGCTTGGCGGGTCTGCATGCAGAGCGAACGA
>JBEKOE010000056.1:0-15449 GCA_049522075.1 Candidatus Acidiferrum sp.
TGACACTCCCCGCGATTACTTCGTAGCATGAAGAATTGCTTCACGCCGGCGTAGCTCAGTGGTAGAGCGAGGGTCTCATAATCCCTAGGCCGTGGGTTCGATTCCCCCCGCCGGCACCATTGATTTGAAAAGACTTAACCCTGTTTCGGGTCTTTCCGCGTATCCGTCGCGGAACTTCCCTCCAATTTTCACGTCGAAAATCGTGCAGAAGAACTGATCTGGAATGTTTGGAATTTCACCCTTAGAAGAGTTCGACTCCCACGTCAACCACGGCGCGATTCTCCAGCAACTGTCTGACTCGCGTGATCTCATGAAAACAATTCATCCGCAGCTAGACGGCATTGTTCTGGATTGGTCGAGCCGCGAGTCTTTGCGCATCCGGAGGCCTGTCCCTTTCCTCTGGGTCTTCATTGGTCGAATGCGTTGGGAGGGCCTCCGATGCACACTGGGACTGTGCCCAATTTTGTGCCTACCACCAATTCCTACAGAGCGTCGGCCGCACCGCCATAGCCGTCTGGATTTCTTTCGCCTGTAGCAACCCGTGGCGTTGCATCCTACAAAGTGTAAGTCGTGGATTCTTCGTGGAACCAATCTTCCTAATCAGGTATTCTGCCTGGAGCGAGGCGCGAGCGCGGCGTTTCCTCTGCTTTTTTGCTTCAATTTCCGGATCTTTTCTCTGTTTCAAGAAGTGGCGGGACATCCAGATTGCGCGCCAGCCACGGCAGCAAGACTCGCTTAAAAATGACCGGGTCCGGCCACACTTTCACCTGGCGGCCCAGATGTCCACCCGACGGATTGATCCACGCCTCTTTGGGAACGTCGCCGGCGTTCATCAGCTCATAAATGTCCGAGATGGGAACCTGCGTATCCTTCACGCCTGCGATGACCAGCATCGGCGTGGTAGGCTTGCCAAGAATTCCCTGATTTGCCAGTGACATTTTCTCGAAGATTGCCGCGATGTCGTCTACTGAGTTCACGTTGTCAAAAATCGCCATTAATGCCGGCACCTGATCGAAAAGATATTCACGATTGCCAAGCAGAGATTCCGTCAGAAATCTCTTCGTGAAAAACAGATCGGTCGGGGGAGACTGCACGCTTACGGCCTTCAACCGCTCGCGCTCCACCACCGCCATTTTCGTGCCCCAATACGCTCCCCAGCTTACCCCGTGGAATGCGATGCGCGTTTTGTCGACTTCAGGCCTGGTTTGCAGATAATCGATCACCCTGGAGAGCAACCGCTCCGCAGTGGGACTCGCCTTAATCGGGCACTGCCCGGTCCCTGGCCCGTCCACTGCCAGAAAACCAATGCCGTAGGGTAGAATGGCCCCAAAACTTTCGCTCAAATCTTCTTTCCGGCTGTCGAGTCCGTTCACCGCAAGCACAACCGGCACGGGACCCTTGGCATTCTTCGGCAGACGCATGTAACCGATAATCTCGGAACCTTCGAACGGAATGCGCACCACCTCCAGCGGGGGATCCCAGAACTTCGCGTGCGCCAGAAACGCCTCGATGGCCTTCGCGTAGGATTCTTTTTTCTTCGGCGAGGAAGGGATGGGCCACCGCCCGAAGGAGTAGATGCGCCAGGCGCGGATGTAGTCGGCGTTGGCCTTTGCCGGATCCGTCTTCTCCAGAGACCTACCTTCCGCCATGTAACGGTCCGCCACATGCATGAACGCAGTAGCCCATTCGTCCTTATCGCGCGTCTTGATCGCAGCGAACGCCTCCTCAACATCCGCTGGATTGAGGCCAATCATGGGATACATCCCGTTCTGAGCGCGCTTGACCGCTTCCACCTTGATTTCTTCAATCGTGCGTTCCGCTCGTTCCTGAGGAAACGATGCCGGGGGAACGGAGATTGCCAAGGAAATCAGAACCAATGAAATGCAGAGACGGCTTATGGGAATTTGAACCGCTGGCATGTCCCTTACCTCTGTTTTGATGTGAGATCGTAATCGCAGCGCATTCGCGACTGGCGCACAGGTTAGTGGAGTGCCTTTGGCTCGCAAGGCACTCCACGCCTCCCAAGTTTTAGAACGTGAACTTCAACCCAAGCTGAACGGCACGATTCCCTCCGGAGCCGATGACCGGATTTGCCGCTGCCACGTCCGGAGTGGCGCAAGCGGCGCCGAAGCCGCACGCACCTGGGCTGGAGGGGTCATTGTGGCCCCAGCCATTCTGGCCGCCAAAAGGATTCGCAAAATTGGGATGATTGAAGATGTTGAAGAACTCAGCCCGGAACTGCATGCCGATACGCTCGCCGAACTTGAAATTCTTCACCGCGGAGAAATCCGCGTTTCGGAAACCGAAATCACGGAAAGTGTTCCGGCCCATAGTGCCAAAGGTACCGATGCCCGGCGGCAACATCATGGAGTTACCCACCACATAGCAGCCAAACAGGTTCAGTGCTTCTGTGTTTGCTCCGTTGCTGGCGCCATCGAGCGCGTTTGCTTTTGCCAGGCAAGCGGTGTTGCTGGTGCCCGGGAAATAAGGTATGCCGGAAGAGCGCGTCGGTTTGAAGTTGGACGGAGGCCCAAAAAAGTTCCAACGATCGACGTTTTCACCGGTGCCGCTGATGTCGGTACCTGCGTCGATGGGGCCCCACGGCTGAGCGCCGAAGACACTCACAATGGTGTTGACCTGCCACCCTTCTAGCAGTTGGCCCCAGGTCTTGATGCCGGGCACCGCGTAGGTCAGGGAGAGCGTCAAGCGGTGGCGCATATCAAAGTCACTGCTGGCGTATTCAAGGTAGGGGTGCAGGCTGTCCATCGGAATACCCGAGCCGGCGCCGAAGTCCCAGTTGGCCCCCACGTTGTCCAAGGCATGCGAGTAGGTGTAGCCCATGAGGAAGGTCAGGCCGCGATAATCGCGACCCGTGAGCGTAACCTGCAGGGCGTTGTAGTTGGAACGATAGATGTTGTCCATCTGATAGATCTGGCTAAGAAAAGGGAACTTCGATGTCGGGTTGAAGGGCCGCGCCTTTTGCTCGAGTCCGCCATCTGGGCCGCCGCTGCAAGTGCCCGGGTCGTAGCCGGACCCTATGCATGCTGCCCAACCGGCGCCGACAGTGGGCTGATTGATGTCGTGAATGCCCACCAGTTTGGAACCGTGGTTACCCACGTATGCCGTTTCTAGCGTGATCTTGGTATTGAAGGCGTGCTGCACGTCCAAGTTCCAGGTGTAGACCAAAGGAGTCTTCAGGTTTTTGGTGATGCCCATGATCGTGCACGGACTGCCCGTATCAGGGCTGCAATCAAGCCCAGTATTAGGGAACACAGTGTTGCTTCCGGTTGCGTTCCAGTTTTGCGGACCAATCGAAAACTGCTGAAGGCCCGTTACGATGTTTCCCGTGCCGGGCGTGACACCGGCGCTGCTAGCGGTCGGGATCGTGGCCAGGCCCAAAGTGTTATTAAGCGCCAGGAACGATTCCCAGTTGACGGTTTCATAGATAATCCCGGCGCCGCCACGGATCACAGTTTTGTTGTTACCCGCAAGGTCCCAGGCGAAACCCGCACGCGGCGCGAAGTTGTATGGGTCTTTGTTGTATGGGGCGCTGATGCCGTTTCCGACCTGGAGCACTCCCTGGCTGGGATCGGTGTTGGCAACTTGATTGCCACCAGCCTTATTGACGAAGTTGGCGAGCTGGTTGTGCGCATCCTTGATGACAGTGTTGAGTTCGTAGCGCAGACCGAGATTCACGGTGAAGTGGCTGGTCACCCGCCAATCGTCCTGCCCGAAAAACGCGATGCCCCAGTTGTGGATGTTGCGCGTGGGGTCGCCAACAAGGAGACTCGCAGCGGTTGGTGCACCGGCAAAGAAATCTTCGATGGGAGACGAAGAAATGCTGCCGTTGCTGAATGCGCCGCCACCCAGGAATTTGAAACGCCCACGGGCACCTCCATAAGCGCCGCCGCTGAATCTGTCGCGGTGAAGTTCGCCGCCAAATTTGAATGCGTGCTTCCCCCAAATGCGGGAAACGTGATCGATGAACTGGTAGCGATCGTCGGGCCCTTGTACCTTGGGCCAGTTGAACCCGCCAATCCCGGAGGCCGGAAATCCGAAGAAACCCAGAACATTGATGCGCGGCAAACCGCCATAGAGCGGATTGGTGACGCCAGTGTTCAGAGTGTAGCTGCTTGCAAGGACGTTGTGGTCATTCGGGAAAGTAGGTTGGTACAGGCGGTTGTAGCCAAAACGCGCCTCGTTCACCCACTCCGTGCTCGGTGTCCAAGCCCAGTTGAAGCCCACGACCTGGGCTCGTGTATGGATGCTCGTCAGCCAAATCCTCTGCAGTTGGCCCGCATCCTGAACGAGGCCGTTATTGTTGCCAAAGAAATATAACCCACTGATGGTGTTCCGGGGGTTGGGCTGGTAATCCACCTTGCCCACGACATTGTCCACGCTGATGCTGTTCGGCAGGTCATAATTCACCACGGTGCTGCCTGCCGGGTTGCTGCCATCGTTGAGGGGGATGCCCTTGCCATTGCATGTGATCGGCGGGCCCAGGGTGCAGCCCGCGATCTGAAGGCTGACCGGACTGACGGCCGGATTTACATCAGGGAAAGCGGTGTGCGCAGCTTGGATATCCTGGATCGCGTTCACGATGCTGTTCGCGCAATCGCCCCCAGCAGCGCCGGTAAATGCGCAGTTTGGCGCTGGTGCGCCGGTACTGTCGACTGGAGTAGGTAGACCCACCGTAGTGGGTGCGCCGATCTGAGAAACGTTGCCCACAGTGTAGCGCTGGCCCTCATAAGCGCCGAAAAAGAAGAGCTTGTCCTTCACGATTGGCCCGCCGACAGTTGCCCCGAACTGTTTCAGATTGCGAGGAGCTTTCTCGCTGCCGACAGGATTGAAGTAGTTTCTGGCATCAAGGGCTGTAGTGCGGCCGAAGCCGTAGGCGGTGCCATGGAGAAAATTGGTGCCCGATTTGAGCCCCACGTTGACCATCGTCCCTGGTTTCCAGCCATATTCCGCCGGCGGATTCTGGATAACGTTGAACTCTTGAATGGCGTCGACAGGAAGAATCGTTGCCGAATCACCAGCAATGCCGGCGCCGTTGATAATGCTCTGACCGGAGAAGGGTTCGCTGTTGAACAGGCCGTCCACAAGGTAGGCGTTGTCTTCCGCGCGCAGGCCGTTGCTGCTTGTGGTGGAGAAGCCGCCACCCGGGTACCGGACAACACCGGGGCGAAGCTGCAGCAGGTTTTCGTAATTGCGGCCATTCAGCGGGAGATCGTTGATTTCATTGTTGCTGAGCGTGCCGCCAAGAGAGTAGGAAGTCGTGTCAAGCATGGGAGCCGCTTCGTCCACTGTAATGACCGTGGTGGAGTCACCGGTTTTGAGCGTCGCATCCACGCGCACGTCCTTGCCTACTTCGATGAGAATGCTGGGAGCCTGGAAACTATTGAAGCCCTTCGCTTCGATTAAGACTCTGTATGTGCTGGGTTGCAGGTCAGGCACTACGTAGTCTCCACCTTCATCCGTGACCGCTGTGTGCGTGGTATTGCGTTGAGTATCCGTGACGGTGACTTTAGCGCCGACGACCGACGCGTCCTGAGAGTCATGGACGCTGCCAAGGATGCGACCTGTCGTTGTCTGGCCGAGAGCCGAAAGCGGCATCCATATGAGGATGGCGAGAAAGGCTGGGGCAACAAGTACAGGTCGGCGAAAACAACCCCCAAGGAACATGGAGCGAAAAAAAGACGTCATCTAAGACTCCTCCCCCTAAAAAGAAGCAAGGACCCAAAAGCGAACAAAAACCGTGGTGCAAAGGTACTACCACCAGATAATCAGGGGTGTCAAGAATTATTTTTGATGCATCTGAACAGAATTATGGTATAGATGTCAGACCGGGCGGCACTGGCTTTGGCCCGGGGTGCCTCCTAAAAGCTATAGGCTCCGTTTGTATCCTTGTGGGGCGAAGACAACTCGGCTCACGCAAGAACGCTGTTGGCGCTCGCGTGGCATCAAGAGGCAAACCTACGAGTAGGGAAAGGGGCGAGAGAAAGAGTACCTATGGCAATAGCATCGATAAACCCGGCGACAGGCGAACTGCTGAAAAGCTTCGACGCCCTAACGGACGCACAAATTGAAGAAAAACTCCGGCTGGCGGCGGAGACCTTTCCAAAATTCCGCACCCTTACCTTTGCCGAGCGCGGCCGGATGATGTTGAGGACAGCAGACCTTCTGGAAGCCGAGAAACACGACCTGGCAAGATTAATGACTCTGGAAATGGGAAAAACGTACCGCTCGGCCGTGGATGAGGCCGTGAAGTGTGCCTGGGCTTGCAGGTACTACGCAGAGAATGCCGAAAAGTTTCTGGCGGACGAGGCGATCCAGACGCCTGCTCGAAAAAGTTACATCCGCTACCAGGCGATGGGAATTATCCTGGTCATCATGCCGTGGAACTACCCCTTCTGGCAGGTTTTTCGTTTCATCGCGCCAGGACTTATGGCGGGCAATGTTGGATTGTTAAAGCACGCTTCGAATGTGCCGCAATGCGCCTTGAAGGTCGAAGATTTGCTCCTGCGCGCGGGCTTCCCGAAGGGTGCGTTCCAATCGCTGTTGATCGGTTCCAACAAAGTAGATGCTATTTTGGCGGATCCGCGGATCGCGGCGGCTACACTAACTGGCAGCGAAGGCGCGGGGGTGAAAGTGGGCGCAGGGGCAGCGAGCCGCATCAAAAAGGTGGTGCTGGAGCTTGGCGGGAGCGATCCTTTCATCGTGATGCCGAGCGCGAATCTGGAAGAGGCCGTCGCAACGGGAGTCAAGGCCAGGACGCTGAACAATGGACAGTCCTGCATCGCCGCGAAGCGATTCATTGTGGCCGACGAGATTGCCGACAAATTTGAAACGGCGTTCGTAGAGAAAATGCGTTCTCTGAAGCTGGGCGATCCCTTCGACGATAAGACGGATGTGGGGCCGCTGGCCACGGCAGATGCGGTGGAATCCTTGCACGCAGACGTGCAGAAAAGCGTGGCCGCCGGAGCAAAGGTACTCACGGGCGGAAGGCCCGCGGAGATGCCCGGCAATTTTTATTTGCCTACGGTACTGACAGATATTCCCCAGAATTCGCCCGCCTACTGCGAGGAACTCTTTGGTCCGGTCGCCTCGCTGTTTCGGGTAAAAGATCTGGACCAAGCGATACGAGTTGCGAACGACAGCCGGTTCGGATTAGGGGCAAGTGCGTGGTCGAATGATCCCGGCGAGCAGGAACGCTTCATCAATGAACTCGAGGCCGGAATGGTGTTCATCAATCAGATGGTGGCTTCCGATCCACGCGTGCCGTTTGGAGGTGTCAAACGGTCGGGGTACGGGCGGGAATTGAGCGTGTTTGGGATCCGGGAGTTTGCGAACGTGAAGACAGTTTGGGTGAAGTAAGAAAAGTGTTGCGATGGTATTGGATATTTTGTATGGTGGTCATACCAAAAGGCCACAGTTGCCTTGCATCAGCACCTTAGGCCCAACCGTACCTTGGTTTCTTGCAAGTCCCCAGCACCTCGTGGGGCGGCCCAGCCAGAGGGAGAGTGCGCCATGTATAAGATAGTCCAAAGTTCCCGCCTCTACGAACAAATCGTCAAGCAGATTGAAGAGTCCATCACGCGTGGCGAACTCAAAGCGGGGGATCAACTTCCTGCCGAGCGAGAATTGGCACTCCAGTTTGGCGTTAGCCGTACGGCCGTACGCGAAGCGGTAAAGGCATTGCACGAAAAGGGCCTCGTCGAGCCCTATCCGGGCCGCGGCACCTTTGTCACCAGCGAATCTTCAAACTCGATTCGTCTGACGTTTGACCGGATGCTGAAGGCGGGAACCCGCGAAGGAACACTTCACCTGGTCGAGGTACGCGAAATCCTCGAGCCTGAGATCGCAACACTCGCGGCGGCGCGCGCTGACGAGGAATCCCTCAATCAGCTCCGTGAAGCCATCGGCATCATGGATAACGCGAAGAACGACCCGGAGCAGTTCATCGAGGCGGATCTAGATTTTCACCTGGCTTTGGCGGAAGCGGCGGCCAACCCCCTGATCCTCTCCCTGATTGATTCGATCGTGGGGCTCCTCCGCGAGCAGCGCATGAACATCTTCAAGGTGGAAGGCGGACCGGAGCGTGGTCAGTACCACCATAAGCGCATTCTGGAAGCGATTGAGAACCGCGATCCTGCGGGCGCGCGGGAGGCGATGCGCGCTCACCTGCGCCAAGTTCGGCAAGATTCCGGCAACGGAACAATTGAAAACAAATAATCGAATCTACGGAGAGCGCTGATGGCGAATCTGGGTTTTGTCGGACTGGGAGTGATGGGAGGTGAACTGGTCAATCGCCTCCTTAGCAAGGGCCACACGGTCACGGGCTTCAACCGCACGAAGGGAAAGGCGGAGTGGCTGCTGAAGGCAGGAATGAAATGGGGCAGTAGTCCGCGTGAAGTCGCTGCGGCTGCGGACGTGATCTTTTCGATGGTGACCAATTCGGCCGCACTGGAAGCGATTGTCGAGGGTCCGGACGGAATATTGGCGGGGCTTACGCCGGGCAAGATCTACGTGGATATCAGCACAGTGAGTCCGGACTACAGCAGGGCGGTGGCCGCGAAGGTCCGAGCGAAAGGCGCCGACATGCTGGACTCGCCTGTTTCCGGCAGCGTCATCACGCTGCAAGAAGGAAAGCTTTCCGTGATGGTTGGCGGGCGGAAAGACACATTTGAAAAAGTGAAGCCTATTCTGCTCGACATCGGGCCGAAGGTGACTCATGTCGGTGACAACGGGCTTGCGCTGGTCCTGAAGATTGCCTCCAATCTCAGTCTTGCCGTGCAGATGTTGGCGTTTTCGGAGGGTGTGCTGCTGGCGGAGAAGAGTGGAATTTCCCGGGAGACTGCGGTAGACGTGCTGATCAACAGCGCAATTGCTTCGCCGATGGTGAAGTACCGCGGGCCGTTCGTGATCAAGCTGCCCGAGGAAGCCTGGTTCAACGTCAACATGATGCAGAAGGACATGCTGCTGGCATTGGACCTCGGACGAAAGCTGGACGTGCCCATGCCCTCCACTGCGGTCACCAATGAGTTCTTGACGGCGGCTCGAGGGTACGGCCTGGAGAAGGAGGACTTTGCCGTTGTTTTCGACGTGCTGTCCGCGCTGTGCGGGGTAAAACGATGAGCAAGACGGTGGACGCCTCACAAGCTCCCGCGGGACTTTCAGCCGAAAAGTGGTTGCAGATGTACCGCCGCATGCAGATGATTCGCCTGTTCGAAGAACAGGTGAACGAGCTTTATACGCGAGCGCTGATGCCAGGACTGGCGCACCTCTATGTGGGAGAAGAGGCTGTCGCCGTGGGCATCTGCGAAGCTCTTCGCACCGACGACTACATCACCAGCACGCATCGCGGCCACGGTCATTGCCTCGCAAAGGGCGCGTTACCGGACCGCATGTTCGCGGAATTGCTGGGGAAAAAAGCGGGATATTGCAAAGGCAAGGGCGGATCGATGCACATTGCCGATCCGGCAACCGGAAATCTGGGCGCAAACGCAATTGTCGCGGGAAGCGCAGGTATTGCCACGGGTGCCGCGTTTTCCGCCAAGCACGCGGGCAAGCAGCAGGTGGCAGTGTGCTTCTTTGGCGAAGGCGCTCTCGGCCAGGGCGTGGTTTATGAGGTGATGAACCTCGCGGCACTTTGGAAATTGCCGGTGATTTACGCTTGCGAGAACAACTACTACAACGAATACACGCATTTCTCAGAGACCACCGCGGGTGATGTCCTTGCGAGAGGCCCAGCCTTCGGTGTTCCCTCCGAAAGCGTGGATGGCCAGGACGTACGCGCCGTATACGCGAGCGCCTCGCGCTTGGTGGAACGCGCGCGCAAAGGCGAAGGGCCAGCGTTTCTACTCTGCAATACCTATCGCTACACGGGCCACCACGTCGGCGACATCAATCGCGAGTACTACCGCTCCAAGCAGGAAGAACAGGAGTGGAAGACGAAGCGCGATCCCATCCAACTTTTCTCGAGTTGGCTGATCCACGAGAAAATCGCGGAAGCAGGCGCACTGGCAACGATTGAATCCAAAGTTCGTGCGGAGATGCAGGCTGCGGTCGATTTCGCCATTGCAGCGCCGTATCCGAAACCGGAAGAAGCGGAGCAAGACGTTTATGCCTGAGGCCCCGGTGCGGGAACTTACGTTTGCGCAAGCCGTCAAGGAAGCGCTTGCCGAAGAAATGCGGCGAGACTCCCGCGTGTGCATTCTAGGGGAAGACGTCGCGGAAGCGGGGACGCCGTTCAAAGTTCTCTCCGGATTGGTGGAGGAGTTTGGCAAAGAACGAGTGATTGACACGCCGATTTCCGAAGCAGGGTTCACGGGCTTGGGCGTTGGCGCGGCCATGACCGGTATGCGGCCGGTGATCGACATCATGTTCGGCGATTTCCTCACGTTGACGATGGACCAGATGGTGAACCAGGCGGCCAAAGTTCACTACATGTCCGGCGGAAAATGGAAAGTGCCGATGGTTTTGAGGACGACTTTAGGAGCCACCCGGAGATCGGCAGCGCAGCACTCGCAATCACTACATGCTTGGCTGAGCCACGTTCCCGGGCTGAAGGTCGTGCTCCCCTCTACACCCTACGACGCGAAAGGACTGCTGAAGAGCGCCATCCGCGACGACAACCCGGTTGTGTTCTTCGAAGATAAAATGATGTATAGGCAAAAGGGGCCGGTGCCCACGGAAGATTACACCATTCCGCTAGGCCTCGCGGACATCAAACGACCGGGCAAAGATATTACTTTGGTGGCGACGAGCAGCATGGTACAGGTGGCCCTTGGGGCGGCGACGCTCCTGGAAAAAGACGGCATCAGCGCCGAAGTGATCGATCCGCGGACTACATGGCCGCTGGACGAGAAGACCCTTGTGGAATCGGTGAAGAAAACATCAAAAGCCATCGTAATCGACGAAGGTTACGGAAGGTATGGTGTGACGGGAGAGCTCGCCTCGGTAATCGTTGAGGGCGCCTTCTTCAGCCTCGAAGCGCCGGTGAAGCGGATGGGAGCGATGCACGTGCCCATTCCATTTTCGCCGCCGCTCGAAGACGTAACCGTTCCTACCGAACAAAAGGTATATGAGGAAGCGCGCGCATTGTGCGGGAAGGGTTAGCCAGCGCGGAACAGGAGGACCATCGTGGCGCTCAAAACGTATGGACCAATGGCGGTAGATTGGGAAGACCGCATAGACTTTGACAGACTGCGGCGCGAACGCCTCGCCCGCGCCAAGGCTTTGCTGGCAAAGTCCGAAATGGGTGCGCTGCTGTGCTTCGACATGAACAATGTCCGGTACATCACGTCCACTCACATTGGAACGTGGGCGCAGGACAAGATCAGCCGCTTCACACTTCTGCCGCAGAATGATGAACCGATCCTGTGGGACTTCGGATCAGCGGCGCGGCACCACCAACTTCACTGTCCGTGGCTCGGGGAAAGATCGCGCGCAGGAATTCCGCTTTTGCGCGGAGCGATGTCTCCCGAAATGGGCCGCGCGGAAAACGTGGCGCGCAAGATCAAGGTTGAACTCGAGAAACGCGGACTGCACAAGCAACCACTTGGCGTGGATGTGATCGAGCCTCCCATCCTTTTTGCCCTGCAGAAAGAGGGCATCACCGTGGTCGACGGACAGCAGTTAATGTCCGACGCGCGCGTGATCAAGACCCAGGACGAAATCTCCCTCCTGAATCACTCCGCGATGATGGTTGATGCGGCGTACGACGAACTGTACCGCGCGATGAAGCCCGGCATGAGTGAAAACCAGGCCGTCGGACTCGCCAGCAAAGTCCTGTACGACCTGGGCTCCGAATACGTGGAAGCGGTGAACGCAATTTCGGGAGAACGCTGCAATCCGCACCCGCACGTTTTTTCGGACCGGGTGTTGCGGCCAGGCGATCCCGTGTACTACGACATTCTGCATTCTTACATGGGCTACCGAACCTGCTACTACCGGTGCTTTACGATCGGATATGCCTCGCACGCCATGATCGATGCCTACAAGCGTTGTCGCGACTACCTGGATGCCGCGATCTCATTGGTGCAGCCCGGAAGAACAACCGCAGAGATCGCATCCGTTTGGCCGAAAGCGCAAGAATTTGGGTTTCCAGATGAAGAAGCGGCCTTTGCGCTGCAGTTTGGCCACGGCATCGGACTCGCGATCTGGGAGAAACCCGTCATCAGCCGCCTAGTTTCGCTGGAACATTCCCACGAGATCAAACCCGGAATGGTATTTGCCCTCGAGACGTTTTGGCCCTCCAAGGATGGGTGGAGCGCAGCGCGAATCGAGGAAGAGATCGTCGTGACCAAAACCGGTCACGAAGTGATCACGCGTTTTCCTGCGGAGCAACTCTTGGTTGCCGGAGCTCACTATTTCACCGTTAACGGCCCGCTTTCCACGACACGCGAGAACGAACAGCCTCCAAGCAGGCGAGTAGTGGAGATGGTCGAAGCGAGCGCAAAAAAAGAAGGAGTGGGAGCCACGGACTGACGGGAGAGGAACCGTCCTGAGACCAAGGAAACAATTATGGCGATAAGTGTTGTAATGCCAGCGCTCGAAATGGCGCAGGAAACCGGCAAGCTGCTGGCCTGGCGGAAAAAAGAGGGTGAGCAAGTCACAAAGGGCGAGCCGCTGCTGGAAATTGAAACTGACAAAGCAGTGGTGGAGGTCGAAGCGCCCGGAGACGGCTTGCTTACCGCTGTTACCGCAAAGGTCGGCGATGAGATTCCCGTGGGGCACACAATTGCCTGGCTGGTGAAGCCGGGGGAAGCGCCCCCAGACGCAGGATCTCAGGAAAAGTCTCCGTCCGCTCGAGCGACAAGCGCCCCGGAGCGCGCGGTTAGGACCGCACCGTCTGCTGGAGATTTGCACGCTGCTTCTGCTCCACAGATCTCACCGAAGGCCCGTCGCTTAGCCAAGGAGCTTGGCGTCGACATCAGCAGAATCAAGGGCACTGGTGCCGGTGGTGTAATCACCGCGGAGGATGTGCAGGGTTTTGCGGACGCGAGGTCTGGCTCTGCCGCCAACGTGGCAATCGAGTCGGAACCGTTGGGCGCAATCGCCCGGCTGATGGCCGAACGCACGACGCAAAGCTGGACCAGCGTTCCTCACTTCTTCGTGTCGCGCGATGTGGATGCCGCCGCGCTTTCCGATTTTCAGAAGGCGCACGCTGCTCAGGTCGAAAATGCCGGCGCAGGAAAGCTTTCCATCACTGACGTACTTGTCGCGTTGGCTGCACGCGTGCTGGAGAAACACTCTCGCATCAATTCCTGCTGGGTGGACGGCGCGATCAAGCTCAACAAGGAAATCAACATCAGTGTGGCAATGGCCGTGAAAGATGGCGTAGTGAGCGCCGTCATCCACGGCGCTCAGAGCAAAACGCTGCAAGAGATTTGCGCGAAGCGGCAGGAATTAACCGACCTCGCCCGCAACAACAAATTGCGCCCCGCGGACATCAGCGGCGGGACATTTACGATCAGCAACCTGGGCATGTTCAAGGTTGACGCGTTCACCGCCATTATCCCTCAGCCACAAGCCGCAATTCTGGCGGTGGGTGGAATCAGCGATCGAGTCGTCGCAGTGGATGGAAAGCCCACCGTGCGGCCGACGATGACGATCACACTTTCCAGCGATCACCGCGTAATAGATGGAGCGCGCGCAGCCGAATTTCTACGCGATGTCGTCGCCGCCATCCTCGAACCCCAGAAGTGGCTCAGCCTCTGATGGCCACTGCCCCTTCCGCGCGTAAGAAGCCGTTCTATTCAAAACTCTGGGTGCAAGTCCTCATCGCGATTGGTGCTGCCATTGTGTTCGGCTATCTCAGCCCGGCCAAAGCCATCGCCATGAAACCGCTCGGGGATGGTTTCATTCGCCTCATCACGATGATCATTTCGTTGATCATCTTTTGCACCGTGGTTTCCGGCATCGCCAGCATGCAGGACATGAAAAAGGTCGGCCGTGTCGGCGGCAAAGCGTTGCTGTATTTCGAGGTTGTCTCCACGGTTGCGCTGCTCATCGGACTGGTGGTGGGCAACCTCGTGCATCCCGGCACGGGCTTCAACGTAAATGCCGCCAATCTCGACTCTAAGGCCGTGGCGGAGTATGCCGGGCAGGCCAAGTCCCAGAGCATCACGGAATTTCTGCTGCACATCATTCCAACCACCGTAGTAGATGCGTTCGCGAAGGGCGACATTTTGCAGGTGGTCTTCGTAGCAGTTTTGTTTGGCCTCGCGTTCTCCGCCCTCGGTGACCCCTGCAAGCCGCTCGTCACTCTGCTGGATTCACTGACCCAGGCAATCTTTGGCGTTGTAAACATCCTGATGCGCCTTGCTCCCATCGGTGCCTTTGGCGCGATGGCGTTCACGATCGGAAAGTATGGCCTTGCCTCGCTCGGCCCGCTTGCCAAACTCATCGGCACTTTCTATCTGACATCGATTCTTTTCGTGTTGGTGGTACTCGGCGTGGTTGCCTGGATCGCCGGCTTCAGCATCATTAAGTTTCTCCTCTATATCAAAGAGGAAGTGCTTCTTGTGTTGGCCATTAGCTCCTCCGAGCCTGCCATCCCCACCCTGATGGCCAAGCTTGAAAAGCTGGGGTGCTCGAAGGCGCTCGTGGGGCTCGTAGTTCCTACCGGCTACACCTTCAATACCGACGGCTCGAGTATTTATATGACCCTCGTCGCACTCTTCGTGGCACAAGCGACCAACACCCCGCTGACGCTCGGACAACAGCTAACGATCTTTGCCGTTGCGATTCTCACATCCAAAGGAGCGAGTGGCGTGCAAGGCGCATCCTTTATCGCCTTGGTTGCTACGCTCACTGTGATTCCCACCATTCCGGTCGCGGGCATGGCCCTGGTCCTCGGCATTGACCGCTTCATGAGCATGTTCCGCGCACTCATCAATATGATTGGCAATGGTGTGGCCACCATCGTCGTCGCCCGATGGGAGAACGAACTGACTCGTGAAGGTTTGCAGAAGAATCTCGCTGAGAACTCCACCGCTGCTGTCGTCTAGTGTGCTGCTCCTTGGTTCTCTCTCATGGATTTGGGGGCACGGTTAAAAGCAAAATCTGAAAACAAAACGGGGACTTAGTGAGTCTCAATATGAGCAAAACTATTTGCATAAAAACAGATTAGTACTGCTGCACCTTTTCGCGTTTCCGTCGCGTATCCGAATCTTGAACTTTTGGCGTTTTTGGCGTATCTAGCGTTACGCAAAACGAATAACTTACGTGCTTTCAATCCCCGCATGCGGTACGATTCCCCCCGCCGGCACCAGTTCGTGCAGACTCCCGGGAATGATTGACAATCGAATAGTGCCTTTGCCGGCAGAATCAACCTGTGCCTAACCTCGCCGCGCCCCCGCATGGCATTCCGGACCTGGTTCTTGTGAACCCCGCTGCGGGCGGAGGCTTGGCGCAAGATGTTCTCCCCTTGCTCAAAGACT
>JBEKOE010000057.1:0-15321 GCA_049522075.1 Candidatus Acidiferrum sp.
CCGTCGCACGATCCGCGGTTGCACCTATCGGACGCATTGCATCAGTACTCATGGCGGTAGTTCCCTCCCAAGATGCCGCAGAAGGCTTCGGCGGCGGATTCACTGGCAAATTTTTTGTTCCCGGCTGCGCGGTTTGCGGCGTATCCGGCTTCTTATTACTCCACATCGGACCTCCCAAGGGACAAGCACACCCCACGCGGAATTCCGGCCCGGGGTATGCAAACAATAGTCCGCGGGGATGCGCACCGCAAATAAAGTATCCCAAGTGGGTTCCTGAGAGTAACTAGTCGCAAGAACAGGTATCCCGCTGTACCGGGGCCAAACGGAGATAAGGCGAACGCGGCGCTGGTGCGGGAGCGCAGATGCCCTGGCGTCACGATGCGGGTTTGTCGGGGACCGGTTGTCTGGCCAGAAAATCGGACTGAAAGCGCTGCGCATACGAATCCAGCAATTCCTGAATACGCTGCGACGAAGGCGATTTCAGGACGAATCCGGCGTGGTGATATTTCGTAATGCGCTGAATGATCTCGGGATCGTTGTAGGCGGAAGTATCGGGTTCTTCCTGCCGGGCAAGAGAGACGATGACGCCGGCATGGTCCTCCCGCAGTGGCGGCAACTCGTAGGGCTGCCTCCCTGCCCCAACATCGAGGCGCGCCCACTCTCGCCACAAATTGATCCCCGTAGCAGTTTCGATGACATCGGAGATGTAGGCGCCGCCGACGCGGGCCGCGATTTCCAGGAAATAGAAGTGGCTGCCGGCATGCGCTTTCAGGAATTCCGTATGGGTGACGCCGCGAACAAGACCGAGGCCGCCGATCAATTTCTGGTTGAGTTCTTTGAGCGCGAGCGCATCAGCGGAATTGCGCGGCAGGGTGCGCGTGGTGAAGACTCCACCGTGATGCGAAGTTTCCAGCGGGGGCGCACCGTAGGCATGAGCTTCGGCGAAGAGCACGGCGCGTTCGGAGACGACGCTATCAATGTGGAATACGCTGCCGGGGATGAACTGCTCGAGCAGGTATTCGGATTGTTGGTCGCCAAGCAGATCGAGCCAGGGCCAAAGTTCTTCGGCAGCTTGGATTTTCTTCATGCCAATGCCGGAAGCCTGGGCGCGCGGCTTGAGCAGCCAGGGCTCCGGAACGCGCTGCATGAATTCGCGCAGGTCGTCATAGTTCAGAACAGCGCTGAATTCGGGAACGCGGATGCCAGCTTCGCGGGCTTGCATGCGCATGGCCAGCTTGTCGCGAAAATAGCGCACTTTGGTGAGCCCCATTCCCGGGAGCCGCAGATGCTCGCGAAGTGCGGCAACATTCTCCATGTCGAATTCGTCCAGGGCCACGATGCGGTCGATGTGCCGGGTGCGCGCAGCGTAGGACACGGCATGAATCAGGTCCCGAATAGGAAGTTCCGGAGGCATGAAGAACATTTCGTCAATCGCTTCGCGGGGCCAGGTCGCGTGGCGGAACTTTTCCACCGTGAGAAGCAGCACGCCACATCCCAGGCTCTTGCAGGTGCGCAGGAACTCCTGACCCTTTTCGTAGGAGCTAACGCACAGGATCGTTATGGGTCTGTCTGCCGGCATTTGCTCTCCACCAGGAAAACTGCGCGGCTCGAGAACTCCCAATTTCCTGGATGGATGCGCGGATTATACCCGGCTTTCCCGGGCAGGAAAGAGGAATTGCAGGAACGGGCCAACGCGCCGGGACCATGCGGCTTCGTTGTGCTCCGCGCCTTCCACACGCTCGTAGTGCAGGTCGCGTCCCAATTGCCAGCCTTTGCGAAGGAGGATATCGCGGAAGCGCTCCACATCCTCCACGGTGCGGCCGCCCTCGCGCGTGCCAGCGTCCAGCCAGATTCGCGGAAGGGGCTGAACGGGGGCGGCGGCGGCAAAACGCAGGATCACCCGTTCGTTCCACCAGACGGAAGGCGAGAGAGCAGCAATTTTGCCGAAAACGTGGGGCAAGCGGAGTCCCAGGTACAGAGAAACGAGGCCGCCCAGCGATGACCCGCCGATCCCCGTTTTTTCGACCGCGCCCGAGACGCGATACCTCTCCTGGAGGAATGGCCGGACTTCCTCAAGAAGAAATTTGGCATAGCGATTCGCCCGACCGCCTCCCAGCCTGGGAACACTCGTGGGCGTGTATTCTCCCAGCCGCTGTTTGCCGGCGTTGTAAATTCCCACGATGATGAGCGGCGCTACCTGGCCGCCGTGGATTAGTTGATCGGCGGTATGGCCGACGTGCCAGTCCATTCCGGGGATAAAGGAAGTTGCGCCATCGAAAAGATTCTGGCCGTCGTGCAAATAGAGAATGGGAAAGGCACGGGGTGAATGCTGATCGTAGCCCGGGGGCAGGTAGACAATCAGATCGCGCTGGTTACGCAAGAAGCGCGAAGTAAACTGCTCGTGCCTGATGAGCGTCGGTCCACTCACGGAGTGATGGTGACCAGAAGATCCTTGGGCTCGACGTGCTGCCCGGGCGTCACCAACAGCTTGGTGATGCAGCCCGTAATCGGCGCATAAATATTGGATTGCATCTTCATGGCTTCCAGTGTCAGAAGTTTAGCACCACGCTCCACGCTATGGTGGAGCTGCACAGCGATGCCACTAATGAGACCCGCCGTGGGGGCGCCGACATGCCCCGGATCTTCCGGATTCGCCTTGGGGTGGCTGCGTTCGATGACGCGCAGTGCGCGATCGCGGACGTTGACCTCGCGCGGCTGGCCGTTCAGTTCAAAGAACAGGGTGCGCGTGCCGTCGGGATGCGCCTCGCTGGCGGTCAGGAATTTCACGATCATGGTCTTGCCGGATTCGATCTCCACGGTGATTTCCTCGCCGGGCTTCAGGCCGTAGAAAAAAGCAGGCGTGGGCAAGACGCCGGCATCGGCATAAGTCTGTCGGAAATGGTCGTACTTCAGGTAGACCTCGGGATAGAGAAGATAACTGAGCACAGCATCGCGATGCACGGGGTGGCCAACTTTGGCTTCGAGCTGCGCCTTCTCGTGATCGAAGTGCGCGGGAGGGAGGCTCGCACTGGGCCGGCCTTTCAGCGGCGCGTGGCCACGAAGAATGATGCGCTGAAGTTTCTTGGGCCAACCGCCGGGGGGAACGCCCAGTGCGCCATGGAACATTTCCACGACGGAATTCGGCAAGGCCACGTCGTGATGTTCTTCCAAGGCGAGCAGATCGGCGGGCTTCATTTCGTTGGCCAGAAGAAACAGCGCCATGTCTCCAACGACTTTGCTGGAGGGAGTGACCTTCACGATGTCGCCAAACAAGGCGTTCACTTCGGCGTAGGTCTTTTCTACTTCGCGCCAGCGGTGGCCCAGCCCCATCGCGGTGGCTTGCTCGCGCAGGTTCGTGAATTGCCCGCCGGGAATTTCGTGTTCGTAGAGCCGCGCGGAACCTGCCTTGGGTCCCGAGTCAAAGGGGAGATAGTAGCTGCGAATCGTTTCCCAATAATCGGAACACTCGTTAAGAGCGGCGACGTCAAGCTGGGTGTCGCGCGGCGTGCGGCGCAGGGCCTCCACCGCGGAATTCAGGTTGGGTTGGCTGGTGCCGCCGCTCATGGCAGCGATGGCCGCGTCGGCGACGTCCACACCGGCATCGGCAGCCTTCAGCAAGGAGGCAGAATTGATGCCGCTGGTGTCGTGGGTGTGAAAGTGGATGGGAATGCCGATTTCCTCGCGCAGGGCCTTCACCAGAGCAAAGGCGGCGTACGGCTTGCACAAGCCCGCCATATCTTTGATCGCCAGGAAGTGCGCGCCCAGTTTTTCAAGTTGCTTGGCCATCGTGACGTAATACTTCAGCGAGTATTTCGGGCGGCCATCGTCAAGAATGTCGCCGGTGTAGCAGATAGCGGGCTCGCACACCGCGCCCGCCTCGAGCACCGCATCCATGGAGACTCGCATGTTGTCGATGGAGTTGAGCGAATCAAAGATGCGAAAAATGTCGATGCCTTGGCGGTGGGCTTCGCGCACAAACTCGATGATGACGTTGTCGGGATACGAGGTGTAGCCAACCGCGTTAGCCCCACGCAACAACATTTGAAAACAGATGTTGGGAATCTGCGCGCGCAATTCGCGAAGGCGCTGCCAGGGATCCTCGTGGAGAAATCGCAGCGAAGTATCAAAGGTGGCGCCGCCCCACATTTCCAGGCTAAAGAGATTGGGCAAGCGCTGGGCCACGGCGTGGGCGGTGGCCAGCATGTCATAACTTCGGACGCGCGTGGCCATCAGCGACTGGTGCGCATCGCGAAAGGTCGTGTCCGTAAGCAGGAGCCGCTTTTCCTTCCGCGCCCAGGCGGCAAATTTCCTGGGGCCCAGCTTTTGCAGCAGTTGGCGCGTTCCTGGAGGCGGAGTGATGCCGGGAGCGGCGGGAATGGGCGCCTTCTCAATAAACTCAGGCACTCTTTTCCCCTTAACCTCGGGATTGCCGTTAAGGATGACATCGCCAATGTAGGAGAGCAGCTTGGTGGCGCGGTCGGCGCGGCCCGTGAAGCGGAACAACTCCGGCGAATCGTCGAGGAAGGAAGTGGTGACCTCGCCGGCGCGGAAACGCGGATGGTTGACGACGTTTTCGAGGAACGGGATGTTGGTCTTGACGCCGCGGATGCGGAACTCGCGCAGCGCACGATCCATGCGCTGGCAAGCCTCCGTAAGATTGGCGCCCCAGGCGGTGACCTTGACGAGCAACGAATCGTAGTACGCGGCAAGAACCGCGCCGGCATAGGCGGTACCGCCATCGAGGCGAATGCCGAAACCCGCGGGCGAGCGATACGTCGAGATCTTACCGTAGTCCGGCGCGAAATGTTTTTCCGGGTCTTCCGTGGTGACGCGACACTGCAGCGCCGCGCCATAAAGCGGAATCTTTTCCTGCGCGGGAAGAGAGAGCGGGACCTCGTGCAACGTGTGACCCTGCGCGATGAGGATTTGGGAGCGCACCAGGTCCACGCCCGTGACCATTTCCGTGACCGTGTGCTCCACCTGAATCCGCGGATTCACTTCGATGAAATACCACTTGAGAGAATCAACGTCGTACAGAAACTCGACCGTGCCTGCGTTGCGATACCTGACTTTGCGCGCAATCTTCACAGCCGCGGCGCAGAGTTCACCGTGAACCTTTTCCGGGAGGTTAAAGGCCGGCGCTACTTCCACGACTTTCTGGTGGCGCCGCTGCACGGAACAGTCGCGTTCGTAAAGATGCAAGAGGTTGCCGTGCTCGTCCGCAAGAATCTGGACTTCGATATGGCGCGCGCGCGGAAGGAATTTCTCCAGGAAGACGGAAGCATCGCCAAAAGCGGACTTGGCCTCGCCCTGCGCTTCCTCAAGGCGGGCGGCAAGTTGCTCCGCATCGTGGACCACCCGCATGCCGCGGCCACCGCCACCCATGGCGGCCTTCACAATCACGGGATAGCCGATTTCGCCGGCGATCTTGTGCGCTTCCGCGAGCGAGGAGACTGGGTTCTGCGTGCCCGGCAGGACTGGCACTCCGGCCGAAGCGGCCAAGCGACGCGCGGCTGTCTTGTCGCCAAGCAGCTCGAGAAGCTCCGGCGTAGGGCCTACGAACGTCAGGTCAGCCTGGGCGCAGGCGCGCGCCAAGGCCGGATTCTCCGAGAGAAAGCCATAACCGGGATGTATGGCGTCAACTTCGTGCTCCTTGGCAATGGCGATGATCCCGGGAATATCGAGATAAGCCTCGACCGGCCCCTTCCCGGCGCCCACCTGGTAGGCTTCATCGGCTTTGAAGCGATGCAAGGCCAAACGATCTTCCAGGGAGTAGATGGCGACGGTGCGCATTCCAAGCTCATTGGCTGCGCGGAAAATGCGGATGGCGATTTCGCTGCGATTGGCAGCCAGCACTTTGCGAATAGGTGGCTTCTTTTTCATGGGAGAACGCCAGCCCGGCTCGTGCGGGTGGTGCGAAACTTTACATTGTTTCACGGGGAGGCCGACGACACGGACTACTTTTTTCAATACGCCGGAACGGAATATCTCATCCTAGTGCCGTTCCAACTTGTTCCAGCAAATCCCTTCGAGAATACTCTCTCCGTCTTCGCGTCAGATGCTTGGACCGTTATTTGGCCCAAATAGTTGGAACGGCACTAGCGTTTAAGCAGAGGCACAGCAAAGCGGATGGGCACGCCAAAATTGGAGCCACCAAAGCCGCGCACCACGGCAAAGGTGACGCCAATCACCTCGCCATCGCGGATCAGGAGCGGGCCGCCGGAGCCGCCGGAGGTGGTCTGCGCATCGTAGACAATCTTGTCCGGCAGGACGTCGCCGACATGGCCTTGCGTGACGAGCGGACGAATCAGCTTGCGACGGGCCAACTCCGCGAGCACAAGTTTCGGTTCGCCTCCGCTGGTTTTGACGATTTGCTCCACCGTTTCATCCCCGGCGCGCGCCAGGATGGCATCAAGACCCGTGGCGTAGCCGACGCTGATCAGACCTTCCCCACTGACGGCGGCTTCCTTGCCGGGGTTCAGCTTGAGAGCCGGACGGCCCAATTCGGAGAGGTCTCCGTGAACCAGGGCGAGATCCGCTTCCTCGGAAATCCTGGAGATGCCCACGGGTATTCCATTGGTAGCCGCGGGGAAATACGCCATCATGTCTGCGATGACGGGCTGCAATCCTTGCTGCAACGCGCCGGCCAATTCATCGTTCTGCCACCAGGGCTGGACCACGTGATGATTGGTGAGGATTTTGCCTTCGCCCACGATAAAACCCGTGCCAAAGAAGTCGGCGCGCACTTCGGGGCCGCGTCCTTCGGTGGTATAAACGGGATTGCCGTCGCTATCCTTCAGCGGAGTGCCGTCACTGTCGATGCCGCCGTACCGCAAGCGCCGCCCGGAATCCTTTTCATTAAAAGCCACGGAGACGTGCAGCAGGCACACGCTGGGAGCGGAGGAGCGGATGACCGATTCCGCAGCTTGCGACTGCCCCTCGATCTTGCTCAGCCGCCCGGTGGCTTCATCCAATTGGCGGCGTAACTCGGTGACGTCGCTGCCATCCGGCTGCGCCATTTTCTTGCGCAGTGTTTCAGCCTGCTGCTCGAGGGTCTCTTTCTGCTGCAACAGATCGGCGTTGGCGGGGTCTTCGCGCAGCCGCTTGGCGGAGGCCAGGAGCTGTTCCTCCGTCTTAACACTGTTTTCGAGCCGCGCGATCACCGTGTAGGCACGGCGAGTCTCCTTCTCCGCGCGGCGCGAATAGAGGAAGAAAACAGCGACGATGACGAGCGCCAAACTGAACAAAGAGATGACGCCGATTTTCAGAATGCGTTCGAGGGAAAAAGCGTCGCGCGTCATCTTCTCGGTGACCGCGAGGGCCTGGAAAGCAGTCTGGGCGACTTCGCGGCTCTCCTCCGCGATGCGCATTCTTGCGGCCAAGTCGTCGCTCGCGCGTTTCTGGCGCAGTTGGGCCCGCACACGGGCCAGGAGTTCTCCTTCATCGAAAGGGACCCCTACGACATCGTCCGCACCCAAGTCCAACCCGCGCGCGATAGCTTCTTTTCCACCCGGCGCAAGGAGCAGGACGCGGACTTGTGATGAGGGGCTGTGGGTGCGTATCGCGGCAAGGGTATTGCTCGACTGCGGATCAGCCGAGTCCAAAGCGAGCAAAAGAAGACCGGGGGAACTTTCTTGGAGCAAGCGCAGAAGTTCTTCCTGCGTCCCCGCAACGCGAACGCTGTACCCGGACGCGGCGACAAGGGCACGGAAAGACTCACGCGCAGTCGGGTCGAACGCGAACAGCAAAATGTTTTCAGTGGAGGCAGCCAGCGCCATTTCCTTGCCCGCCAGGCAGATCAACAGAAAGTCATCCAGCGAGGACTGTGCAGTTTACTCCAAAATAGGATTAGATGTGTGCAGGAGTAACAGAGACACAATCTTAGTGGACTCTGGGGACTTTTGCCCCAAATAAGGCAGGAATTGGCGATCAGTATTTGCGTAACACGCCGATGACGCGGCCCTGGATCTTGACGTCGCTGGCAGGCACCAGGATGGGCGCCATTTCCGAATTGGCAGGCTGCAGGCGAACTTTCCCGGAGCCTTCGCGATAGAATCTTTTGAGGGTGGCATCATCGCCGCCCACCAGAGCAACAACGATGTCCCCGCCATTGGCCACCTGGGTCTGCTCGCAGACCACAAAATCCCCATCCATGATGTGGTCCTCGATCATCGAATTGCCCTTCACCTGCAGCACGAAGGAATTGCCGCCACGGGCAAAGTCACCTAAGGAAATGGTCTCGCGCTCCTCGACGGCTTCCAGCGGGCGGCCGGCGGCGATGCGGCCAACCAGCGGAAGCTCCTGGATGCGGCGCTCAATGACTTGTTCCTTCACGGACTTCGGCAATTGCACGATTTCGATCGAGCGGCTCTGGTTATAACCGCGCCGGATAAAGCCCTTTTTCTCCAGCGTGCTGATGTGTTTGTGGACCGTGGCGAGCGAAGTGAGCTTCAATCCGCGGCCAATCTCTTCAAAACTCGGCGCGTAACCGTGCTTGGTCTCAAACGCGACGAGAAAATCCAGAACTTCTTTTTGGCGTTTCGTCAGGGCCATGATTTCCTCCGTGTGCGTGCGGGTGCGGGACGTGGATCAATTTTCCAGGCCGCCTGTGGCTGCGCCGCGATCGGGGACCTGCTCAGCCATCCACGGCCACTTTAGGCGAAAACAAAGCGAACGTCAAGTGGCATTTTGAATACCCGCGCGCGCAACTCACCCTGTTCAGAAGTACCGCCGTGTGCTGTCATGCCTAGAGCTATGATGCCCGCAAGAAGTCGTTCCGCAGGCGTGACCGCCGCCGCCACGCTCGCCGTACTCGGAAGCGCGATGGCCTTCTTCCTCTGGGGCTGGCTCTTCCTTCCTCTGATGAACGTTCCGCCGGACGCGAACGGTCAACACGCGTATCAAGTTCATCCGATTACGTTCGCGCTGATTGCGCTGGTGCCGCCGTTTCTGGTGGCGCTGGGCATGCGCACGGGCATCGGCCTCTTCCAGCTTCGACCGTGGGCCCGGAAGGCTGCGCTTTTGTGGGCTTCGATTGCCCTGGCGTTCTGCTTGAGCATGATCGCGCTGCGGCCCTTCGAGACGTTTGCGATACCCGAGCATTTTGTCACCGAAGCCGAATCGATGAAGCAGCTCCTGGCAGTCTCCGCTGTTTTCATGCTGTTTCCCATCAGTGTCTGGTGGCTTTTTTTCTTCCGGCTCAAGAGTGTGGTGGAACAATTTGAGGGGCGAAGAACGACGACTAGTTCACCGGAAAGTTGAGTTCCAATCAGGTTTGCGCAAAACACCCGCAAAAAGGCAGATTCACCGCACGAAAGGCGTGCGATGGAAAAGAGTGCATCGCGCAAAAAGCAGACGAGTAGAAGAGTTCCTCGCGCCGTTCAGAAAGCGACCGCCTCTGGGAATGACACTGGCGGACGAATGGTTCCTGCGGGCACGCTTGAGGGTGCCGGCAATGAAGGCAGCGGCTGGGTTCGTAGTGGAAATTGCCCCGACCGCACTTTCCTCTGCTGGGCCTGGAAAACCCCACCCAGGGCAAGACTCCCTGCGCAAGGCAACGCTGCAGCCTCGGTGACAATCTCATAATGTGTGGTAGCCGCTATACTAGCTACTATTTCGCGGCCGTGGCGTCCGTGATCCGGATCTTGAACCAGATCGTCCCCGTCGGGTAGAGCGTATCGCGAAACTGCGCGCTCTGGTCATCGCCCGGGCCGATGGTGAGGGGTATCTTGCCTTGGTTTACAAGCAAAACCCGATTCTCCGCGCCGATGTAAGTCGTCTCGTACGCGATATTGCTGTAGGTGAGCTGCGCGGATGAGTTCTTAATGTCGACCGACCACATTGCGGTCGTGCCGCTGAAATCTTTATCCATCTTGGCGCTCACTACCCGCAAATCGTGGACTGGATCGCCCTTCACGTTGCTGAGCGTTGCAACAGGGGCCGGGCCCTTCGCGCCGTGCTTCGAAGTCACGTAGACCAGCGCCACAACTGCCAGGACCACAACTATCCCAATGCCGACCCACAGTCCGGTCTTGCTGCTTTCTTTCTCTTTCTTTAGAGGTGACTCAAACATGGTAGTAACCGGAACCTCCGGTGTAGACCTCCGCTGCCTCAGCCTACTCTTTTCCGGCCATGGAAACAATGAATTTTCCACCCGAGCAAGTCCCCGCGAGATCAGCGCTACTCGGAGGACACGCAACGAAAGGTCCTTTGGAAAGAGTGCATCCCGCAGGCACGGGTTTAGTACTTTGTGACGCGCTAACTGGCGCGGTCCCGGGTTGCCGCTGCGCTCCTGTGGTATTCTTGATATGCCGGTTCTCGGCGATCTGGCGCTCGCTCCCGCTGGAAACAACGTGAACCGCCGATTCATTGCAAGCCGCGCTCCTTCCGGCACCCGGAGAGAGTGACTGAGAGACGGGGGTAAGTTGCACGATGTCCACGCTCACAGAAATTCCCGCAGGGAAAACAAAACGCGAAGTGATTGATCAGGCGGTGATACGTTTCGCCGGAGATTCGGGCGATGGCATGCAGATCACGGGCAGCCAGTTTACCAACACCGTCGCGCTGTATGGAAACGATATCGCCACTTTCCCGGACTATCCCGCGGAGATTCGCGCTCCTGCCGGCACCGTTCCGGGGGTGAGCGGCTTTCAGCTGAATTTTTCTTCCGGCGAAGTGCACACCCCGGGTGACTCGGTGGACGTTTTGATCGCCATGAATCCGGCGGCCTTGAAGGTGAATGTTGGCGACCTGAAGGCGAACGGCATCGCCATCATCAACTCCGACAGCTTCAAGGAAGGCGACCTGCGCAAGGCGCACCTGACCACCAATCCGCTTGAGGACCATTCGCTCGACAAATTCCGCGTGTTTCCGGTGGAATTGCAGCGTCTGACGCGTTCAGCCTTGCAGGGTCTGGGTCTCGACGCCAAAGCCATGGACCGCTGCAAGAACTTCTTTGCGCTGGGCATGTGCTACTGGCTGTACAACCGCTCGACGGAGTCGACGGTCCGCTGGATCGATGACAAGTTCGAAAAGAAACCGCTGCTCGCGGAGGCCAACAAACTGGCGTTGAAGGCCGGCTACTCCTATTGCGAAGCCACCGAAGCGTTCCAGATCAGCTACGAGATTCCGCCGGCGCATCTTTCTCCCGGGTTGTATCGGAATTTGAGCGGCAACCAAGCCCTGGCGCTTGGGTTTGTCACCGCAGCAAAGAAAGCCGGACTCAAGTTGTTCCTTGGCAGTTATCCGATTACGCCCGCCTCCGACATTCTGCACGAGCTTTCGCAGTACAAGGACTTCGGAGTGCTGACCTTCCAGGCGGAAGATGAAATCGCGGCGATTACTTCCTCGATTGGAGCTTCTTACGCTGGAATGCTGGCCGTCACCACCACCTCCGGCCCCGGCATGGCGCTGAAGACGGAAGGCATGGGACTCGCGGTGATGACGGAGCTTCCGCTGGTAATTTGCGATGTCCAGCGCGGTGGCCCCTCTACCGGTCTGCCGACGAAAACCGAGCAGGCCGACCTGCTGCAGGCGCTGTTTGGACGCAACTCCGAAGCGCCCATTCCTGTCCTTGCGGCCGCGACGCCCGCGGACTGCTTCTGGATCGCCGTGGAAGCCAGCCGCATTGCATTGAAGTACATGGTGCCGGTGATTATTCTCTCGGACGGCTACCTGGCCAACGGCGCGGAACCTTGGCGCATCCCGAGCGTCGAGGAAATTCCGGGCATTCCCGTGCACTTCACCACTGATCCCGAAGGATTCCTGCCCTATAAGCGTGACCCGGAGACACTCGCGCGGCCGTGGGCCGTCCCGGGGACAGCAGGACTGGAACATCGCATCGGCGGTCTTGAAAAACAGGACGTCATCGGCAACGTGAGCTACGAACCGCTGAATCACGAGAAGATGGTGCGAATTCGCGCGGCGAAGATTGATGCCATTGTGCAGGATGTGCCAAATGTGCTGCCCAGCGGCGACCCGGAAGGCGACCTGCTCCTGGTGTCCTGGGGTTCAACGTATGGCTCGATCACGCAAGCGGTGAAGGCGGAGCGCGCCAAGGGCCGCAAGCTCGGCCACCTGCACTTGCGCTACCTGAATCCGCTGCCGGCCAATCTCGGCGACATCTTGAAGCGCTACCGCAAGGTTTTGGTACCCGAGCTCAACATGGGACAACTCCTCTGGGTACTGCGCGCGAAATACCTGGTGGACGCCGTCGGCTTGAACAAAATTCAGGGGCGACCCTTCAAACAGAACGAGCTCGAACAAAAAATTGATGAAATGCTGGGACGCCAGGAGACGCGATGACCACTACTGCTCTTCCGCCGCTCACAAAGAAGGATTTCCAGACCGACCAGGAAGTGCGCTGGTGCCCGGGATGCGGCGACTACGCCATCCTCGCCGCGGTGCAAGCCGTTTTCCCGGAGCTCGGCGTGCCCCGCGAGAATTTTGTCGTGGTTTCCGGCATCGGCTGCTCCAGCCGCTTCCCGTATTACATGAACACGTTTGGGTTTCACTCCATCCACGGCCGCGCGCCCGCGGTGGCGTCCGGCATCAAGATCGCGCATCCGGAACTGGAAGTCTGGGTGGCCACCGGCGATGGCGATGCGTTGGCCATTGGCGGGAACCACACCATTCACATGCTGCGGAGGAACGTCGGCATCAAGGTGCTGCTGTTCAACAACCGCATCTATGGTCTGACGAAAGGCCAGTACTCGCCCACCTCGGAATTTCACAAAGTCACGAAGTCCACTCCCTTCGGCTCACCGGATCGGCCGTTCAATCCCGTGTCGTTGGCGATCGGCGCGGAAGCAACTTTTGTGGCGCGCGCCGTGGATGTGTTTCAGGCGCAGTTGAAAGACACGTTGAAGGCTGCGGCGGCCCACAAGGGTTCCGCGTTCATCGAGATTCTGCAGAACTGCAACATTTTTAATGATGGCGCATGGACCGGTTTGACGGAAAAAGATGCGCGCAGCGAACATGTCATGCAACTGGAGCATGGCAAGCCTCTCGTGTTCGGCAAGAATCGCGATAAAGGAATCCGCCGCAGGTCCGACGGAGACATCGAGGTCGTGCCACTCGGCAATGGCATCGCGGAGTCGGACCTGGTGGTGCATGACGCGCATCACCCGCGGCCATCTTACGCATTCCTGCTTTCGCACATGGAGCATCGCCCCGGCTTCCCCACCCCCATCGGGGTGTTCCGCGCCTGGGACGATCTGCCGCGCTACGAAGACGTCATCAACGACCAGGTTCGCGAGGTCATCAGCAAGAAAGGTCCGGGTGATCTGAACCGGCTGCTACAAGCAGGCGATACCTGGGAAGTGAAGTAAGCCAAATCTCCGGTCATTTTAAGCCGGCCTGCCCCGTATTCTTGGGTCGCTGCTGCACTATCTGAGCCCGTCCCTTTCGCCGGCAAGACGGCCGCCCCGTTTATGCCGTAGTCGCTATCATCTTTTTTCGTGGCGCTTGCAACCAATTCCTCCCCCTTTCACGATAAAATGGGCTGCGCGTGAAACCAACTGTTGTTCGCTACATCTAAGATTTAGGAGTCGGCCTCGACTCATGGAACAGAGTTCCAAACTTATTCCGTTTTCCCTGCTCGGCGATGCGGATCCCGTGCCTCCGACCGCCATTGTGACGGAACCGAAGCAGGCAGAAACGCTCGCCCTGCTGTACGAAGTTACCCATGAAATCACCGGCATACTGGACCGCGGCGAGCTTTTGCGGCGCATCGCGGAGCGGGTCAAAAAGCTGGTGGACTATGACGTTTTCACCGTCATGCTTTGGAACGAGTCCACCC
This sequence comes from Candidatus Acidiferrum sp., assembly GCA_049522075.1. Lineage (GTDB taxonomy): Bacteria > Acidobacteriota > Terriglobia > Acidiferrales > UBA7541 > Acidiferrum. The sequence goes on from JBEKOE010000057.1 coordinate 13,799, forward strand.
AGACGCTGGAAAGCATTTTCGCCATGCGCTTCGAGGACGCCATCCCCTCTCGCGTGAGCATGCCCTTGCATCAAGGCATCACCGGAAGCGCGGCGGCGGAGCGCCGGACCATCCGTGTGATTGATGTGCGCCTGGATCCGCGCTATCTGCAGTGTGGAACGGATGTGGAGGTGCGCTCGGAACTGGTGGTGCCCCTGCTTCGGCAGGACCGCCTAGTAGGCGTGCTGGATCTGGAAAGCACGGTGCCGAGTGCCTTTACCGCCGAGCATGAACGCCTCCTGAATATCCTGGGTTCCTACGTCGCCGTCGCTCTGGAGAATGCACGATTGTTTGAGGAGGCGCGGGAGACCCAGGTTCGCATGCAAGATGACCTGGAGACTGCCAGAGAAATTCAGCGCCAACTTCTTCCCAGTGGGGCCCGCGACGTGCCCGGCCTGGACCTGGCGACCGCATATGTTCCGGCGCGGGAACTCGGCGGGGATTTCTACGATCTACTGCCATATGGCGTGGGGCGCCTGGCCATTGCCATTGGGGATGTCTCCGGAAAGGGTACAGCGGCCGCGCTGTATGGTTCGCTGGCCATCGGCATCCTGCGCGAGCTGGTCGTTGATCGGGAGGCAACTCCCGCTGAAATGCTCGGCCTTCTGAACGGCAGGCTGCTTGCCGCGCGGCTGGATGCCCGCTTTATTGCCATGCATTTTGCGGTATACGATGCGGCTTTGCGAGAACTGAGCATCGCGAATGCCGGAGGCACTTTGCCTTTGCTGATTCACGATGGCAAAGTCACGGAAATTGATGTTCGCGGAGTGCCTCTTGGGTTGTTGCCTAACACCGAATATGACGAGAGAAGGCTTTCCTTAATTCCGGGTGACATCGTGGTTTTTGCCTCGGACGGCATTCATGAATCCATGAATCTTGATCTGGAGGAGTTTGGCTCCGACCGATTGAAGAACCTTCTGGCTGAGGTCGCGATCGCGGACCCGGCCTATACCGTTGCGCAGCGCATCGTGAAGGCCACGGACGAGCACGCGGGTGTCGGCCGCCCGCCTCATGATGACCGTACGCTGCTGATTCTGCGCGTAACCGACGAAGGCGCCGCCGACTTCAGCAAACTGCCGATTATTTACTAGTGCCGTTCCAACTTGTTCCAGCAAATCCCTTCGAGAATACCCTCAGCGTGCTCGCCGGGTAGTGTCCTGACGGAACGAAATAAGCTATACCCCTCAGTTTGGTAGCCCTAGTACCCACTTCTCCGATAAGCGCGTTCTATAAAGGGGAGAGTCAAGAGAAAAAACATCTCCGGCGACTGGAAGGAGCAAAAATGTTCGCTGCGCTCTCCAGCCCAAGTCATGTTGAGAGGCTCTGGGGTATTTGCTCTTCGTAGATCCATTCTGTTGTCGTGACGGCGCTTTCGGATTCTGAAGCAAGACAAGCTGTGCGGTTGAACGTTGTCAACCACGGTTCTATCTGAGGCTCGAGGCCTATAGCTTTTTCTGGTTATCCGAGGGGGCATATAGTTAATC
>JBEKOE010000058.1:0-14834 GCA_049522075.1 Candidatus Acidiferrum sp.
CTGGCCACAAATCGAAACGGTCGATATTTCTCTCGTCGACAACGTTCCGCGTGTTTTGGACGTTTTGCAGGCCATTCAAGCCAACTTTGTAATTGGGAAAATCGTGATGGCCGAAGAATTCCGCCGTGTCAACGATTTGCATACGGTGCACAGCTTCGAGCAGTGTTTCGGCGAGATTCCGGTGACGTTTGAGCCGCACACGCAATTCAAGCAACGCGTACCCTTGACGATTGGCCTGATTCGGACCGGTGACACCGTGCAGTACGCGAACGTCATTTTGGAGTCGGCTTAGTTCTGGTGTCTGCAAATGCCAGGAAGAAGAATGCCCCCTTTGCAGTGGTACCGCTCAAGAACTAGTTGACGATCATGGTCTGGAAAAGAGCGCCAAAGATGAGCAACCCCATTGGAAGGATCCCTTATCGAATGGCACTGGCTGGTGGTTGGATTGATCAGCCCTTTGTGTCCAGGCTCAACCCTGACCCGCCGGGTTCCATGGTGGTCGTCGGGCTGGAGCCCACCTTCCGCTTCATGGACCGCGCCGGGATGGCCACTAGCACACGAAAAATCGCCGAAGAGCTTTGGAACGGGGCCTTGCCAGAAAAAGATCCAGTGGCGCTGGTGCGGGAACTATATGAAGCAGAAAACAAGGGGAAGGCCAACCCGTCCGGTTCTCAGGACATGGCCGGCCTGATCCTGCCCGGTATCAACAGGCTTGACTACGACTATGGGTTCGCCGGTGGATTGTTTCCCGCCCACATCGAATCCTGCAATGATCCTGACCTCGGGCGCTGGCTGGAGCAAGTGATTCACCTTCTGCCGATCACACAGCGTCCCGATGGCTACAGTCCCCTTGACGAACAGCACTTGAACGCCGAGTGGGTGCGTCGCCTGAGCCAATCCGGGAAGGCCTGCTTCGCTGCAATCCTGGCCAAAAATACTGCAAAGCTGGGTGACTCCCTGAACGAATGCATGAGCTGTTGGGAAGCGCTTCTTCCAAACACAGTCGCGCATCCTCTCATCACGGTCGACTTGCTCGGCTTGCTGGCCTTTTACCAGGAACGCTACGCGGGCGCCATGTATTCGGGTTGTGGCGGCGGGTATCTGTACGTAGTCTCCGAGGAACCGGTGCCTGGCGCAATCAAGGTGAAACTCAGGCTCGCTGCCGAGCACGAACACGATGGCCAGTCCGCCGGCGCGGCTCTCGGGTCCGCACGGACACGCTAATTTTACGGTTTCAACCGTTCACCCACTCCTCCGTTTCCAATTCTGGCGTACTCTATAAATTATCGGCTACATTGCCGAAGGCTCCAGGCGTACCCGTAACGCCTTTGCGGGAATCCTAAGAGGTGACGCTATGAGCAGGTTTCCTACATCGCGCCGTCAATTCTTGAAGCTGGCAGGCGTTGCGGGCGCCGGATTGCTCCGGCCAGGCCCGGCACTCCTGGGAGGCGCAATCGTTGAAGGTGCGGAGTCGCAAGCTCCAGGGCCGCCGGCCGATTACACTCTGCGCATCGCAAACACTCCCGTCGAGCTAGCGCCCAACCGCATCGTGTCTGCAATTACCTACAACGGTCAATTCCCCGGCCCCCTGTTGCGTTTCAAGGAAGGACAGCAGGCGGTGGTGGACATTTTCAACGACACGGATGCCCCGGAACAACTCCATTGGCATGGCCAGTTTCTTTCGCCGGATGTAGATGGTTCGGCGGAGGAAGGCACGCCTTTCATTCCTGCGCATGGCCAACGTCGCATTGCTTTCACGCCGCGGCCTGCGGGTTTCCGTTTCTATCACACGCACAATCGCGCGGGGGCCGATCTTCACGCGGGGCAGTATAGCGGCCAGGTTGGGCCGGTTTACATTGAACCCAAGCGCGAGCCGGGAAATTACGACCGCGAGGTCTTTCTCGTCCTCAAGGAGTTTGAACCATCCTTCAGCCAGGGCGGCGATATGGCCATGGATTTCCTCGCTCCAGCCACGAAGGTGAAGGAGTTGGAAACTTCCGGCGAGTCCGCGATGAAAGCCTCACTCGCAAACGGCATGCCTCACGGCTACGAAGTCGGCTACCGGTATTTCACAATCAATGGACGAATGTCAGGGCACCGCGAGCCAGTTCGCGTCAAACACGGCGAGCGCGTTCTTTTCCACGTTCTGAACGGCAGCGCGACGGAAATCCGCAGCCTGGCGCTGCCCGGGCACACCTTTCGGGTCGTGGCGCTCGACGGCAACCCCGTACCCAGGCCTGCCGAGGTTCCCGTGCTCTGGCTCGGGACTGCGGAAAGAATTTCCGCCATCGTCGAGATGAACCATCCGGGTGCGTGGCTGATGGGTGATCTTGCGGACGACGACCGCGCTCACGGCATGGGCATTGTGGTCGAGTACGCTGGCCACAAAGGCAAACCGGTATGGACCCCGCCGAAGCCGTTTCATTGGAACTATTCGCGTTTCGCGAAACAGAGCGCTGCCGCCTCCGAACCCGATGAACTGATTGAAATGACCTTTGCGAAGCAAAACGCCGCAGAACGCGGCTTCAACCTATGGTCCATTAACGAACAGGTGTTTTCCGACGAGATGATGACCGCCGCCTATCATCTACGCCAGGGCAAGCGCTATCGCATCCGCATGCGCAACGCCAGTGACGACATTCATCCCATCCATCTTCATCGTCACTCCTTCGAACTCACCAAAATTGCAGGAAACCCTTTGGCGGGCGTAATGAAGGATGTCGTGATGCTCGGCGGTTACCAGGAAGTGGAAATCAGCTTCACCGCGGATAATCCCGGACTCACGCTCTTTCATTGCCACCAGCAACTCCACATGGACTTTGGATTCATGACCCTGTTCGACTACCTCTGAGCAGGAACGCGAGAAAAGAGACTTAGTGACTGTGCAGGGGGAGTCCCTCCTCTACCCCAGCCATGGTGGCTCTCCCTCTGACTAGAAGCTATAAAATCTACCATTGACCGCTTGACCGCACCGCGGGTCTCCTATAGGCTCTAGCGGCACTAAATTGTGGTTGTCCCCAGGACCTGGGCCCTTCCTTAGCAAGTCCCGTTCGCAGAAAAAGGAGAGTTACGAGCATGAAAATAGTCAGCAGCTTTCTATTGGGATTATCACTTGCCGTTACTTGCGCCTGGGTGACAGCAGCGCAGGAAAACTCGCCGGGAAACGCGTCAATCCCGAAAGTCTTGCAGATTACGCGAGAATTCGTCAAACCCGGGAAGGCAGGCATGGCTCACGACAAGGCCGAGGGCGCTTTCGTTGATGCCATGAGGCGTGCCAAGTGGCCGACGTACTATTTGGGCATGAACTCGCTCTCGGGCAAGTCGCGCGCCTTGTTTCTAACGTGGTACGACTCCTTCGAAGCTTGGCAAAAAGATGGCGACGCTACGCAAAAGAACGCCGCTCTTTCCTTAGCCTTGGACCGCGCCAGTATGGCCGATGGCGAACTGCTGGAATCGATCGACCAAGGTGTATTTTACTTCCGCGAAGAGATGAGCCTGCGGTCACGCCCCGACCTCTCTCAGATGCGCTATCTCGAAGCCACCGTCTTCCACGTGCGCCCGGGCCACGACAAGGAATGGACTGAGGGCGTAACGCTGGTTAAGACAGCTTACGAGAAGGCCGTGCCCGGTGCGCACTGGGGCATGTTCGAGCAAATATATGGCGGCGATGGCGGCACGTATCTCTTGTTGACTTCCCATAAGTCACTTGCCGAAATCGATCAGGCCTTTGCGGAATACAAACAATTCGAGGCAGCCTTGGGTGAAGAGGGCATGAAGAAACTGGACGAACTGTCCGCAGCCAGCGTCGAATCTTCGCAGCAGCAATTGTTTGCCTTTAATCCGCATATGAGCTATGTGAAGGATGAATGGATCAAGGCTGATCCAGGATTCTGGAAGCCCAAAGCGGCTGCCACTTCCGCCACAAAAGCACCGGCCGAGGAGAAGAAAGCAAAGCCTTAGGCACACCGGGGAGCGCGACGTTCCGGCTGATCGCTAGACCGAGCGTGAGAGTGTGTTTGCTCGCGGCTTTTCTGTCAGCCGGAAACTCCTGTTACATACACTGCATTCGGGCTCGTTCCCGTTTGAGTTCGAAATTCTGCATTAGTGGCCACGTCTTGCTTCACGTATTTGTCGGCGGACTAACCGCATTCCCGCTGGGTGTGTGGCGATTCCTGAAGGAATCTTGGCAGAATTGCAATTGCAGAAGTGCCCTAAAGTTCGGTCCCCGTCGGCGCAGCCGTTGAACCCTCAATGCGTCTGGCCGTTCTCCCCGGAATGCGGCAGCGCCCGTGCGTCAAAATCAATGCCCCAGAAGTGCGGCGCCGGCGTCAGGAATTCCACTCCCACCCGCTGGCCGCGCTCCCCGTTCTCTCCCAAGAACACAATCCGGCATTCCTGCTCTTCCTGGGTCAGGGGGTTGACCAGCACGAGCATCTCACTGCTGTCCACCTCGTGGTGCAACATCAGCAGACCTCCATGGGCGTTCACCACCAGGGTTTCGCAGATCTCGCGAAACTTCCGCCCATCATGGCTGCGGCCTTGGGCCTGCAGCCGCACCTTGTGGAAGACGCGTTGGCTGCGCCGCGACGCCGTATGGAGCGCTTCGTTCATGCGCCCATCATGCGGTCCTATACGGAAACCCGTCAATTGCCCTTCCGGACGGGTGTTTCCCAAGTGCCAATTCGCTTTCTGGGGACTGGCTTGTACCCTGTTCCGTCAAGCTTTAGAATAAAAGTAGCGGCTCCGGCATCTTGTCCCGAACCTCGCTTGCATCCCGCTGCCGCGCTTTTCTTGGAAATTCTTAAGGATTTATCTAGGCAAGCGAATTTTTGTGCCCCGGGGGATTTATGAGCCTTGCTGAATTTATCGAAGGTCGCCGCGAACAACATCTCGCGGAGCTTCTGGAATTTCTGCGCATTCCTTCCGTCAGCGCCAAATCCAAAAATAAGCCCGATATCGAACGTGCCGCCCAATGGGTTGCCGATCACTTGCGTGCCGCGGGCTTCAAAACCGTCGAAATCGTGCCCACCAATCTCCATCCCCTGGTTTACGCGGAATCCCTCGAAGCTCCCGGAAAGCCCACCGTCCTTTTCTACGGCCACTATGACGTGCAGCCCCCCGAGCCCCTCGAACTTTGGACCTCGCCCGCCTTCGAGCCCCAATCGCGCGATGGCAATCTCTATGGCCGTGGCACCGCCGACGACAAGGGCCAGGTGCACATCCACCTCAAAGCCCTTGAATCGCTTCATCAACTGAACGGAAAATTCCCTGTTAACATCAAGGTGCTCATCGAAGGCGAAGAGGAAGTCGGCAGTGTCAGCCTTTGGGATTACGTCCAGAACCACAAGGAAAAACTGAAGGCCGACGCGCTCCTCGTTTCCGATACCGCCATGCTCGGCAAGGGCGTGCCTTCCATCACCTACGGTCTCCGCGGCCTCAACTACTATCAGATCGAGCTTACCGGCCCGGCGCGCGATCTACACTCCGGTGTCTATGGCGGCGCGGTCCCCAATCCACTGACCGTTCTCACTGAACTTTTCGCCAAGCTCCATGACAAAAACTTCCGCGTCGCCGTTCTGGGCTTCTACGACGACGTCGCTAAGGCTCCCACCGCGGAGCGCAAAGCCCTGAACAAATTGCCCTGGAAGGCGAAGGATTTCCAGCGCGCTGTGGGAGCGCCCGCCTACGTCGGCGAAAAAGGCTTCACCTCCGTCGAGCGCTTGTGGATTCGGCCAACGCTCGAATTGAACGGCATCTGGGGTGGCTACCAGGGTGAAGGCGCCAAGACCGTCATCCCCTCGAAAGCCTACGCCAAGTTTTCCACGCGCCTCGTGCCCGACCAGAATCCCAAGAAAATCGCCAAGCTCGTCGAAGCCCACATTCGCAAGCTCTTGCCCAAGACCGTGCATTGCAAATTCGAGGTCCTCAGCACCGGCAAGCCCTGGGTTGCCGCCTATCACGCGCCGATTTTCCAGGTTGCCCAGGCGGCCCTGCAAAAGGGCTTCGGCAAGAAAGCTGTGTTCATCCGCGAGGGCGGTTCCATCCCCTTCGTCACTCAAATGCACGACACTTTTAATGTTCCTTGTGTTCTGATTGGTTTCGGCTTGCCCGACGAAAACGCCCACGCGCCAGACGAGCACATTCTCCTGGAGAACTACTTCGGCGGCATCAAGGCCATCGCCTGCTTCTACCAGGACCTGGCGTCCTTGTAGAGGGCTCCTGCCACGGTGTTACAGAGTCGAGAGCTGTTCCCGGCGTCCCTTTGCATAGTCCCGCAGCGCTACGTTTGCGCTCTCGATTGTCTTCAGCGCCTCCGCGACCTTGGCCACATCTTTTCCCCGCAGCACCACGTACAGTTCATCCTCGCCCAACCCCGTATACACGCGGTTCCCGATACATCCCAAACTGGTCATCGTCCCATGCTGTATCGAAGCCGGCAGCGCCATGCATGTCGGCCGACCCAGTGCCGGTGCGCCGCTGCCCACTCCCGCCCGGTTCGCGGCCTCCTGCAAAAGCATCGCCCCTGCTGGCCTGCACGCAAATAGAACCACATCCGGGGTCGCCGTAGCCTCTCCCAATGGTGAATAGATCACCGCTTTGGGCCCTTTCGCCAGCCGTGGGATTTGCGGAACTTCCTCCGGCCGGACATATCCCAGCTCAAACATCATTTTCAGCGTTTGCTCCGTCTCTTTCTCGCGCTCCAGGGAAAGCGGGATATTGTGGGTATAGGCGCCCACCGCGCAGTTAAAGTGATTCTCTGGAACGGTATAGAAGGTGCTTCCTTCCGCCGCCAACCGCCAGAAGCTGCAACCCGATGGTTCCGACCCCTCGAACTTCTTGGTTCCCGCGGGTTCCGCGTCCAAATAGGTGACCGCCACGGGCCGCCGCCCCAGCTTCGCCGCCGCCGCAATCTCGCGTTCGACTTCGTGCCACTTTGGACTATCGCTCATCACCGTTTCTCCTTCATTCATTAAGCGCGGTGCGCAAGAATAGCACAGCGCCGCTGGCCGCAAGTTTGCCTCGGGGCATTGCGCATTACCGCATGAAAGCTGGGCGTTTTGCACATGCCCGCAAAAAAAGTGCGTTTTTCCGGCTGTTTTTGCTGTTTTCCCCTTGCGTTCCCCCTTTCCCTTCGCTATAGTCCCTCTCGGCCCGAGTTTTTCCTTGATAAACAAGGGTTTTTCGCTCGCGGCTGGCCTCGATACATTCGGGGTGGATAGACAATTCAGGAGGATAAGCAAAAGAAATGGCAGCCAAGCCACTGAGCAAAACAAAGATTGTCGCGCACATTGCGGAAAAAGTCGGCACCGCCAAGAAGACCGTTGCTTCCTTTTTCGAGGAGCTCCACAAGCTCGCCGTGAAAGAGGCCAAGGGTAGCGCGGGCAAGTTCGTCATCCCCGGGATCGGCCGCGTTGTAAAGGCTCACCGCAAGGCGCGCCTTGGCCGCAACCCCCAGACCGGCGAGCAGATCAAGATCAAGGCCAAGACGGTTGTCCGTTTGCGCCCGGCGAAGGTGCTGAAGGATGCCGTTCTGAAGTAACTTCTTTCTCCCGCTTGGGAGAATGTGAAATCGAAAACCCCCGGCAGCCTGCGCCCGCAGGTCAACGGGGGTTTTTACTTCACTTCCGAATACTCAAGAAATCGCGATGTTTTCGTTGCTCACCGCCCCGCTTACAACGTCTTCACGTACGCAATCACATCCTTGATCTGCGACGCTTCCAGGCTATCCTTGAGTCCCGGCATCAATTGGTCTCCGTTTTCAATCCACATCTTCAAAGTCTCGTCTGTGATCTTGTTGCCGTTCACGCTGAAAGTGCCGCGCTTAGAAATGCCCTTCAGGCCGGGCCCAATCTTCTTCTGATTGCTCGTGTCGTAGTGGCACACGGTACATTTTTGTTGAAAAATGGTCTTGCCCCGCGCCACCCCTGGGGCATTGTTGCCCGATTTCCTGCCAGAGTCCTGCCCCAGCAGGGCGCTTCCCGCCACCAGCGTCACGCACCCTGCCAAAACAGCCAAGCTCAATGAAAACTTCCTCACGGTTCCCCCTCGTCGCTCAGTTAAAGACTCCTCTATTTTCCACATTCCGGCGGTCAATTTCCACCCGCCACCCGTCAAAAAGGACAGTTTGCGCTTATGCACAGCTAGCACCTTCGTACCTTTGACGTTTCTCCAAATCTCGCTTCACAATGGGCTTATGAGCCAGGAGACTTTGACCCGGGCGTGGGAGGTTCTCCAGGACGCCTACCAGGCCCAGATGGAAGGCGACTACGACCGCGCCGCGGAACTCTATCAGTCTTCGCTGGAGCTTCATCCCACGGCCGAAGCACACACTTTTCTTGGCTGGACCTACCATTTCCAGGGCCGCCTTCTGGACGCCATTTCCGAATGCAAGCGCGCCATCGAGCTTGATCCCGATTTCGGCAATCCCTATAACGATATTGGCGCTTACATGATCGAGCTGGGGCAGTTCGATGAAGCCATTCCCTGGCTGCAGCAGGCCGTTGAGGCGCGTCGTTACGAACCGCGCCACTTCCCGCACTACAACATGGGCCGCGCGTATCTCGGAAAAGAGATGTATGGCCAGGCCATGCGCTGCTTCCAGGAAGCGATCAACCTTGAGCCTCGCTACACCCTCGCGCGCCAGGCCCTCGAATCCCTCCGTCGCATGGTCAACTAGTACTCAGTCCTCAGTTTTCAGTTCTCAGTCGAACCCACACTTGCGCAAGGCATCATCAATTTGTAGTGGCCGGTCTCCAGACCGGTCCTCTTAAGTTCTCTTTCCAACGTCGACTCTCCAATGAACTTGAGGGTGCCCCATCCTTCGCGTACTTTGCGAAGGGTGGGCTCTTACGATCGAACAGCACTTAATTTTTCTTCTCTCCTCTTGGTTTTTCGCGTGTAGAGAACTGCGCACCGTTCCTACACGCTGCTCTTTTCTTCTCTCCCCGGCTTCACCACGCGATCGTAAATCCACAGCAGCGCCGTCGTCGCCAATCCAATCCCCGTCAACGCCCACAAAAACCGTTCCGGCCGGTGCTGCACTTCGCCGAAATGATGCAGCAGCGCCCCGCCGATGCGTCCCGAAGCAAACGCCCCAATGCCCAGCGGCAAAAACGCAAATCCCATGTACGTGCCCTGCTGCCCCGGCGGGGCCAACCGCGAAATGTAATCGTAATAGCGCGGCTGCTGAATCAGCTCTCCAACCGCGATCACCACCAAGGTGGCATATACCGCCGCGATGCTCGGGTGCACCGCCAGAATCGCGAACGCCACCATCGCAATCAGCGTTCCCAGCAGCACCGCGCGAAATGCCGCGATTTTCCGCGTCAGTACGCTGAACAACACCGTGAACGCAATCACTACCAACGGCCCCGTCGAGAGCATTTTTTCCGTGTCTGCTTTGCCGTCTACGTAGTCGTGTACATAGATCGGCAGCGTAATGAATTCCTGCCAGTACACGATCCAGTAGCCCGAAAAAATCAGCAGGAAAATCATGAATTTCGGATTCTTCACCACTTGGCCGAAGTTCCGGACCGTCACGCCCAGGCTTTCCGTGCGCGCGTCTCCGGACTTCCGCGGCTCGCGATAAAACAGCAGCACCGCAAAAAACATCACGAACACGCTCAACGATGCGACGCGAAACACATTTTCCACGCTCAGATTCTTGTGTACCCAGGACGCCACAAACGGTCCCAGCGCCCCGCCTATATTCACCAGCGTGTAGTAGATGGAATAGCCGAGGGAACGCACGTTCTGATTCGACGCGCGCGCCGTCGTCCCCACCACCGAAGGTTTCACCAGCGCCACGCCCAAAGCCGGCAGCATCAGCACAATTGTCACCAGCACTACGAGTGGCACGGCGCTACGCACCGGCGCAAGCCACGGCGCTCCCAGCGACCCCAGCAGGAAATACGACCCGGCGAGAATGAGGTATGCCATGGAAAGCGCGCGCCGGAAACCCAGCCGGTCCGCAATCGCTCCTCCAAAAATCGCCAGAAACCACACCAGCCCGCCGAACAACCCGGAAAGATCCGCGGCCCGCTCCAGCGGAAAGCTCAGCGTTTCGTGCAGATACCGCGCCAGTGAGGCAAACGCCGCGTAATAGGAGAGCCGCTCAAACAGCTCGCTGATATTGGCCACCCAGAACGGCCGCTCAAACCCCGTTCGTACCTCCTCCAGCCGGTGCGCCAGGCTCATGCATCCTCCGTCGTCCGCAAGCCGGGAATGATAGCAGATAGCGGCCTGGGGCACTCATCCTCGGCGCTCTTCCGCCAGAGCCGAAGGAAACAGACGTAGAAATGTCTACATGTTGGATTTCAACCGCAGCCTGAAGAAAGGCCAGTCAGGATTTGGTGCGGTGCCAGCCAGCGAGCAACATCTTCAGCGCACCGAGCGAAGGCGGTTCAAAAGCGCTGCAAGCTGCGGCCCATCCTGCTGATGGACAGCCGTGAACCGCATCCCAAGCCCCTTGCCGGACGTTGCATGTCGCACCGCCGCCTCCGCGCGAATCTGTCCTTCATCCACGAGAAAGTGAAGCTTGGCCATCAGCCCCTTGGCGAACCGGTGCGGCGTTTCCAGAAATAATCCACCCATGCCCACATTGCGCACGCGCGACACGTCCTTGCGGTGGCTGCACTCCCAGTACACCCACACATCCGCTGCGGCTTCCACGCGGCTCGTCAGCCTTCGTGAAGGGGAAAAACCCATCCGGAAGAATTGCTCCTGCGGCGAATCGTCTGCCATCTTAAATCTCCGGGGCGCGGGGGAAGCATACTTGCAAAATGTTTTGCCAGTGTCAATACCTCATTGAAGGAATATGACGAATTGCCTGCCCCGATATCGCGTCGCAAAACCGTCACCGGGCCGACGGTGCCGCCTCAGCAATCAAAACGCAACTTGTTATGGAACCTTCAGATAACCGGCGAGAAGAGCTATTTCCTGTGGGAGTTGGTGGAGATGACCGTGCGTGCTTCGGGATGCTTCGGCGACCAATCTTCAGGAGGAAAGGCGACGCGCCAGAAAGTAGGGCAGGGAGAGGAAAACTCCAGTCCTATTTCCGCTCTGCCGGAACGCACCGGGCCGAGAAACACCACCTGGCATTCCTGTTCCTGCTTGGTGCCGTTGTGCTGCATGTGCACCTTGCAGCCGCTGGTGATACGCGCCTGCAGCAGTATCAAAGCCCCGTGCGCATTAATGGCCAGTGTGGATGTTTCCTCTTCAAAAGAGGCGCCCTCCGCGTTCTCGCCACGGATGCGAACAGCCACCTGCATCAAGACCCGCTGGCTCCGGCGGCGTGGACCTGCGTGACTCGAAACATTCGGCGATTGGCCCATAATTCCTCGCATCTTCCAATATACCGTGTGGAAAAAAAAAGTCGAGTGCCAAGGTAAACGGCGTATGCAAAAAGGCTACGCTGCATGGACAACACGATCACATGCCGCTGAATAAATCCAATGTCTTTGCGCGAGTCTGACCACGGAGCGTGGTCAACTCCTCATGGGTTCCGGCCTTCTCGGACAGGCGCTGAACGCTTCGGTTGCCGGCCACAGGCGCGCCCTCAGCGGGAAAGTGTCTGGTGGCTGAGGCTGTTCTGCCGCTTTCAGGAGCGCTGATCGATGGGCACGTACGGCCGCGTATCGTGGCCGAGATAGATCTGCCGGGGCCGCGCAATCTTCTGCTCGGGATCCAACAGCATCTCTTCCCACTGCGCCAGCCAGCCGGACATACGCGGGATGGCGAACAGCACCGGGAACATCGTCGTGGGGAATCCCATGGATTGGTAAATAAGCCCGGTATAAAAGTCTACGTTGGGATAGAGCCTGCGCTTCACGAAGTAGTCGTCCTCGAGGGCAATGCGCTCGCATTCCAACGCAATCTCCAGTAGCGGGTTCTTGCCCATCAGGTCGAAAACTTCGTAGGCGATCTTCTTGATAATCCGGGCGCGCGGATCGTAGTTCTTGTACACGCGATGACCAAAGCCCATCAGGCGCGTCTCGCCGGACTTCACCCGCTTGATAAATTCCGGAACCCTTTGGATCGTGCCAATCTCACTCAGCATCCGCAGAACTTCTTCGTTGGCGCCGCCATGCAGTGGCCCGTAAAGTGCCGCAATCGCGGCCGCGGCCGCGCAGTACGGATCGACGTGCGAGCTGCCCACGCCACGAATCGTGTTCGTCGAGCAGTTCTGTTCGTGGTCCGCGTGCAGGATGAACAGAATGTCCAGCGCGTGCTCCAGCGTCGGATTCGGCCGGTAGCGCGTCTCGCTCGTTCGGAATAGCATGTTCAGGAAATTTCCGGGATAGCTGAGTTCGTTGTCCGGGTACACAAACGGCATGCCCAGTGTGTGACGGTAGGAAAACGCCGCAATCGTAGGCATCTTGCCGATCAGCCGGTAGGTTTGCTTCTTGCGCGATGCTGCGTTAAACACGTCCTTCGCGTCGTGATAAAACGTGGATAGCGCCGCTATCGCCGAAACCAGCATCCCCATCGGGTGCGCATCGTAGTGAAACCCGTCCAGGAACTTCTTGATGCTCTCGTGAATGAACGTGTGATGCGTGATGTTATCGTGCCAATCTTTCAGCTGCGCCGCCGTGGGAAGCTCCCCGTGAAGCAGCAGATACGCCGTTTCCAGGTACGTGGACTTTTCCGCAAGTTCTTCGATGGAATACCCGCGGTACCTCAGAATGCCGGCGTCGCCGTCGATATACGTGATCCGGCTGATACACGAAGCGGTGTTGTTGTACGCCGGATCGTAGCTGATCATGCCGAAGTCGGCGGGATCCACCCTGAGCTGCCGAAGGTCCACGGCGCGAATCGTGCCGTGGGTGATGGGCACTTCGTAGGATTTACCGGTGCGATTATCGGTGATGGAGATAGTGTCGCGTCGCGTCGCGGAGGAGGCGTCCTCGGCCTTCGCTTCAGTTGCCGGCAGTGCAGAATCCATGAACGTACACCTCAACGATGGCGGGGAGCGGCCGCGTAGGAATATCACTTTACACCAAAGCACGCGTGCGTGGAAATGGCGCCAAAAGAGGCCCTAAGAGACTGCAGTCCAAGGGGATAGCGGTGAATATGCCGTTGTGTGTACTACCCTCTTGACAATAGTCGTTATAACGTGTATTATCACCCTGTTAGTGCCAGGAGGCCCCTATGATTCACATTCGCAAGAGCGACGCGCGCGGCCACGCCAACCACGGCTGGCTCGATTCGCGCTTTACCTTTTCTTTCGCCGATTATTACGATCCCGCGCACATCCAATTCCGCACCCTGCGCGTCATGAACGATGACCGCGTCGCCGGTGGCGCCGGCTTTCCCACGCATCCGCACCGCGATATGGAAATCATCACCTACGTCTTGGAAGGAGCGCTCCAGCATCGCGACAGCATGGGCAACGGCTCCGTGATCCGCCCCGGCGACGTACAGTATATGAGCGCAGGCACGGGCGTGACTCACAGCGAGTTCAACGCCTCCGCAACGGAGACCGTGCACCTCTACCAGATCTGGATGTTCCCGGACCACAAGGGCCACAAGCCCGCGTACGGCCAGAAGCATTTTGCGGAAGCGGACAAGCGCGGCAAGCTGCGCCTGGTGGTTTCGCCGGACGGCCGCGATGGCTCGGTGAAAATTCGCCAGGACAACAAACTCTATGCGACCGTGCTGGCGCCGGGCGAAACGGTCAAGCACCAACTGAAAGAGCAGCGCCACGCGTATGTGCAAGTCGCGCGCGGCAGCGTCACGCTGAACGGCCAAGCGCTGGAAACGGGAGACGGCGCGGCCATTTCCGAAGAGCGCTCCATCGAGCTAGCCGGAGCGCAAGACGCCGAAGTGCTCCTCTTCGATCTGGCATAATTTGCGCGGTGCGCGCGCCGAAACGCGAAAATCGTCAAACGGGCGGGAGCAATCCCGCCTTCTTTGCTTTTGTCTTTTCTTCAGGGGGGGCGGAGCTTTAGCTCCGACATTCAGCCCTCAGTCTTCACTGGGCTCGGTAGACCCTGGGCTTCAGCCCAGGGCGCGAAGCGCCCCTGAGGAAATGACTTTGCGGCTCTGAACTCCCAGCTAAGCAGCCGCGCTCTTCTCATACCCGCGCGACCACGACGTTATCGAAAAAAGAACACCAATCACCATCGAAGCCGCCAGCACAATCAGCGAAGCGCCAAGCGGCGGCTTCGTGGTCATCAGGTACACAATCCCCGCCGCCAGCAACACGCGCACGCGAACCAGCGTTGGCAGCACGGCGCTCTGCAATTGCAGCAAAGCCTCCGGCGTAAGCGGCAAGTTCCCTTCCGGCAGCGCCTCGCGGATCGCGCCCACGCGCGGCAGGATAAGCGCGAACCCGATCATCAATGCCACCACGATCCCAGCAACGGAAACGATCAGCCAGCCATGGTTCATCCCGCCGGTCAACGCAGCCAACCAGCCGCCCGAAAGTATCAGCACCGCCAGCGCCGCCCCGGTCACAGGCGGCGACACGCGGTACACGCGCAGCCACGCGCGCGCCTGATCCGTGGTGCTGGAGTGGCGCAGCAACGCGCTCACGGTCCACTCCAGGCCGTAGCCGAGGAACAGCCCTAGGGCGCTGAGGATGTGCACGAACAGAACATTAGGGTAGAGGTTCATCGTTCCTCCGATCAGCCAGCGGCGGTTAATCGCGCGCGGATGAAAATCCGTGCGCCGGGATCACGCGCGGGTGCGCTGGAATTCGCGCATGAAGCCCGCCAGGGCTTCGACGGCGTCGAGCCCCACGGCATTGTACAGCGAGATGCGCATGCCGCCCACGGAGCGATGCCCGGGCGTGCCGATCAGGCTGGCGGCGGTGGCGTCCTTGGCAAATTGTT
>JBEKOE010000059.1:0-14763 GCA_049522075.1 Candidatus Acidiferrum sp.
GGCACTCCGCTGGTCGCAAAGCGTATGCTTGAAGCTGGCCTCCTCAAAGGAGACGCGATCACCGTCACCGGCCGCAGCCTCGCCCAAGAAGCGTCCGCCGCAAAAGAAACCCCGGGCCAAGAAGTCGTCCGCGCTAATAACAACCCGCTCAAATCGACGGGCGGCTTAGTCATTCTTCACGGCAATCTTTCTCCGGAAGGCTGCGTCATCAAGGTCGCCGGGAGCAACACACAAACCTTCCGCGGCCCCGCGCGTGTTTTCGATGGCGAAGAAGCCGCGTTTGCCGCCGTCAACAAGAGCCAAATCAAAGCCGGGGATGTGGTGGTGATTCGTTATGAAGGTCCCCGCGGCGGACCCGGCATGCGTGAAATGCTCGCGGTGACCGCGGCTCTGGTCGGCGCAGGTCTCGGCGATTCTGTCGCCCTGGTGACCGATGGGCGTTTCTCCGGCGCCACGCACGGCCTCATGGCCGGCCACGTCGCGCCCGAAGCGGTTGTGGGCGGCCCCATCGCCGCGCTTCGTGACGGCGACACCATCGTGTTCGACATTCCCAAGCGCAATCTTTCCGTCGAACTCACCGACGGCGAAATCCGGCAGCGCCTCGCTACCTGGAAAACGCCCAAGCCCCGCTTCACCAGCGGCGTCATGGCCAAGTACGCCTATCTCGTTTCTTCTGCCTCGCTTGGCGCGGTCACTTCCCTGCCCGATTCTTTTTCATCCGGTTCCCTGCCGGGATCCTCGGGGAGAACTCTATGAAAATGACTGGTGCGGAAATCCTTTGTGAAACATTGACACGCCTCGGCGTGCGTCACATCTTCGGCTATCCCGGCGGCGCGATTCTTCCGGTCTACGATGCGCTTGGCAAATCCAAGCTCCATCACATTCTCGTGCGCCACGAACAGGGCGCCACGCACATGGCCGACGGCTACGCGCGCGCCACGGGCGGCATCGGCGTCGCCATGGCCACTTCCGGTCCCGGCGCCACCAACATGGTCACCGGCATCGCCACGGCCATGCTGGATTCTTCCCCGGTGGTCTGCATCACCGGACAAGTTAGCAGCAAGGTGCTCGGCTCTGATGCCTTCCAGGAAGTGGACATCACCGGCATCACCATGCCGATCACCAAATACAACGTGGTGGTTTCCAGGGCGGAAGATATCGCGCGCACGCTCCGCGAAGTTTTCATTATTGCCCAGTCCGGACGTCCCGGCCCGGTGCTCGTGGACTTCACCAAGGATGCGCAACAGGCTTCTGCCGAATTCGATTGGGAGGCGTGCGCTCCGAACCTGCCGGTGAAGCGCATTCGCAACAACCATAAACAAGACGAATTTGACCGCGCGGTCGAGTTGCTGAACACGGCCAAGCGCCCGGTGATTCTTGCCGGACGCGGCATCATGCTCTCCGGCGCCATGCGCAAGCTCGAGGAATTCGTTCGCACCAGCAACATCCCCGTGGCCATGACGCTCCTCGGCATTGGTTGCTTCCCGGCCAGCGATCCGATGAACCTTGGGATGATGGGCATGCACGGCGAAGCCTGGGTCAACACCGCGATTCAGGAAGCCGACCTGCTGATCGCCGTGGGCATGCGCTTCGATGATCGCGTTACCGGCGACCTGCGCACTTATGCGCGCAACGCCCAAAAAATCCACATCGAAGTGGATCGCGCCGAGATCAACAAAAACGTTCACGTGGACGCTGCTTTGGTGGGCGATGCCGGCGAAACTCTAACCAGACTCCTGCCGCACATCCACGAGCGCGATCACTCTTCCTGGCTGGCGCATATCAAGGAGTTGAAAGGTGATTCCGCGGTTCGCGATATTCAGAGCCTTCCGGACAGCGGCCATCTTTACGCCGCGCACGTTATCAACGATCTCTGGAAGGTCACCAGGGGCGAGGCCATCGTGGTCACCGACGTGGGCCAGCACCAGATGTGGGAAGCGCAGTATTACCACCACGATCGCCCGCGCTCGTTGATCACTTCTGGCGGGCTTGGCACCATGGGATTTGCGCTGCCCGCCGCGATTGGCGCAAAGTTCGCGCGGCCCGACGCCGAAGTCTGGGCGATTGTCGGCGATGGCGGTTTCCAGATGACTTCCTGCGAACTCGCCACGATTGTCCAGGAAAAGATAAACGTCAAGATTGCCATCATCAACAACGGCTATCTCGGCATGGTCCGCCAGTGGCAGGAGTTTTTCTACGACAAGCGGTACGTGGCCACGCCGCTGGTCGCGCCCGATTTTGTTTCGTTGGCGAATGCCTTCGGCATCCGCGGGGAGCGCATCACTTCGCGCGCGGAAGTCATTTCAACGATTGAGTCGGCGCGTCACACCGAGCAACCCGTTCTGCTCGACTTCCGCGTCGAACAGGAAGATTCCGTGTATCCGATGGTCGCGGCCGGCGCGGCGCTTCACGATATGATTCGCCGGCCCAGCAGCCCGTTGGTGGAATCCGCCACCCAGCCTTAGGATTTAGCATTAGGAAAGTCGTGCCCCGCTGGACCCGCGCTCGGCAAAATGAAATCATATCCGGGGATATTGCACTGCTCCCGGCCTGATCGGGAGCGCTTGCGGGAATGAGAAAATCGAGGATCGCATGCAAACCATCGTCGCTTACGTCGAGAACAAGCCTGGTGTACTGAACCGGGTCGCTTCCCTCACCCGGCGCCTGGCCATCAACATTGATTCGCTTACCGTCGGCCCCACCGAAAACGAAGCGATTGCCCGCATGACTCTTTGCGCGCACACGGATGCGCGCGGCGCCCACCGGCTGGAAGCCAGCCTGGAAAAACTCGTAGATGTCCTCCTGGCCGAAAATATTACCGACCGTTCCATGCTGGAGCGCGACCTGGCGCTCATCAAAGTTTCCGCCGACCAGCAGAACCGCCCCCACCTGATGGAACTCATCAAGGTGTTTCGCGCGCGCGTGGTGGACGTGGCCCCCGAATCCTTGATCGTGGAAGTTTCCGGTACGGTGGACAAAATCGACGGCTTGCTGGAGGTTCTGCGTCCATTCGGCGTGCTGGAAATGGCGCGCACCGGACGCATCGCCATGACGCGCGGCAACGATCTGCTGCGTCCCCCTGGCGCGGCTGAAACTGCCCCCGTGGTGCCTGCTCCTTCCGCCAAATAATTCCGCAGGGTTGCGGCCACGCTGGACCCGCGTGACACGAACTCGACAATTTTAAGATTTTCGGCCGCCGCGCGGCCCACGAAAGGAACAACGAACGCAATGGCAAATCTCTACTACGACAAAGATGCAGACCTCTCCCTGATCCAGAAGAAGAAGGTCGCGATTATCGGCTACGGCTCGCAAGGCCACGCGCACGCTCTGAATCTGCGCGATTCCGGAGTCTCCGTGGTCGTCGGACTTCCTGTGGGCAGCGCTTCGCGCGCCAAGGCGCAAAACGATGGCCTCACCGTGAAAACGCCCGCGGAAGCCGCCGCTTGGGCGGATGTCATCATGATTCTTGCGCCGGATACGCGCCAGCCGAAGCTCTACAAAGAGGCTATCGAACCGAATCTTACGCCTGGCAAGACGTTGATGTTCGCGCACGGCTTCAATATCCGTTTCGGCGCGATCACGCCGCCGAAGACCGTGGATGTTTCCATGATCGCGCCGAAGGCACCCGGCCATCGCGTACGCGAAGTTTTCGTTGAGGGCGCCGGCACGCCTGCGTTGCTTGCGGTTGAACAGGACGCCACCGGGCAAGCCAAAGCGCTGGCGCTCTCCTACGCCAAGGGGCTGGGTTCAACACGCGCAGGGGTGCTTGAAACTACCTTCACGGAAGAAACCGAGACGGATCTTTTCGGCGAGCAGGCCGTTCTCTGCGGTGGCGTGAGCGAACTGATCAAGGCGGGCTTTGAGACTCTGGTGAATGCCGGCTACCAGCCGGAGGTGGCTTACTTCGAGTGCCTCCACGAATTGAAGCTCATCGTGGATCTGATTTATCGCGGCGGACTGAGCTACATGCGCTATTCCGTCAGCGACACGGCCGAGCAAGGCGACTATCATGCTGGCCCGCGCATCGTCACGGCGCAAACGCGGGAAGCCATGAAAAAGCTGCTGGCGGAAATTCGCGATGGCAGCTTCGCCAAGGCCTGGATCGAGGAGAACGAAAAGGGCTGCCCGAATTTCCTGGCTAAGCGCAAAACCGAACAGCAAAGCCACCTCGAGCAACTCGGGCCGAAGCTGCGGTCCATGATGCCCTTCCTTCATCCCATACTCGCGCCGGGAGTGGCCGAGGCCGCCGCCTCCGCCAAGAAGTAGCCGCATCCATACGATTGCTCAATTGGGGTCCGGCGGTGCTGGGCCCCATCCCATCAAGGCGTCAGCATTTTTGCCACCCCGCCATTCCTTTCACAACCAAGTTGATCGCCAGGCGCCACGCTTTTGCTTTATGATTTCCCGTATGCCAAACGAGGCCAGTTCCAAAGAGCATTCCGCGTACCTGCGGCTAGGCACGTCTTCGTTCACCGCCGAGGGCTGGGAAAACACTTTTTATCCGAAAGGCATGCAGGCGCGCGATTACCTCTCCTACTATGCAACGCAGTTTGATACGCTGGAGATTGACGCGACGTTTTACCGCATCCCCGCCGAATCCACGGTGAAAGGCTGGTACGCGAAGACACCCGCGAATTTCCTGTTTGCGTTGAAGGCTCCGCAGGAAATCACGCACGAACGCGTCCTGGTGGATGCCGAACCAACTTTGAAGGAATTCCTGCGTGTGACCGATCATCTGGGCGAAAAGCGCGGGCCAATCCTGTTCCAGTTCCAATACTTCAACAAAAAGGCCTTCGCTACGCCCGCGGATTTTCTGGCGCGGCTGAAGCCATTTCTCGAGAAGCTACCCTCGGAGCCGCGTTTTGCCCTGGAAATCCGCAACAAAGCCTGGCTGGGCCTGGCGCTCTTCGATCTTTTGCGGAAACACAACATCGCCCTGGCCCTAATTGACCACCCGTGGATGCCGCGCCCGCGCGAGTGGTTCGCCAAAGGCGACGCCATCACCTCCGATTTCACGTACATCCGCTGGTTGGGGGACCGCAAGGCCATCGAGGAGCTTACGAAAACGTGGGACGCCACGATCGTGGACCGCACGCGCGACCTGCAGGATTGGGTGGAAGCCTGCCGCAACTTTATGAAGCGCAAAATCCGCGTCTTTGCGTTTGCCAATAACCACTATGCGGGGCATGCCCCAGCCACGCTGCGTCTTTTCAGCGAGCTGATGGAAAAGTAGGGCCGCGATTTGTCAGCGCGCGCACGGACCACTTTGTCTGATATCTGCAGTTGAAGAGGGATTCATCGCACAAAAAACGTGCGATGGAAAACCGTACCTCCACTCCGGGACGGCAAAAGGCGCCGTCCCTCCGGTCGGAAAGACAAATTTTGGGTGGTGGCTTTAGCGGCTTTGCGCCGGGGCTGAAGCCCCGACCTCCTAAAGAAAAGACTTGTTCCACAAGCTATGAAGCCGTGCCCTCCCGGGAGCCATTTATGGGATGACTTGTACTGGGAATTAGGAAGAGAAGAATTGCGAGGGGAGAATCAGCCCAGGTTGGTTTTGCCGAGCTCGGCGACACGCCGTTCGTAGATCATCTCGCAGAGGCCCTTCTTGTTGTAAAAGCGAAACACGATCTTGTGGCCGGCTTCGATTTTCGCGCGCGACTTCAGCACCGTGCCGTTCAAAACCACCCAACTGCCGTTCACCAGGTACTCGCCCTCGCGGCCCTGCAATTCAAAATGCCCGTCCGTTTTCAAGCAGAGCGGCGCGGCTTTGCAGGGCACGGCCTTGCCCGCCACCAGCGCCTGCGTGCATTCATACTCTCCCGCAACCTCTGCGCTCTGCGCCCGAGCCGCGCGGCCCACCAGGAGCGTTGCGACGGTCAGGCTACTTGCCAGCGCCAGAGTTCTGCCGATTCGGGACTGCATGTCTGCCTCCCAGCAAGAAACACAAGTCGAGCAGGCTTTTCGGAACCTCTCACAAGTTGCAACTCTCTTACCACCGGGGCGATACGCCATGGCACAGAAAACACGCCAGTTAGCGCCAGTGAAGGCTGCCGCGCCAGGGCCCTTGGGAACACCTGTTCACTTTTCGCACGTTGGAGGGAACTCTTTTGCGGTACTTCGCCGCAAGTACTTACAGCGAGCGGTACCCGACTCTTTGGCAAAGGTTGCGTTAATCTACGGGTAATTCAGGGATGGCGGCGCCGTCCTTGCGCGGGTCGGAGGCGCCGTAGTTGATGCCCTTGGCAAAATCGCGCAGAACCGCCTGGCCCCCGCCGACGTCCGAGGAGAAGGTGCCGAGGAGGGTGATCTTGTGCCCCTTGGCGGTGAGCTCGTCCCGTGTCTTCTGGGAGAAACGGTTCTCCATCGCGACGTCGCAGCCTTCAAAGGTACGTTTGGTGAATCGCGGAGCCTCCAGGGCCGCCTGAATGTTCATCTTGAAATCCACCAGATTCGCGATGAATTGCGCGTGAGCTTGCGACTGATTCCAGCCGCCCATGATGCCGAACGCCATGCGGAGATCGCCCTTCTGTGCAAACCCGGGGATGATGGTGTGGCGGGGACGCTTGCGGCCGGCCAGCGCGTTCGGCGAGCTGGCGTCCAGCGTGAAGAGTGCTCCGCGATTGTGCAGCGCAAAGCCCGTTCCCGGCGCGACGATCCCGGAGCCAAATTCGCTGTAGTTACTCTGGATCAGCGAAACCATGTTGCCTTCGCGGTCCACCACTGACAGATATGTCGTGTCGTTGCCCACGGGCAAATTCCCGGCGGGCACGGCGCAATCCGCGTGGTCCGGATCAATCAGCTTTGCGCGCTGTGCCGCCCATTCTTTTGAGAGGAGGGTCTGCACGGGCAATTTCTGGCCGCGCGGATCGCCAATATATTTGGCCATATCCGCGTAAGCAATTTTCTTGGCCTCGATCATAGCGTGGAGCGCTTTGACGGAGCCGAAGCCATAATCCTTCTGGCCGAGGGGGAAATTCTCCATGATATTGAGCATCTCGAGGGCAGCAAATCCCGTGCCGTTGGGAGGCATTTCGTAGACGGTCCAGTCGCGATAGGTGGTGGAGATGGGCTCAATCCACTCGCCGGAGTATTCGGCCAGGTCGGCGGCGGTCATTGTGCCGCCATGACGCTTCATGGTTTCCAGAATGCGGCGAGCGATTTCGCCCTTGTAGAAAGCGTCGCGGCCGTGCTCGGCAATTTGCTGCAGAGACCAGGTGAGTTCCGGGTTGCGGAAGACTTCGCCGGTCTTCGGTGGGTGATCGTGCGGCAAGTAGAGCTTGGCGGCAGTTTCGTCGCCACGTAGGTAGTCCTCGGCACTTCCCCAGTACATCGCCACCCACTCCGTGACCGGGTAGCCATTCTGCGCCGTGTTGATTGCGGCCGCCAAATCTTCGCTGAGCTTCTTGCGCCCGAATTTATCCGCAAGTTTCTGCCAGCCGTCCACGGTGCCGGGAACGGTGATGGTATGGATGCCGAATGCCGGCATATCGCGCAAGCCAAGTTTGTGGAGCGCTTCGATGGTGAGGCCTTTCGGCGCCCAACCGCTGGCGTTCAGGCCGTAGAGCTTGTTGGCCTTCGCGTCGTAAACAATCGCGAACAAATCTCCGCCAATGCCGTTCATCATCGGAGAGACGACGCCCATCATGGCGTTGGTGGCGATCGCGGCATCCACGGCGTTTCCGCCGCGCTCCAGGATGCGTGCGCCGGCCTGCGCGGCCAGCGGAGATTCCGCGGCCACAATGCCATTGCGCGAAATGACCATGGAGCGGGCTTGCGCGCGGTCCTGTGCGGTGGATGTGCCTGGAATCATGCTGCAGGCAAGATACAGCAAAGCGGCGGGTGTTGCGAAGTGGCGTCTCAAGCGGTCGTCCCTCATTTCAAAAATGCCAGAGCTGCAATCACGTCGAATTTCGTTAG
The DNA here is from genome assembly GCA_049522075.1 of Candidatus Acidiferrum sp. Taxonomy (GTDB): domain Bacteria; phylum Acidobacteriota; class Terriglobia; order Acidiferrales; family UBA7541; genus Acidiferrum. Next base: position 7,918 of record JBEKOE010000059.1, read on the forward strand.
GGTGCCAGCACTGTATCGCGGGATAAGCAGTCCCGCAAGGGGGCGGAAGCGAGCGAAATGGGTAAGTAGTTTGCGGCAAGTACGTCGGGACTTAGTCTCTCTTTTCAGGGCGCTCAAGTTAGGTTACCTTGTGCTCTGGAGCAGTTGGCTATGGATTGGTCGTGTGCCTTACGGTTTCTCCTCAGCGTGATTTTGGCCGCGTCTTTAGGCTTGGCCGAAGAACAGGAAGAGGAAGGCAAGGCACTCGTTGATCGCGCTAAGCAGTTGTCTGACATACGCGCCGAGGGCGCACCGGCCTTCCGGCTAAAGACGAGTTTCAAGGTTTTTAAGGAAGACTCGACAGTAACTGAGGGAACCTACACCGAGACATGGGTATCGCGAAGGCAATGGCGCAGGGAAACCGTCCTGGGTGACTTCCGAAAAATAGTGGTCGCCAATGGAAACAAACGCTGGCTTCTGAACAGCACCTCTGCGGAGCCTGAGGGCGCGGAAGAAGCAGGAATCAAGATGGCGTCACTGAGGTTCCCCCCCGAGTTTTGGAAGCCAGAAAAAATCGAAGATCGGGACCTCGGTTCGTTGGCGGCACGATGCATGGAGACAAAACCCGACTACACGGGTGGTAAGTCGTTGCTGTGTTTCGATAAAGATACGGGAACGCTTGCGGCTGAGGTCTTGCCGCTACAAGTGCGAGATCGAATCGTGGACCACGCGTGCGAATACCGAGACTATGGAAAATTTGGTGAGAAGGTCTTCCCACGAGTGGTCCGGTGCTTTGAGGGACCTAGGCCCACGTTTGAGGAAAATCTCCTTCAGTTGAGCACGGAGCCTTCGCCGGATCCGGCGTTGTTCGCGCGTCTGGAAGGGGGAACCGAGTCCGTCAATTGCCTAGGTGCTGCGAAACCGCCAACCCTCCTCTATTCGCCCCGGCCAGTGCCACCCAGAATTGAGAATCCCAAGAATTCTGTTGTCCTCCGGTTGATTGTTGGGACGGACGGCAAGCCGCACGATCTCAGAGTGGTCGGGTCAGTGGATAAGGCGTTTGATAACGCCGCGATGGAGGCAGTGCGGCGCTGGCGATTCAAGCCTGCAACCTTTTGCGGTGAACCGATTGCGACTCGGATAGACGTCAACATAAAGTTCCAGATAATCGGAGCTCCCCCATAATGCGCGGCCCAGACCGGATAACTCCTGATCGGAAACTGACCGGCGAAGGAAGCGAAAATCCAGGTTTGGCCTGCAGATCAGGACACGCGGAATTCATTGCGCTGTTAGTCGCACTGTGAGTTGGTGCGGCAGGCAGAATCCGATAGAATGCTGCCGTGCCCCAAAGTCCTCCCCGAAAACCGAAGGCTCCGCCCGCCGACCCGTTTGTGGCGCGCATGGATGCCCTGCTGGCGGGCCGCAACTCTGATCCTTTTGGCGTGCTCGGGCCCCAGCCCATTGAGACGCCCGCGGGGCGCCGTTGGCTGGTGCGCCTGTTGCAGCCGCGAGCGGTGGATGCTCATCTCCTGTGGGGCACGCAAGCTGATTCCCTGCCCATGAAGAAAGTCCGGCCGGAGGGTGTCTACGAGGCGGAACTTCCCTTGGTGAGCGACTTGGCTCCGGCTCCTTCGAGCTATCGCATCCGCTGCCGCATGGATTATGGCGCTGTGGTCGAAGGCCACGACGCTTACGCGTTTCCCTATCTGCTCAGCGAGTTTGATCTTTACCTCATGGGCGAAGGGCGGCACTACGACACCTACGAGAAGCTGGGCGCACATATCAAGACGGTGGACGGCGTTTCCGGCGTGCACTTTGCCGTGTGGGCTCCCAGCGCGCGCCGCGTCAGCGTGGTGGGCGACTTCAATGGCTGGGACGGCCGCGTCCATCCCATGCGCACGCGCGGCTCTTCCGGCATCTGGGAGATGTTTCTCCCTGACCTCGGCGAGGGCGCCATCTACAAATACGAAATCATCGGCCCGCGCGGCGAGATGCTGCCGCTGAAGGCCGATCCCTACGGCTTCTTTGCGGAGCTGCGGCCGAACACCGGCTCGGTTGTGGCGCGTCTGGACAATCACAACTGGGCGGACGCCGACTGGATGGCGCAACGCCCACAGAGAAACTGGCTGCAGCAGGCGATCTCCGTGTACGAAGTGCATTTGGGCTCCTGGCGCCGCATGCCTGCAGAGCACAACCGCTGGCTCAGCTACCTCGAACTGGCCGATCAACTGATTCCTTACGTCAAGGATCTCGGCTACACACACATTGAACTGATGCCGGTGATGGAGCATCCCTTTGACGGCTCCTGGGGCTATCAGACCCTCGGCTATTTCGCTGCCACCAGCCGTTACGGGACGCCCTCGGAGTTTATGGCCTTTGTGGACCGCTGCCATCAGGCGGGACTTGGAGTGCTCCTGGATTGGACGCCGGCACATTTCCCGCGCGACACGCACGGCCTGAGTCTTTTTGACGGCACGCACCTCTACGAACATTCCGACCCGCGCCAGGGCACGCATCCGGACTGGGGCACGCTCGTTTATAACTACGGGCGCAACGAAGTGCAGAACTTCCTGATCTCCAATGCGCTGTTCTGGCTGGACAAGTACCACATTGACGGGTTGCGCGTGGATGCCGTCGCCTCCATGTTGTATCTGGATTATTCGCGCAAGGAGGGCGAGTGGATACCGAACCGCTACGGCGGGCGCGAGAATCTGGATGCCATTGATTTCTTCAAGCGCATGAATGAAGTGGCGCACTTGCGATTTCCCGGTGTGCTGACCATCGCGGAGGAGTCCACGGCGTGGCCAAGCGTGTCACGCCCAACGTATCTCGGCGGGCTGGGGTTCAGCCTGAAGTGGAACATGGGCTGGATGAACGACACGCTGCACTATTTCTCCAAGGATCCCGTTTTCCGACGCTACGAGCACAACAAGCTGACGTTTTCGTTGCTTTATGCTTTCTCTGAAAATTTCATGCTGCCCTTTTCCCACGATGAAGTCGTGCACGGAAAGAATTCCCTTCTGCACAAAATGCCGGGGGACATGTGGCAGCAGTTCGCCAATCTGCGGCTGCTGTTCGCCTATCAATGCGCGCATCCGGGGAAGAAGCTGCTCTTCATGGGGCAGGAGTTCGGGCAGCGGAACGAGTGGTACGAAGCGGAGAGCCTGGACTGGCATCTGCTGCAGTACGAACCGCATCGCGGCGTGCAGAACCTGGTGCGCGATCTGAACCGGCTGCTCGCGGCGGAACCGGCGCTGCACCAGGTGGATTTCGACTGGCAGGGTTTTGAGTGGATTGACGCGAACGATTCGGACAACAGCGTGTATTCGTTTATCCGCCGCGGCAAGAATCCCGACGACGTGATTCTGGCGGTGCTGAACGCCACGCCGGTGGTGCGGTATGGCTATCGCCTGGGCGTGCCGCGCGCCGGGCACTATGAAGAAGTGCTGAACACCGATGCCGCAGTTTACGGCGGCACAAATGTAGGCAATCTGGGCGGCATGAACGCCGACGAGCACGCCTGGCAAGGCCGCCGCCACTCACTCGCGCTCACGCTGCCGCCGCTTGCCGCCGTCTTCCTCAAGTGGCGTCAAGCCTGACGAGCTTTTTAGCTGCGTGCCCTGCACTTCGGTTTTACGTGTGGGGGTTTTGACTTTTCCTGGCGCTGTCTGAGTCACCCGCCACAATGGTCTTCAGTTCGCCGCCTACTTACCACGCCCTCTCTTTGCTCTTGCTCCGCCCCAGAAATAGAAAATCACGGCAGCAGTGGCAAGCAGCACCACGATGATTGCCAATGCCACCGGGTGCCCGTGTACCCTGATGAACGCGATGATCTTCCGTCCATAACGCGCGGCCAGGTAGGCCAGGAGCATGTATCTGGAGATTCGCCCGAGCGCGAGCGCCGCCAGGAATTTTCTCACCGGATATTGCATGGCGCCCGCCGCAAGCAGGAATGGAACCATGGGCACAGGCGGCGGCAGCAGAGCGGGGATGACAATCGCGCCAAATCCCCATCGCGCGAAAATCTGGCAAACTTTGTCCACTTTCCGGCGAGAGAACCTGCGTTCGAGCGCTGCTTTCCCTCCTTTGCGCGCCAACCGGTACGTGACAAACCCTCCAATCACCGAACCCGCCGTGGCCATCACCGCGTAATAAAGCCACAACTGCTGCTGGCGCGCGGAAAGCACAATCGTTGCCACATCCATGGCGCCCGGCATCGGAAGGGGGGAACTGTCCAGCAGTCCGAGGGGAATCAGGCCCAAGCCGCCGAGGTGAAACATCCAGCGCCGCAAGCCTCGTGCCAGCGTCGGCAGCGATGCCGCTATTAGGTGACCGATAGGCAAGCAGAATCCACTTCTCCGATGACCCTACTGATCGGGAGTAATCGAATGCCGGGCCGCGACTGGATTCGAACCGTCAAATTGGTGGATTACGACACTATTGTTGCCAGGCCGAACGCAGCTCTCCTAAACTGTCGTCGCCAGCTCACCACTGGTGAAGCCCGTCCCACCAGGACCCCGGAGATCGGATTCTCCATGCCGGTCCGCTGAGTTTAGGGAGAATCGGACGCTGACAATCGCCTCATCCCACAAGGTCTTTTTGACGAGTCGTCTTCACAGCTCTCAAAATGCCGATTCCCAAAAGTACCAGCGCGCCCGCGACGATCCAGTGCCAGGGAATGTGCATGAGGTGAGCGGCATAGATCAGGCCGACGATTACGATCGCGAATCCAGCTGAGTAAAGGCCGAAGGACATAGCATCTCCTGGCCTCATGTTAGTTCACCTGGACTAGTTTCTTCTGTTCAGAAAGATACACATCGCGAGATTGACGCCTGGCGCAGGCTTAGCCCTCTCGTTTTTGTCGCCTCTGTCATCCCGAGCGGAGCGACCCGACTTTCTTTTGCGCGCTGAAGTTTGGCGCGTCGGGTCGCGTAGCGCGATTTGTGCGCCCCGTGCGCTTCGCCGGGGTCGAGGGATCTCTCTGGCTCTCCTTTGCGACCCTTGCGTGCCTAGCGGCTGGTGTAGGCCTAACGCGCCGAAGCACACACTTCTCTGCCTATTAGCGCTCCGCTGTCATTTTCTAAAGTGGCAGGCTGCCCCCGTGAAGCCCAAATTTATCCCTTTGACTGTGCCCCCGGTGCATGAGAGCCTCTTCAGCTTGGGAAAGAACGAGAAAAAGACATGAACTCACTATTGCGGTTCTTTTTCATCCCCCCACAAGGTGCAGCGAGCATCCTACTGATCCGCCTGGCGGTCGGGCTGATTTTCTTCACGCAAGGCATCCTCAAGTACATCGACCCGAATATGGGTGTGGCTCGTTTCACGCGGATTGGATTTCCACATCCTCATTTCACAGCGCACTTTGTGGGAACTTTTGAGATCGTGTGCGGCGTGCTGGTTTTGCTCGGACTCTGGACCAGGGCATCGGCCGTTCCACTGTTGATTGTAATCGCCACGGCGATCGCGACCACGAAGGTTCCCGAGCTATTTCATGCCGGCCAGGGCTTCTGGTACATGGTCAGCGACGCCCGCACCGACTTCGCGATGTTCTGCTCGCTGCTCTTCCTGATTTCGGTGGGTGGCGGCGCGTGGTCTCTGGACGCGCGACGCGGGAAGGGTGGCGCAGGCCTAACGCGCTGAGTCAACTTGGGGCGGCAACGGCGTTGGGTGCCGCACTCGGGCCCACATCCGCTTCCTACAAGGGATAGTGTGCGAATGATATACTCGGCCCGTGGGTCTGGAGACAGAAATCGCAGACGGTTTTCTGCCTCAGCCGCCAGGGATAGCTCGACCGTGAACTCAAGTCCAACCTTTCCGGAGAAGATCACTCGTCGCGAAATGAAGGTGGCCATCAGGCGCTCTGGCTACCTTCTGGAACAGAGGGTAGCCGCCACAATCCGCGACAATGGCTACCACGTTGAAACCAACCCCAGCTTCAAAGATCCTCTAACGGGGAAGTCGAGGGAGTACGACGTCTCGGCCGTGATTGTATTTGATCTCTTGGGGCGCAAGCGAAAGATCGATTTCCTTTGGTTCCATATCCTGTGCGAATGTGAAAACAATGAGCAACCCGTAGTATTCTTTGAGGATGAGCCTGCAGATCCAGACTTGATCCATCTCGGTATCGTATGTTCTGGTTTACCTCTGCGATTTAGGAAGAGAAATCAAACTGTAGACATTTCCGAGTTTCTGCATTTCGATGGCTTTCACCATTCATGGAAATGGCCTTGCGCGACCCAGTACTGCTCTTTTCAGCGGAAACACCAGAATGCGCCGTGGATTGCTCTACATGACGAAGCGCACCATGCCACCGTCACGAACCTACTTGCCGCTCTGGAGTGTGAAATTGATGAGCACTATGGATTACTTGAGAAGGGGCGCTTCTCGCGTGACACCGCAAGCGTCAGTGTCTATTATCCCCTCCTCGTCCTGGGGGGACCTCTTTACCTCGCCCGTGAATCCAAACGGGGCCTGGTGCTTCATCCGAGGAGTTATTTACAGTATAAGAAGGAAACTTGGGTCGGCGAGCGGCGAAGCGAATACCGCGTTGACGTGATACAGGAGGGCTATGTCCCGCGATACCTCCGCATTTTAGAGAAGGAGTTGAGGGAGATAAGAAAAGCGGCCGAAATGAAAAAGGTCGACTTCCTGCTTGGACTAACAAGGGAATTGGACAAATTAAGTCCCCGGAGGAAAAGCGCCCCGATCAGAATTCTGCTGGATCCTCGATTCGAATAAACGCCGTTCAGCGGCTGATTAGATGACGGTGTCGGCTCCCTCGACCGAGTAGACTTGGTTGCTGTTGAACGACCAAGGCTCGGAAAAAGGAGCCGAGCAATGTTAATTATAGGTTGTGATTTTCACACG
>JBEKOE010000060.1:0-21457 GCA_049522075.1 Candidatus Acidiferrum sp.
GCGAGCAAGCGCCGCTCTTCCAGTTTCTCGAAGTCCCGCCGAACACCTTTTGGGTTTCCCATGCTCTGAACATAGCACAAGAATCTACGAATGTCACTATATTATGCAATACTCAGTAATCAAAGTCCGTGCGGCGATTCGCTCGGCTGTTCCACCCGAGGCCACAGAGGCCATCGGCTACGGAATTCCCACGTTCCGGTATAAAGGAGCTCTGGTGGCCTATGCTGCGTTCTCGGACCATTGCAGCCTGTTCCCCATGAGTCTGGCAGTGATGGCGGCTTTCAAGAACGAACTCAAGCGTTTCCCCACCTCTTCTAAGGGCACGATCCGCTTCCCCCTGGACAGGCCTCTGCCGGCCGCATTGGTGAAAAAGCTGGTGAAGGCGCGCCTCGCCGAGAAGAAAAACAAGAAAAAGCGCTGATACAGCCTGAAAATTGAACGTGTCATGAGGAGCGGCTCGACCCAGAACCTGACGCTCCAGTCGTTAGGGGGCTGGAGGTTTGGCGGCCGTGCTGTTGGCAAAATTGAGAAGTGGTGCCATTCCACGCAAAGGTCCGGAGTGTGCAAACTCCATAAACTCAATTTGGGAAGCCTGCGGTCTTAACTTTTCCGCCAGCCTTTTCAGGGACGCATGGTTCTGTGCAATGTCGTTGCTGAAGAGCCTTTTTGCCGGGAGCAAGCTTCCGTCCTTAGCGGAGTCGGCGCTGTCTCCGAGGTAGAGCGTTCCCGCGGCCAGGTAAGCCGCGCTGCCGTCGGTATGCCCTGGGATCAGGTACGCAGTCACCAGGACATTGCCCCGTTGAAATGAGTCGCCGTCCTGCAAGTATCGGGCGACGTGGATGCCGGAGCTTTTCTTCCCCATTAAGAATCCAATCGGAGATCTCGCTGCCGTTCGGCCTTCCAAAAGAAATTGCTCTGCAGCCATGGCGAAGACTTCGGCATCCGGAAAAACAGCGCAGCCTGCGATGTGATCGGGGTGTCCGTGTGTCAGCAGGATGGTTCTTACGGCTTCGTGGCCCAGACCCATTTGCTTCAGCGCATTCAGAATTGCTTTCGCCTCGCGATCATTTCCACAGTCAACCAAAATCACCTGGCCGGCCGCGGAAGGAATGATTCCAACGGAAACAATGCCGTCTTTCACTTGCACCGCTCGGCCGGAAAGCTGTTGACGGTCTCTAAGGGGAATTGTTCGCGAGAAAGAATAAAAGATGAGTCCGAAGCAAACCACAACGGCCAAAACGATGACAATCAGAACATTGCGGATGATCTTCATGTACGCACTCCTTTTGCCATGGAGCAATGTCCGGCTCGTTTTTTCTTGAGCAGCAGAATAAACGCATCGGTCCAAACGCTGACCAAATCGAGGACGAGGCAAATCGTTCCCCAATTTGTCTCGGCCAGCCCCTTCTCCCTGGCAGCGTGCATCCTATTCCCACACAGGAGCGAGGTTAGCACGTTGCCCGACGGAAAATAATGGCCTCGAGCGCGTTATCCTCAGTGACTTGGATTATTAGATTGACTTTCACGCTTGCAACGCATACTGTCCGCAAGGTTTTGCCCTAGCTGTTTTCCCATCACAGGCCAAGTTCGACCCGCTTTCAGCGGAGTAAATCTAAGGAGGAATCGTATGCGCTGGTCATTGACTGGTTTTCTGTTCGTAGTCTGTACGCTTGCAATCGTTATGCTCGGGGCCGCGACGGCATGGACGCAATCCGCGCCGGCGGAAAAGCCCGTTCTCTACACTTATGTTTCAGAGTGGACCGTCCCCCGCGCCATGTGGGCCGATTATCAGAAGATCGAAGCTTCTGGGAACGACGCCATGAATAAACTCGTGGCTGATGGCACCCTGGTTGCCTTCGGCAATTATTCTGTCCTGAACCATCAGGAAGGCCAGCCAACGCACGGCAGTTGGTTCTCCGCGCATTCCATGGCCAATCTGATGAAGGTTCTGCAGGGGCTTCGCTCGAGTCCTGACGCGACCGGTCCCGTCTACAGCGCCTCAAAACACTGGGACTACATCCTCGATAGCCGCAACTATAACGGTCACTCCGGCACCTTCAAAAACGGCTACCTCCGGGTGGGGCACTGGAGATACAAGGCTGGGGCGAGCGATCCAGACGACAAGATCTTGAAGGCCACCATGGTCGCGATGCTCGAAAAACTCTTCGCGGATGGTGCGCTTCATGCCTACCAGGTCGATGAGGAATCGGTCCACTCCAGCGACCCCGACGGCTTTTTCGTGGCCATCATTGCAAATGGGGCGGAAGGCATTGACAAGTTCGACGCGGCCATCGAGGAAAGCGAAAAGAAGAATCCCGCGGGCATGGCCGGATTCGGTTCCTTGCTGAATTACGAGGGCCATCGCGACACTCTGGCCTTTGTTGACACCATGACCCACAAGTAGTTCCAAGCCACTCTACCGCGCTGCGCCCCCGCAGCATCGCGCGGGGGTGCGGTCGCGAAAGTGGATTACTCCGTGCGCGTCAATGTGCGGACGTGAAGTTCCAGCGCCTGGTTGTACTGGCGCTCGATTTGCAATTCGGTCTGCAGTTTCTTGACCAGCAGTTCCAGGTGTGCGATTTCCGCGCGCAGCCTAAGCTCTACCGATGGCCCGCCCGCGCGCGCGGCTGGAGGCGCCGTCTGCGCGGGAGTTTGCGGCGCGTTGGGCGCCGGATTCTGTCCCATGAATGCTTCCGCCACGGCACGCGGCCAAACCGGTTCTCCCTGTCGCGACTCTGCCGACAGCGGCACGCTCACCGGCCCCGTAGGAATTGGCGTAACGCGCGCTGCCGGTGCAACCGGCGGCGCAAAGAGACTGCTCAGCGATGGCACAGCCACCGGCCGGTCGGCAGGCGGGGTTGCTGGCTGAGGCATGGCCGGCGCCAGCAGATGCTTTACCCGTCCAATCAGTTCCTGCGGCTGAAATGGCTTGCGCACCAGATCATCCGCCTGTACCGCTACCGCCCGGTCCGCGACGCTCTTGTTCACCACGCCCGACATCAATATCACCGGCGTCTTCTCATACTGCGGGTTTTGCTTGATCTGGCTGCAGACGGAATACCCATCCTGATCCGGCATGATCACGTCCGTGATCACCACGTCCGGCGGGTGCTCCTCGAACTGCGCCAGCGCCGAGGTCGCGTCCGCGCAGGTAATCACGTGAATGTTCTCGCGGCGGAAGGCGATCTTGATGACTTCGCGCATTGTCGCGCTGTCGTCGATGAAATAGACCGTGGGCGTATGTTTCACCTCGGTCTCGCTGATCGGCGGCATGGCGATCGTGTCGCTCATTGAGCCTCCTTGTCCGCAAGCTGGTCGGCGGTGTCGTGTGCCGTTTCGTCAAACTCCCGCATGGCGTCGAGCATCAGCTCCGTCGCGGAACGCAGCACCGTGCGCTGTGCCGACGCCGCTCCGTACACAAACTTGTACACGCCGGAGCCGCAATCCACGCAACTCTTCAATATGTGCAGCACCGCCTCGTCGCCAAACAGCGAGCCGCATTCCGCGTGGGTAATCTCCCCTGCGTCGAAAAACATTACCGCGTCCGTTTCGCCCGCGTTGATGGTCAGCGCGCCCGTCTGCCGCGCGTGCCCCAACATCTGCATCACCCCGGTCAGATCGTGATGCGTCAAATTCCCGCTCAAGCTGGTGTCCGCGCAATCGTCGCCGGTGGAAGTTGCCGGTCAATATAATCGTCGCAGCCCGCCTGAAACGCTTCCATCAACGCCCGCTGGCTGCCGTCGCCCAGCGCAATGATCGGCAGGGAAGCGTTCGAGGCATCCGCGTGAATAATCTTCGCGATTTCCAGCGCCCCCATCTCGCGCATATTCGTGGCGCACACAATCGCCGTGGGCTTGTCGTATTCCAGCGTGGTCAGCGCAAAGGCCGCTTGCGTCGTCGCCGTCACTTCAAATCCCTCCCGCTTCAGCGTGTCGCCGAGCCTTTTCGCAAACAGCACATTGCTGTCGATCAGCAGGATCTTCGCTGGTTTGCCCGGCAGCATCATGCGTGCGCCTCCGGCAACGGCGCTCCGCCGGCTTCGCTTTCCACCGGTTCCATTCCAGGCGTCAGCGCGCCCAGGTTCAGCACCTCGATCACTTCCCCAGCATGGGAAAGCCACGCCGCCACGTGCGGTGAATCCGATGGCCCCGCCGGCGTCAAATCCGCCTGGATCAGTTCACAATCGCCGCTCACGGGCAGCGCGACCCAGTCTGTCGTCCCTTCCTGGCGCCGTTTTGAAATCAGGTAATATCGCCGCGACGTCAAACGCTTTCCGGTCAGTTTCTCCGCGACGTCGCACACCGGCACCACTCTCCCCCGCCGCAGTATCACCCCGTCGATCCCCGGTGTCCGGTGAGCAAAGCGAAACATCCGGCTCGGCGCCACCAGTTCGGACACTTGGTCCGCCGCCAGTGCGAACCGCCGGTCGCCCAGCCGCAGCAGCACGCAGGAACGTGCATCGAGTTGTTCCGCCCAGCTCATGGTGTCGATCCCACTTCCGGTGCGCTCACCGCTTGAGCATCCAGCAACGCTCCGGCCGCTGCATCTAATTGCAACAATTCCTGCTCGGTCAGGAAACCTTGCGGGTTCACCACTGGAATCACGTTTTGATCCAGCACGGTCAAGCCGCGGTACCACACGCGTTCCTCGTGGCAAAACGCCGGCGACAACGCCTGCAGCCGCGTCATCGTCGTCATCTTCTCGATGCCGTCGATCAGCAACCCTACACGCGTCTTGCGCAAAAGAAAAATCAGGGCCGCCGGCGATGGCCGCAATCCAAAGTGCAGCGCCGCATTCACGACGTAAACGCCACGCTCGCCTCGCTTCAGCAGGTGCCGCACCTTGGGCACGCTCGCTTCGTCGATCTCCATCGACGCTCCCGCCAGGCTGTCCACGCTGCGCACTTCCTGCACCGAAGCGGAAGAAATCGCGAAAATCTGGTTGCTGCTTCGGAACAGAATGATCTGCTCCGTGCGCACCGCCGGCGTTTTGTGCACAGGCTCAAAGCGCATCAGCGTACTCCTGCGGGCGCCAGGCGGCTCAGCCCCAGCACGCGTTTCTCGATCGCTGGATAAATATCGTCAATCCCCAGCACTTGGTCCACGACCCCCGCTTTGATGGCTTCCGCCGGCATTCCAAAAATCACGCATGTCGCTTCATCCTGCGCCAGCACCAGACCGCCCGCCGACTTGATGGCCCGCGCCCCGCGCGCTCCGTCGCTGCCCATGCCCGTCAACACCACGGCAATGCTCATTGCCCCCGCGTACGCCGCGATCGACTCCATGGTCACATCGATGTTCGGCAGGTACCCCTCTATCCGTCCGGTCGTGCCGTCCAACTGAATGCGCCCCGTCGGCGTCACCCGCAGATGCTGTCCGCCGGGGCAGATGTACAGCGTTCCCGGCTGCACCGGTTCGCCCGCTTCCGCTTCCTTCACGCGCACGCCCGTAAACTCCGCGAGCTGTAATGCATATTGCGTGGTGAAAGCCGCGGGCATGTGCTGCACCAGGAACACCGCTGCCGGAAAATCTTTTGTGAACCCCGGCGCCATCCGCATTACCGTTGCCGGCCCACCGGTAGATGCCGCCAACACGACCACCGGAAAGCGCAACTCTGCAGGGACGATGGGAATGGACTGCGCCAATCGCGCTCTCTGCACGGGTGCCGCGGGGCCAGTTCCCCCTCCCTGTACCGCTGTCACCATCCGCGACGCCGTGCGCACCACTCTCACCTTCGCCGCCATCCGCACCTTGCGAATCAACTCTTCCTTCGCGCTCTGCAAGTCCAGATCGACACCGGCCGATGGTTTGGTCACAAACTCAATCGCACCCAATTCCAGCGCCTTCAGTGTTTTGGCCGCGCCTTCCCGCGTCTCCGAACTCACCACTACGATTGGCCGCGGATTTGTCGTCATGATATGGGCCGTGGCTTGCAACCCATCCATGTGCGGCATGTTCAAGTCCATTGTGATCACGTCTGGCTTTAGCGTCTCCGCCAGCGCAATCGCTTCCCGCCCGTCGGTGGCATGCCCCACAACCTGCAGTTGGTCATCCGAATTGAAGATCGACTCCAGCACACGCCGCATGAACGTGGAGTCTTCCACGACGAGCACGCGAAACTTCTTGGGCTGGGTGCTTACCATACTCGCTTACCCGACCGGCACAACTGGACGTGCCGCCTCCTTGCCCATCAGTTGCTCCACTGCGGCTAGCAACTGATCTTCCTGCACCGGCTTGGTCAAGAATGCCGAAGCCCCTTCCTTTAAGGCGCGGTCGCGATGCTTTGCGCCGGCGCGCGAAGTCACCACCATCACCGGGATGCGCCGTGTCGCTGGGCTTTGCCGCAATTGCGTCATCAGCTCGTAACCCGTCATGCGCGGCATTTCCAGGTCTGTGATCACCAGGTGGCAGCCATACTGTGACACCATTTCCGCCGCTTCCAGCCCATCCGCGGCCAGTTTCACGCGATAGCCGTTCTTCTCCAGCATGCGTCCCACAAACTTGCGCACGCTGATCGAGTCGTCCGCAATCACGATCACGCGCTCCTGCTCCACGCGGTCAATGGCCTCGCTTGGAATCGTTCCGCGCGCTACGGCCGCAGACCCCGGTGCGAACACGCGTGCCGCGCTCGCGCTGGCCTGCACCGCGTGCCGCTCGCTTGGCTCGTTCGCCACCATACGGTTCAGGTCGATCAGCAGAATCAGGCTGCCATCCGGCGCAATCGTAGTCCCAGGGAAGAGCTTTACGCGCCGCAGGTATTCGCCCAGGTTCTTGATCACGATTTCGTCTTTGCCCAGCACTTCCTCGACGACCAGGCCGATCTGCCGGCTCCCCGCATTTGCCACCACCATGCGGAAATACCCGTTGATTGGTTCCAGCGGCGGCAGCCCCAGATAGGAATCAAGCCGCACCACTTCCGTGACGACGTCGCGCACCTTGGTGAGCAGCTTGCCGCCCACATCCTCGATTTCATCCGCGCGCAACCGCCGGCGAAATAATCAGCGTCAACGGCACCTTCAATGTGAACTTCGTTCCCAGGCCCGCCGTGCTCTGCACTTCGATTTCGCCATTCAACGCGTTAAGGTTGGACCGCACCACATCGAGCCCCACGCCGCGCCCCGCCAATTCCGTCTTCACCACCGCCGTCGAAAAGCCCGGGTGGAACAGTATCTCGCGCAGGTCGCGCTCGGTCAGGCGGTCCGCCGTTTCCCCGGACACCAGCCCGCAATCGATCGCGCTCTGTTTCACGCGCTGGTAATCGATCCCACGCCCGTTGTCTTCCACCTCGATGTAAATGTGATTGCCGCGGTGATACGCGCGCAAAAATACCGTGCCCTGTTCCTGCTTGCCGGCAGCAGCGCGATCCGCCGGACCCTCAATGCCATGCGCCACGGAGTTCCGCACCAGGTGCACCAGCGGGTCCGAAATTTGCTGGATGATGTTGTTGTCGAGTTCCGTCTCGCTCCCGGAAAACTCCAGCTCTACCTGTTTTTTCGCCGATTTCGCGGCGTCCCGCACCGTCCGCGAGAGCAGGGAATAGAGCGTTCCGATGGGCACCATGCGCGCGGCCGTGATTTCATCCTGCAGGTGGTGCGCCAGCTTGCTGAATTCGTCGATGTCGCCTTCCACTCGCCCGACGAATCCCTCGAGCTGGGACAGCACTTCGTTCACGTCCGCCGATATCTCCGTCATCGACCGCGACAATATGTTGAAGTCGTCGTAGCGGTCCATCTCCAGTTCGCTGAACTCTGCCAGGTACGACGCCTCGCCCGCCGCCGCGCTCGTCAAAATCTTCTGCGTTTGGGAAGCTGCCCACGGCGTCTCGGGCTGCAACGTCCTCAGCCGGTTGAACTCGTATTTCTCCTGAAACTCGTTGACCTTGTTCTGCAGGCGTTCCTTCGAAAAGCTCAGCGTGTCGATCAGCTTTTCAAGTTCCGCCACGCGCCCCAGCATCTTCGTACGGTTGATTACCAGCTCGCCGACCGTGTTCATCATGCGGTCGAGCCGTGCCAGCGCGATGCGCACGGACTTCGATACCGATGCCTGTTTCTGACTGCCCCGTGCGCCTTGCTTCGCCACCGCGCGTTCGGTTGGCGGCTTGCCGGTTTCCTCGCCCGCTGCTTCTGATTCCACCGCCGCCACCGGCGCTTCTTCTTCCACTTCCTGCGGCGCGAACTCCGCGACGCGTCCCAGCAGCGAATCCACGCCCGCCCGCATATCCGCTTCATCTTCCCAGGCGCGATGCAGCGTCTTTTTCAACACATCCACGGACTCGAGGCATAAATCCACGACCGCGGGTGACGGCTGGATTTCGCCGTCGCGCATGCGGCCTATCAGGTCTTCCACGCGGTGCGCAATCGCGCCCAGCCGCCGCAATCCGACTTGTGCCGCCGATCCCTTCACCGTGTGAATCGCGCGGAACAGCCGGTTGATCTCTTCCGGATTGTTGTTGCCTTCCAGCGAGAGCAGGCAGTCGCTCACCACTTGCAAATGTTCTTCCGCCTCGGGCTGGAAGAATTCCAGAATCTCGTCCGGCACTTCATCATCGGTGGGCAGCGCATCGAAATACGAACCCGTCAACCCCACCGGCGCGGCCTCTGCCTCTCTTGCAGCAGCTTGCGACTCGGCTTGTGCCCGTGCTTCTGCCTCTGCCCGCGCATCGTCCCCGGGCTGGGACAAATTCAACGGCGGCGGCTCCGGCGGAAAGGCAAACCGGTACCTTTCCTTGAACGCGGCCATATCTTCCACGTTCTCCTGCCCGGTGTCGCTCATTTCCAGCAGGCAGGTCTCCAGCACGGAGATGCCGTCGGAAAGAAACTCTGTCAGCGGGCCGTGCAGATCGTCTCCCAGCGGCGCATTCAGCGCGTACTGGAAGACGTGCGCCAGCTTCGCCGCTACCTCTGAAAATCTTGGGAAGCCGTAACTCGCCGAAGTGCCGCCCAACGTGTGCGCAGCAATGTACAGCCGCTCCATGTCCTCGCGGCGCGGTGAAACCTCCTGCAGCACACCCACGTACTCCCGCAGATACTGCAGGTGCTCCGAGGCCTCCTGGAGGAACATCTCGACGGATTCGCGGTCCGGCATGCTCACGCGCGTCCCTCCCCCACCAATTCCGGCTTCTGCAACTCTTCCGCCGTCGGCTTGCGGTACAATATGCAATCGCCCAGCACGATGGCCTGAAATTTCACCGGCATCTTCGAGATCGACTCGGAGTGCCCCAGAAACAGGTATCCGCCCGGCTCCAGCGACTCATAAAACTTCTGCACCAGGGCTTGCCGCCGCTCTTCCGTGAAATAAATCAGCACATTCATGCAGAAAATCAGGTCCATGCGGCCCACATACACCGGCGAAGCCAGGTTCATCTGCGCGAATGTCACCAGCCTCCGCAGCCGGGGTTTCACCTGGTAGCCGCCGTTCACCGCCGTGAAATGGGCCGCCAGTTGCTGCTCAGTCACGCTGGCGATGCTGCGCCCAGAGTAGGTCGCCCGCTCTGCTTGCTTCAACGCCAGCCGGCCCAAATCCGTCGCCAGAATCTCCACCTTCCAGGCGTCCGCGAAGGAAAGCGAGTCCAGGATGGTGATCGCGATCGAATAGGGTTCTTCTCCCGTCGAACACCCCGCGCTCCAAACCCGCAGCGTCCGGGGATTCTTCCAGAATTTTATGGTGTGCAGTTCCGGCAGCACGCGCTTCTCGAACGCGTCGAACACCGCTGGATACCGGAAAAACGATGTTTCTTGCGTCAGCAGCCGTTCCAACAGCGCTTCATACTCCAGATTCGTTTTGCGAACAGCCCGCAGCAGTTCGTTGCCGCGCGTGAAACCTCGATCGTGCAGATGTTCACGGACTCGCGTGGAGAAGAACCTCTCCCGCGACTGGTCGAAATGGATGCCTGTCCGCTCTTCGATCAGCATGCGGATCTCGCTCAGCTCGTGTTCGCTCAAACCGTGTCCCGCCCCGTGGCGTTCGCTCATCTTGGTCACGCTTTTGCCCCGGCCTGGCGCCCGGGCGTGGTTTCACCGCTAACGAGCCGCGCCCGCCGGGACCTGCCGGTCCGACTCTTCAGCCGCACGAGTCGCCGCCTTCGACTGCGCGCGGAATTGCGCCAGCGCTTCGTTCAACTGGTCGGACAACTTCACCAGTTGGCTTACCGTTGCCACCGTGCCGCGTGTTCCTTGCGAGGTCTGCCGCGTGATGTTGGAGATGATCTGCATGGCGTGCGCCACGCCTTCCGTGCCGCGCACCTGCTGTTTCGACGCCAGGGAAATTTCCTGCACCAGTTCCGCCGACTGCCGCACCACGCTGGAAATCGCGTCCAGTGCGCGCCCCGCCTGATCGGCCAGCGTTGCCCCGGACTCCACTTCCTTCGTGCCTTCTTCCATGACCACCACGGCTTCGTTCGTCTCCGCCTGGATGGCCTTGATCAAAGCGGCGATGTCTTTCGTCGCGCTCCGGGAGTGTTCCGCCAGCTTGCGGACTTCGTCGGCGACAACCGCGAACCCGCGTCCCGCCTCGCCCGCGCGTGCCGCCTCAATGGCGGCGTTCAACGCCAGCAAGTTGGTCTGTTCCGTGATGTCGTTGATCACGTTGATGATTTCCGAAATTTCCAGTGAACGGTCGCCCAGCGACTTGATCTTCTTCGCCGTCGCCTGCACCGAAGACCGGATGCGCTGCATCCCGTCCAGCGTATCGCGCACGGCGCGGTTGCCTTGTTCCGCGGCATCCAGCGCGCGGCGTGCCGCTTCCGCGCTGGCTTCCGCGTTGTTGGACACCTGCTTCATCGAAACCGTGAGCTCTTCCACGGCGCTCGACGTGTTCGTGATTTCCTGGTCCTGTTGCGTTGCGCCCGCCTGCATCTCGTCCGCCGCCACAAGAATGTTGTTCGAGCACGCGGTCACTTCCATGGCCGCCTTGCGCACGCGTTCCAGCACCTTGGTGAAGTTGTCGAGCATGTAGTTGATGGAGTCCGACACGTTGCCCAGCGCGTCGTTGGTTACCTTCCCGCGCAACGTCAAGTCGCCGCGCGCCACCTGGTTGATCACCGCCAGCAGGTCCGTGATGCTCCGCTGCAGCGCTTCATTGGCTTCCTGGTTGCTCGACGCCTTCGACACCTTGGCCACCGCGCGGTTCAAGTTCTCGGCGATGTACCCGAACTCGTCGTTCGAGGACACGTCCGCGCGCACTTTGGCGTCGCCCGCCGCAAGCCGCTCGGAAAATTCCGAGAGTTCGTTCACCGGCGTGAGGATCGCGCTCCCCAGCCGCCACGCCAGCACGATGCTGATTCCCAGGGCGATGATTCCCGGAATGATCAGTCCGCTGGGCTCGAATGCGCCCCCGCTTGACTGGCGTCCCGCGCTGTACGCCAGCCATAGCACGGCGGCTAACGCCATCCCGTTCAGGATTACCAGCGTCCAGATTGTGCTACTCAGTCGCGATTTCATTCCCGCCTCCCAAACCTTCCGAATCTCGTCAGATGCTCGGTCCTGGGTAAACTTCCAGAAGCCGGCGTAAATCAATCACCAGAGCCAGCCGGTCGTCGTGTCGCAGCATGCCCACGCAGTGCGGCACGTTTTCCGGAGCTTGCTCCAGCAAGTCTTCCGCATCGTTCACCGAATAGGTCCCCACTACTTCATCCGCCGCAATCCCCAGCCGCAGATCGTCGTGATGGCTGTCGCTCCTCAGCGATGCCACTACCACGTGCTTCGGCAGCAGCCCCGGACGCCTGCCTTCCGTCAAGGCAATATCAATCAGCGGCACAATGGCGCCGCGCAAATTGAAGATCCCCAGCACATACGCCGGGGCCAGCGGCAGCTTCGTCACCAGCGGCCACTCCAGTACCTCTTCGACGTCCAGCACCGGCAAACAGAACCGTTCGCGTCCGCTCCGGAACACGCAGTACTGCGATTCCGGCGGGCGCTCGGCCACGTTGCCCAGCGCTTCGAGCATCTCCCCGACTTCCGCATCCGCGGGGAGGGGCGCCAGTTGGAAATCGTCGCTCATGCTTCGCTCTTTCTCCGTTCCATCATGCGAACCGCCGAACGGCCCGCAGCAATTCTTCCCGCGTAAAGGGCTTCGTCACATACCCATCGGCACCCTGTTGCTCGCCCCAGTACTTGTCACTCGCGCTGTCCTTCGAGGTCACCAGAATCACCGGGATCGAATTGAACTCCGAGCTGCCCTTCAACTCCCGGCAAATCTGAAATCCGTTTCGCTCCGGCATTATCACGTCCAGCAGAATCACGCTTGGCCGCTCCACGACAATGGCCTCTTCCACGCGCTTCGGGTCATTCAACCCCACGGGCCAATAGCCCTCCGGCTCCAGCAGACCCTGGATCAGCCGCACTTGCGACGGCGAATCATCGACGATCAGCACTTTTTTCTGCACGAGCTTCTACCCCGCATAGTTCTCCACGTCAGAAAATTGCACGTCAGCGGCCAGCTTGGGGGTTCCTTACCGTGGCGTGTCTATTTTCTTTATCTAGCTGCAAAGACAGGAGTTGTGCGCGTGCGAAGGGCGCCTAACGCCGCGGATAAGGCGCCGCCGTGGCCTCTTCCGTCTCACCTTGAGAAGGCGTCTCACCCTCCCGCACTTCGCTGGCGAGCGATGAGAATCTCTGCATGATTTCGTTGATTCGCATAGCCATCGTGTGGATCGTCTTGATTTGCGCGATGGACTGCGCCGAAAGCTGCCCCGGCTCCAGCAAAAGCAATTCGGCGTTTCCCAGCAGCGATGTCAGCGCATTATTCACGCTGTGCTTCATGTCCGTCATGTACCGTCCCAGCATCGCCTGGCTGGCATTCTCCGCCGCGCGCTGTTCCGCCCGCTTTAACTGTTGCACCGCTTGCGTTCGCCGCAAGGACTCACCGGCCAGCAGCAGCACCATCTGCGTCCAATCTTCTCTCAACGGTACGTGCAACAGCCGCGGGTAGCGTTTCCGCAAAAGCCCCAACTCCGTCGCCTCAGCCGGCGCGCACAAAATCACCGCCACATTCGGCTCCATCGCGCGCAGCGCTTCCGCCAGCTTTCCTTCCTGCAACGGCCCGATCACCACCAGATCGGCGTAAACTCCGCCGCCGTTCTGCCATAGGTCGCTTGTCACTACGGAAAGGCCGGGAAGCTGGCGTTCCACTTGCCAGCACGCGCTCAGCAATCGCGCAAACTCCGCGTCGTCCGTGAGTATCAATACGCTCGTGTTTTGCAAGAGAGATCCGCTCCCTGACTGTGTTCCTTGCCTGCCATCGCTCCCAGCAGGGAATTACAATTTCTCGGCTTCGTCCAGCGCGGAAAGCAGCCGCTTCGTGCTGATTCCCAGATTCACCGCTGCTTCCGTATCTTTCGCCTGTTTTGCCTGTTCCACGCGTTCCTGCAGCCGCGAAACCTCCACGCGCGCGATCGGCAGCACGCGATCTAGTCCCGTGGCGTTCCCCGATTCCTTGGCCTTTTCCACCGCTGCTGTCACCAGGGCCCGCGCCACCACCGCGCGCCGCAAATCTTCCGCGGCCGGCCCGTCTTCGGTCACGAACGCCGCCACTTCCCACGACGACATCAGCAGCCGCGCTCCGCCTACTCGCACCGTCGTCATCGAACGGCCTCGCGCAGGTGGCGCCGATATCAGTTGCTCCCAGACCTGTTCCATGCACGACTCGAAATCGAGTTCGGGCTTCGCTTCCTCTGCCTTGCGATTCGCCGCGGCTTCGGCCTTCTCGCTCGTACGCGCTGCACCCGGTGTCGCCACCGCTCCGTTGCCCCCCACAGCCTTCTCTGCCATGGGCTTGGTGGCAACTGCGTCCAGCGATTTGCCTAGCACGCGCACCGCCGTGCGATCCACGTCTGCGCGAAGTGCCAGCAACTTCTCGAATGCCTGGCTCACGGAGCGCTCCGTGTATTCCTTCTGGAACGGCTGCTTCCAGTCGTCCGCCAGCGCCCGCACTCGCGCGATCGGCTCCGCGGACGTCAGTCCAAAAGTCTGGCAATCCACCGTTCTTGCCCCGGCTTGATCCAGGCGGTTGATCCCGGTGCGTATGAAAATCAGATCCGCGTGCATTAACTCGATCAGCGTCCGCCTCAGCAGGAAATTGAAGCGCACAAACGCCAGCATCGCCGAGGGGTCGTAGAACATCCCTCCAGCTTTCTCCTTCACCCGCCGCCCCTGCTCGATGAAGTCCGTCTTCAAGATGTCCCGCACGCTCTTGAACGACCTCAAGGCCACGATCATCTTCTCCAGCGGTTCGCACCACGGCAGCGGCGCTGTGTCCATCTCTCCCAGCACCGGCTTCATCACTTGCGCCACGTCATTCAGTTCAATCTGTTTGTGATAAATTTTGGTGGGCACGCACAGCGCAAAATACTGCACCATCAGAAAGTCGATTTTGTCGCGGTCCATGGGGGACTTCGCCGGCTTCCGCAGGTGTCGCATGATCAGCGCGCGCAGCCCGCTTTCGCTGGCATTCAGCGTGGTCATTTGGAGCAGGTGCCGCAACTGGTGCACCAGCACTCGCTGGTCCATGGAATCCAGCCATGCCAGGGCGCGGCTGAACAGGTCGACATCCGCCTTCTCCGGCAAGACGCGCTTGTTCGGCGGGAAGGGAATCTCGAGTTGCAGATGTTTGGCCAGCGCTAAATAGATGGGAAAGACGGAGCGAATCTCTTCCCACTGCGCTTGCCTGGCGCCATCTGCCTTCGGCGGAGCGGGTAAG
Source organism: Candidatus Acidiferrum sp. (assembly GCA_049522075.1). Lineage (GTDB taxonomy): Bacteria > Acidobacteriota > Terriglobia > Acidiferrales > UBA7541 > Acidiferrum. The sequence goes on from JBEKOE010000060.1 coordinate 14,694, forward strand.
TTCAACGTGGTGATCATTTTGTTCACGGCTGCCTCATCCAATCGCAGGGGCCTTCCAGAAACCGTACGGCCACCGCTTTGCGCCCTTCTTGATACTGCAAAGCAATCACCGCCGCCTCCGCGGGACGTCCTCCTCCATCTCGTTCGACCCGCACGCGATCCGCAAATTCCAGCGGCAGGCTCGACAGGAAAATCGCACATTCGGCCGTGCCATACTCCAGCACCGTGCGTTCCTGCAATTTCCCCTGCGCGGGCCTTAGCGGCGTCACGCGCACCGCAAAGCGTACTGCGGGAAGTGCTGGAAAGAACCGGGCAAGCTGTTCCGCACATCCCCGTTCATCCGCAATGAGTGTCATCTCGTGCTTCTGCCCCGTTGCCACTAACCTGCGAATCTTGCGAGCTTTGGCCTCGTGGCGAGCAAGAACACACCCGACGCGGACCGGGACACAGTGTCCCAAGTAGGGAAATGCACGCCGACCACCAAAATTTATAAGGGGATACGAACTTTGGAACCTGCAGAAATGCCGTGACTTAGGTTTTTCCGCGCAGCACGCCTTTGCCCGAGTGTCTCAGCCTGAAACGTTTTCGTCTCACTCTTCTCTGAGAGAACTGCCCGCCACATTGAGACGTACTACCGCGCCGCCACGTGCGCCGCGGCCTCCTTTTCGCCCTGCTCCGGATTCCTGCGCAGCGCTATGTTGTAGCGCTTTAGTTTCCGGTAAAGCGTCGCGCGGCTGATCCCCAGCATCTTCCCAGCCAGTGCCTTGTCGCCGTGGGCCTGCTCGAACACGCGCAGTATCGTCATTCGCTCCATCTCCGCCAGTGCTGTCGTCGAAAGGGAAGCGGCATCCTGCGGGGTCATCTCGCTGGTCGCCGGCTGCTCGCTGCGAATCGCCGGTGGCAGGTCCTGTACGTCAATCGTTTGCTGGTCGCCCAGCGTCACCGCTCGGGCAATGCAATTCTCCAGCTCGCGCACGTTGCCGGGCCAGTCGTACTGCAAAAGGCTCTTCATCGCCGCCGCAGTCACTTGCAACGGCTTCGTAGGCGTGTAATGGTTCAGGAAATGGTGCACCAGCATCGGAATGTCCGCCCGGCGCTCCCGCAGCGGCGGTATGTGCACGGTCACCACGTTTAACCGGAAATACAGATCCTTGCGGAAAGTCCCCGTGCGATACGCCGACTCCAGGTCGCGGTTCGTTGCCGCGATCACCCGCACGTCCACCGTGTGCCGGTCGTTGCTCCCCACCGGCCGCACTTCCTTTTCCTGCAGCACGCGCAGGAGTTTCGCCTGCATCTCCAGGGGTAATTCACCAATTTCGTCCAGGAAGATGCTTCCGCCGTTGGCCGCCTGGAAGAGCCCGGTCTTCGATTTCATCGCTCCGGTAAACGCGCCCTTCTCGTACCCGAACATTTCGCTTTCCATCAGCGTCGGCACCAGCGCGCCGCAGTCCACTGCCACGAACGGTGTTTGTGCCATCATTCCGCGAAAATGGATGGCCCGCGCCACCAGTTCTTTCCCCGTCCCGCTTTCCCCGGAAATCAGCACCGGCGTGCGCGTATCCTTAAGCCGCGAAATCATCCGCAACACATCTTGCATGCCGGACGACGTGCCGATGATCCCGTCCAGGTTTTCTTCCGTGGTCACGCGTTCCCGCAGGAACGCATTCTCATTCACCAGTCGCACTTTCTCGGCCATGCGTTGCAGCAGAAGCCGCATCTTCTCCACCCGGAAGGGCTTCTCGATATAGTCGTACGCTCCCAACTTCATTGCGTCCACGGCCGATTCGATCGACCCGTGCCCCGTCATGATGGCCACTTCCGTGCGCGGCAGCACCGCCTTGATCTGCTTCAGCAATTCCACGCCCGACTGGTTCGGCAGCTTCAAGTCCGTCAACACCAGGTCCGGCGGGTCCGTTTCCAGCCGCTGAATCGCTGTTTCCGCGCTCTCCGCCTCGTTGCAGTTGTAGGCCAGCGAGCTGCCAATCGTCATGCATAGCCGGCGGATGCTTTGCTCGTCGTCCACTACCAAAAGTTTAATTCTTAGATCGTCGCTCATGGTTTTCCGAAAGTCGTCTCCACTATGGATATAAGTTCCCGGACCCGAAATGGCTTCTCAATGCAAGGCGTCGCGCTCTTCGTCAATAACTCCTGGGTCTCGCTGTTGGCCGTATCCCCGCTGATCAGGATGATTCTCCCGCTCAGTTCCGGCCGGTTCTCCCGTATCCACTGGTGCACGTCAGCGCCGTTGATCTTCCCCGGCATCCGAATGTCCGTAATCACACCCGCATACGTTCCCTTCGCCAGATGCCGCAAGCCCTCATCCCCATTCGCCGCTTGCACCACCGTGTACCCGCGCCTCTCCAGTGCCGCCCGCACGAAGGCGCTGACCGAAGTTTCATCCTCTATTAGGAGGATCGGCGAGAATGCCCGCACCGTCGTCGGTGAACTCATCGCCCCGCCTCATTCGCGGCCGCGGCCAGCGCCGTCTCCGTCGCCCGCGGCAATCGCACCAGGAAGGTGCTCCCGCTTTCCCCCGCATTCTTCCAGCAGAGGATCTCGCCTCCATGCGCCCGCACAATTCCGTAGCAGATGCTCAGCCCCAGCCCCGTCCCTCTTCCGGCCTGCTTGGTCGTAAAAAACGGATCAAAAATCCGCTCGGGGTCGCTCACGCCCGTCCCGTTATCCACAAACGTTACCTCAATCGCGTCGCCCGCGCGCTTCGTCCCGATGCGGATTTTTCCGTGATTCCCGGATTCCTGTATCGCATCGTACGCATTGTTCAAGATATTCAGGAACACTTGCTGGAGTTGCTGCGCGTCTCCCAGCGTCTCCCCAATCCCCTCGTCGAACTCCTCCACCACCTCTACCCCGTGGCTCGCAAAATCGTATCCGCGCAATTTGATCGTCTGCCGCAGCACTGTGTTTACCTGCACCGGCTCGCGCTGCGTCGGACGCTGTCGCGCAAATCGCAGCAGGTCCTGCACAATCTCCTTCGTCCGCTGCGTTTCCTGCAGGATGATTTGCAGATCTTCCCGCGCCGATGCCGGCATCTCCGGGTTTTCCAGCAGCAAATCCGTGAATCCCAGAATCGCCGCCAGCGGGTTGTTCACTTCGTGCGCCACTCCGGACACCAGCCGCCCGATCGTCGCCATTTTCTCCGAATGCGCCAGTTTGGCCTGCAGCAGCGCCGCGTCCGTGATGTCCGTCATCACCACCACCACGTTGTTCACCTGCTTGGATTCATCCCGCATCGGGCTCAAGCTGATGGAGAAGTGGCCCATCGAAGCGTCGCTCCGCCTCACCCGCATTTCCAAATTCTCCACCTGTTGCCCGTTCGCCGTGGTCTGCAACGCGGCTTCAAAATCCTTCCGGTGCGACGCTGCCACCCAGTCCACCAGCCGGTGCCCAATCATTTCCTCTTCCAGATACCCCATTTCATAGCACCGGCGGTTCGCGTAGCTGATCAGCCCCGCGGTATCCAGCACCAGAATCATGCTCTGCGTGGTGTTCAGGATCTTCTGGTTGAAGTCGCGTTCCCGCTGCAATTGCGACTGGAACATCCGCTGTTCCGTCACGTCCAGCATCAGGCCGCGGATCTGCGCCACGCGGCCTTGCTTGTCCCGCACCGCGCTGATGTTCTGCAGCGTGTGCAGCAGGCTTCCGTCTTTCCGCCGCAGCGTTTCCTCGTAATTCCGCAGCGCCCCGCGCTCCGCGATCGCCCGCACCAGTCGTTCCTTCGCCGCCGCCGTTGGGTACAAATGCGTGCTCACATCCGCCTGCAGCAGCTCCTCGCGCGACTCATACCCCAGCATCCTCACCATCGCGTCATTCACATCCAGGAACTGCCCTTCCGGCGTCGCAAAAAACAATCCTTCCTGAATGCTGTCGAACAGCTCGCGGTACCGCCGCTCCGCCTCTCTTCGGTCCGTAATGTCTTTCAGGACGTGAATCGTTCGCGTCTCTTCGTCCGTCACTCCGTGCTTCCGCGACGTTGAGACCAGGAACGTCCGGCCTTCCGACGTCGCAATGTACTCCTCCCTCAATTCCCTGGTGTTCCGGCAGAACGGGCAGGGCAGGGCGCTCCCCGTCTCCGCGATGTGCCGCAGGCTGATCATGGGCTCGCCCACCAGCGCTACCGGCGATCTCCCCAGATGCGTCGCCAGCGAGCGATTTGTCCTTACAATCCTCCCCCGCTGGTCGTGCACCGCGATGTAATCGCTAATCGCATCGATATCTTCCACCCACTGCTTCTTCGATCGCTCCAGCTGCGCAAACCGCCGCACCTTTTCCATGGAGAGCGCCGCATGGCTTCCCAGGACCGCCACCAGCTCGTCCTCGGCCGCCGTAAACTCCGCCTTGCGTCGCACCAGGCATAGCGTGCCCATCAACTCCCCGTCGCTCGCATAAATTGGATAGAACGCGCAATACTTCTCCGTTTCCCCCAGCGGCAGCACCTCCAACCCCAGCCGCTTTCGCGTGACGTTCTGCGCCACCCACTCCCGCTCCCCACTGCCTCCGGGAAACTCCCTTCCTTGCGAGTACATCTCGACCTTGCTTCCCAGGATCTCCCCGACTCCTCCCCATTCCGCTTTCAACATTTCCGTGGCCCGCGCCGCAAAGCCCGCCAGAAACACGGGCAAGTCACGCGACTTCGCCGCTTCCACAACCAAATCCATCAATTCCTGGGAATAATTGCGCTGGGATTGAGCGGAAATCTCCCGGCCGCGGGCAGCAGCGGGCCGGCGGACACGAAGATTCTTTCGTTCACGCATGGGGGGCTTAGGGGCTCTGCGTGTGTCTCAAATTAAGAAGCCACGCACTCCTACGCTACTCAGTCATCTCATTCTGAGTCAAATCCTGTTAGTTGCAATGGTGCGCATGCGTTACCTGTCCCCGCCTTCCTCCGTTTTCCCCGTCTCAGCGTGAGACCCCCGCACGCGAACTGCAGCCCCCGTGAGACGCTCCCGCGTCCCCAGCAAACTGCACGCACACTCTCACCCTCCTCTATCTTGCTCGAACGAAAGCCCTTGTTCGCCACAAACACAAAACCTGCACATTTTGTTTTGCTCCTGCTGCCCTGGCATTGCACTTGCCTTCTCTTGCGTGGGGTAGTTTTCCGCCTAGGGAGGTTGTGGTGCACATCCAATTCAATTGGAGGCGAAAGATTCTTGCCACCGCTGCGGCTGGCTTGCTCGCTCTGTCGCTAGCCGGTGCGCAGACGCTGAACGACGAAGGCAAGCGTAAGCTCAAGACTAGGTCCGGAGTCACTTACCCTGAACTCGCTCGCCGCATGAACATCAGCGGCAAGGTCAGGATCGAACTCGTTATCGCTCCAGACGGCCGCGTGCGCAGCGCTCGGGCCATCGGTGGCCATCCCGTTCTTGTGCAGAGCTGTCTGGACGCCGTTAAAGATTGGAAGTACGAACCGGCCGGTGAAGAGACCACGCAAATTGTCGAGTTTGAATTTAAGGGGCAATAGTAGCGATCCGCTTGGTTCCGCGCGGCTCTTGGTCGGTCATCCAGTGGAGTGTTCGTTTCCGTCTTGGGGAGTGGAGGAAGTGACGCAATGACCATTGAAAAGCAGTTATACAAAAGTTTTGGGGCCATCCTGCTGACGCTCGTCGGACTTCTCGTCGTGGACATCGGCGCGATTCTCAAAGCCCGCTCCGCCAACGCTGAGGTCACCGCCACCTTGGAGAGCGTCCGCGCCGCCGAGGCTGTTCGTGACCAGATCATGCGGAACCGTCTAAACCTCAATAACTTTCTCCTCAGCGGCGATCCCCGCGATGAAGACAAGGTCAACCACGGCCTTTCCGCTCTGGGCGACGTCATCAAGCGCGGCCAGTCCAGCACCTCCAACGATTTTCTTCGCACCGCTCTCATCCAGGTCGAGAGCACCGAGGCCAGTTGGGCCGACAATTTTGCCAAGCCCCTCCTTGCCAAGCGCCATCAGGTGGATGCCGGCGACGCCACTGTTTCCGACCTCCAGATCTTCTACCTGCAGAAAGACCCGGCCTCCTGGCTTGCGAAATCCTCCGCCGTCCTCGACCAGGCCAATTCGGACGTCAGCCGCTCCCTCGACGATACCCAGAGGACGGCCAAGACTGCCAGCACCATCGGCTTCATCCTCGTTATCCTCGGTACGATTTTCGCCATCGTTTTTGGGCTTTGGACGGCCTTCCGCACCGCGGCCTCCATCACCGAGCCTTTGCAACACCTCATCACCGTCGCCCAGGAAATCGGCGACTCCGGCGATCTCGACCAGAATATTGATATCCATCGCAACGACGAAATTGGCGCTCTCGCCACCACCTTCAATAATATGGTCGCTTACCTGAAGGAAATGGCCAGCGTCTCCATGTCCGTCGCCGAAGGCGATCTCACCGTCGAAGTGGCTCCGCGCTCCAAGCGCGATACCCTTGGCAATGCGTTCCTCCGGATGTCCCACGGCTTGCAGGAAATCGTGCGCACCACCCGCGACGGCGCTTCCCAAGTCTCCGCCGGCTCCAATCAGGTTGCCGGAGCCGCCGACGAATCCGCCAAGGTCAGCGTCCAGGCCTCTTCCGCCATCGAGGAAGTCACCAGCACCATGCACGAGATGAGCATCAACGTGCAGAACGTCGTCAAGAACACCCAAGTGCAGGCTTCCAGCGTCGCCGAAACTTCCGCTTCCATCGATCAGATGGTCACCTCCATTCAGCGCGTCGCCGATACCGCCAAGGTCCTCCTCGACATCGCCAACCGCTCCCGCGAGGAGGTTGTCAC
>JBEKOE010000061.1:0-35251 GCA_049522075.1 Candidatus Acidiferrum sp.
AAAACTCTTGTCCGATGAGGGAATCTAACGAACTGACCCGGTCTGGCATGGGAAGTTCTCCTTCCCATTCACCTTCTGTGGCGAATCATATCAGAAGGGCCGTTGCATGCGTGAGATTTAGACTTGACCGCAAGCAAACCTTCCGAACTCCTGATTCCTTGCTTCAACAGTTAGTTTCCATTCGTCACGTAAGCGCCGCTTAGTTGTCGCGTATGATAGCAGTTTATCTGGTTAGAGGTGGCTCTAGACGTTGACTTGAGTTTGGCTTTGGAGTAACACTCTGCCATTGACCTCCCCGGAAGTAACACTTCCCGACGGGGTCGGCGTTTACTTCCTCTCAGGCCATCGTCGCCTCACCGAAGAGCACCTCCCACCATTGGACGCACCACCCTCTGAGGCGAACACCCTAAACTCGCGAAGGGCATGGACTCAGTAAAGGAGGGTTATCATGCGACGATTCAATATTCTGCTATTCCTTCTGGTCGTTTGCTTCGCCACGGCAATGCGGGCGCAAACGCCCGCTCCTGAGCTCAAGAAGCTAGCTGTTGTTGTGGGCCATTGGACGTACGAACTGGAATACAAGCCCGGACCGCTGGGACCCGGCGGCAAGTTCACTGGCGACGCGACCGATCAGATGACTCTCGGGGGGTTCTTTCTCCAAGAGCGGCGGGCGGAAAAGGGAGCTATGGGAGAGACGGGGGCTCTTGAGATCACGGGGTACGACCCGGTGAACAAGAACTTCACTGTTAGCGGGTACGAGGGCGATGGAAACACGTATTCTGGAGTGTTAACCGTTAATGGAAACACATGGACCTATACAGGAAAGTTTGTCGTCGCGGGGAAGCAGTATCTGTTTAAGGACACCTTTATACTTGCGCCTGATCTGATGAGCGCGATAGCGAAGGCCGAAATCTCTGCCGATGGCAATACGTGGACACCTTGGTTCGAGGGTAAATACACCAAGGCCAAGCCCGCTCCGAAAAAGTAGCGTGAGGATAGTTAGGCCCTCCGCCTGTGGTTCGGTGTTAGGCTGACCGGGACCGGCCTTATCCAGGTCAGCATAAACAACAGGAGTTAGGTTGCATACGATCTCGCAATCTCCCCGCCACTCAGGCACTGGCAATACGAAAGGAGGCCGGCCTCATGTTAGGACGTCACAAGATCGAGGCATCAGCTAGCGGAGGTGGAGCCGAGCGAGAGAGCACTAAACGATATTGGCTCGGTCTCATAGGCGTGGCCAGCCTTGTGGCCGTCATGTCGGCGCAGACGGCCGACGTAAATACCGTGTTCGATCATCTCCTCGCGGTCAAGCCGATCGAGGAAGCAGTGATCGCTCCTGACGGCGCAAGTGTGGCGTGGGTGTCCGACGGAATTCGGATCACGCCGATTGACGCCACGGCGACCGCGATGCGCTTGGTGACTGCCGGGTCGGTGGGTTCGAAGGCGGCGCACGGTGTGGCATGGTCACGCGATGGATCGAAGATCGCGTTTCTGGACGACGCCGAGCGGCAGGGCCAGTTTCAGCTATACGAGACGACGATTGTCGACAAACCGCGGCGTCTGACAAATCTTGCCGGCGCGCTCACGTCGCCAGCGTGGTCTCCGGATGGGAAGCTGATCGCGTTTCTTTTCATTGAGAACGCGCCGCGCGCGGCCGGGCCCCTGGTGGCCTCGGCGGCTCGTACCGGCGTGATCGATGAGAAGGTCTTTGCGCAGCGGCTTGCCGTCGTCGACATCGCGTCGGGTCAGGTGCGTCAGCTCACGCGCCCGGACCTGTACGTGTACGACTTCGACTGGAGTCCGACCGGCGACCGTTTGGCGATCACCGCCGCCTTCGGCTCTGGCGACGACAACTGGTACGTGGCGCAACTGTGGGTTGTCGACGCCGCGAATGGCGCAACACGTTCCATTCTGAAGCCGCAGATTCAGATCGAATGGCCGGCCTGGTCTCCGGACGGTCGTTCGATCGCGTTCATCGGCGGCCTCATGAGCGACGAGGACATCGGTGCGGGCGACGTGTACGTCATCGATGCTGCAGGCGGCGTCGCGCGCAACCTGACGCCTGATATGAAGGCTTCCGCGACATGGCTGCGGTGGGTGGCGCCCGATCGACTGTTGTTCAGCGCGCATCAGGACGGCGGGTCAGCGATCTTCTCGCTGAATCCGTTGAGCAACAGACTCGAGCGAATCTGGCGCGGTGACGAATACATCGGGCGCTCGCCCCGCCTGATGGGATTCTCCGTTGATGTGCGCGGAGGTCACGTAGCGACGATTCGCGAGTCGTACACCCAGCCTGCGGAAGTCTGGGCCGGACCAATAGGGCGCTGGTCGGAGGTGACGAATCTCAACACCAGCGCCCACGTCGAGTGGGGACGGGCCGAAAGCGTTCACTGGAAGAACGAGGGATTCGACGTGCAGGGCTGGCTGCTATACCCGCGCAACTACGATCCGTCGAAGCGGTATCCGATGATCGTTGAAGTGCACGGCGGCCCTGGATACGCGCACACGCCGCGCTGGCCGGCCACGTGGTTTTGCATGGTTCCGATGTCAGCGGCAGGGTACTTCGTATTCCAACCAAATCCGCGCGGCAGCTATGGCATGGGCGAGTCCTACACACGCGCAAACGTCAAAGACTTCGGCTACGGCGACCTTCGCGACATCCTCACTGGTGTTGACGAGGTCATCCACACTCGTCCGATCGATCCCGACCGCCTCGGCATCACAGGATGGAGCTATGGCGGCTTCATGACAATATGGACCGTGACGCAGACGACGCGATTCAAAGCGGGCGTGGCCGGAGCGGGCATCGCGAACTGGCAAAGCTACTACGGCCAGAACTTGATCGATCAGTGGATGATTCCGTTCTTCGGCGCGTCGGTGTACGACGATCCTGCGGTGTACGCGAGGAGCACGCCGATTAACTTCGTCAAGCAGGTGAAGGCGCCAACGCTGATGCTGGTCGGCGAGCGCGACGCGGAGTCTCCAGCACCGCAGTCCTTCGAGTTCTGGCATGCGCTGAAGACGCTCGGTGTCGAGACGGGTCTTGTAGTCTATCCGAACGAAGGGCACGGGATCGCGGATCCGGCGCACAAGCGTGACATCCTGCGCCGGGTGGCCGCATGGTTCGACGAGCACCTTCGATGAACCGAGTTCGGCGGCGATCATACGGATGCAGCGACCTGCAAGCTAACAACGCGATGAAGTCGATGGTCGCCTACACCGCCCACAGCTTATCGCCAGCGTTAGACGGCACGCTCGGAACGGAGGATTCTCAATGGCTGATCGCGGATTTGTTCTCGTTACCGGGGCCTCCCGGGGCATCGGGCGCAGCGTGGCCCTCGAGCTTGCCCGGCAAGGCTTCTCGGTCTTTTCCGGTGTTCGCCGGGCGGTGGATGGTGAAGACCTTCTACGGGCGGCCTCTGGCGATGTGCGGCCGCTCCTCCTCGACGTCACGAACGCCGAGAGCATCACGGCTGCCGAAGTGGAAGTACGCCGGGCGACGACAGGCGGCAGACTCTCGGGCCTAGTTAACAACGCTGCCGTCGCCCTGTTCGGACCATTCGAACAGACTCCTCTGGCGGCCATTGATGCGCTTTTCCGCGTCAATGTCATGGGAGTTGTAGCGGTCACCCAGCGTTTTCTTCCCTTACTGCGGCAATCACGAGGCCGCATCGTCAACATAAGCTCAGTCAATGGCAAGCGCAGCTTCCCATTTAGTTCGTTCTACTCTGCCTCAAAGTTTGCGCTCGAAGCCCTGAGTGATGCACTGCGGGCAGAGCTTCTGCCATGGGATATCAACGTGTCCGTAGTTGAGCCCGGGACAACACGTACCGACATCCGCTCGCAGGCGGCTCTCAATTGGACCGAGTGCCGTGGCTCCTTGGGTCCGGACGAGCGCGCCTTGTATGAACGGGCGTACATGAGCCTGCGAGACCTCCTCCCCCAAGTTGACTCCGGTGCCGCCGACCATCTTCATGTCGTCGAGGCTGTGCACCACGCATTGACGGCCGAGTCCCCCAACACTCGGTACCTCGTTGGCCCGGACACACAACAGTGGATGGAGACGGCCGCCCTTCCTGATCGTGAGCGTGATGCAGCCTTCTTAAAAATGTTTGGCATCAGTCGCTGAAAATTCCGCACCGTTCTCCGTACCGTTGAAACTTCGTCATAAGCGTATTTCAGTGTACTTAGGTGGTCTCGATAGTTTTGTAAGTTGTTCAACGTATTGGTTAGCTGGCCTTTGACACGGTAAAGGTCTGGGGTTCGAGTCCCCACAGGCCTAGCTTTTCAATTCCATCCTGTGCATGATGTTTTGGCGAAGAAAGCCGTGCTATGCTGCCGCGCATGTCGCTCCGACTCATTGTGGTTACCCTGACACTGATTTTTATTTTGGGTCTTTTGCCTCTCGACGCACGCGTCACTCGCGTGGAAATCACTTCCCGAACAGATGTTCAGAACGGCAAGACTTTCGGGGATGTGGGTGCGTATGAGCGCATCACCGGGCGCGTGTATTTCTCGCTGGCGGTGGCCAATCCACACAACCTGCGGATTTTGGATCTTGATAAAGCGGTGAACCTGAAGGACGGAGAGGTGGAATTTTCCGCCGACTTCTGTGTGGTGCGGCCAAAGGATTTGAAAAAAGGAAATGGTTCGATGCTGCTGGAAGTCCCCAACCGTGGACGGGGGCGGATCATTGGACTTGTGGACGGCGGCGACTGGACGCTGGCCAGCGATGTGGGAGACGCGTGGCTGCTACGCAAGGGCTTCACCATCGTGAGTCTGGGCTGGCAATGGGATGCGGATGGCGCGGATGCGCTGCGATTGTTTGCGCCGATTGCGAAAGATCACGGCAAGTCCATTACCGGGATGTTGCGGGGCGACCTGATGCCGTCGAAGGTGATGACGGAAATTCCATTGGGCCACCTGATCATGGGCAACATCGGCGGCGTGGAATACCCGGTTTCCGCGCCGGAGGATCCGCGCAACGTGCTGACCGTCCGAGATTCGCGCGACGCAGCGCGTACGGCGATTTCGCGCAGCGAGTGGCAGTTTGCACAGACCGTGGACGGCAAACTCGTTCCAAGCGACAGGCACATTCACCTAAATGGCGGCTTTCAGCCCGGAAAGATCTATGAATATATTTATGTAGTTGCCGATCCTGTGGTGGCGGGCACGGGGTTTGCAGCGGTTCGCGATTTTGCGTCGTATGCGAAGCACACACCGGATGCAGTTGCTCCGGCTGCGCGTGTCTATGCGGAAGGCATTTCGCAAAACGGGCGCTTTCTGCGCGACTTCCTCTATCAAGGCTTCAATGCGGATGAAAAAGGAAGAATGGCGCTTGACGGTGTGCTGGCCCACGTAGCCGGGGCGGGTCGCGGGAGTTTTAACTACCGCTTCGCGCAACCTTCGCGGGATGCACAGCCCACTTCGTCCGTTTTCTTTCCGACAGACATCTTCCCATTCACCGATCAGCCGGAAAAAGATCCGGTTACCGGAGAAACGGGCGGACTCTTGGACCGGGCAAAGGCCGATCACGTGGTGCCAAGGATTTTTTTATCGAACACTTCGTATGAATATTGGGGCCGCGCGTGTGCGCTGATTCACACAAGCGCCGATGGGGAACACGACGCTACAATCTCGCCGGACGTTCGCATCTACCATTTCACCGGACTGCAGCATTTTTCCGGGCCGTTTCCTCCGGAAAAAGGCACGGGCGATCTGCTCGGGCAGGAGCCGCAGTCGCCTCTACCGATCCGATATTTCTGGCGGGCCATGATTGAGAATATGGACGCTTGGGTGCGCAGCGGCGTTCTGCCACCGCCGAGCAGTTATCCCAAAATTTCCGATGGGACGCTCGTGCCGCTTGTTCAGTACGCGTTTCCGGCAATTCCTGGAGTCAACAAGCCACACGAAGCGAATTCGGGTTATCGCTTGGATTTCGGCCCGAACTGGCGCGATGGGATTCTCAGCGTGCAGCCGCCGCAGGTTGGGAAGCCGTTCCCGGCGCTTGTGCCGCAGGTAGATGCCGATGGTAACGAGCGCGACGGTGTCCGCGTGCCGGAACTCAGCGCGCCGCTGGCCACGTATGCGAGTTGGAATTTGCGCGATCCCTCGATTGGCGCGCCCGACCAGCGGGTATCGTTCGAAGCGTCGTATCTTCCATTTCCGAAAACCGCAGCCGAGCGTCAAAGAAAGGGTGATCCACGGAGAGCAATTGAGGAGCGCTATCCGAGCCGGGAGGAATACCTGGCGCAGTTCACGAACGCGCTGGATGAACTCGTGAAAGAACACTGGATTCTTCCAGAAGATCGCGCGGCGGTATTGCATCGCGGCGAGCAAGAGTGGGACGAAGCGACGAAGTGAACGAGAGGAAATTGCCCCGCTGATTGCACCCAGGGATTTTTCCAGCGTGCAATCGTGGAGCATGAACTGCTCCTTGGTCGGGCGTCCGGCAAGAGAATAGAGACGTGCCTCACATCCATTGGTTACCGGTCCCACGAACAAAGAACGTTCCTCTCTCGGCCTCTGAGCGGCAGAGCGGGTGGTTCTAGGGGACGCCGTACGAGAACTTCGGGTCTACTTCGGGAAAACGTTGTCAATGCTTCCTCGTGATCCGTTCGGCCCACCGCAGAGCAATTCCAGCCCGTGATTCCGCCTACTCAGTTCACCAGCCCCAGCTTCAGCATGGCTTCCATCACCTGATTCTGAGCGGCCAGCTTGGCCTCATTAACCACGTTTTCGCCACCCTGTTTTTTTGCTATTCAGTACCGATCTCCGTGGCGTTGAAAAGTTTTCTTGTATGTATTCGCACGCACTTAGGTAGTCTGGTCGCTGCTCTAGAATGGCGCAGAGTGCTTGCGCGGATACGTTCCGTGATTCATTTTCGGGGGCCGTCATCCGGGAACTAGAGGCACACGAACAAAAGTGATCCCATCTCTGGACAGAGTTGTATTGACCTGCAATAGGCGCAAGCCTATGATTCGCCGTGGAAGGTGATTGGGGAGGAGATCTTCCCATGCCAGACCAGGTCGGCTCGTTAGATTCCCTTATCAGACGAGCGTTCTCCCACTACCGCATCATCGAGCGGATCGGTTGTGGCGGGGAGGGAGAAGTCTACCGCGCCCATAACGAGCACTTGGCCCGCGAGGTCGCCATCAAAGTCCTTCCGCCTGGTACGCTAACCGAGGAATCAGCCCGCAGGCATTTCCACAAAGAAGCTCTGATCCTTTCACAATTCGACCTTTACCCCGCGCCGTCATTCGAGCCTAAGATGAACGCTCAGCCGGGCCATGGGACCGACAAATGGGTTGGCAGGGCATCCCGTGCCGCGATTCGACGGTGGCGTGATCGGTTGGTGCGGAAGATCCGACAACGGAAGGGAAGTCGAACCTCAGCCGAAGGATGCGGAGCGATCCGCAATGAAGACAACGCTCTGCGATTCTCAAGCTTTGCGAGCTTAAGATCGTGGGCCATTCCGGGAGGAAGAATGTACCGAACCGTGGCTCTTTACCTGACCTCCGGACTCCTGCTGTTGGCAGCAGCTTCTCCCCTGCAAGGGCAGGCGCCAGACCAGAAATATCCCCTTCCGGGGCCGAGATATAAGGTCCGACTGGTGCGCAGCGTCTGGGTCCCTATGCGTGATGGTGTGAGACTTTCTACCGATCTCTATTTCCCGGAGGGTGCGGGAACCAGGCTTCCGACCATTCTGATCCGCACTCCCTACAACAAGATCTATTACCGCCGCGAAGGATCGCCAGCTCAGCTTTTTGCGGGTCAAGGATACATCGTTGCTACTCAGGATACCCGTGGAAGATTCGAGTCGCAGGGCGAATACACAATTTCGACCCCCGACACCGAAGATGGCTATGACGCCACCGAGTGGGTCGCGACACAACCGTGGTCTACCGGCAAGGTGGGCACGTACGGCTGTTCCTACGTAGGCGATGTGCAGATCATGCAGGCTCGCGCACGAAATCCACATCTCACAGCGATGATCCCTCAAGCGGCGGGGAGCAGCGTGCCGAGCAAGGGCTTTGGCTCGATTAACGGCGGTGCGATCGAATTGGCTGGGAGCATCGGTTGGATGTGGGACCAGGGCAGCAAGGTTTACCTGCGGCCACCGCCCGGATCGGCGGATGATTTCTGGGCCCAGTACGAGGAGATCTTCCATCCCGGGCCTGAGATGCCAAAGGCCGACTTTCACCAGATGTGGTTGGCGCTGCCCTTGGTCGACACATTCAAGAAATTTGGAGCTCCTCCAACCGACTGGGAGAACCTGCTCATTCATGGCCCCGGAGACCGCTGGTGGGTGGATCGTGGTTATCTCCAGGACTCTGACAAATTCGATACCCCGGCTCTTCAGGTTGATTCCTGGTACGACTTCGGCGTCGAAGAGACTCTCTATCAAATGAATCTCATGAGCAGGAAAGCGGTGAGCACGCGCGGGCGTGACAATCAATTCATCGTCATCTCACCCACTAGCCATTGCCGCTCAGAGACGGCTACCGAGCACACCGTTGTCGGGGAGCGCGATCTCGGCGACGCACGCTTGGACTATTGGGGCTTGTACCTGCGTTGGTTTGAATATTGGCTAAAGGGCGTCGACAACGGTGTCACGAAAATGCCCAAGCTGCAGATTTATGTGATGGGCAAGAATGAATGGCGGGGCGAGAATGAATGGCCCCTGAAGAGAACGCAGTTCACCAATTACTACATTCACAGCAAAGGTCAAGCCAACAGCCTCTTCAGTGACGGGACCTTGAGTCAGCAGAAACCTGCTGAAGAGCTGTCGGACAAGTATGTCTACGATCCGGGCGCCCCAGTCCCATCACGCGGTGGGCCCGTCTGCTGCACAGGGACGCCGGACGCTCCGGAGGGATCGTTCGATCAGCGAAGCGTCGAGGCCCGTAACGACGTCCTGGTCTACACAACCCCTCCCCTGCAACAAGGAGTCGAGATCACCGGACCGATCCAAGCGGTCCTCTTTGTATCTTCCTCTGCCAGGGACACCGACTTCACAGCCAAACTCGTAGACGTCTACCCGGATGGCACAGCATACAATGTCCAAGAAGGAATTCTGCGCGCTCGTTACAGGGACGGCTGGGACAATAAGGTTTGGATGAAACCGGACGAGGTATATCAAGTAAAGATCGACATGGAGGCGACGAGCAACTACTTCGGCCCCGGCCACCGCATCCGCCTGGAAATTTCCAGCAGCAATTTCCCCCGTTTCGACCGGAACCTCAACACCGGTGGCAACAATTATGACGAAGTGAAGTGGATCGGGGCCGAAAACACAATTCACCACTCGGGTGAGTACGCCTCGCGTGTCATTCTGCCCGTTATTCCGTAGGGATAAGGTGAGATCGAACCAAGCTAGTCGTTGACGAAAGGAGCAGCATCCCGACGCACATTTTATTGCACAGAGCATTGCACAGAAATATCCCAAATCAGCCCAAACAACCCTAATTGCACGACTGAGAAAGCTCGTAGCCGATTGAAAACAGTGAGGACGAAACGGGAATTCCGTCTTGACACGGTAGAGGTCTGGGGTTCGAGTCCCCACGGGCCTACCATTCCTGCGATGGCTGCCTTTCTCTACATCTTGCAGAGCGAAACCTCCGGCAAATTCTATGTGGGTTCCACGGACGATCTGGACCGCAGGTTTTCCGAACATGCCCGGGGCCACACACCATCGACTCGCGGTCGTGGCCCGTGGAAGCTTGTTCACAAAGAGGAGTTTGCTACTTTGTTGGAGGCGCGGCGCCGCGAATTGGAAATCAAGCGTTGGAAATCGTCCCGCATGATTTGCGCGCTTATCTCCACACCAGTTGGTTAGAGCGGGCCGACCTGGTCGGCCAGGTCTGGGGTTCGCTTCGAAAACTCAGGGCAAGCGAGTCCCCACGGGCCTACCATTTGATTTCGATGGACTTAACCGCGTTTTCGCCATCCTGTTTTTAGCCATTCCGTACCGCTCTCCGTACCGTTGAAGCTTGCGAAGCTGGTGTATGCCTGCTCTAGATTTACACTGAGTACTTTCTTGTGAGCGGCGACACGTAAAGCCGCCAGCGATTGGGTGTAGAGTTCAATTGTTGTTGAAGATTGGACGGCACTCTGTCCTGGCGTGGATCTGCGCATCTCGCCAAGCGTACGCCAATCGTCAATCCAGGAGGTGATTCCTCGATGAAACGACTATTTGTTTTGTTTACTCCATTGCTGTTTGTGGTTGTTGCCACCTGCCAGTGTCAGGAGGCACAGAGCCCACCGGATCCGTTCAAGGGAACGCTGGATCGCCTGGCGTCGCTCACGGTCGAAGCGGCACCAGAGTGGCGCTTTCACGACGACATCGCTCACCCCGAGGATCCTTCTGTGGATGATGCCGCGTGGCCCATCGTCAAAGTTCACGAACCGTGGAACACGGGGCCCCGGGTTCTTCGCCGCTGGATCCAGATTCCCGAGAAGATAAATGGCTATGCGGTGAGGGGCGCACGCATCGAACTTCGCCTGCACCTGGAAAGCTGGGATTCGATGATGATCACAGTCTTTTCCAACCGTTCGCAGGTCGCGCGAACCGATGAAGATCTGCAACAACCGATTACGCTGACGGAAAGCGCTGTCCCGGGGGAGAAATATCTTATCGCGGTGCGGGTGGACTGCCAGAAAGTGCAAACGCAAATCAACTACAGCGAACTCAAGATTATTCCCGCGAATGACCGGTCCGACCCTAACCTCCTGCGCGAGGAAATCCGTTCGGCGCAGCTCATGATCGGGGCCTATACCGAGGGCAAAGCCGAGAGAGAACAAGAACTTGCAGCGGCGGTAAACGCAATCGATTTTAGGCCGCTGGAGAAGGGTGATCAATTGGGTTTCGATCAGTCCCTACGATTGTCACAGACAAAACTGGAAACACTGCGGCCGTGGTTGCAACAATTCACGGTTCGCGCTGTCGGGAATTCCCACATTGATATGGCTTGGCTGTGGCCCTGGACGGAAACCGTGGAGGTCACTCGTAACACGTTTGCCAGCGTTCTCGATCTGATGCGCGAATACCCCGACTTCAAGTTCACAATGTCTTCGGCAAGGGCGTACTCGTGGATCGAAGAAAAATATCCCAGCATGTTCAGCCAAATTCAGCAGCGGGTCAGAGAAGGCCGGTGGGAGGTCATTGGTGGCATGTGGGTTGAACCGGACTTGAATATGCCGGGCGGGGAGTCCTTGGTGCGCCAGATTATGATTGGGAAACGCTATTTCAGGCAGAAATTCAATGTGGATGTGAAGATCGGCTGGAATCCAGATTCTTTTGGCTATAACTGGCAACTGCCCCAGATCTACAAGAAATCGGGAATGGACTATTTTGTTACGCAGAAACTGCTCTGGGCGCAGGATTTCACCAAGTTTCCGTATCGCCTATTCTGGTGGGAGTCGCCGGATGGCAGCCATCTTTTGACGTACTTCCCGCGCAACTACGCCGCAGATATGAATCCTGTTCAACTCGCCAAGGACCTCTCCTTCTGGGCTCCCTCGATGTATGGCGACAACACAAAAGACAATCCAGAGATGCTCCATCTCTATGGAGTCGGCGACCATGGCGGGGGCCCTACCCGCAGTATGTTGGATGACGCGGTCCGGATGATGAATCCGAACGTAGTTTATCCGAAGCTTGAGTTCAGCACCGCCTCTGCGTTCTTTCAGGATCTCGGCAAGAAGCTTCCTTCGATGAAAGTTCCATTCTGGAAGGATGAGCTTTACTTCGAATACCACCGCGGAGTCCTGACGACGCAAGCCGAAACAAAACGCCACATCCGAAAGACGGAAGAGTTGTTGCTGAATGCCGAGAAATTTTCTTCACTGAGCATACCCTTCGGGCGTGTCTATCCGTCACAGGATTTGGATCGTGGGTGGAAAGACCTACTATTTGAGGACTTTCACGATATCTTCCCCGGTTCGGGGATCGCCGTGAATTATGCTGACGCGATCAGGACACTCGAGAGTGTCGATAGCGTTGAAGAAGGCATCCTGCATGGATCGCTTGAAGAGATTGCCGCTCGCGTCAATACGGCTGGCAGGGGTGTCCCAGTAATTGTTTTCAATCCGCTGGCCTGGCCGCGCACCGAAGTTGTGGAGGTTGCAGCTCAACTTCCTTCTCCTGCCGCCAATGTCCAAGTGTTCGATAGCACCGGGAAGGCAATTCCTGCGCAAATGATTCGAATGGATGAATCCACGCAACAGGCGCACATGCTGCTTTCCGCCGCCACCCCATCTCTTGGATACGCGACTTTCTATGTCCGGGGTGCTGCGAAGGCAGTTTCTGCGGTTTCCGAGGTGAAAGCCACAGAGCACTCACTGGAAAATTCGCTGGTTCGCCTGACCCTCGATCCTGCAACCGGGTGCATCACCAGCCTGCTCGACAAACATTCGAATAGTGAAATCCTCGCGCCCGCCGAAACCGACACCGGTGGCCCGAGGAACGCAACCTGCGGAAATCTTCTTCAGGCATTTCGCGACAAACCAAAAGAATGGGATGCCTGGAACATCGACGCTGATTTCGAGAAGGAACACTGGGACATTGACAAAGCAGATGAGGTGAAACTCGTCGAATCCGGACCTCTGCGCGCTGTCCTTCGTGTGAAGAAACATTTCCAACACTCCAGCTTTGTCCAGGACATTACGATCACGGCTGGCTCGCCACGCGTGGACGTGAATATGAGCGCGGACTGGAATGAAAAGCATGTGCTCCTGAAGGTGGCATTTCCGCTCAGCGCGCACAATGACAATGCCACCTTTGAAATTCCTTATGGCTCGATCGAACGCCCCACGACTCGCAACACCCCCGCCGAGCAGGCCAAATTTGAAGTTCCGGCGGTTCATTGGGCCGACCTCTCCGATGCAAAACATGGGTTCAGCCTGCTGAACGACTGCAAGTACGGTTATGACGCGAAAGGCAACGTCCTAAGGCTATCCCTGCTGCGCTCCCCCGAATGGCCGGATCCTCATGCCGATGAAGGACACCACGAATTCACTTACGCGCTCTATTCCCATGCGGGAAATTGGCGTGAGGCGCACGCCGTCCAGCAAGGTTACGAACTAAACTATCCCCTGCTTACAATCGCTGTTGCGAATCATCAAGGACTACTGCCAGCTTCGCACTCCTTCCTTTCCCTTGAAGGGGAAAACGTCGTGCTTACGGCTCTGAAGAAGGCCGAGGACAGTGACGACCTGATTGTTCGATTCTACGAATGGGCGGGAAAGGAAGCCGATGTCCGATTGCACTTTTCCTCGGGCATCGAATCTGCTTCGGAAACCAATCTCATCGAAGACCTCGGTGGCCCGCTTGCGGTACAGGGCGCGAGCGTCACCGTGCACGCGAAGCCGTATGAGATCAAGACCATTCGGGTTCACTTAATCAAGGATGATGCGGCGAAACCGATTGCAACGACTCCGTAAAGCAAGACTCTGGTGCGTGAGAACTCCTGTATCGACACGGGAAGTTTCCTGCAGAGCCGCGAGAAAATGCGTACCGTTTTCTGTAGCGTGGAAACTTCGGCTTACTCGTATTCATGCGTACTTAGGCAGTCCCGGGCACTGCGTAAGTTGTTCCGCATGGTGGTTAGCTGGGGGTTGACACGGCGGAGGTCTGGGGTTCCCTTCGAAAGCTCAGGGCAAGCGAGTCCCCACGGGCCTACCATATCTGCCATGGGAGGCCCGCAAGTTCAGAGAAGTGCAACCCGGCAGCCGGGGAGGCGCAGCTCCGGCGTCAGGACTTCTCTTCCAGGGTTTCTTGGTGATGATTATTTGCGCAAGGCCCCGTTGGCCGGCGGCTTTGTCCGCCTGGTTCTTTGCTAGCCTGTAGATACGAAACAACATCCCCCGGATCACGGTTCTTCCAAGACTCCTTGGTTCGGGGCGGATCACTTTTCCAAAGGCATGACAGCTTGGAGCCGTTGGAATTCCATCGCCTAGTCCGGCGATCAGGGGGCTGAAGTGAAAATCGCATCGCTACCTTTTGCGCTAGCCGGGATGCTGGGTATCCTGGCTGCTCCTGCGCTCGGCCAAGCGCCGCCATCCGGCAGTCCGGCGCAAAATGTCTCCCGCACCACCAAAGCGGTGAACTATCGCCGCGCCGGAGGCTCGACGAAGATCGACTTTCAAGGCACGGAATTGATGACCTCTGCCAATGGCGAAGCCAAGGTCCAGAACAAGGGCAACCGCATCGAGATTGACGCAAAACTCATGGGCCTGGACGAGGCCACCAAATTCGGGCTGGAATATCTGACGTACGTTTTATGGGCCGTTTCTCCGCAGGGGCGCGCCGTGAACCTGGGTGAAATTGTGCTGAAGAATGGGAGCGGCGAGGTCAAGGCGATCACCGACATGCAAACGTTCGGCATGATCGTCACCGCGGAGCCGTATTTCGCGGTCACACAACCGGGGAACACCGTGGTCCTGGAAAACGTTTTTGGGCCTGCCACACTCGGGAAAGTCGAAAACATCGACGCAAGCTACGAACTGCTGGGACGCGGCATTTACTCCTCCTCCAACACCAAAATCGAAAACGCCATCTTTGGCATCGATCGCAAGACGCCGCTGGAACTTTTAAGAGCGACAAGAAATCCGTCGAAGCCGCCGCCCGGGAGGTTGTAGGGACCGCCGAAGAAGCCCGCGTCATGGCGGTGAAACAAAAAGCCGAGGAAGACGCTCAAGCCAAAATTGCCGCCGACAAGAAAGCCGCCGAGGAGCGCGAGGCCAAGGCGCGCGCCGATGCCGCCGCCGAAGCCCAGCGCCGGCTGGAAGCTGAGGAGGCTCGCAAACAGGCCGAAGCCGCGCAAGCCGAAGCCGTGCGCATGAAGCAGGAAGCGGAGCAGACCGCGCAGGAGGCGTCGCGCCAGAAAGCGGAAGCCGAGAAAGCCAGCGCCGCAGCGCTAGCTCAGCAACAAGCCGCACAAGCCGCCGCCGAACAGGCCGCCCGCGACCGCGCCGCCGCGCAAGCCGAAACCGAAAAAGCGCGGCAGGCCGCCGCGCAAGCCGAGGCGGAGAAAGCCCAACTTCGCGCGCAGCTTCTCGCACAGTTGAACTCCATTTTGCAGACGCGCGATTCCGCCCGCGGCCTCATCGTCAACATGTCGGACGTCCTGTTCGATACCGGGAGCCACACGCTGAAGCCCGGCGCTCGCGAAAAACTCGCCAAGATTTCGGGGATTCTTCTCGCGCATCCCGGCCTCACGCTGCAAATCGAAGGTCACACCGACAGCGTCGGCAGCGACGAATTCAATCAACAGCTCTCCGAACGCCGCGCCGACGCCGTGCGCGATTTTCTTGCCGAGCAGGGAGTCCCCGTCTCCTCCATCACCGCCCGCGGGTTCGGCAAAACCCAGCCGGTCGCCACCAACGACACGCCGGAAGGCCGCCAGCGCAATCGCCGCGTTGAACTGGTCGTCAATGGCAACGCCATCGGCAACGCTGCAAGCGACTCTTCCGCGCCCAGTTCGCAGCAATAGTGCGAACGCCCAAAGTGGTTTCTGCGAGAAACGAGTAGAGTTGCGGGCAGAAAAAAGCCCGGACGGCGAGGAGAATGCAGGCCGTCCGGGGATGAAACTGCAGCCGATGAGGCGGTGAACTGGTTAGTTGGACTTGTTCTTTGGCGAGCGCTTGTTCAAGGTGGCCAGGAGCTGCCTGGCGCAGGGCGGCGCCGGTACAATCCCCTTCAGCACGATGTCCTTGGCCGGGAGTTCCTTTCCATACAGATGCATGTTGGCGTCGTTGTCCGGGCGGAGCGTGGAGCCTTCGAGGGAAATGCCTGCGAACAAGCCTCGAGAGCGCGAATAGCTGAGAATCTCCGCGCGTATAGTGGCATCCGTTTCTGCGGAGGCGTCGCGGCCCTTGGGACCAGCCGAAGCGGCGGCATCGGCGCCCAGCTTTACTTTACTGGTAAGGACGCTTTCGGCGCTGCGCGCATTCATCAGTAAGAGGACAAAGTCCGTGGCCTGACCGCCGAGCTGCAAACCGAAGCTGCCGCCCTCGAGCGCGATCATGGTAGGCGCACCCCACGGCCCATTGAATTTTTCGCCGCTGCGGCAGGTCATGATGCCACGGCCATAGCTGCCGCCGATGCCGATGGCGAACTTCACGACGGAAGGCAATACGACGACACACTCGGCTTTGTCGAGCAAATCCTGAGGAATGTTATCGGGGATATTGAGAATTTCCGTGATCACGGTTCCCGAATTCTCCACGCGATCCACTTCTTTCTTATTGTCCGCATAGCTGGCCGAAGCCACAAAGGCCATGGCCGCTAGCGAAATCCAGATTTTTTTCATGACGTAACTCCTTAAAGGAATTAGAAGCGCTGGTCGAGCGGTCTTCCGAGTCTCGGGCGGGTGTAATGACCAGTGAATTATAGGGCAGAACGGACGGGAAGGGTAGGAAGAGGAAGGGATGGTCTAGTACCAGCGAATTTGCGCAGGAAATGCCGGGCGGGAGACTGTTCCAAAATAAACGCTGACTGTTCCACGCGTGTTTTACCATATGAAAACCAGTTTTGATTTTCTCGGATTTGGTTTGACTGGTTAAGCAAGCGTTGTGCGTTGGGAGGGTCCTTGCGTCCCCTTCCATGCTGGTGATTGGCGAAGTCAGAACGAGATTCCTCTGCTGCATGTAAAGAAATCGCTCTTTGGGTCGGGGTCAGTGTTTGTGCGGCCGATGCGTAAGCTGACAGCCACGCTGGGTTATACAGTGACCAGCTCGGACGGTAGCACGCTGATCCTGAATCCAGACGCGCCGACCGGCCCGCTGACGTATCGATACCACGTGCCGGTGGCGGGGATAGCATATGAGGTGAGCAAGGGCTTCACATTTAAGACCAATTGGAACTATTATGGTTATAAAGAGTATTCGGATGTAGGTCCCACCCTACCCCGGAATTTCCGAGGCAATGTGGTCACAGTTTCGATACGATATGCACTCTAGGAAGACGGCGCGGGGGCAAGCTGGGTTCGTCCGCGCCAAAATCTAGACAGGGAGCAAAACATGGAGACAACAAGAAAGAACCTCGGGACAGCGACGCTGGTCGCGGCCCTGTTGGCAGGCGCATGCCTGGTAGGCACGGCGGCGCGAGCGGATGTCGCAGCGGGCGAGGCGACGTTCAAGGCCAAGTGCGCCGCATGTCACGGTGCGGACGGCAAGGGCAAGGAGATGATGAAGACGCGCGACCTTGCCTCGGCTGACGTTCAGAAGATGAGCGACGCGGATCTGTCGGGGATGATCACGAATGGGAAGGGCAAAATGCCCGCCTACAAGACGCTGACTCCCGATCAGGTGAAGGATCTGGTAGCCTTCATCCGTTCGCTGAAGAAGTAAGACCGGAAAGGTTGTAGAGATGGATTGCGGCACGAAGTGCGTTCGCTCCTACGCGCTTCGTGCTACCAGATAAAACCAGGAGGACACAATGAAGAAGGTACTGTCAGGGATCGTGGCGGTAATTGTTTTGTGTTTAGCGGGTTCGGTTGTTCGCGCGCAAGATAAGGCCAGCGGAGAGAAAGTGTTCAAGGCGAAGTGCGCTATATGCCACGGGCCTGATGGTAAGGGAGAAACGGCTACGGGAAAGACGACCAAGGCGCGGGATATCTGCTCCGCCGAAGTGAAGAAAGAAACGGACGCGGCTTGGACGGACATCATCGTGAAGGGCAAGAACAAGATGCCCCCGTACGACAAGAAGATCACCGACGCCGAAGTCAAGGACGTCATCGCTTACATGCGGAGTTTGTGCAAGTAAGAGCGCCGGTGAGCCCGCGACTGCAGGCACAGGAAAAATCAGAAGGTCTCAGGGCCCCGGCGGATCCTTCGCTGGGGCTCCTTTTTGTATTGGCGCGTGTGGGAGCGCCTAAAGCAGGCGATGTGGGAGCATCCACCTCATGAGTGCGCAGAATACGGTTCGAAATTGGGCGCGACTGCTCTACTTCCTGAGCCAGAACGTTATCAGCTTGATTGGCGTAGTTCTGACGACGAGCACGGCAGTCACGATGATTGCCTTCTGGATTTACGATTTCATGCTGCAGGGCCCGCCGCACCCGTATGTCGGCATACTGATTTTCCTGATTCTTCCTGGGTTGTTCGTTTTCGGACTGTTGTTGATTCCGCTGGGGATCCTGTTACGGCGGAAAAAATTGCGCGGGGCGGGCGAATTGCCGATGGCCTACCCGGAAATCGATTTACGGGTGCCCGTCGTCCGTAGCGCCCTTCTGTTCATCGGTATAGCGACGGTTTTGAATATTTTGATCTTTACATTCGCTTCGTACCAGGGCGTGGCATACATGGACACGACCACGTTCTGCGGGCAGACGTGCCACACAGTGATGCAACCAGAATTTTCCGCATATCAGAATTCACCGCATGCGCGGGTGAACTGCGTGGAGTGTCACATCGGTCCGGGCGCGGGGTGGTTCGTCAAATCGAAGTTGTCGGGCGTACGCCAGGTTTTTGCCGTAACCTTCAAAACCTACTCTCGGCCCATCCCTTCGCCGGTGAAGTACCTGCGCCCCGCTCGCGAAACGTGCGAGCAGTGCCATTGGCCGCAACGCTTCTCTGGCGACAAATTCATCGTGAAGACAGATTACAAGGATGACGGGAAAAACACTCCGGAAACCACCGCGCTGGTGCTGAAGATCGGCGGGAGGACGTGGCAGGGATCGGTCGGCATCCATGGGCGGCACCTGGATCAGGGCTCGCGCATCCGCTACATTGCGACGGACGAGCAGCGGCAGGTGATCCCGGTCGTGTACTACACGGACGACAAGGGCAAGACGGTGGAATACGTCTCAACGGACATCAAGGTCAGCAAAGAGCAACTGGCAAAGAGCGAAAAGCGCGTGATGGACTGCATCGATTGCCATAACCGGCCGACACACGCTTTTGAATTGCCGGAGAGCGCCGTGGATCTGCGCATCTACCGTGGCCTGATCAGCGCGGAGCTGCCGTTCATCAAGAAAAAAGCGGTGGAGTTGCTCAAAGCTGACTATCCAGACCGGGATACAGCGCAGAAGAAAATCGTGGAAGGGGTTACGAGCTATTACCGTAGCACTTATCCGGACATTTACAACACGAAACGCGCGTTGGTGGAGCAGTCCGCGGGAAATGTCGCCGGCATCTACATGCAGAACATTTTCCCCGATATGAAGGTGACCTGGGGCGTGCATCCCAACAATCTGGGCCACAATGATTTTCCCGGCTGCTTCCGCTGCCACGACGGCTCGCATACCAGCGCGGACGGCCAGACCATAACCAACGATTGCAGCGCTTGCCACAATTTACTGGCGGTACAAGAGGAAAATCCGAAAGTGCTTACGGATCTTGGCATGAAATAAGCATTGCCGAGAGTTTGACATGGCTGAAACAAAAGTTGTGCGAAGGAAGTGGTTTGCAGGGCCGGGAACTATCGTTGCGACGCTCCTCGCGGCAGTTTTCTCCCTGCTGTTTTCGGAATGCCCCGGGCGCGCGGCGCAGCCCGAAACGGAGCAACCCGGGGCGCAATGTCTGGCCTGCCACGGCGACAAGAGCATGAGCACGACACGAGGCGGCAAAACGGTTTCGCTGTACGTGGATGGGAAGAAATTTGCGGCGTCCGTTCATGGCAGCTTCGGGTGCACGGGTTGCCACGCCGATTTGGAAGGCAAAGAGTTGCCGCACGAAACGCCGCTGGCACGAGTAAATTGTGGCACCTGCCACGAGGCCGAGGGGGAGCAACATGCCCGGTCGGTCCACGGGAAGGCCATTGCGCACGGCGACCCGCTTGCGCCCCGCTGTGTGAATTGCCACGGAAACCACGAAATCTATCCGGTAAGGGACCCGCGGTCAGCGGTGACGCCGCTGAAAGTGCCATTCGTTTGCGGACAATGCCATCGCGAAGGAACTCCAGTTCAGCGCAACCGCCCCATTCCCCAGGACAACATTTTGGAGAACTACTCGGAAAGCATTCACGGAGAGGCGTTGTTGAAAAAGGGACTTGCGGTGGCCCCCAACTGCGCGACTTGCCACACACCGCATTTGATCTTGCCCCACACCGACCCCGCATCCTCGATCGCCCGCCGAAACATTGCCGCCACCTGCACGCAATGCCACTCGTTGATCGAAGCGGTACACCGGAAGATCATTCGTGGAGAACTATGGGAAAAGGAAGCAAATGTTCTGCCCGCGTGCGTGGATTGCCATCAGCCGCATAAGATCCGGAATGTCTTCTATTCGCAGGGAATGGCTGATGCGGACTGCATGCATTGCCACGCAGACGAAAAGCTGCGCCGCGCGCGCGACGGGCAATCCATGTACGTCAACTTGGGCGAGGTGAGTCATCCGCGCAGCAAAATTGCCTGCAGCCAGTGCCACTCGGAGGTAAACGCCTCCCGCGTGCGACCGTGCGAGACGATTACCCGCAAGGTGGACTGCACTTCGTGCCACGATGAAGTCGGCAAGCAATACGTGAGCAGCACCCACGGACAACTGGTCGACAA
Organism: Candidatus Acidiferrum sp.; assembly: GCA_049522075.1. GTDB lineage: Bacteria > Acidobacteriota > Terriglobia > Acidiferrales > UBA7541 > Acidiferrum. The sequence continues at coordinate 20,496 of JBEKOE010000061.1, forward strand.
GAATGATCCGAATGCCCCGACCTGCAAGGAATGCCATGGCACGCATGGGGTGCTTGGAAAGCTGGACCCACAGTCGCCAACTTTTGCGACCAATGTTCCCGGACTTTGCGCGCGGTGTCACCGGGAGGGGCAGAAGGCCGCGGTGCGCTACACCGGACGGCAGCACGAAATCGTCGCGAACTACACGGAGAGCATTCACGGAAAGGAATTGCTGAAGGGCGGTCTGACTGTCACGGCGACCTGCACGAGTTGCCACACCGCTCACCATGTCCTACCCCGAACGGATCCGGAATCGAGCGTCAATGCAGCAAACGTGCCGGCCACGTGCGGCCGGTGCCACCACGGCATCGAGGAGCAGTTTGAGAACAGCATTCATGCCAAGAGGATGAGCGGAACCGCCAAGGAACTTCCGGTTTGCAACGATTGCCACACCGCCCACGCCATTCGGCGCACCGATGAAGCCGGCTTCCGGTTGGACATCATGGAGACGTGCGGACGCTGCCACGCGGAGATCGCCAAAACCTATTTTGATACCTACCATGGGAAAGTTTCGCGACTGGGGTACACGAAAACGGCAAAGTGCTACGACTGCCATGGAGCTCACGACGTGCTTGCGGTAGCGGATCCACGCTCGCACCTCAGCCGGGCAAACGTGGCGGCGACCTGCCAGAAATGTCATGCCGGCGCGACGCGCCGCTTTGCGGGGTACCTGACGCACGCCACTCACCACGACCCGCGCAAGTACCCCCTGTTGTTCTACACATTTTGGGGGATGACCGCATTGTTGTTGGGAACGTTTGTCCTGGGAGGAGTCCACACCCTGCTTTGGCTGCCCCGGGCATTCCAAATGCGAGGGGAATTGCGCGCCGCCGAAGCACAACCCGCCGCAACGCCTGAAACTCCCGCAAGTGAGGAGAGCCCCGATGTCTAACGGCGGAACGGCAGAACGCCAGTTCATCCGCTTCACCCGCCTGCAGCGGATCCTGCACATCTGCATGATCGTGAGCTTCATGAGCCTGGCGCTGACGGGGTTAACCCTGAAGTTCTCCTACACCAAATGGGCGGCGGTGCTTTCTCATCTGCTTGGGGGATTCGAGAGCGCCGGGTACATTCACCGGAGTGCCGCGGTGGTGATGTTCGGAGTTTTCATTACGCATCTGGTGGACCTGTACCGCTTGAAGAAAAGGGAGCACGGTTCGTGGCGCGCGCTGCTGCTGGGACCCAGCAGCATGCTCCCCACCCGAAGAGACTTGGCTGAGTTTGTGGCCACGCTGAAGTGGTTTGTAGGCCAAGGACATACTGGGAAAAATTCGACTATTTCGCCGTGTTTTGGGGGATCGCGGTGATCGGCTCTACCGGACTCACGCTGTGGTTCCCGGTGTTCTTCACGCGCTTTTTGCCGGGGTGGTTCCTCAACGTGGCCACCATCATTCACAGCGACGAGGCCCTGCTCGCCACCGGCTTCATCTTTACCGTACATTTCTTCAATACCCACTTGCGGCCCGAAAAGTTTCCCATGGACATCACCATATTCACGGGGCGCATGCCGCTGGAGGAGTTAAAAAGGGACAAGCCAAGGGAGTACGAAGCGCTGGTGGCTAACGGGAAGCTGGAGGAAAAAATGGAGGAGGCTTATCCGCGGATCGTTATCCGGACGATTCGAGCCTTCGCCTGGGGAGCGCTGGCGGTGGGATTCAGCATTGTGCTGTGGATCATTTATGCGATGTTGTTCGCGTACCGCTAGTGCCGTTCCAACTATTTGGGCCAAATGACGGTCCGAGCATCTGACGCGAACACGGAGAGAGTATTCTCGAAGGGATTTGCTGGAACAAGTTGGAACGGCACTAGAGCCGAATTGCAGTCGAATCGTAGAGAAGGGTGTTGAGATGCTCGCGACGCTGGTTGCTCTGATTTATCTGACTCTGGCTTTGCCCGCGCCGGCCGCCGACCAGGGATGTCTGGCGTGCCATGGGCAGGCGGGGATGAAGTCCGACAAGGGCAAGGACATTTACGTCAATCCTGCGAAACATGCGGCCAGCGCGCATGCGATCCTGGGCTGTTCCGATTGCCACGCTGCCATCAAGGATTTCCCGCACCCCGCCAAGATTGCCAAGGTGCAATGCGTGACGTGCCACGCAGACGAAGTGAAGGCCTACGCCGGGAGCGTGCACGCGATTCTGGGTGAAAAGTCGTGTGCCACGTGCCATGGCAGCGTGCATGAATTGACGTCCGCCGCCGCACTCATACCCGGTAAATGCTCGGAGTGTCATGCAGACGAAGTAAAAAGTCTTGCGGAGAGCATCCACGGGCAGGCGGCGAAAAAAGGCGATCCCGATGCGCCCAAGTGCGTTTCCTGCCACGGCACCATTCATGAAGTGAAGGCGGCCAGCGAAGCGGATTCGACGATTGCCCGTAAGAACCTGGCGGATACATGCGCAAAATGCCATAGCGATGCCGGATTTTTGTCGCGGCACAAAATTCCGGTGGCGCATCCAGTGGATTCCTATAAGCAGAGCGTTCACGCGCGTGCGGTCGCGCTCGGCAAAGAGGCGGCCTCGTGCTCCAGCTGCCATGGGAGCCATAACATCTTTCCCGCCACCGATGCGCGATCCATGGTCAATCACTGGAAAGTGCCGGAGACCTGCGGGCAATGCCACAAGGAAATCGCCCGGCAGTTTAACGAGAGTGTGCACGGGGAAGCGGTCAAGGCCGGGGTGCGGGACGCGCCTGTTTGCGTGGATTGCCACGGCGAGCACCTGATCATGGACCCGAGCAACCCGGCTTCGCCCTTGAATGCCGCCAATATTTCCGCGGAAACCTGCGGGCGTTGCCATGGCGATCCTCGCCTGGCCCTGCGCTACAATCTGCCAGCGGATCGCCTGCCATCCTATGCCGGCAGCTATCACGGGCTGGCTCTCGAAGGCGGAAAACTGACCGCAGCAAATTGCGCTTCGTGCCATGGCGTGCATGACATCCTCCCCTCTAGCGATCCCCGCTCAACCGTCAATACCGCAAATCTGCCGAAAACGTGCGGCCAATGCCACAAAGGTGTAGGGGAAGCCAAATTCACGATCGGACCCGTGCACGTGCAGACGAACGCCGGCCCCAATCATCCGGTGGTGAAATGGATCCGCTGGACGTACTGGGTGTTGATCCCATTCACGCTGGGATTCATGCTGCTGCACAACCTGCTGGACCTGCTGACGAAACTGATCCGGCGGCGGCCGCGTCAGGAAACGAGCGAAGTTGCGGTGCGGATGAATCTGGGATTCCGGATCGCGCACTGGGGGGTGATGGCGAGCTTCCCGACGTTGGTGTTGACGGGGTTTGCGTTGAAATACCCGGAAAGCTGGTGGTCGCGCCCATTGACGATGTGGGAATCGAACGCGGGATTGCGAGGCGGATTGCACCGCACGGCGGCAGTGGTGCTGATCGCGGCGACGCTCTATCATTTCATTCATTTGGCGCTGAAGCAGCGCGACCGCAGATTCCTTACGGCGATGATCCCCAGGATCAAAGACGCGACGGACATCCTGGATGTCTTCCGTTATAACCTGGGGCTTACCAAGGAAGAGCCGAGATTCGCGAAGTTCAACTATGCGGAAAAAATGGAGTATTGGGCCTTTCTGTGGGGCACGGTGGTGATGGGCCTCACCGGCTTCCTGCTGTGGTTCAATAATTTCACGTTACGTCATTTCCCGAAGTGGGTGGCGGACGCCGCGACCGCCGTGCATTGGTATGAAGCGCTGCTGGCGACCTTCTCGATCCTGATCTGGCACTTCTACCTGGTGATTTTCGACCCTGCGGTCTATCCGATGGACACAGCATGGCTCAACGGAAAAATACCGGCGGACCATTACCGGCACACGCGGCCCGGTTATTACCGGGAACTAGGGCGAGCGGGTTTGCTGGAAACACCGGAGGAGCCGGAATCACCCGAGAACGAACCATGAGCGGCGCGCGGAAACGAGCTGAGCTGAAGATCCGTTACTACAAACCCAAGAGAAACGCGCCCACCTCAGAAGGTGGCCGCTACGAACCCAGGAGAAAGACGAGTTTCAGCGTGACGATGGCGTAAGTGTTTAAGAGAAACGACTTGCCGGAATCGCCTACTGCACCAAAGCGGCGGCAAGCCGCCGCACTCCACAGTCAAAAGCTGGATTAGCGGCGGGAGCGATCCTTGCGGACGGCCTCGTCGATGAGGGCCTCGAGTTCCGCGCGGGTAAGGCTGACTTCGTCATCGCTGGATTCGCCTGTGTCGCAGGTTTCCGGCAACTCCGCGCCGCCACCGGGAGGAGGGGTGACGAAATACCTGGCGCGCGCGGCCATGAGCTTGGCGACCTCGCGTGTGGAGAGGAGCTGGGGTTCACCGACGAGCTTGGCGGCCAGGGTGATTCTCGCGAAGTGCTCGAGCGTTTCCATGCGGAAGAAGGCGGTGAGCAGATTGGGCCCACAGGTGGTGGCCCCGTGATTGGCGAGAAGGAGCGCGTCGTAGTGAGGCACGTAAGGCTCGAGTACCGCGCACAGATCTGGCGTACCGGGGGTGGCGTAGCGAACGAGGGGAACTTTGCCGAGACCTACGATCACTTCGGGGAGGAGCGCTTGATCGAGGCCAAGACCCGCGACGGCGAAACCCGTGGCGGTCGGCGGATGAGCATGGCAGATCGCGTTGACATCAGGGCGCATGCGATAAAAAAGAAGATGCATGGCGGCTTCGGAAGAGATTTTGCGGTCACCCTGAAGATGCGTACCCTCCATATCCATGATGACGAGGTCTTCGGGCGCCATCATGCCTTTGTTGACGCAGGTGGGAGTGGTGAGAATGCGTTCGGCATCCAAGCGAACGGAGAGATTGCCTTCACCGGCGACAATATAGCCGCGTTCGTACAACCAGCGGCCAATACGGCAAATCTCGCGACGATGTTGATCTTCCAAGAGTGCAGAAGTTTCAGGCGATGAGTCCGAGGGCACGGTAAGGACTCCTTCCTCGACCGTAAAGCGGTACGATTCAGTGTAAATCAGGCGACGGCGGACGCCAAGTGGGACAAAGAGTACGTCGCGTCGCGCGGAAAACCAAGAAAAAATCAGGCGTAGATGCCGCGCAGTTTCAGAGCCGTAGCCACACGGTCGATCGCCACCATGTAGGCGGCGATGCGGTTGTTGACGCGGTGGAGTTCGGCGTAGCGAACCACTTCGTCGAAGGCGCGGTCCATAACGTCAAAAAGGCGCTCGTTGACTTCGCTCTCGCGCCAGAAGAAGCCCTGGCGGTCCTGCACCCACTCGAAGTAGCTCACCGTGACGCCGCCGGCATTCCCGAGAATATCAGGGACAGTGAAAATGCCCTTGGCGTCGATGATGGCGTCGGCCTGCCAGGTGGTGGGGCCGTTGGCGCCTTCGCAGAGAACCCTGGCCTGGACCTGATGAGCGTTCTGCTCGGTGATCTGGTTTTCGATGGCGGCGGGGATGAGAACGTCGCAAGGCTGGAAGAGAACGTCGCGGGCGCTCATTTTGGCGCCGCCGGTGGGAAGTTCCTGCAAAGGTTTCTTCTGATTGTAGACCCAGTCGATAACCTTGGCGACGTCTAAACCCTTCTCGTTGTAGAGGCCGCCGCCGATATCGGCGAGGCCAATGATCTTGTAGCCGGCCTTCTGCATCAACTCCGCAGCGAGAGAGCCGACGTTACCGAATCCCTGAATGATGACGCGGGTACTTTCTTTTCTCATGCCCAGCTTGGCCATGGCCTTATCAACGCAGATCATGACGCCGCGGCCAGTGGCTTCCCGGCGGCCACGCGAGCCGCCCAGTTCGATGGGCTTGCCGGTAACGACAGCGGTAGTGGCCTGGCGGGTGTGCATGGAGTAGGTGTCCATGACCCAAGCCATGGTCTGCTCGTTGGTGCCGACGTCGGGAGCGGGGACATCGCGCTCCGGGCCGAGCCAGTCCGAAAGTTCGGCGGTGTAGCGGCGCGTGAGGCGCTCGAGTTCGCCGCGAGACAATTTGCGGGGATCGCAGATGATGCCGCCCTTGGCGCCACCGAAGGGAATGTCGACTACGGCGCACTTCCAAGTCATCCAGGCAGCGAGCGCTCGGACTTCATCGAGGCTGACGTCGGGGGCAAAGCGAATGCCACCCTTTCCCGGGCCGCGAACCTGGGAGTGAAGGACGCGATAACCGGTGAAGACTTCGAGCTGGCCATTGTCCATGCCGACCGGAATGTAAAGGGTGATTTCCTTGTCGGGATATTTGAGGTAACGATAAACGCCTTGCTCAAGACCAAGTTTGTTCGCGGCCACCTCAAAACGCGCTTCGGCGTTTTGGTAGACATTCATTTCTTCCGGCACCAGCGTTTGGGACATGCAAAAGTCTCCTCTGCCCAGTCGGACCACCCAGCTACCAACGGGGCTGCGAAATTCGGCCTGTGAGAGACACGCAGGCGCGAAAAGAAAGGCCAAGTGGGATGAACGGAGGCGGGCTACCCACCCGCTAGACCTGCCAATTGGCCGGGGGGCCAGTATACGAAGGGGAATGGCCAATCGCAAGGAAGGGATGCAGATTTGAATTGCAATGACACATCGCTGCACACCAGTGGGGTTTAGCTGGGTGAGTCCGAAGAGGCGGAAGGAGATGACCGCCAGCTGGGCGGAGAGCCGGGCTGCGCGCGGCAGTGAAACAGAATGATGGGGTCTTGCGACTTCGCCCAAGTGAAGTTGGGTGGAGAGAAGTACGTAATGCACAAGGGCGTGGTGCGTTATTGGCCGCGGAAATGAACGGTGACGACGACGTGGACTGGAGTGGGTTTGCCGTTCAACTGCGCCGGCTCGTATTTCCATTGCTTGACGGCGTCCAAGGCCGACTGATGGAGCAAAGCAGGGCCGGAAATGATTTTGACGGAGCTGACATTGCCGCTTACGTCGATGAGGGCGTCGATCTTGACTTCACCCGAGACGTTCTGGGCTCTGGCGGTTGGCGGATAGATCGGAGAGGCCGACTTGAGAAGGCGGGCTTGCTTAAGGTCTCCGCCGAGGGGAAGAGGAGCGGTAGGTTCCTTGCGATGGCCAGCGGCCAGACCGGCGAGGGGATCCTCATTGACAGATTGATTGACGTCAATGGAGGGCTCGGATTCGTTGCCGGTCTGAGAATCACCGGCACGATTGACAACCGGAGTGGCGAGGTGGACTTCACCGATAGCAGGCTTCTTGGGCTCCTCGTCCGGAGGAGTATTGCGGGCAGTCGTTTTGGGATTCTTGGGGGCTGGCAGAGCTGCTGGCGCGGCGGTTGCAGGGGCGTTCGCAGGAGACTCGCCATGAATCACAGATGAGCTTGTGGGTAGGGGAGCCGGCTTGGTCACGCTGGCAGGGGGGGCCGCGGGCTGCGACGCAGGAGCGGACAAGGCCGCCGGAGAGAAATTTGCGGCTTGCGTGGGAGCGGTCTTCGAGGCGAGCAGGCTCGAAATCAAATTGTCCGGCTGACGCATGTACCACACAACACCAGCAGCAAGAAGGAGCGTAGCGGCAATGCCGATGAAGAGGCCCTTCCTTGAGCGGGAGGCGACGGCGGGCGTGGGGGCGCTGGATTCGCCGAGCAACTGTCCACCAAAGGTGGAGGAATGCTGGCGGCGGTGGGACTCGGTGATGCCATCCGTCAGAGATTCCGCAGAAGCAGACAGCGAAACCGGAAGAGAATCGGTGAGTGCGGGAAGTTCGGGGAGAGCCACGGGTTCGGCGGCGGTGGATTCCGATTCACGCGCCAGAGGAGCGAGCCAGGCCGGAACCTTGACCTGTTCGGCAGCGAGCGAGGGAGGCACGAAATTGCGTGCCGGGGCAGCCGACTTGAGCTCGGGAGGTGCAGTCGGCTTCAGGCCTGCTTGCGCGAATTGCAGGAGCTTATCGGCAACTTCTGGTAAGGGGGATTCTGTCTTCGCAATGCCTGCAGGAGTTGGAGCCGCCGGTGGCTTTACGGGAGTCTCGGTGAAGAGAAGAGCGCCGAGCTGCTCCTGAAGTCGCGCGGTTTGCAGCTTGAGCTGCTCGGTGGACGATTCGGCGGGTGCTGTAGCGGCTTCGGTCTTGGGAGGTTCGGTGGCCGCGGGCTTGGCAGCGGAAATGACCGGAGAATCGAAGAGCGAAGAGATTGCAGCCGCGAAATCTGGCGACGGCAGGGGAAGAGATGCGCGTTTTGTGGCGATGGTTGCCGGTTTTGCGGCTACCGGTGGCGGAGGTGGGGGAACGACAGGGGCGACAGTGACGGTCTGCTCGGCCGCGGGGGCAATGACGGGAGAAGCAGGAGGCGGCGCGACGATGTTGACGGGCGCGGGAGAAATCGGGACTGCGGGTCTTGGAGCCGGAGTAGGTGGCGGCACAACAAGCTTCACTGCCGCAGGAATGCCAGGCGGGGTAGAAACTGGCGCAGCAGGCTTTGCGGCAACCGGAGGAGCGGGCGGAGACGGTGGAACGGCCTTGTGTGGAACAGGGACGGTGGGTACGACCGTGCGCGGCGCGGCGGGCGCGACTGCAGGAACAGGTGCGGCGGGAACGGGGCGCTCGGGCGGGAAACGCATGCCCCAGAAACCGATGGCAGGCTCGGTGAATTCGAGTTCCACGTATCCGGTCACGCTGCGATAATTTTTGGATTTGATGACCTGGCAGACGACTTCCTTTTTGGTTTTTTCGTTGGTCAGGAAAATGAGCTGGCCGGGCGCGAGGGAAGAGGCGAGTCGGATGACGGCGCCGTGGCTAAAGACCAGGACGGTCTCGGTGTTTTCTGAAAAAGGCTCGCGCTTGTCCGAGCCTTCAACGGTGCGGGCGCCGTTCACGGTAACCGGGATTTCCAGAGCGACAGGTTGAAGGCGGGCCGGGGAATCGTCCTTGGTTTTCGCGACGGTGGTGGCCGGAGCGGCAGAGATGGGCGTCGCAACCGCAGTTTCGGAATCTTTCACAATAGGTGGCATAGCGTGCTCGCTCAAAAAGCAATTTGGAATGGCAGCCCTGTGGAGACAGAGCTCCCCTGATCCACTTCTTTATGGTGGGGCGGGTGGGGAGGGGGGCCTATAGTACTTGGGTACTACGATGGAAACAGAGAGAGGGAGAGAGGTGCGGCGGAAGGCCGCGGAGAAGTCTGGTCGGCCGCCTGTGCAGCCGGCGAGCATGGAAAAACCGCCCTCACGGAAGCGCTCGAGGATTCTGTGGTAGTGTCACGAAGAGGAGCCGAGTTCCATCATGGCCATTCGCACCATCATCGAGCCGTTTCGCATCAAGAGCGTTGAACCAATCCACGAGACCTCGCGGGAAGAGCGGCAACAACTGATCGAAGCCGCAGGCTACAATCTTTTTCTCGTTGCGTCGGAAGCGATCCTGATTGATCTGCTGACGGATTCGGGGACGTCGGCGATGTCCACGGAGCAGTGGGCGGCAATGATGCGCGGGGACGAATCGTACGCGGGGTCGCCGAGCTTCACGAGGTTCCGCGAATCGGTGCAATCGATATTCGGATTTCGCCACGTGATTCCGACGCATCAGGGGCGCGCGGCGGAACGCATCCTGTTCAACGTGATGTGCAAAAAGGGTGACATCGTGCCGAACAACACACATTTCGACACGACGCGCGCCAACTGCGAATTTGTGGGCGCCACGGCGCTGGATTTACCCATCCCCGAAGCGAAGGAGCCCAGCCACCTGCACCCGTTCAAGGGGAACATGGACGTGGAACGGCTTGCCAAAATGATTGTGCGGGAAGGGGCGAAGAAGATTCCGCTGGTGATGCTGACGATCACCAACAATTCCGGAGGGGGCCAGCCGGTTTCGATGGCTAACATCCGGGAAGTAAAGCAGGTCTGCCGGAAACATGGCATCCCGCTATACATTGACGCGTGCCGGTTCGCCGAGAACGCGTACTTTATAAAGCTTCGCGAAGAGGGCTATGCGGACCAAACGCCGCGCAACATCGCGCGGGAGATGTTTGCCCATGCCGACGGGTGCACGATGTCCGCGAAGAAAGATGGCCTGGCGAATATCGGGGGTTTCCTCTGCACTAACGACGACATTCTGGCGCAACAGGAAAAGGATCTGCTGATTTTGACGGAGGGATTTCCAACCTACGGCGGGCTTGCGGGCCGCGACCTGGAAGCAATCGCCGTGGGATTAAACGAGGCACTCGAGGAAGAGTATTTGAAGTACCGCATCGCCTCGACGGCGTTTCTGGGCAACCACATTGCCAGCGAAGGCGTGCCGATTGTGCAGCCTCCCGGCGGGCACGCGATTTACCTGGATGCGCGGGCGTTTCTGCCGCACATTCCCACGTCGCAATTCCCCGGTGTGGCGCTGGCGGTGGAGCTGTATATCGAGGGAGGAATCCGGTCGATTGAAATTGGTACGCTCATGTTCGGCGAACACGCGCAAATGGACCTGGTGCGGCTGGCCATTCCCCGGCGAGTGTACACGCAAAGCCACATCGAATATGTGGTGGAAGTAATCCTGGAAGTGTGGCGGAGGCGCGAGAAAATTCCGGGGTACGAGCTCGTGCATCAGGCGCCGTTTCTGCGGCACTTCACGGCAAAGCTGAAGCCGATTGTGCGGTGAGGCTCTCAGGATATGGGGATTGAAATGTGCTAGGCGCGAGGTACGGCATGATTACTGTGACGATTGATGGCGCGCTGAAGGCGAAGTGTCCGCGCGTGGCGCTGGGCTGCGTCACAGGCAATGTGGAGGCTGTGGCAACACCGGCGGCGCTGCTTGCGGAGATGAAGGCCTGGGAGGCGAAAATTCTTGGGCTGCCGGAGCCGCGGGCCGTGCTGGAGGGGCCGCAGATTTCAGCGACACGTGCCGGGTATACAGCGCTGGGGAAGGATCCGGCGCGCTACCGTGGCTCTGCGGAAGCGCTGCTGCGGCGCATCCTCAGCGGGAAAAGTTTTCCGCAAATTGGCGCGGTGGTGGACGTCATTAATCTGGTTTCGGTGGAAAGCCGATTGCCCGTCGGGCTCTACGATCTGGCCAACGTCCAGGGCGACATTGTGTTTCGCGCAGGCCGCGCCGGGGAAACCTACAAAGGGATCGGGAAGTACGACTTGAATCTGGAAGGACTGCCGGTATTTTGCGACGCGGCGGGGCCGCACGGGAGCCCTACCAGCGACTCCGAGCGCACCATGGTCACGCTTGCGACGAAACGCATTGCCGCGATTCTGGTGGGATTTGGGGGCAGCGAAGGGCTGGAGCGCTGGTGCCAGCGCATGACCACGCTGCTGCAGCAATACGCGCAGGGCCACGCCATTGAGACGAAGGTCGTTTCGTGATCGCGGCCGCTGCTTCGGCGCTGAATTCGCCGCGCCCTCTCTGGGAACGGCGGAGGCTTGGCCGCCCAGGCTTGATTGTTGCGTTTTTGTGGGGATTGGCGGAAGCGACTTTTTTCTTTATTATCCCGGATGTTTTTCTTTCGTTCGTCGCGGTGCTCGACTGGCGCTCAACGTGGAAGCATATTGTTGCCGGGCTTGCAGGTGCTCTCTTGGGGGGAGCACTGCTATTCCACTGGGCGCAGACGGATCCCGGGGCAGCACGCGCCGCGGTTGCACGCGTTCCGTTCATTACTCCGAGAATGTTCGGCAAAGTGAATTCCGGCTTCGACAAGATGGGCTTGCTGGCCGTGCTGGCTGGTTCTGTCTCCGGTATACCCTACAAACTCTACGCGGTCGAAGCACCGAGGATTTCGACGCCGTTTGCCTTTCTGCTGGCCACGCCGCCGGCGCGCGCGGTGCGATTTACTCTCGTGTGGATGATTTTCGGGGCCGCGGCCGGCTGGCTGCGGAAAAGATGCGCGCTTTCAACACGAAAGCTTGCATATATTCACGCCGTGATCTGGATTGCCTCTTACGCATTTTATTGGGGACGCATCGTTTACCGCTGACGCCTTGCGGGTAGGATGAGTTTAACCGCCATGCCCAGCATCTACGGACTCAAGCCTAAATTTCAGAGTCTGCTGCGGCCGTTGAGCAACGGCCTTGCCCGGGCGGGAGTGACCGCGAACATGGTGACGATTGGCGCGATGCTGCTTTCCTTCGCGACGGGTTTGGCGATTTTCCATTTTCGCAGTATGCGCGTCTTGTTGTTGCTGCCGGCCGCGCTTTTCCTGCGCATGGCGATGAACGCGATCGATGGGATGTTGGCGCGCGAACACAATCAGAAAAGCGCGCTGGGTGCGATCCTGAACGAGCTTGGCGATGTTTTTTCCGATGCAGCGCTCTACCTCCCGCTGGCAAGTTTTCTGCCGTTCAATACCGCGCTGATGGTGCTGATCGTTCTGTTGGCCGTGATCAGCGAACTGACAGGAGTGGTGGCGGTGCAGATTGGAGCCTCGCGGCGGTACGACGGACCGATGGGGAAAAGTGACCGCGCATTTGTTTTCGGGACCGTGGGATTGCTTCTGGGGTTGCAATTGCCTATCTTTCGAGTAGTCATCCCCGTCCAGTGGATTGTTCTGGCGCTCCTGCTCGTGACGATCGTGAACCGAGCGCATGGCGCGCTGCGGGAAATTCGAGGTCGCACCTCCTGATGCACGATCACATCCATCCGTTCGCGAGTCTTCTGGCGGCGTTTGCCCGCGGAATTACCGGGGTGCAGGTGCAGTGGGCGGGATGTGAACCCGACGAAAAACAGCGCATTTACTTCGCAAACCACACCAGCCATCTGGATTTCGTGGTGTTGTGGTCGGCGCTTCCTTCGGATTTGCGGGCACATACGCGCCCCGTGGCCGCACAGGACTATTGGGAAAGCTCGGCGCTGCGGCGCTATGTGGTGATGAATGTGTTCAACGCCGTGGTGGTGCAGCGTGGCGTGATGGCGCAGGCCAAAAGTCCCGAAGAGGCGCGCTATGCGGGACAAGCGGTGATCGAGCAAATGGCCGAGGCACTGGGTGACCAATACTCGCTGATTCTTTTTCCCGAGGGGACGCGGGGCAACGGCGAAAAGGTCGGATCGTTCCGGGCGGGGCTGTATCACCTGGCGTTGCGCCGGCCGGATGTGGAACTCGTTCCGGCGTATCTTGAAAATATGAACCGTATTTTGCCGAAAGGAGAAGTCCTGCCCGTGCCCATGCTGAGCCTTTTGACCTTCGGCAAGCCGCTACAAGTAGAGCCGGGAGAAGAGAAGGAAACATTCCTAGAACGCGCGCGCGAAGCCGTCAGCAGCCTGCGGCGGATTGGATCAGCGTGATGCTGCCGGCAATTCACGATGCGAAGCTGGCGTGGCTATACGGCGGCGTGGTGTTCCTGCTGGTCGTTTCCACGCTGATTGGCCGATGGCTGAAGCGCCGCCGGAAGGGCGAGGCAAGCCGAGCCACGATCGAGAATGTGAATGCGCGCATCCGGGCGTGGTGGAAGATGTGCGCGATTTTTGCCCTGGCCATCCTGGTTGGGCGCGTGGGTTCGCTGATTCTGTTTGGCCTGATCTCGTTTCTGGCATTGCGCGAGTACATGACCCTGGTGCCCACACGGCGTGGAGATCACCGGACGCTTTTCTGGAGCTTCTTTGTGATCATGCCGCTGCAGTATTTCCTCATTGGCATCCAGTGGTACGGCTTTTTCGCCATTATGATCCCGGTGCTAGCGTTTGTTTACGTTCCGACACGCATCGCGATCGCGGGCGACACGTCGCACTTTCTGGAACGTGCCGCGAAAATTCAGTTTGGGATCATGGTGTGCGCGTACTGCCTGAGTCACGCACCGGCATTGCTCCTGCTGAAGATTCCCGGCTACGAAGGGCAGGATGCGCGCCTGCTGCTCTATCTGGTGATCGTGGATCAGATGAGCGACGTGCTGCAATTTGTGTGGGGCAAACTGATTGGGCAGAACAAAATCGCATGGCGCGTGAGTCCCAACAAAACCTGGGAAGGGTTTTTCGGCGGGGTCCTGAGCGCGACGGCGCTGGGGGCGGCGCTATGGTGGGCCACGCCTTTTACGCCGCTGCAGTCCGCGGGAATGTCGTTCACCATTTGCATATTGGGATTTTGCGGGGGCCTGGTGATGAGCGCGATCAAGCGGGACATCGGGATCAAGGACTTCGGCAGGGTGATCGAAGGACACGGCGGAATCCTGGATCGCATTGACTCGCTGTGCTTTGCCGCTCCGATCTTCTTCCATTTGGTACGGCATTACTTCGTTCCTTAATCTATATTCTTATGCGAGTTGCAAAAAGAGAAGAGCCACAGGGCACGTCCCCGAGCCCTGCGCTACGACGGCGGAAAAGGCGCCCGCATCAGAAGGCGGCCGCTACAAGGGAAAACCAAGAAAGTGGCGGGGAGGGAATGCATTTGGTTGGTGACGCTTGAAAGCGCAAAAGCGGCGGCGAGCCGCCGCACTCCAAAATGACCGGGGAGTTCTGACGCAGAGACTGTGCGGACATGGGGCCCCGCCTTCGGTGGGTGCTGCGCCCCTACGAGTGGTTCGGACCGGGATCAGCGCGACACAGGCTCCACGCTTTGCTCGCGCGTTTCATGGCGCGATTTCAGGAAGCCTTGCGCGGCCAGAAGTTCGGCGTTGAGCAATGCAGCGCCGGCCGCGCCACGGACCAGGTTGTGCGAAAGCAAGGTGAGCTTGACGTCGAACAGCGGGCACTCGCGAATGCGCCCAACGACGGCGGCCATGCCGTGGCCCGTGTTGGCGTCCTTGCGGGGTTGCGGACGATCGGGTTCGTCGAGGACGACCACGGGATGTTTCAACGCGGTGGGCAATGAGGCCAACTGGTCTGAAACCTGGTAAGAGCGCAGCGCCTCGCGGA
>JBEKOE010000062.1:0-22309 GCA_049522075.1 Candidatus Acidiferrum sp.
TTGCCCTTGGGATCAAAGTCTGAGCCTCCCTTGCCGCCGCCCATCGGCAGCGTCGTCAGGGAATTTTTCAACACCTGCTCGAAGGCCAGGAATTTCAAGATGCCCAGGTTCACCGAAGGATGGAAGCGGAGTCCGCCCTTATACGGGCCGATGGCGCTGCTCATCTCAATGCGGAATCCGCGATTGACCTGGACGTTGCCCTGATCGTCGGTCCATGGGACGCGAAACATGATCACGCGTTCCGGCTCGACCATGCGCTCTAGGATGCGCGCTTTTTGGTATTCAGGGTGTTTCGAGAGGGCGGGACCTAAGGATTCGAGTACTTCCTGCACGGCCTGATGAAATTCGGGTTCGGCGGGATTCTTGGCTCGTACGCTGGTCAAAACGTTATTTACATAGTCCGCTGTTCCTTTGGTAGTCGCAGCGGTAAGGGTAATGCCCATGAGTGTGTCCTCCTAATTGAATTTTGGTACAGAAATGTCATGAGTGCAGCCGTCGGGGGCCGGCAACTGAGGCTGGCCGGAGAGCACTACTATTAAACTTGCTTATGGGCACTAAAAGCTGTGACATATATCACACCACTCCGTGTGTCCCGTACTGGCTCCTTTCCACCTTTGGCGCGACTGTGCCCTTAGCGGAGGTGTGACCTATGTCCAGCAAAGCAGCGGATTTGGCAGGACCCGGTATTGGCAACTATGAGGATTTAGAGAAGATTCTTCCCCTGGGCTATTCCAGTGCGCTGAACCGCAGGGAAACACAGAAGGCAATCTTCGCCGTCAAGCGCTTCATTGAGGACAACCTCTGTAAGGAATTGAATCTTTTGATGGTAACAGTTCCCCTGATCGTGGACATCGAAAGCGGTGTCAACGATATGCTGGACCGCGACGGCTCCCGCACCCCCATCCAATTCCATATCCGCAACGACTACGACAAGCACCCCGTGGATGCCCAGATCGTTCAGGCTGCCACCAAGTGGAAGAGGGTGGCCCTGAAGGAATTCGGCATGCGTCCCGGCGAAGGCCTTTGCACGGACATGCGCGCCGTCCGCAAGGACTATTTCCTCGACCATGACCATAGCGTCTACGTGGACCAGTGGGATTGGGAACGCGCCATCACCTCCGAGCAGCGCGACCTCGATTTCCTGAATGACATCGTCAGCAAAATCTGGAAAGTGCTCGTCGAAGCCGAACGTTACGCCCAGGATCTCTTTCCCGAACTCAAGAATGAAAAGTATCCCAACCTGCCGGAGAAACTTACCTTCCTCCATGCCGAAGAACTCCTCCGAATGTATCCCCATCTTCCCAGGAAGCAGCGCGAAACGGCTATTCTCCAGCAGTACCCCGCGCTCTTCATCGTTGGCATCGGCTATCCCCTCGAGGACGGCTATCCGCACGAAATGCGTGCCGCGGATTACGACGACTGGGTCACCGAAACCAAAGGCCCTGATGGCCGGCCCCTGCACGGTTTGAATGGCGACATCCTGGTCTGGAACCATGTCACGCGGCGCCGCCACGAACTCAGCTCCATGGGCATCCGCGTGAATGCGGAAAGCTTGAAGAAGCAACTGGAGCTGTCCCATCAGTTGGACTTCCTCAAATTCCCCTATCACCAGGCCATTGTGAAGAATGAAATCCCGCTGAGCATCGGCGGCGGCATCGGCCAATCCCGCACCCTCATGCTCCTGCTGAGGAAAGCGCATCTCGGCGAAGTCACCGTAAGCGTGTGGCCCCAGATCCTCAAGGAGATCTGCGCCAAAAAGAACATCCACGTCCTCGAATAGCCGCGGCGCCACCTCGGAAAAAACTGGACCCAAGCTGTCACCGTGAAGGCAGGTCATGAACTCATTACAGCTGGGCCCTACGCCCTTGTTCGCCACCCCATTTATACAGGGCTTCTGCTGGCAATCGCTGGTTGCGCACCCAATTCGGCGAGTCCTATGAAGCCTACTCGCGACGCGTGCCGGCGCTGGTGCCTCATATCATCTGAGCGAGACGCGGGTTCCGGCGCGAACCTGTCCGGCAAGGTGACGCCCTTAATTCATTCGTCGCTGCGGTCCCAGAGCCCAGTGGACCTGAGCGCTTCGACTTCGCGTTTGGCAAGGTCTTGTAGAACCAAATAGTTAGCCTTAGACGCGCGGTTCAAAGGCATCTTGCCAGCGTCCAGCAAGACGTAGTGGCGCGGCCGCATGTAGGAAGCCAGGCCGCGCGCGTGCTTCTCGAGCATTTGCATGGTGAGTTCGGCGCCGGGTTTCTTCTCCACGAAGGCGACGATCGCCTCAGAGATGATGGCGTGCTCCACGCCGACCGCCGCGCACGAGGCGACTTGCTCCAGCGCGCAGAAGTGGTTTTCGACGTCTCCCGGGAACACCTGGTATCCACCGGGCTTGATGACCCACTTGGCGCGGCCGGCGAGATGCAAGCCGCCAGGATCGCGGAAGCCGATGTCTCCAGTGTAGAGATAGCCATCCTTAGAAAGGGTGGCAGCCATGGAAGCCGGATCGTTGATGTAGCCAAGGAAGGTCTGAGGGCCGGAGAAGCATACGTGGCCGGGTTCGCCGTCGGGCAGTTCGTCTCCGGCAGAGCCGTCGGCGCGCATGGGATGGCGGATGGTCGTGGGATAAACAGGCATGGCCCAGCCGAGGCTGGAGACGCACTCCCCAGCGCGCGCTCGCTCGCGGCGGATGTAGGTGCAGAAACCCGCGGTTTCGGTGAGACCCAGACCGGTTCCGACCGATGGCGCCATGGTGGCCATCTTTTCGATGAACGCCGCCGAAACCTGTTGTCCTCCGTATGCGACGAATTCCAGGCTGGAGAGGTCGAAGGAATCGTAGTCCTTGAGCCTCCACTCGAACTGGAACATGGCCGGGATTTGGCCCACAACGGTGACTTTGTATTCTTCGACCGCCTGCAGGGAGCGCAAAGGATCGAAGACGGGCAGAAGCACTGCCGTACCGCCTTCGAAGAGCGTTCCTGCGAGCAGCTCCGTCTGGCAGCCGACATGGCTGGCTGGCAGGTTGACCAGTGTGACGAGGCCTTTGTCGCTGCGGAGGAGCGCTTGGCTGATGCACATGGCCTGGCAGGAAATATTGCGGTGGGAAAGCAAGGCGGGCTTGGGCGAGCCCGTGGAACCCGTGGTGAAGATGACCAGTGCTCCATCATTCTCGCTGACGGATTGCCTGGCTGCGTTGTATTTTGCGGCGAAGTCCTTCCCTTGAGCGCCGGTGGAAACTGGATCGCATAGTCGCATGGCGTCCTGGAGCAGGGAAGCGGCCGGCGTGGCACCCTCCACGCATTCTTCGCCGGGAGAAAACTGTAAGAGCGTTCTGAGTGGCGCGCGCGAACGGATCTCGTTCGCGAGAGTTGCTGGGTCAATGCCACCCGGAACTTTGGTGAAGGCGAAGCCTTTCGCGTTCACAAGAGCGAGGCTGCGCAACACTTCCGCGGTGAGCAGGCGTAGATCGAGCGGCACGAAGATGACGCCGATTTTGAAACAGGCGTACTCGAGAAAAACATGCTCGCTGAGGAGCGGCAGAAGCGTGGCGAAGCACTCACCCTTGCGGAATCCGCATTCCAGCAAGCGCATGGCGAGGCCGGTCGCCATACGATCGAAGGCAGCCCAGGAGACTTCCTGTTTGCGATCCGCGTCAATGAGGGCGATGGCGGAAGGCTTCTCCAGTGCCCACTTCTCCACGATGCCATGAAGGAGGTGACGATCTCCGAAGCGCTCCTCGAAGTCCTTTGGCGTGAGGCTGGGAAGGTTATCGGGAATGGACATGTGTCACGGTCCTACAGCGGCCTTCCGGCAGAGAGTGGGATGCGAGTGGGCGGTCCTGGCCCGCCCCTCGAAGAAATCACGGCAAAGCGGTTGGCACATCACGAAGAGTCTACATCAGTCCGTTCTATGATTCGCCATTGCTGAAGTCAACGAGAAGGACGGACGGAACTTTCCGGCCCGTGTCGTTGAAACCGACTGATTTCCCAAGCCAAGGTCGGCTCAATCCCCGACAAAGGCTCTCACCGGAGATGTTGGCCCCGGCACCCAGGTTACCGGTCAGAGGAGCTAAGACGGACTTGGACTCAGCCCATTCAGCCAGTACACACCGTGTGTAACTCGTAGGATAATCCGATACAGGCCACAGAATCCCAGCTGAGGAGATTGATTCGATGATCCGTTGGGACGTAATCATCCTTTTTGTCGTCGCTATTTTACCTTTAACAGGTATTGGCGTGCTCCTCCTTTTCTGGAAACGCCTCACATCCCTGAAAGCTGTCGACAAACTTTTCATATTCGGCTGGTTGTTCATCTTTACATGGGGATTTAGTGGTGCTGCCCTTGCCTTCCTCACTCACCGAACATTCTTTGTCCTTCGCGGCGTGGGAGCCGTCCTCGGCATAATTGGCTTCACACTCGCAACCATCTTCTGGTTGGCATGGCGCGTGTTCAGAGCGAGTCTGGGTGCGGAGAAGAGAGAGACCACTTCCAAGAGTTGACTTACAAATCTGATCTTTTTCTTGTCTCTACCCCTGATTAGCGCGCGCGCTTACCGGAGATGTGGGTTCCGGTGCCCAAGCTTCCGTACGGCGACTCCGCGTCCGCTCCGACCCCAATGCCCCTTCTGTACGCTTGCCGCCGAGCGCCCCGAGTGAGGTAAAGTGGTGGCATTGTGATCATCAACTTCGCGCGGCGCGCGCACGACCATAACTGGGAAGTGGACCCCATTACGCGGTCTCTGCTCGATACCGATATTTACAAACTGCTGATGTTGCAGTTCATCTGGAAGCGCTTCCCAAAGACAACCGCCTCTTTTTCGCTCATCAATCGTTCCGTCCACGTACGCCTTGGCGATTTGATTGATGCCGATGAGCTTCGGGAACAGCTGGCGCAGACCAGGAAGCTGCGCTTTCAAAAGTCCGAGCTGATCTGGCTCGCCGGCAATACCTTTTACGGACGCCGCGGTATCTTTCAACCAGCTTTTCTGGAGTGGCTCGATCGCGACTTCCGGCTCTCTGATTACGAGCTGTCGATTCGAGATGGGCAATTCTCCCTCTCCTTTCACGGCCTCTGGACAGAGACGACCATGTGGGAGATTTATGCGCTTTCGGCAATCAGCGAGTTGAAGACGCGCGCCAGCCTCAAGCGTCTGAGCGAACTCGAGCTGGATATTCTTTATGCCCGGGCCAAAACGAAACTCTGGGAAAAAATGGGGCGCTTGCGCGGCGTCCCGGGTCTGAAAGTGAGCGACTTTGGAACGCGCCGCCGCCACAGCTTCTTGTGGCAGGAGTATGTGGTAAAAGCCATACGCGACGTCCTCGGCAGCAGCTTTACCGGCACCTCGAATACCTATCTGGCCTATAAACACGACTTGGAAGCGATCGGCACGAATGCCCATGAATTGCCCATGGCAGTGGCGGCGATGGCCAAAGATGACAACGAACTGAAGACAGCGCAATACCGCTTGCTGGAGCTCTGGCAGCAGACCTATCACGGCGAGTTGCGCATTCTGCTTCCAGACACCTTTGGCACCACCCAATTTCTCGGCAACGCTCCGGATTGGGTGGCGGACTGGACGGGGCAGCGCGCCGACAGCAAAGATCCTTTCGTGGCGGGCGACGAGTATATTTCCTGGCTCGAGCAGAGAGGGCGCGATCCGCGGCAAAAACTATTCATTGCTTCCGACGCCCTGGATGTGGACGCGATTTTGGGATTGCACGCCTATTTTTCCGGCACGATTCGCAATGGCGCTTCTCCCGCGGATTTTCGGCAAGCGAACGACTTTCTCGATGAACGGAAGTGGATTCCCGAGCGCCGCATCCGCTTCAGCGCGGGATGGGGCACATTGCTTACCAATGATTTTCGCAACTGTAATGCTCAAGGCAGCAGCGACTTCGATCCCGTAAGCCTGGTGTGTAAGCTCAACGATGCCAATGGCAGGCCGGCAGTGAAGCTCTCCGACAACTTTGAAAAAGCGCTGGGGCCCCGCGAAGAGGTCCAGCGCTATGAGCGTGTGTTTGGCCTCGCCGGCGTCGCTCATGCACCGATCGTGACGTAGTCACAAAGAAGTTTGCTGTAGGTTTATTTCACGCGTTTCGTAGAGGACAAGTTTATGAACATTGATCAAGATCTTGAAAAAATTGCGCGGCAGGAAAAGCGGCTGCAATTCAAACACTTTGATTCACAAGTGGCCTGGGCTGTCGGAACCGCCCTTAAGGCGGCTGCTGAGAAACGCCGTGTCGCCGTGGCCATCGATATTCAGCTCAACGGCCATACTCTTTTTTCGCACGCTATGACGGGAACCACGCCGGACAATTGGGACTGGATTCGTCGCAAGCGTAACGTCGTTTTGCGCTATCACCGCAGCTCTTACGCCATCGGGCTGAAGCACGAGCGCGCTCAAACCACTCTGCAGGAAAAGCAGGGTCTCGATCTAAAGGATTATGCGGCGCACGGCGGATGTTTCCCGATTCTTCTTGAGGGAACAGGGTGCGTCGGCACGATCACCGTTTCCGGTTTGCCGCAGCGCGAGGACCATGCGCTGGTGGTTTCCGTTCTTCAGGATTACCTGCATTTGACGGGCGAAGATCTGGCCCTCGATGCTTCTTCCGGATCTTGACCGCAAGGAACGCGCCAACCGGACAACGGACTCGGTCGCTCTGGCCGGCCTGAACACTTGCGCTATTCAAAGTGCTGTTTCCACATCACGACCGGACCGGCGGAGTCGCCCAGCCATCACGCCCATGCCAATTCGGCACACTCCTCTAGGTCATTTCCATGTGAAGTAGTGGAGATGATGCATCACCGCTCAGCTCAGATGACCCAGGACGAACCAGAATACTGCTTGCAGCAGCTTCTTGAGTGTTGCTGACATGACGCATGATCCGCCTGGATGGCTATTACATCAACAACGATTTCAAACGCCTGCAGGTGAACGACCATCGTTCCGCGCCGCAAAAGGCTTCTAAAGTCCCCCGGATCGACGAGCCATACCCGCTGATGAAATCGCCGCTGCAATCGCGGAAGCCAGCATTGACTCTGCAGCCGCAGACCGGTAAGATGCCTGCCCTGTTCGCGGTCCATCGCTTTTGGGGAACAGAATGCCCAGTGCAATGTTCATCATGAAGCAACTTCTGTTGTCAACACAGGTCCCGGCTGTTTCCCTTGTATTCCCATCGCAAAGAGATGAATATCTGGGTGAAGCCCGCTCATTCTCGCCGGCAACGCGCTGGCGGCAGATGATGAATTCCGCTGAAGACACGGCCGGGAGCAGCGTGGCGCGTTCTTGATTTCAGAGTACCGGTTGTATCTGAGGAGGCTCGAAGATGAATTGGAGCGAAGGAAGCAGGAGCTTGGTTCGCGGTCTGTTGTGTTCCGCAGTTCTCTTGTTCGCATTCTCGGGAGTCGCGGTGGCCCAGAAAAAGCCTTCCGATTCC
This sequence comes from Candidatus Acidiferrum sp., assembly GCA_049522075.1. Classification (GTDB taxonomy): domain Bacteria; phylum Acidobacteriota; class Terriglobia; order Acidiferrales; family UBA7541; genus Acidiferrum. The sequence goes on from JBEKOE010000062.1 coordinate 7,428, forward strand.
GCACCCAGTAAGCCCGCTCCGTCGGCGCCTAAGCCAGCGGCCCACGCGCCTACGGGTGGTGCGGCCCACTCGGGCGCCACCGGCGGGACGCATGGCGCCAACACGAATACTGGACGCGGCGGCCAGACCGGCGGGGCGCATGGTGCCACCTCTAATACCGCGCACCGCCCCGCGACCGGCGGGGCGCATGGTCCTACCACCAATACCGCCCACGGCCCCACGACCGGCGGGGCGCATGGTCCTACCACCAATGCCGCCCACGGCCCCACGACCGGCGGGACGCATGGTCCTACCACCAATGCCGCACACGGCCCCACGACCGGTGGGACGCACGGTGCCACCAATGCTGCGCACGGAGGTACGACCGGTGGGACGCATGGTGCCACCAATACCGCTCACGGCGGCGCGACCAACGTGGCGGGACATCACCCCCCGGGAGGGAATTCCAAGCCCGGCGCGAATGGCAGCACCCACAATTTCAATTCCAGTGGTAAGAGAACGAGTGTTGAGACTAAAAATGGTACCAGAGCGAACTTCAGTCGCAGCGGCCATGTCAGCACCATTCATACCCGCAGCGGAATGACCATCAACCACGGCGCTCATGGCGAGCGGCGATTCGAGTCCCGGCGGCGCGACGGTGGCAGAGTTGTCGGCTATGGCCACGGCCGTGGCTATGCCGAACATGGTTACTACCGGGGCGGCCACCCTTATATGCGGCGAACCTATTTTTATGGTGGCCATCGTTATGCGTATGCCTATCGCGGGTATTACTGGCACGGGCACCCCTACTACGGCTATGTTCCGGCGATGTACTACGCCCCCGGATTCTATGGCTGGGCCTACAATCCCTGGGCCGCGCCGGTAGCATTTGGCTGGGGTTGGGGTGGGTCTCCGTGGTATGGGTATTACGGTTATTACTTTAATCCTTTTCCGGTTTATGCCTCCCCAGCTTTCTGGATCACCGACTATTTGCTGGCGGCCAATCTCCAGGCAGCGTACGAAGCTCGTGCGGCAGCACGGGCCGAGGCGAATGCCGATGCGGAAGCCGAGGAGCAGCCTGCATCCGGCGGTGGCGCCGTCGCTCTTTCGCCTGAGGTTAAGCAGCAGATTGCCGACGAAGTGAGAGCCCAAATCGCAGCGCAACAACAAGCGGCCGCGCATCCCGAACCTGCCGAGCCCGTCACCAGTACCGCCCCGGCGGGTGGAGGTCAGAACGGCCCCGATGAAGTTCCCGCCGCACTGGATCCCGCGCACCGTACGTTCATTGTGTCCGCAGTTCTCAGTGAATCTACACCCGACGGAACCGAGTGTTCCTTGAGCCCCGGCGATGTGTTGACGCGCATCCAGGACACTCCCGACGCAGACCAGAATGTCAAAGTACTCGTAGCCAGCAGCCAGAGGAATGATTGCGCCTCTGGTTCACAAGTTGCCGTCGCCGTTGAGGATCTGCAGGACATGCACAACGACTTCCAAGCCAAGATCAGCGAAGGCCTCGGCAAGCTCGCGGAAAACCAGGGGAAGAATGGCATTCCCGCCGGTCCCGCGGCCGGTGCCAAACCCAATCCCAACGGTCAGGCGCAGCCAGACTTGACGGTAGAGGTCGATTTGAAGGCGCAACAGGACGAGGCCAGCCAAGCCGAGAAGGAAGTCCAGGACGCCTCCGCATCCAGCAGCAGCGACGACTAGTGGAGGAAGACCGGAAACTACAACCGGTAGCATAAGCATAAGCGGGAGCGTCGGCCGCGTTCGGCTGATGCTCCCCCTTTATGCCGGGAAAGATAGATTTGAGGCATCGGTTTCTTGGGCCTGGGAGTGCTGGCGGTCGAGAGGAGGAGCTTTCAATGACTCGGAAAGCGGCGCGGACAATCCGGACAATTGCGGTAATCTTCGCGGGGATACTTCCCTGGATGCTGGCTGCAGCGCAGGATAGCGGGGCTGATTCCCTGGAGAGCCAGCTGGCCGCGAAATACAAGCTGGTAAAATTGGGCACGGATTCCACCGGGCTTGCCGTGCTCGAAGCCGGCACGGTGCTGGTGATAAAGAAAGGTGGAATCATCAGCGTCCCCTCCGGAAACGGGGTTATCCTGCCGAGCACCGTAAAAGATGGCCAAGTTCATGCGGCCAGCAACACGGCCGCGCAGGGAGTTAGTAAATTCCTGAAATGGAAGGGCGTGGCGGACCCGACGGGCGCAGCGTCGACGGACACGAAGTTCTTGACCGTCGGGGAAAAGGTTTATGTGTCAAAGATCGACGTCAATCGCAAGGACTCTAAAGTTGCGCTCACGATTATCGAGTGCGACGCCTGTAATTCAGTTCAGGATCCCTCCCAGCGAAGAGCCCAAGTCGTCTTTCAGTTTCCGAAAGACTATTTGAGCGGCGCCGATGGCGGCCAAATCTCTGACCTCATCAATCAAACCCTCGAGATCGACACGGGAGATAACGGGCAGCAAGATCAGCAGGGACAAGACGCGCAGGGACAGAATGCACAGGCGCAGCAGGCCCCGCAGCAGCCGGCGCAACCGCCGCAGCCTCCCCCGACGATTCAGTTGGGCCAAACCCCCGATGAAGTTACGGGCGCCCTGGGTCAGCCGGAGAAAATTGTCAATCTAGGCGTCAAGCAGATTTACTACTACAAGGATATGAAGATCACGTTCCTGAAAGGCAAAGTTTCCGACGTGCAGTAAAGTTGCAAGTCTCCCTTCGTTCCGTCGGCGCGCACTCGGAAGACCGGCGGAGCGTTGTTTAAAGGCGTGCCTACGCCCAAGTTGGATTCCCCCACCTCATCCAGCACCTAAAAACTGTCATTCCGACCGGGGGGACGGCGTTGTTGGCCGTCCCGGAGCGGAGGTACGTTTTTCCATCGCACGTTCTTTGTGCGATGAATCCCCCTGCAACTTCGGAATTCAGGCTCTAACCTCAATCATATCTGCGGACGGAATTACGCTCTTTCGCCCACATACCACGGCGCACTCACCGTGAAGATGCGCTCATTTCCTTGCACCAGCAGCGTCCATTCCAGCAGCCGGCCACGCTGATTGTGAAGGAAATATTCATACCATCTGTCTTCCACGAGCTCGGGTATGACCACGATGATGTTGCGGTCGGGATGCTTCTTTGAAAGATCGAGGATGAATTGAATGATGGGAATGATGATGAAACGGTAAGGGGAAGGCAGTATTTGAAGTTTCGGCGTCTCCCTGCCGGCGATGCGGAAGGGCTCTTCAACGTAGCGCTGCCAGTCCTCGCGAAGCAATTCGGAGCTCTCCGCGGGCTCGACGTGCAGGGCAATCACTTCCGTGGAAAGCCGGGAGGCAAATTCAATCCCCTGGCGCGTAATGTTGCTCCAGCGGTCGATGGGAACAACGGCAATGGGAGGCTGGCTGAGACTTGCCGTATTGACGGGAACCATGCAAGTCGTGAGGACCTTTACGGAGTGGTAGTGGCGGCGGACAACGGTGAAGAGAACAATCGCCAATGGAATGAAGAGCAGCGTAATCCAGGCGCCTTCCGCGAACTTCGCAACCAGCACCACGACAACCGTGATTCCGGTGACCACCGCGCCCAAGCCATTCACCAGCGCGCTCCTCAGCCAGCGCGGACCGCGCTCTCTCCGCCAGTGCATCACCATGCCGGATTGCGAGAGCGTGAAGGCCAGAAAAGCCCCCACGGCATAGAGTGGGATCAGCCGGTCTGTAACCCCACCAAAAAGGATCAGCAGCCCGCCACAGAGCACCGCGAGAACAACGATTCCATAGGTATACACAAGCCGCCGCCCGCGGTGCCCGAAAGCGTGCGGAAGGTAGTTGTTCTGCGCGATGGCGCGGCACAGGCGCGGAAAATCCGCGAAAGCCGTGTTAGCGGAAAGCGAAAGAACAAAGAGAATCGAGCCGATGGTTAGATAGTAGAAATAGCCTTTGCCGAAAACCGCGGCGATGAGCATAGAGAGAAGACTCTGGTAACCCGGCTGCCCCGGATCAGTCGCAGCAATGCCGTAAACCTTCACGAGATAGGAAATCCCCGCCAGCAGCACCGCCAGGACAAAAATAATCACGGTGAGGCTGCGCTGGGCGTTTTTCACGGCGGGCTCGCGAAAGGCCTTCACCCCGTTGCTCACAGCCTCCACGCCGGTCAATGCTGTGCAACCGCTGGCAAAGACCTTCAGGAGTAGCCAGTAGGTTACGGCTTGGGTCATCGGCGGAGCCGGAAGGGGTGCTGCCGGCGTTGGGTGTCCGCCGCTGAGGAGAACGCGGAGAACACCTGCGACGATGGTAATCAGAAGCGTGCCGACAAAAAGATACGTGGGAAGTGCGAAGGCCAGGCCCGCATCGCGCACGCCGCGGAGATTCACAATGGTGACGACGATCAGAATGCCCACGCAGATGGATACCGTGTGCGGTAGCAGCGACGGAGCGGCCGAAACGAGCGCGCCCACTCCCGCGGAAATGCCCACGGCCGCAGTCAGGATGTAATCAGCCAGCAGCGCCGCTGCGGCAAGCAGCGCGGCCGGTGTGCCCAGGTTGAAACGCGCCACGGTATAGGAGCCGCCGCCGGAGGGATACGCGGCGATGGTCTGACGATAGGAGAAGTACACGATCACCAGCAACGTGATGATCGCGGCGCTGACCGGAACGATGTAGCGCACTCCGAGTAGGCCAAGGGGAATCAGAAGGCTGAGAGCCGCTTCCGGGCCGTAAGCGGCCGAGCTCAGCCCATCGAGCCCGAAGATGGGGATGCCCTGCGCGGGGCCGATTTTTTCGGCGCGTTCGTCGCTCGTCTTGATGGGCTTGCCGACAACCAGGTCAAGTATGTTCATGAGCGGCGGAGCCCCATGGATGATTCACTCCTCCAGAGACAATTTCTACGCGATGAGCGGGAGGTCGCCCTCCCAGGGATGCGGGCGTGTAATCTCATTCGGCGCGCGTCCCATGATCGGCGAATTGCATAAGCAGAGACACCATAACATTGCTCCGACTCGCAATCAAAAATCGGTGAGCTTACTCTTGATCAGTCGGATTGCCGGACATCTGCGTCCCACTACTCCACTTATCCGGTCTATGCGTTACACATCCAGATGAGAAGCGTCTTCGACATGTAGAAGGGGGTCTGCCGTCGCTGGGTCGAAACCGTCTTCGCGCAAATCAAGAACGAGAGCATATGGGCTATGGGCCGCGAACTCCTCTTGGATTAAAACGGACGAACCCGGGCGCGCCGAGGCGAGCTTAACCTCGATGAGCTTCGCGAGTCGGGCCAATTCCGACAGCGGCCCGCGAATTGCGCGGTCATCGAATCCAGCTTCTGGCCAAGTCATGATCTCAAGATACTCATAGGGCCCGTAGTGCTCGTGTTCTGAGTTAGATGCGTTGCGTGGATCAGCCGCGTATGAAAGGAGCGCGTCTCGAAAACGCAATAAACCTGCCCGAGAACCTGTCAGCTTCCAAACCCTGGTCTGGTCGTCGCGGTCGTAGAAGAAGCCTAGTTCGCGCCACTCCCGCTTCGTTGCGTTGTTTGTGGCGTCGCTCCGCATAACCACATTTTAGCCGTATTTTCACGACCTCGCTGGGGAAAACAACTTTTGGCCGCTTGTCAGTGGAGGTATAGTCACATAATTGGAAACTGACCCTTTTCCGAACCGAAAGCGCAAGTGCTTCGTTGACAAAGCCCCACTCCACCCTTAAACTTAGATTTTGTCTTTACAGGGAAAGGTGTGACTGATTGCAATGAGGACGTACGTAGCCAAGGGAGCAGAAGCCGAAGCCCTCAAAACCGGCTCGCAGTGGTTTGTTTTGGACGCTTCCAACCAGGTGCTGGGCCGCCTGGCCACGAAAGCGGCGCGCATTTTGATCGGAAAGGATAAGGCCAGCTTTACTCCCTATCTCGATTCCGGCGATCACCTGGTCATCATTAATGCGGACAAGATTCGCATGACCGGCAACAAGGTCGATCAAAAGATTTATTACTCGCACAGCGGTTATCCCGGCGGATTGAAGGAAGTTCCCGCCAAGCGCATCCGCGAGAACAAGCCGGAATGGATCGTTCGAGAAGCCATTCTCGGGATGTTGCCGAAGAACAAGTTACGCGCGCGCCGTGCCAAGAAATTGCGTGTTTACCGCGACGCCGCCGGTTTGACGCGGCACGTGGGGCAGAAGCCGCAACCGATTTCGCTTTGAGTTTGGTTCCGGCGGGGCCGGGGCCCGATTCTGGTTTTCCGCACGTAGGGGTTCCTTTCTAAGTGGTGCCTTAGCAGGGAGCAATCCGGACGTGAAGTCGATGGGATTACGCGGAGTAGTCTCGTCCAACAGGGTTTCGAGGAGGAGCATTGAGTACAGTGGAAACGCCCGTTGTGGGCACAAAGACTTGGTTTCTCGGCACCGGCCGCCGCAAGGAATCCGTGGCTCGCGTGTTTCTGCGGGCCGGCACCGGCAAATTCACGGTGAACGGCCGCGAAGTCGATAAGTATTTTCCGAATCATGCCTGGAGTCATGACGCCACCGAGCCGCTGAAGTTCAGCAGCATCGCGGAGCAGGTTGACGTCATGGCCACAGCGAAGGGCGGCGGCGTTGGCGGGCAAGCCGGCGCGGTGCGCATGGGACTCTCCCGCGCCATCAGCCGCTTCAATCCGGAATTGCGCGCGGCTCTTCGCAAGAACGGCTTTCTGACCCGCGATTCCCGTATGAAGGAACGCAAGAAGTACGGCCAGAAGGGCGCACGCAAGCGCTTCCAGTTCACCAAGCGTTAAAGAACTGGCCAAGATCACGGCCGGCAAGGAAGCCGGCAAGAGGCTGTTGCGGAGCACGTCGAGCCCACCTTCGGGTGGCCAGGCGTGCACGAAAAACAGCCATCTACTTAGGAGGAATAGTGGCGGTAGAAATCACCATGAAGGAGCTGCTGGAGGCCGGCGTTCATTTTGGCCACCAGACGCGTCGTTGGAACCCCAAAATGAAGGAATACATTTTCGGGGAGCGCAACGGCATCCATATCATTGACCTGCAGAAAACCTTGAAAATGTTTCGCGAAGCCAGCCGCTTCGTCAGCGACATCTCCGGGCAAGGTAAAACCGTTTTGTTTGTCGGTACCAAGCGCCAGGCCCAGGAAGCCATCGCCGAAGAGGCCAAGCGCTGCGGTGCGTACTTCGTCAATCACCGCTGGCTGGGCGGCACGCTGACCAATTGGTCCACGCTGCAGAAGTCCATCAAGCGCCTAAAGCTCCTGAAGGCCATGACCGAAGACGGCCGCATGGAGCAGCTCTCCAAGAAAGAGCGCGCGCGTTTGGACCGCGAGATGAAGCACCTGTTCCAGAACCTCGAGGGGATTGAGAACATGGCCCAGCTCCCGGACGCGATGTTCGTCGTCGATTCCAACGCCGAGGAAATTGCCGTCAAGGAAGCGCGCCGTATGGGCATTCCGGTAGTCAGCGTCGTGGACACGAACTGCGACCCGGACATGGTCGATTGGATCATCCCGGGGAACGATGACGCGTTGCGCGCCATCCGCCTGTTCACCACCAAGATTGCCGATTCCGTCGCCGAAGGCCGCACGCTCTACGAGCAGTCCCAGGTCGCCGATCAGAAGCTCGCTGCCGACCAGTCTCACGAGGCGGGCGTGGATTACGTGGACACCAGCGCCTACGAGCAGTACGAAAAGCAGGAAGGTGATTTCGTCGAAGGCACCGAAGCTTTCATCGAAGCTGCTGCCGAAGCCACCGTGCCGCCCGACGAGGAAAAAAGCTAAGAACCGCGCGCGGCTATTCAATTTTAACGGCCCGGCGCTGTGCGCATCGTTCACGCCGGGCCATTCTTCTAACATGCGTCCCCAAATTTTCGCTAACACTGAGAGAAAAGGATGAGTACAACGAAACCTGTCATGGATATTCCAGCTAAGCTTGTGAAGGAACTCAGAGAACTTACGAATGCCGGCTTCAGCGATTGCCGCGCTGCCCTGGTCGAAACCAATGGCGACATCCCCAAAGCCGTGGATGTTCTGCGCAAAAAGGGTCAGGCGGCCGCCGCCAAGAAATCCACGCGCGAAGCCAGCGAGGGCCTCATCGGGCATTACATTCATGCCGGCGGCAAGATCGGCGTGATCGTCGAAATCAACTGCGAAAGCGATTTTGTGGCCCGCACGGAGGCGTTCCAGACTCTTTCCCATGACGTGGCCATGCACATCGCCGCCGTCGATCCCCGCTACGTTCGCCGCGAGGACGTTACGCAAGAGATGCTCGAGCACGAAAAGGAGATTTACACGGCCCAGGCGCGCGCCACCGGCAAGCCCGAGCCCGTTATCCAGAAGATCGTCCAGGGCAAAATGGAAAAGTTCTACGAGGAGACTTGCCTCTATGAACAGCACTACATCAAGGACGAAACTCAGACCATCGGCGAGATGATTGCTCAGGCCATCTCCAAGCTCGGCGAGAACATCACCATCCGCCGGTTTGCCCGCTTCAAGGTCGGAGAAGGCAGCGGAAATGCCGCGGCCGGCCCGCCCGAGCCAGCACCTGTTCCCGTCACCGTGGGTTGATTCTCTAACTCGTCGGTTCACCATTGCCAGCCTGAATCATGGCGAAACGCCCCGCTTCCACGGGGCGTTTTTCTTGTACACCGGAGCCGCTCGTCTTCCCATCTCGCAATCCTGGATTTGTGGCCCCAAATCTGCGCCATCGCGCTCGATGTTTGTTACAATCGGCAAGGTTTCCCTCGGATCGGACGGACTCACATGGCACGGAAATCGCCCGCGACAAAAAAATCTCCCAAGAGACGCCCCGCGTACCACCGGATTCTTTTGAAACTCTCCGGCGAATCCATGCAGGGCCCCCAGGGTTTTGGCATCGATGGCCAGACCATCTATAACATCGCCCATGAACTCCGCGAGGTTCACAATCTGGGCGTGCAGGTTGCCATCATGGTGGGTGGCGGCAATATATTTCGCGGCTCCCGTCAAAAAGGCTTTGAGATCGATCGTGCCACCGGCGATTACATGGGCATGCTCGCCACCGTGCTGAACGCTCTGGCCCTGCAGGACGCCCTCGAAAAAAGCGGCGTGAACACTCGCGTCCAGAGCGCCATCGAAATGCACCAGGTCTGTGAACCCTTCATCCGCCGCCGCGCCACGCGCCACCTTGAAAAAGGGCGCGTCGTCATTTTCGCCGCTGGCACCGGCAATCCTTATTTCTCCACGGACACGGCTGCTGCCCTTCGCGCCATGGAAATCAAGGCCGACGTGATCCTGAAAGCCACGCGCGTGGATGGAATCTACGACGCCGACCCGGAGCAAGTCAGCGGCGCCAAGTTTTTTGCGGAAATCAGCTATCGCGATGTTCTGCACCAGAATTTGAAGGTCATGGATGCGACGGCCATCTCCCTTTGCATGGACAATGGCATGCCCATCAAGATCTTCAATCTGCACAAGCCCGGTAACATCCGTCGCGTTGTTCTCGGCGAGCGCGTCGGCTCGACCGTGATGTCGGCGGCGTAGGACCTGTTTTCAGTTCTCAGTTTTGAGTTGTAAGTAAGACGCCCAGAGTGCCAGTGGTCGGGCTCAGTTTTTGACTTATTGACAACGTAAAACTACAAGCTCAAAACTTCGAGAGCTGGGTTTTGCTTGAAACTGATATCTGATTTCTGATAACTGATAACCTGGTTCCACTGGTACGCATTTCACAGAGGACACAAATGACTACGATTTCGAGCACCAAAGAAGCGTTCGCCGCTGCAAAAACGCGCATGGAAAAAGCCGTTGACGATTTTCGCAAGGAGCTGGCCAGCGTGCGCACCGGCCGCGCCAACGCCGCAATTCTCGATCATGTGCGCGTGGATTATCACGGCACGCTCATGCCCGTGAACCAGCTTGGCAACGTCACCGTTCCCGATGCCAGCATGCTGATGATTACACCGTGGGATCCCAGCGCCGTGCCGCTCATCGACAAGGCCATTCGCGCCTCCGACCTCGGCCTCAATCCCGCCACCGACGGCAAGGTCGTGCGCATTCCCATCCCTTCGCCCACGGAGGAGCGCCGCAAAGAGCTCGTCAAGCTCATTCACAAAGCCCTGGAAAATCACCGCACCGCGGTCCGCAACATCCGCCGCGACATCAAGGAAGCCATCGACAAGCTCGAAAAAGACAAGAAGATCAGCCAGGACGAGCAGAAGCGCGCCCTCGAAGAGCTCGAAAAGGTTTCCCACGCCGAAACCCAAAAAATCGAAGAGCTCTCTGCCTCCAAGGAGAAAGAGGTCATGGAGATCAGGTAGGGCGGGCAGCAGCGATCAGATATCAGCGACCAGCGATCAGGAACCAAGAATCCAGCTACGCAAAAGCCTCCTCGATAAGGGGAGGCTTTCTTATTTTGGAGTGCGGTGGCTTGCCACCGCTTTTGAATCCCTTCACCTTACGACCAACCTGTCATCCTGAGAGCCGCGCCGTTTGCAGCCCGAAGGATCTCACCTGTAACACAATCGCGCCGCGCATTTCTCATCGCTCACGGCGGTTAGCGCAGACCCGCTTCCCGATCGCGCAGCAAGCCAATGTGTCATCCCGACCGGAGAGCCGATGGTCTCTAGCGGCTCGGAGTGGAGGGATCAGGGCTAAATCTCATTCGTTTCCAAACATTGAAGTGATTTGTTTCGCCTCGCGCATTCTTCCCCGCTAACAGTGCTTGGCGCAGAGCTGCTTCCTGATCACTGATATCTGATCGTTGGTCGCTCCAAACTGCTTCATTATTGCTTTGGAGTTGAACTCGCCGCCTTCCCCTCGTCCGCCGCCGGCACTAAGGTGATCATCTGCGCCTGGTCGCTCTGGACGGCGCGTACAAACGCGCTGTAATCCATCGCCTGTCCGCCGGGGAGCTCTCTCTTAATGAAGTAGACCGAGCGGGATGCCATGAAGGTGTTCCGCACAGCGGAATACTTCGACCTGAAGGTTGCGTAGTCGCGTGCAACCGTCGTGCCTGCCGGGGGTTGCACGACCGTGCCTGTGGGAAGCTTCAGCACAAGATCCGTTTCGACTTCCAACGGGATGCCCAGATGAATCTTGGGCGCTGCCTTACCAGGCGGGACTTTGGCCGGCGGATCAGGCAATGCGATCTGCGGCAGCAGCGCCGGAATGCGCACCGGCTTCTTCGCCCAGTCCACGAATTTCGGCTGCGTAATTTCGTATTCAACAGTAAACGGATCCTTTGTCGCCATCGGATCCGAAGCGTTCACGCTGGTCACCTGCCCCCGAAACCCATCCGATATTGCCAGCAGCCCCGCCACATCCTTCCATTTCTCCTGCGGCGTCTGGTGAAACGCCACACGCAGCAGCAACTCATTGTCCCCTCGCAGCGCGTACTTCACTTTGGCGCAGAGATCGCCACTCGCTGCTATGGAAGCGGCCACATCTACAGTTTGTTTCTCGGGGAAAGGCAATAGATCGGGAATCCGGCGCCACCCGTTTTCGTCTCTTTCCCAGATTCCCGCAAGCCTGCCGATGAGCAAACCCATCTTCCCGCGCAGATCCGGCCGAACCACCCCATAGGGCGCCACGTCCAGCCCAATGTCGAGCCAAGCTTCTTCCTCGCAGTCGGCGCAGACTCCCTGGTCATCTGGCATCGCTGGGGGTGCGATCGAAACGGCTGCAACCATGTTCACAAGATGCGAAGGCGAGGGCAGTTCGTCTGGTAGCCCATCGTGGTCGCCGGCAAAAACAGGACGGAGATCACCGACAGACGAGAAAGCCAGCTTGTGAAGGAGCGCGAATTTGTCGAGTAATGTTCCGTACCCCGAACTGAGAACTTCATCCGCGTCCCGTGAGTGGAATCCCACGGTCTCCAGAGGAAGGTCAACCGTCTTGATCTTCGTTGCCACAAACTGGTAGTAGGCCGCCATTTGGAGTCTTTCGTCGGAGGTCGAACCCGCCACCTCTTTGGCTTTCTCTTTCACCAGATCGCTGCCGGATGACGGCTTCCCATTGTAAGTATCAAGTCGTTTGGCCAATTCAGCCCACGAAGCAAACGTGGTCAGCGAAAGGTCGGGCGAAGTCAACGATGTAAATTCATTCTCACTCTCCTTCGGTGCAAACTCCTGCCACCGATAGACCGTGCGCTTTGCCGCTCCCTCTCCGGAAGTATCAATCGATTTGGCGGGCGTACTCGGATTATTACGGATCTGAAATGTCCCCATGCCCGGCAAATCGAGTTCGTAATCTTCTTTCAGTACCTGGCCCGACCGGTCAAACGTATGCTCTACCCAGAAATCCGGCGCGAGCGGATGGCGCGTCGTCGTTGTGATTACCCGATACTCAATCGTGTCCCCTTCCTGCAGGCCGAGGATGCGCACGGATTTCACGTGAAGCTCGTGAAATGCTGGGTAATTCTCCACCACTGGGTTCGGCGCGTCCGTCACCGCGCTGGGCAGCAGTTCGCTCGTGCCTCCATTCGCGTGGCTGATGCGCACCAGCGGAATCTCCACCCGCTGAAACGCGCGATTGTAATCAAACGTCAGCCGCGCAAATTGACGCGCTCCCAAAATGTTGTTGATTTTGACGATGGTGTGGACTTCCTTGCGCGAGTCCGCGTTGCTCTCAAATCGTATATGTGTTTCCAACAGCTGAATCTGGAAGGGAAGCTCCGGCTTGCTGGTGGCTCTCTCCGGCCCGGCCGCTTTTTCCTTGGGTGCTTTCTCTGTCGGCTCGGCAGGCTTCTGCCCGCCTTCCTGCGCGAAGACTGGCCCTAGTGCTACCAGTAGGGTTGTCAGCAACCAGATGAAGCAGAATCGATCGCGTATGCGTGTCACGCTGAAAGTGTAGGAGCCGCCGCGCCACCCGTAAAGCGCTGCCTCGCGTCCCGTTGCCCTTCAGTCACGGGACCTTTCACCGCCTTACCGTCGCAAAAACCACGAACCGTCCTGCCGAGTGGCTGCGTCTAACAGGATGATAAAATCGTGCCTACGTGTTTCACCGTCGAAATACTAGGGAGAGTCCGAATGAAGAGTCATGTGATGGCTGTGCTTCTCGGGATCACACTATCGGCAATCGCGGCACAGGCCAACGATGTCGCCAAGCCCAAAGGGCCAGACGGAGATGGCACCCTGCCCGCCCTCGTCAAAATCGCCGGTGAAGGCGCCATGGACTCACACGCCTTCGAGTACCTCACCGAACTCAGCGACGAAGTCGGCGCCCGCGTCACCGGCACTCCCAGCGGGCAAAGATCCATCGACTGGGGCCTTGCCAAGATGAAAGCCATCGGCCTGCAAAATGTCCACACGGAGAAGTGGTCCATGTGGAAAGGCTGGACGCGCGGCAAGGCCGAAGCGGAATTGCTCGCGCCGATACGCCATCCTTTAACGATTGATGCCATGGGCTGGACCGGCTCCACGCCCGCCAACGGCGTCGAAGCCGAAGTCATCACCGCCAATCTTTTCGACCTCGACGAAGAAATCCGCACCGTCGGCAAATTCCGCGGGAAAATCGTCCTGATGTCGCCGAAAGGCAACCCGAAAAAAGGTTTCGACGCGATCTTTGCCCAGTTCAGCGATTTTCTGCGCGTTGCACATCAGGCCGGCGCTCTTGCCGTGATTGGCGGCCAGGGCGGTTTCAAGGCCGAAGGCATGCACCTCACGCACACGGGAATCCTCGGTTTTGCTGCCGATTTCGCGATCCCCGTGGTGGACATGACCCGCGAAGACGAAAGCCAGCTGGAGCGTTATCTTGACGCGGGCAAAACCGTGCGCATGCGCATGAATGTGCAGAACACCTTCACAAACGGCCCCGTGGAGAGCGCCAACGTCATCGGTGAAATTCCCGGCCGCGAACACCCTGAAGAAATCTTCGTCGTCGGTGCGCATCTCGACTCATGGGACCTGAGCGAGGGCGCCACCGACAACGGCACCGGCTCAAGTAGCGTTCTCGCCGCCGCGGACGCCATCCTCAAGTCAGGCGTCCGGCCTCGCCGCACCATCCGCTTCGTGCTTTTCACGGGCGAGGAACAGGGCCTGCTCGGTTCCTTGGCCTACATCAAGCAACATCAGAACGAAATGAAGAATCATTTGGGCGACATTGTGCTCGACTTTGGTCAAGGCCCTATAAAAGAATTCCAACTCGGCGGCCGCAGCGACCTGCTCCCGGGGTTCGTGCCGTTCCTCCGCTCCCTTGCCAACATTCGAGAGATCCACGTCAACGACAAGATCGAAATCGGCACAGACACTGCTCCGTTCACCCTCGCCGGTCTGCCCGGAATCAACCTCTATCAGGACTCTCCGGACTATAAGTACACCAATCATTCCGCCGCCGACGCGCTGGAAGCCGTTAAGCCTGACGTACTGGCGCAAAACGCTACCATCCTGGCCTTGACCGCTTTCTGGATTGCCGACCGCCCGGACCGGCTGGCTTCACCCTGGTCCGCCGAGAAAACCGCCAAAATGCTGCGGGACAAAGGAGAGTACGATACCCTGAAAGCCTTCGGTCTATGGCCCTTCGGTGATTTGGGGGTCACACCATCCACAACTAATTGATTATAAATATCTTATGTGAAGAAGAGAGCGCCCTAGCCTCTTCTCATTCATGCTGCCTAGGTGGTTGGCTCAGCCGGCCCTGAGCAGCCAGCGGGCCACACCCCGCTTTTCCACAGTTTTCCCCCGCCTCCTGTAGCGAATCTTGTTTGACAGAACCCCCTGCCTTCTCTATACTTTATGTTTTGTCAGGGGTATTTTCCCCGTGCAGTAGGCCATCTTGCTTCTGGGGGATGGTTGGTTGGAAGGGAATTCTTCGGTCCCGGAACAAGTTCGATGGAATGGGACGGAAGAGCGGCCGGAATGGGGCGCCAGCCCCGAAAAGCCGAGTAAGCCTCTCCGATTCGGAACCAAGAGCTGATCGATCGCCTCTTGGAGTGCGTGCGGAGTCTCTTGCTGGTATCTCCG
>JBEKOE010000063.1:0-14171 GCA_049522075.1 Candidatus Acidiferrum sp.
GAGCAAGCGCCGCTCTTCCAGTTTCTCGAAGTCCCGCCGAACACCTTTTGGGTTTCCCATGCTCTGAACATAGCACAAGAATCTACGAATGTCACTATATTATGCAATACTCAGTAAGTCGGCTATGGATGCGCGGGCGCCGGGTTTTGCGCCGGTGCCGGCTTGTTGAAATCGAAATTGACCTTGGGTGCTTGCCGCGCGCCCTCTTCGGTCTTGAAGTAGGCATTGTTGCGTGCGAAGCCGGCGAAGCTGGCCACCAGGCTGTTGGGGAACAGTGCGATATAGGTGTTGTAGTCCTGTATCGCGTCGTTGTAACGGCGCCGTTCAACGGCAATGCGATTTTCCGTGCCCGCCAACTCATCCTGCAAACGCATGAAATTCTCGTTGGACTTTAGTTGCGGGTAGTTCTCCACGATTACCAGCAAGCGGCTCAACGCAGAATCCAATTGGCCGTTCGCGGCGATCTTGTCGGAAGGCGTCTTTGCGCCGATCAAGGCCGCGCGCGCCGCCGCGATAGCGCCGAACACCGTTTGTTCCTGGACTGCATAACCCTTCACCGTTTCAACCAAATTGGGGATGAGGTCGGCGCGGCGCTGCAGCACAACGTCAACCTGGGCCCACGCGGCGTTCACGGCTTCGCGCTTGATAGCCATCTGATTGCGGCGGCCCACATAAGCCCCGCCGACGACCAGCGCCAGAATCAACAGCACCACCAGAATCACGATTGCGGCTTTCATATGCACCTCGATGAGTGAAGTTCCATAAAATTTAGCGTCCCGCTCGCTGCCATTCGCGCTTCGGTACCATTCCGTCGAGCGCCACAATCACTTTCTCGAGCGCGTGCATGTATGCATCGTATGCCGCAAGAGAATCGCCTTCGATCGTGCCGGTCTCCCGGTGGCTGTAAATTCGGGCGAAGGCTTCCGCCTTGGCTCCGGTGAGTTCCTCGATGCGCGCAAAAATATTCGGCGCACCCTGGGGAGGCTCCTCGCCAAAGGCCAGCAGTGTGTGGCGAAGCAGCGTTACGCCGCTGGAGATGGAGCGCTTCAGTACGGCCAGGAGTTCAAGTTCATTTCTGCCCGCGTGCAGCAGGTGCTGCCGCAGGCGGAGCAACAGCAGGCGCAGCTCATGCTCCACTTCCACGCGGTGCAGGTTCATGGGAATTTGCAGATCCGCGACGACGTCTCTCCCAAAAAGCACGCGGTGCGAGCGCTTCACGTCTAGGCTCTCGATCGCGAAAACATCGGTCGAGCGCTGTAACTCTTCGGTCAGGAAGAACAGGGGCGCCGGCTCTTTCATTTCCTGAATCCACCAGCCCACCGCCGGGGCCAGCCGGTGCATCTCGTTGACGTCGATGCGCACCAGCGTGCACAGAACATTCAGATCCGAGGCGCCGGGGCGGAATTCGCCGCGCGCCGCGGACCCGTAGAGAATCACGGATTCCAGGTTTTTGCCTGCCGCTTCTTTCAGCCTGCTCACCAGTTCTGTCAGCTTTGCTTCCATAGCCATCACCCACAATCAGAGCATCTCTCTTACCAGCTTCCACCCGCGCCGCCGCCACCGCTCGCCCCGCCGCCAAATCCGCCAAACCCGCCGCCACCACCGCCCCAACCACCGCCACCACCCCAACCACCGCCACCACCCCAACCGCCGCCGGAACCGCCCCAGCCGCCGCGGCCTCGGCCACCCATGCTGCCAAGGATGGCGCCGATCAATAAGCCGGTACCCATTCCTCCGCCGCGCCGTCCTGAACGGGAGCCTCCGCGGCTTGCAAGCACGAAAAAGACGATGACGCCCAGGATGAGCCAGACCCAGATGCCACTGGAGTTATCCTCTTCGTGGCGCACTTGCCGGAGTTGCGGCATTCCGGTCAGCGTCACTCCTTTATCATCGGCAATGTATTTTGCCAACTGCCATGCGGTCGCGGCTATGCCACTGTTGTAGTCGCCTTGCCGGAAATAGGGAACCAGCAGACGTCCGGCATCCCCCGCGCGCGCATCGTTGATCACGGGTTCCAGGCCGTAGCCAACCTCTGTCCAGTACTTCCGATCGTTCGGCGCTACGAGCAGCATCACACCGTTGTCTTGCTTTTTTTGGCCAATGCCAAGCTGTTTGTACAAATCGTTCGCGTAGGTCTGGATGTCATTGCCATCGAGCGACTTCACCGTAACGATGGCCATCTGCGCTCCGGTTTTCTGTTCGAGTTCCGTGCACAGGGCTTCGAGCTGTGATTTCGTTTGTGGATGGATGATGCCGGCAAGGTCGGTCACGTAGCCGGTCGGGCGAATCTGCTTGATATTCTCAGCGCGCGTGACCCCGCCCACAATGAGCAGGAGCCACACCACCAAGCAGATTCCTCTTGCGAAGTGTCTCTTCATCTGCGGGGATTCGCGATACAACTCGTCTTTTCTCCACCGGGTGGTGCCGGGCAGGCTTTTCTGCCCTGCAGTTTCTTCCACCATACGATACTTGGGGCAACGAAAGGAAGCAGCGGTCTCTCGGTGCGAGGAGGGCGAACAGGTGCGGCTCAAGGCTCAGCCACTGGGCGGATTCTCTCATAACTCCAGCCAATAAATCCGCAGCGATTTTTTTTCGCCTCACGGCTGCTTGGGCTTTCTCTCGTCTTTGTAGCGGACACCTTCAGGTGGCCATCTTGGGGTGCTTTGGAGTGCGGGAGCTTGCTCCCGCTTTTGCGATGCCATCCGTTTCTCTCAAACAATCCATATGGCGCCACTGTGTCAACCGCAAAAGCGGCGGCGAGCCGCCGCACTCCAAAATGTCGGCGCACCGACATTCTTTGAGTAAGTACAACAGTAGTAATCACGTGACACATCGAGGAGAGAAAGGCAGTTCACAGTCAGCAGTCGAGAGTTTACAGTCCAAGATTTTTCCTTGTGCCGCCCCGGCAAAGGCCGGGATCTCCAACTCCACGGGAACGGAGTCTCCGGGTTCCAACGTCCGGCACTAGAGACAGGATCGGAGTGGAGAAGATTTATTGCACGAGGGCCCAGAGACTGGCAGCGGGTTTGGACTGAGAGTTGTGGTGTGCTCATGGGGTGTTTCCGTTAGGGGGTCGGAGCTTCAGCTCCGACATTTGGGATTGCTGTGGTCCCGGCTTTCGCGCCTTCTGCGTCCGCCGATTTCTGGCGGAAGCCCCTGAGGAATCGGGTCCAGAGAGTAGCCCGCGCTTGCCTCTCTTTGGCGCCAGGGGATCTCGTCGCCGCCATCCAGAACGCCGTCCAAACATTCAGTTTTGGCGAACAATCCGATGACTTGACGATGGTCATCGCCCGCGCCCGCTAGCCTCCTGCTCGCCCGCCTTTGTAGTGGCCGACCTTCAGGTCGGTTCTTGGGTTCCTCCCGTCCTTGTAGTGGCCAGCCTTCAGGCTGGTTCTTTTCCTTCCAGTATTATTTCTGCTATATATTACTCACAGGTATGCCGTACCATCGTCGCAACACTCGCCTTCCCCCCAACCACTATCTCGGTCCCCAAACCTATTTTGTCACCATCTGCTGTGATCGGCGGAGACCTCATCTCGACTCACCCGGATTTGCCCAGCGGGTCTCCAACCTCCTTCGGGAAGGCGCTTCAAACTACTTTTTCCTTCTCCACGCCTTTTGCATCATGCCAGACCATCTGCACCTTCTGGCAGAGGGCACGCAGCCGCTGTCGAACCTCCGTGAATTCATCCGCCTCTTCAAGCAGCACACCGCCTTCGAATTCAGGAAATCTTTTCCCATGCGGCTCTGGGAGAAAAGTTACTACGACTACGTCCTCCGCCCCTCGGATTCCCTCGAAGCCGTTGCCTGCTACATCTGGTGGAATCCTGTTCGCAAGCACCTCTGCTCACTTCCTCAGGATTTTCCTTTCACCGGCTCACAGACCATTGATTGGATAAAACATTCTGCCCTACACCCCGATTGGACCGCGCCTTGGAAAGGCGCAGCACCAGCCTAAAGGCTGGCCACTACAAATTCCCACCCTCCCCATGTAGTGGCCGACCTTCAGGTCGGTTCTTGCTCTCCTCATGTACTTGCCGGCCCCGCTTTGCGGCGTCGCTTCTTGCTCCGAAGATTCCTCGCCTTTGTACCGGCCGACCTTCCGCGGGGTGTGCGTCCCGGTTCTTCACCGGGGAGGTCGGTTCTTGGGTTCCTCCTTTCTTTAGGAGGTGGGAGCTTCAGCTCGCACGTATACGGTTTGGAATCAATCGGGCTTTCGCCCGCCTCAGGCGGGTCCGTCGATTTCTGGCGCAAGCCCCTGAAATCACAGTCCGACCACCACCGCCGCCGTCCATAAAACGCCGATTATCTTCTTGACACAGAACGCCGCTTCCTATGCCATTTACCCGTGCACACCAAACGCATAAAGAGAATTGCCCTACAGGTCTTGATGGCGATCTTTCTAGTGATTCTCCTCCTATCTCTGCTCGCTCATCGGCTCTTCCACCCACGGTGATTTCCGAAGTCGGGTTCCCACGGGCCGGTATTGCCCTGAGCCTCGAAGGGGCTTTCCACCTGGGTTCTTGGGCCACCATGTAGTGGCCGACCTTCAGGTCGGTTCTTGGGTTTCTCCCCTCCTTAGGGGGTCGGAGCTTCAGTTTATCCTGACTGTCGAAGGGCTCGGACATCTGAAGCTGCTGCAGTCCGGGCTGTGTAGACCCTGGGCTTCAGCCCAGGGCGCGAAGCGCCCCTGAGGAAAAGGAAAAATCAAAAAACCGCACTCTTTATGAACCAAACGCAAAGGGTGCGCCGCTCAAGATCCACCTATCGCCCGCGCCCCACTGCGAAATCACTTGACATAGCAAGAGACCCTATGTAGACTTGCGAGTATGGGTACAAACCAACCGCGAATTACAAGCCAATCCCTTAAGGTTCTGGGCGCATTAATGTCCAGCAAAGATGAACTGTCCGGCGCGGACATCGCCCGCTCAACCCGACTTTCATCCGGCACGCTGTACCCCATCCTGTCGAGACTCGAAAGCGCCAAATGGATTGAGAGTCATTGGGAAAACGGAGACCCGCACAAACTTGGCAGACCCCGGCGACGATTCTATCAAGTCACAGCCCTAGGAGCCCGGAACGCACGGAAGCAATTCACCGAACTGCAGTCTGCAATTGGGAGGCTAGCATGGGAGGTTTCCTAGGTTCATTCCTAGGCAAGCTCTTCGCGGACGAATTCAGGGCTTGGCTGCCCTGGATTCAAGAACGAGCAATGCAAGCTGCCGTCCGGAGACTACGTCCAGATCAACGGGAGCGTTACAACGAAGAGTGGCGCAGTCACCTTAATGAGGTTCCAGGAGAAATTGCCAAGACTTTGGTCGCAATAGGCTTCGTCCGGGCGGCCATGGAAATGTCGTCACGCCGAGAATATGACTTCTCAAGAATCCGTGCTCTCGCACTGTATCTGCTCCTTCTGCCTGTTATCTCGGTGGTTTATGCTGTAGTTAAAATTAATTCGCGGAATCGTTACGTGTTTCCCATGACGACCCCCGCCGGAGATTTCATAGTCCTTTCGAGATATTGCCCTCTCGGACTCATCTTGTATTATTCCCTTCGCCTTGAAAGACATATTAGCCGCCTATATTGGGAGAATTGTCACTATTCTTCTTGGCGCGCTCCTCGACTTGTCATGCTTGAGACTTTTTTTATGGAACAAGGTCTGATTGATCTTTTGAGTCTGGGACATGTGGTGTTGGGTAGGCTTTCATACCAAAGGTGGCTCCAAATCCATCTTTCGAACCTGGAAGTAACCGAGAAGCAGCGGGCTGCCCGGTCCTCGCAATCGCAGGATGGGTCCTGAGGTTCTCCGATGGTGGCCCTGGCCGATGCGTTAACACGAAGTTAGGCGCCCCATACGTCGGCTTTACGTGCGGGCTCTTGGGGTGCTCTTTCTTCCACTCATTCCTCCTCGTACCAGTTTCGAAACTAGTACCTCATCAATACAGATTGACAGTTAGTAAATAATGTGGTACCATTCCTCATGAATACTTGGCACAAGCCCGCCAGCACTCCGCAACTCCCCAGCACATTGACCCTCTGCACCAACAGTGCGCATCCATATCAAAACAAAGAGTTTCTAAGTCCCCTGTTTTCATATTCTTGCGCACTCTCGCGCCCGTATCCCCTTTCTTTTCACATGCTTCACAAAAACACCCGGGGTGGGGTGCACACGTTTTTCCAGTCACGTCTTGCAGATCGCGGGTCACGCTTCACAAGTCACGGTGCAAAGGGGATGGACCTAACCTCGCGGGCAGACAAACGTGATGGTCGCGGGCGGGTGGAGAGTGCTCCAGCGGTGGCGGAGGCTGCGCGGGGCGGCCTCGAGAAGGGCCGCGAGGAGTTGCTGGGCTTGGTCGTAGGGCAGCGAGATGCGGAAGAGGTCGGCACGCCGCGCATGGGAATATCTCTCGTAGCGACCGGTATGACTGGCGGCGTTCTGGAGAAGCACCTGCCACGGCGAACGACTTCCCAGAAATTTCTTTTCCGAAGCCTCCGCACGAAGAATTTCGACTACATGGCATTGCGACCCGCCACCTATCTCCAGGAGCGCCGCTGTTGCTTTGGAGGGCTCGAACGGGCGGGAAGGATCGTCATCGGGAAAGGGAACGAGGAGCGCCGCGATTTCCGAAGCTTCAGCAACAATGCCATCCCACCAGTAGCGGTAGCCGTGGTAGACGGCGGTGCCGCTCCGGAAAATCTGCTGCACACGTGCGGGATCCTTGCCCGCAATGCTGACGATCATGTCCGCCAGCTCGTGCAGGCGGAACACCTGCTTCACGACCGGGCGGACGCTGACGTAGCCTGCGTCTTCTTCGGTGTAACGAACGGGAATTTGTTGCGGCAAGGGCATGGAATTATCGATGACGGCGCGAAGATCGGAGCCCCTTTCAGACAATGGCGCCCGCTCGCCGCGGCGAGCGGCCGCCACAAACGCAAGACGGCGTCAACCTAGTTTGGAGAGACGCTCGCGAACACGATCACTCAACGCTTTGCTGTCAACCGTCTTTCCGGTCAGAATTTCTTTCGCGGCTTTGACCACGGCACCCATTTGCTTGACGGAAGCGGCTTTCGTATCGGCAATGGCCTGGGCGACGGCGGCATCCATTTCGGCTTCGGAGGCGCCGGCGGGAAGATAACTTTCGACGACGGCAAGCTGGCGCGTTTCCCTGTCAACAAGGTCCTGGCGGCCGCCCTTGGCGAACTGTTCGATGGACTCTTTGCGCTGCTTGACGAGCGTCTGGAGCAACTGAATGGATTCCGCGTCGTCCAGCGCGCGCAGCTTCTCCACTTCTTTGAGGTGCAGCGCGGATTTCACCATGCGCAGGACACTCAGCCGCAACTCGTCCTTGGCCTTCATAGCGGTGACGATGTCTTTCTGGATCGTTTCGGAAAGGCTCATGGCAGCTCCCCCCATCCGAACTATAACAGACACCTATACCCGACATTTACAATTCTCCTCGATGCCGCGATTGACACGCGGCGAGTCACACAGTACTTTGATTAGTTTTCTACCCTGGGAGGAGACCGCTGGGGAGTGCGCCGCGGCTCCTACCCGAAATGAGGACTCATGAAAGTCATCGTGGCGGACAAGATCAGCGAACGCGGAGTGGAACTCCTAAAGCAGACCGGCTGGAACATCGTTCTGACGACAAAGGACACGCTTCTGGGCGAACTGGGAGATGCCGATGCTCTGATCGTGCGTAGCGCCACGAAGGTGACACCAGACCTGCTGCAGAAGGCGCCGCATCTTCGCGTAGTGGGGCGCGCGGGAGTCGGTGTGGACAACATTGACCTGGACGAAGCCACCAAGCGCGGTGTGCTGGTGATGAGCACGCCCGGGGGAAGTTCCGTCAGCGTTGCCGAGCACACGTTCGCGTTGCTGCTGGCTCTAGTGCGCCAGGTGCCAAAGTTCGACGCGGCGCTGCGTGAAGGAAGATGGGAGAAATCCTCATCGGGCGCCGAAGTGCGCGGCAAAACTCTGGGTTTGATCGGCTTGGGGCGCATCGGCAGCGAAGTGGCCAGGCGCGCGGCCGCGTTTGACATGCGGATTGTGGCCTACGATCCGTACATCAGCGAGGCTGCGGCCCGGGAACTGTCGGTGGCGCTAATGCCCCTGGAGAAGCTGCTGGCGGAGAGCGATTTCATTTCCCTGCACACTGCGGTCAGCCCGCAGACGCAGAACATGATCAATGCCGCCACGATCGCGCAGATGAAGAAAGGCGTGCGGATTGTGAACGCAGCGCGCGGTGAACTGATCAACGAAGCGGACCTGGCGGCCGCGCTGAAGAGCGGGCATGTGACGGGCGCCGCGCTGGATGTATTCGTCGAAGAGCCGCCCAAGAATTCCCCGCTGATTGGTTTGCCAAACGTGATTTGCACACCGCATGTGGCAGGCTCGACCGCGGAAGCCCAGGAGGAGCTGGGGATACAGGTAGCCGTGCAGGTGCGGGACTACCTGGCGGAAGGCGTGATCCGCAACGCCGTAAATCTGCCGGCACTTTCACCGGAGCAATATCGGCGCATACGGCCGTACCTCGCGCTAGCCGAACGGCTAGGCTCGCTGGTTTCGCAGGCGGCGGCTACGCGGCCAGCCCGGATACGAATTCGCTATGCCGGCGAACTTGCGGAAATTGGGACGCACCTCTTGCGCAGCGCAGTCCTCGCAGGGCTGTTGAACGCCGTTCTCGATGAGAAAGTGAATGTGATAAATGCTCCCGCGGTTGCGGGAGCCCGCGGACTTATCGTCGAAGAAGAAACACGACGGCGGGAACATGGCTTTCCGCATACCCTGGAGGTGGCGGCTGTGCCAGAGAAGGAAGGCGCGGCGGGGTTCAGCGCGGAAGGCACGGTGCTCCATGACGGTTCGCCGCGCGTAATCAACATTGATGGGATCGCGCTGGAAGCCCAATTGGAAGGCACGGTATTGTACCTGCGGAACCACGACGAACCCGGCGTGATCGGCTATATCGGTACGACGCTGGGGAAGCTTGGCGTAAACATTGCCACCTTTGCGCTTGGACGGCGCGAAGCCACCCGGGGGGCCGAAGCCGTCTCCCTGGTGCGGCTGGATGGCGAGGTATCCGCAGCAATTCTGGAGCCGATCCGGGCGCTTTCCGCCATCACACAGGCGCGGCTTTTGCACTTCGGCAAGGCCTGAACGGCTTGCAGGGCGGTCAGGAATCACCGCTCGTGCAGAGCAGCCGCGGCAAATCCTTTGCAACGGGGCGGAGCACCCCCCTGCGGTCCAACTATCTGCAAATCCGTTCCTGAGCATTCACGGAACTCTTCTTGACACCAGACACAATTTGGCAAAGAATTTGGCAAATCCCGAGAATGTCCGTGGTGAAACGAGGTCGCCCGGGCAGATCAGGTTCGTTTGTAGTTCTCTTCTGGCCGGGTGAGTGTCGAGGGATGAGTCTGCGGGGAATCCCGCCTCTTCGAACTTACATCGCGGACTAAAACGGTGCATGCGGCAGGTGCCGGCAGGAGAAGTGTTTCTGCTGTCGGCGCCAGTTCGTGTTTTCGGCCAGTGGCTAGTAGTGTGGGCGTGTAGTGGCGACAGATCATGGGGTAAGGGTTGGTCTGGTCTTCCGGGGGCAGCGAAGTGAAGCGCCTGATCAACATTCTTGGAATCGCGATTGTATTTATATTTTGCTCTTGCGGCGCGGTGGCCCAGGGACAGGAGTGCGAGGGGTCAAGTCGGAGTAATTGAACGACGTATCTCTCGATGAAACAACTGACCGCCAAGGCGGTCGGGAGAAAGGGTGATGTGTTATGAAGCGCGTTAGTTCGTTGTTTTGCCTTAGTTTCTTTCTCTTGTTCTGTCTCACTCCTGGATTCGCGCAAACCGGCACGACGTCTCTGCGCGGAACGGTGACTGACGAGACAGGCGCCGTGATTGTGGGCGCGAACGTAAAGATCAGCAATTCGCAGACCAGCTTTGAGCGCTCGACGACGAGCGGGAGCACCGGGCAGTACGAGTTCCTGGCGTTGCCGCCGAGCGTATACACCTTGACAGTGGATAAGGAAGGCTTCCGAAAGTATGTGCAGACGAATCTGCAATTGCTGGTGAACTCGCCGGCGACGCAGGACGTCTCGCTGCACGTGGGCTCGACGACTCAGATGGTGGAAGTGTCGGCTCAGGCCGTCGCGTTGAACACGACGGACGCCTCCCTTGGCGTTGCTTTCAGTGAAAACCAGGTGAAACAACTTCCTATGGAAGGCCGCAATGTACCTGACCTGCTCAGCTTGCAGCCCGGGGTCTCGTATCTGGGCAATCGAGCGGATGTCAATAGAGACACCGGAGCCACTGCTGACACTCGAAGTGGGGCAGTGAATGGCTCTCGAAGCGACCAGAGCAATGTGACGCTGGACGGCGTACCGGTAAATGATGAAGCCGGTCACGCGTTCACTTCCGTTTTGCCGGTCACACTGGACTCGGTCGAGGAATTCCGGGTGACGACCACCAATGCCACCGCCGACCAAGGTGGCTCGAGCGGAGCTCAGGTCGCGTTGGTGACCAAGAGCGGGACGAATAACCTCCATGGTTCGGCTTACGAATATCATCGAAATACTTACACCAGCGCAAACGATTATTTCGTTAAGAGCGCGGAACTTCAGAATTGCACGCTTCCCAACATTCAGGACTGCAACGTACCCCCCAAACTCATCCGCAATATTTTCGGCGGGTCGCTCGGTGGTCCTATCAAGAAAGATCGCTTGTTTTTCTTCTTGAACTATGAGGGCACGCGCCGGGCGGAAGCAACCAGCGAAACGAACCAGGTGCCAAGCGCTTCCCTACGGGATGGGGTGATCTTCTATCAGTGTGATACGACCGATCCGAACTTGGCTACGGATTGCCCCGGCGGGCCGAAATTTGCTGCGCAAGGAATCAGCGGCAAGACCTATACTCCAGGTCCGGGGTATGTCGCGCTCGGGCAAACGCAGCTTGCGAGTTTCGACCCGCAGGGCCTAGGTACAAACAATGCTGCGCTCGCTTATATGAATTCGTTGCCGCCGGCGAATGTACCTGGTTATGGAGATGGCTACAACTACCAGGGATTCAATTTCCGGGCGCCGATCTCCGATACACAGAATGTGTACATTGCCAAAATGGACTACAACATTACACGAGACGCCAAGCACCGCATTTCAGTATCGGGAGCACTGCGGAATGATAATAATGCCGGGGCGCCGTTCTATCCTGGCGAACCTCCATCCTACTCCACAGTCAATTACAGCAAAGGGATCATCGTCAACTACTCTGGAGTTATCAAGCAATCGTTGGTGAACAGCTTCCGGTACGGCTTCGTCCGCGAGAGCCTCGGTATCATTGGGAACTCCACTGAAACATGGGTGGAATTTCGCGGACTAAACGACCAAACTGGAGCGATTACAAGAAGCAACAGTTTCCAGCGCCCGACGCACGCTTTCGCGGACGACTTGTCCTGGTCTCACGGACGTCACACGTGGCAGTTCGGAGGCCAGATGTCTTATATTCGGGAACCTCGTTCCAGCCTGAACTCTTCCTTTAGTGATGCGACCACGAACGCGGGGTGGTTCGATACGACCGGGTTTGCCGGAAAGTCAGGGTCGCCCCTGAATCCAGCAAATAACACGAATTCTGCAACCGGCAATCCTTATCCGGGCGTCGATTCGACTTTCTATAATTCCTATGACTTCCCGCTTACTGCGCTCATGGGAATGGTTTCCGAGGTTAACGCGCAATACAATTTCGGGCGGGATGGGAACGCGCTGCCGCAGGGAGCACCCTTAACCCGGCATTTTGCAATTAATAGTTACGAAATCTACGCGCAGGATACCTGGAAAATCAAACCAACGTTTACAGTCACACTCGGTTTGCGCTATTCCCTCTTCTCTCCACCCTGGGAGACCAAGGGCCTGGAGGTTTCTCCGACCATGAATATGGGGCAGTGGTTTCAACACCGCGCGTTTGAGGGCGCAAACGGCATTCCGTCCAGTCAGGACCAGCCGGTGGCTTTCAACTGGTCCGGGCCTGCGAATGGCGGCAAGGAAGGTTTCTATGGTTGGGACTACAAGGATTTGGGGCCCCGCGTGGCGTTTGCCTGGGCGCCCAACCGGACGAGCGGGCTGCTGGGCAGCCTATTCGGCGCTGGAAAAACCTCGATTCGCGGAGGTTTTGGCATCGTGTATGACCGTTTTGGACAGGGTCTAGTGGATTACTACGACAGACAGGGGTCCTTCGGACTCGCCACGACACTTACCAATAAGGCTGCCCAAGAGACCGTAGCTATTGTACCGCGCTTGCAAGACATGCACACGATCCCGACTGTCGACAAGAACGGCAATCAAATGTTTCTGCCCGCTCCGACAGCTAACTTCCCTGTGCCTTTTCCGCCGGGCAACTTCACTGTCGGGGCGGGTTTGGACAGTTCCATCAAGACTCCCTACGCCTACACGATTGATCTCTCCGTCGGGCGCGAATTGCGGGGCGGGTTGTCCCTTGAAGTTGGCTACGTGGGCCGGCTGTCGCACCGATTGCTGACCTCGGAAGATCTGGCCATGCCGTTAAACTTCAAGGATAAGAAGTCCGGTGTGGATTACTTCACCGCGGTCGATGCACTCGGGAAACTTTATCGGTCTGGTGTGAAGGATGAGACCTTCTCCAACTCCATGCTGCCAGCCAACGTGGTTCAATACTGGCAGGACATGATCTCACCCTTGAAACCGGGCGGGGCTTACGCGATTGGCGCTGCAGCGTATCCCGACGGGACGAGCATTGCCTTAATGGGAGGATGCGTTAACACCAGCGACCCGACCCCTCCAATATCTACTACGAATCCAGTCTTGGCCGCCTTCGATGGGTTCTGTGGTGGCAAGTTCAATGAGACAACCCCCCTGCAGTTCTTGGATACCAATGGATTTCAGGATATCAGCAACGCCACAACAACCTGCTTCAATGACCCCGGCGACCCGTCTTGTACCTATTACAATCCAACAACGGGCCCATATACGTTTTTTACTCCGCAATACGCTTCCCTGTTCGCATGGCGGTCGATGGGGACGGCGAGCTACCACGCGCTGCAGGCCACTTTGCGGCACAGAATGAGCCATGGCGTGCAATTTGACTTCAACTACACTTATTCCAAGTCGATTGACCTTTCCTCCGATGCGGAACGCGTGGGGACCTATGGTGGAATAGGCGGCAGTTGGGTCATCAATCCATGGTCGCCGAAGCAGCTTCGTGGGGTTTCGGACTTTGATACGACGCATCAGTTCAATGCGAACTGGCTCGTTGATCTGCCATTTGGACGTGGGCGAACCTTCGGCCGCGACACGAATAAGGTGCTCGACGCCGTCATTGGCGGCTGGCAGCTTACCGGCCTCTTCCGGATGACGAGCGGTTTCCCGATCAGCATCTTTAACGGCTTCAACTTTCCAACGAACTGGGAACAGGCCGGCATGGCCGTGCAAGTAGGGGCCGCGCCGAAGACGGGCGCCTATAAAAACCCGGATGGCACGGTGAACTTCTTTGCCGTAGGAGGGGAGAATGCTGCCGCGTTTTTCCGGGAGCCGTTTCCGGGAGAATCAGGGCAACGCAATATACTACGTGGTGACGGATATTTCGGTGTGGACATGGGTCTTTCCAAACGCTGGAAGATGCCCTGGAAGGAATCTCACAGTGTGCAGTTGCGCTGGGAAGTTTTCAACGTCACCAATTCATCGCGCTTCGACGCCCAGACTTCTCTCAACGTGATCGACTCTTATGGCTCCTCTTTCGGCAACTACACACACTTGCTCACTAACCCGCGCGTGATGCAGTTCGCATTGCGCTACGAATTCTAACCACATTTCCACAAGTTCACCTTTGCCGCCGGGAGGCGCGAGCTTCCCGGCGGTTTTTTCATTCGCTTTCGAGGGTGTAGCTCCATGTGGCTATGAACCTGCCCGAGCATTCCTTGACTCATGAATCCAGTCGTCCTGAAACGTCTCCCACGATTCCGGTGGCGCGGGGTACGTGGCGACTGCCCTTTCCTGGCACCTCGCGCACAAGCTGTGCTAACCTACAAGTTCAGCCCGGAATGGTCATGTCAGTCCGGGTTATGTGTCGGGGCGTGGCTCAGCCTGGCTAGAGCGCCTGGTTCGGGACCAGGAGGTCGGTGGTTCAAATCCACTCGCCCCGACCACTT
>JBEKOE010000064.1:0-14413 GCA_049522075.1 Candidatus Acidiferrum sp.
GCCTCGCGTGGCAAGGTGCTGGTTGACGGCAACGACCTCACCGCCATGGGCGATGCCGAGCGCACCAAGCTGCGCCGCAGCAAGATCGGCTTCGTTTTCCAGCGTTTCAACCTCTTGCCGACCTTGACCGCCAGGGGCAACATTGCCATCGCGCAGTATATCCATGGCGACGGCTACGATCCACACCGCTTCGACGTTGTCACGAAAATGCTTGGCCTGGAGGGCCGCTTGCATCACAGGCCCTCGGAGATGTCCGGCGGGGAGCAGCAGCGCGTGGCTATTGCCCGCGCCATCATCAACGAGCCGAAAATCCTGCTCGCCGATGAACCCACGGGCAACCTCGATACAAAAAATTCCGATATCGTGCTGGAAATGCTGCGGCGTCTGAACAAGGACCTGGGGCAGACCATCGTGATGATTACGCACAACCCCGAGGCGACTACCTATTTTGACCGCGTCGTGCACATGCGCGATGGCATCATTGTTGATGGAGTTCCGGCGGACTGATATGGCAATACGACATTGCCGTCATCCTGATCCTGGTGTTCGTGCTGCTGACGCCGCGGGGATGGTTCCGCGACCAGCCCCAGGTGGGCTTGCCCGCGAACACCAGCCAGGTCGAATTGCTCTCCAAGGCCGGAGAGAACGAAGTGTATCGCGTGGATGCGCGCGTCCTGGCTCCTCCCGAGCGCACCCCGGCCCTGCAGAGCGATTTGCACAATGCCCTGCAGACGGCCAGGCCGGACCTGCATGATGGCCGTTTCTCCATCGGCACGATCGAGCCCCAGCGCGATGAAAAGGGTAATGTCGTGGCCTACGAAGTGACCATACGCCACTGACTTTCGCTCCCCCCACTGCTCGCCGCGCCGATTCCCTCTTAGCCCCTTGCTCAGGCTGTGCTTCGCCGCGCGCTGTGCTACGATTTGAAGGGAGCTTGAACTACGCAAGTTCCGCTCCAGGGGTTCCTTTGAGACGATTCCGCCTGCTGTTCTTTGTGCTGTTCCTGGCTGCGTTCGCCGGCTTCCACATTGCCCGCGCCGGACAGTCCAGTGGGAAGGTCACCCTTAATTTCGTGCTCTCCATGATGGATAAATCGGCCAAGGATTTTCATAGCCTCACCGCCGATCTCGAGCACATCAAGTACACCGCCGTGGTGAAGGACACCTCCACGGAAACGGGCCAGATTTTCGTGCGCAAGGACGAAAAGATGCGCATCGATTTCCTGAAGCCCGACCCGCGCACCATCCTGCGCGAGGGCGACAATCTGTACATCTACACCCCGAAAATCAGCCGCGTCGAGGAGTACAACATCGGCAAGCACCGCGCCCTGGCGAATCAGTATCTGGCACTGGGCTTCGGCACGAAAGGCGACAATCTCAAGAAAAACTACCAGATCAGCTTAGTGGGCGAAGAAGAACTCGATGGCCATAAGACTGCCGTAATCGACCTGGTGCCAGATTCCGAGGAGATGCGCAAGCAAATCACCAAGATCGAAATGTGGGTGGACGAAGCTTCTTGGCTGCCGATACAGCAAAAATTCTTCGAAGCCGGCACCGGCGATTACCTCATCTCTCACTACAAAAACGTGCTGAAAAACCTGAAGATTGCCGACAGTAAGTTCAAGCCCGATTGGCCCAAGGGCACCAAGGTCGAAAAGCCCCGCGGCTAAGTTGCCGCATGCAGCTTTTACGCCGACGCGCGAGCCTTCTCCCGTTCCAATAGTTTTTCCTTACGCTGTAAGCCCCAGCGATATCCCGCCAGGCTTCCATCCGTGCGGATCACCCGGTGGCACGGCACAACGATGGAAACCGGGTTGGTGGCACACGCCCGCGCCACCGCGCGAACCGATCTCGGTTTGCCCAACGCGCGCGCCACCTGCGTGTAGGTCCGCGTCGTACCGCGCGGAATCTGCTGCAATTCCTGCCACACGCGGCGCTGAAATGCCGTGGCTTGCACGTCCAGCGGCAAGTCCACGCTCGGCGCATCTCCTTCGATGCGATGCAGGATTTCCTGCAGCCATTGCTCGTTCGTTTCACGAGTCCGGCGGATCTCCGCGCGCGGATATTCCTTGCGCAGCGCGTCCACCAGTCTTTCCTGATTCTCTCCCAGATAGACGGCAGACACGCCGCGCGGCGTCGCCGCCACCAGCACATTTCCGAGCGAGGAGTTCGCTAAGGTGTATCCGATTTGCATGCCAGGTGCTCCTTTTCGATAAGTGGCGGGCGTCATGCCCAGGTGTGTGTTCGTTTTTTCGTAGACCCGGCTCGGTGAGCCGTAACCGCAGGCGTACAACGCATCCGTAATCTCGCTGCCTTCCCGCAACAGCTTCTTAAACCGCGCCATTCGCGACGCTTGGGCGAAGGCTTTCGGCGTCAGCCCGGTCATGCGGCGAAACGCCCGGCGCAATTTTGCGGGAGTAGCGCCGATCTGAGCCGCCAGCGTATTGAGCCGCACGCTTTCCTCTTCCGATTTGCCCAATGCCTCTGCCGCCCTGGCCACCAACGCGGAGAGTTCCGGCCGTTCTTTCGGGCGGCAACGCTGGCAGGGACGATACCCCTGGTTCTCCGCTTCCTGCGCGGTGTGGAAGAAAACGGCATTGCGGCGCAGCGGCCTCCGCGCCGGGCAAGAGGGTCGGCAGTAAATGTGCGTGGAACGCACGGCAAACACAAAGGCGCCATCCGCGCGCGCATCACGTTGCAGCGTGGCCTGCCAATATCTGGCGGCAGCTTGCGCTGAAATGCTTCCCTGCTGCTTGTCCAATTGTGCCGTGTTCATGGGTTAAGACTACCGCGGGCCCCTGCCCGCTTCTATCCGCTTTCTGACGCCAAATTCTGCGTTGCCGCCGGCCAAAAGGGAAGGCGCTAAGCCTCTCCGGGAGCGGGAATCGCCTCATCCGCTTCAATCTGATCCTTGTGCGGCATGGTGATCACCAGGATCACCGCCGACAAGATCACCGCGCTGGCCAGAATCGTTCGCAAGCTGAGCGCTTCGCCGCCCAGCAGCCAGCCCAGAAACAGCGCCACAACGGGATTTACGAACGCGTAGGTGGCCACGCGGGCTGCCGTGCCGTGCTTCAGGATGTAAACGTAAGCGCTGAAGCCCAGCGCCGAGCCGAACACCGCCAAATACCCGAGCGCCAGCCACGAGCGCAGCGTTACTTGCGCCAGATGTAGCTCGCGATACTCCCCGCTGATTCCGGCGGCGACCAGCAGGGCCGTGCCTCCCGCGATCATCTGCATGGCCACGCCCAGCATCGCCGAGTTCGGGATCGGGTGGTGTTTGGAATAGATGGACCCGATCGCCCACGCCAGGGAAGCCAGCACCAACGCAAAAGCCCCCAGTGGATTCAATCGCTCGGCACCGCCCAGGTGTTTGGGGCCGACCAGCAGCGCCATCCCCGCAAAGCCCAGCACCAAGCCCGCCAGCACCCGCGGTGCGGGGCGTGAGCCGCCAGGCCGGAACCAATCTACCAAGACCATCCACAGCGATACCGTTGCCACCAGCAGCGCTGCAATCCCCGAGGGAATGACCTTCTCGGCCCAGCTTACCGTGCCATTGCCGCACAGAAGCAGCAGGACGCCCGTAACAATCGCCGTGCGCCACTGCCTCAAGGCTGGCTGCTCCCCGCTCACACGCCGGAATACGGGGTAAAACACCAAACCCACCGAAAGATGCCGAAATCCAGCCAATATGAGAGGCGGGAAACTCTCAATCCCTATGCGAATGGCAAAGAACGTGGAGCCCCACAGGATATAGACCGCAGCAAAAGACACCAGCAGGAGCGAAGAGGCTCGCGTAGGGTCGGCATTTACCTTGGGCGGGGTTTCGGGCGTGGCTGCTAGGGTTTTTGCCGACATTTAGCGCCTGTCAATCGACGATACGAGGCCATGATTCCATGTCCAGCGCCATATTGGAACGGGGAGCGAGCGGCAAACCATCCGCAAAGCACCTCCAATAAGCGGGTACTATAACTATCTGTTTGATCTTAGGACACTTCCTCCTTTTTCCACAGGTTGACTTTCACTGCCCCGAAGTGGGATGTTGACCTCCCAACATCTTTTTGGGGTCAGTGTCTTACCGTGTAATAGAACTACGGCTGTCATCTTCGTCTGTTCATCTCTCTGAGGGGCGAGATGGGTGTCAGGAATCGCGCGTTAACTTGGGATAATTTGCCTTCGTTGCCGGAGACGGCAGCTCGCACGGGCGTCTCTGCCGCATTTCCGGAAACCCTGGACCCTTCGCGGGGACCTGCCCTGCGGGTCATGCCGCTGTTGCGGTGCCCGCAACCTCACCGATTCGTGCGCGTGCCTACCCACGCCGTGGGCGTTTACGCCGAGCAGCGCGAATCTCCCCGCGCCTCCCTGAAGTTACCCTTAAAGTTGAGGAGCGTAGCCGGTGCGCTTGAGGAGTTCCCGGTTTCACTCGTGACTCGCGACATTAGCGCGTCCGGCGTTTATTTCCTTTGCCCCAAACCGCTCGAAGCCGGCACGGAAATCGAACTGGACATCGTTCTGGTCAGTCGCCCGCTGGGCTACGGCAACGTTGTCGTCTCCTCCAAGGCCTGCGTGCGGCGCATCGAACCCGCAAATATGCCCGGCTGGTTTGGTATCGCCGCAAGCTTCAGTGATTTTGCCTTTGACCGCGACGATCATATTCCCAATCGCTTCGCCGCGGACTGATCGCCACTACCTTCCTTTCCCCTCCGAGCAAAAATCTGCAAGCAGGGTTCTGCTATTCTTGGGGAGATGACTGCCCCTCGTGCCCTCGCCGCTGTGCTCTTCGATTGGGACGGCACGCTCATCAATTCCTACCACGCCGATTCCCAGGCCTATCTGGCGCTCTTCCGCGAGATGGGCGTGCCGTGGGGTCTGCCGGAACTCGAGCGCCATTATTCACCCGACTGGTATGCGGTCTATCGCGCGGCAGGGATGCCAACTGCCTGTTGGCCGGACGCCGACCGCATCTGGCGCGCCTATTATGCAAAACACCACCCCAAGCTGATGAGCGGTGCGCGCCGCGTCATCGGGCAACTTGCGCGGCGGCACAAACTGGGCTTGGTTACCAGCGGCGACCGCAACCGGGTGATGGGCCAATTGCGCGAATTTGGATTGCTGCGTGTCCTGCGCACGCGCGTCTGCGGCGGCGATCTTGAAGAGAAAAAACCCCATCCCGCGCCATTGCAGATGGCACTGAGGCAGATGGCCATCGAGCCGGCTGAATGTGTCTACGTGGGCGACACGCCGGAAGACGTGGAGATGGCGCGCGCTGCGGGAGTGCGCGCAATTGCCGTGCTGGGACCCTTTCCCACGGAAAAGCGCCTCCGCGCCGTGCGCCCCGAGTTTTTGTTGGATAATCTGCAGAAACTGCCGGAATTGTTGCGCGAATTGTACGGCGAGGCGCGGCGCCCGCGCACTCGCTCCTGACACAACGAGATTGCGGAAGCTACTTCAGGGTTTGGCGGGCGGCGGCGCGCTCGCGGAAGGCGCCGGCGTCTGTGCCGCAGGTACGGCTGACGGCGGGAATGGCTTGAAGTTGGTCCACTTGATCGTGACGCGGATGGGGATGTCGCGGTCCTTTAATTTGTAAGTTTCTTCGGCGCGCGCGTAGTCGGGAAACCAGTACTTGCCTTCCACATTCTCGCGGTAAATCTCGAACATCCCGAAAGGCAGAGTCGGCGGGTGCGCGGCGCCTAAATCCGTGACCCACTTGCCGTAGGTCTTCACGACTTCCAGATATTTCTGATCCACCCAGAGGATGCCGTCGAATAGCGGGTGCTGCCGGTCCAGCACTTTCGGGTGCACCTGAAAGATGTAGCAATCCACTTCGTCCACCTTTTCCGTGCTCAGGTATTGCAGGTCGTATTTGGCCATTTGCCCGAGGGTGACCGGATAGGGAGGAATGCGCGTCAGGTACTGCGCATCTTCCGGCTCGAATTGCAGGTACTGCAGCGTGGATTCCGGAGCGGCAATGGCTTTTTCGTAGAGCTTGCCGTCGCCGGAACGCACCGCATCGTACGTGGCGTTGTACTCTCCCGTGGGCTTGCCGTCAGGACCAAACTCCTGGATGCGGATCGTCTTCCGGTAGGCATACTGCGGCCGCGTGGACTGGTAGAGATCTTCCTTTTGCGCGAAGGCCTTGATGATTAGCGCGGGGGGCAACGAGGGCGGCGCTTCAGCATCCGGCACGCCGACCACCCGGCGGACACTGTGTTCCGGCGGCGGCGTGAGCGGGCCGGGCGCATTTTCCTGTGCGGAAACACCACGCGCCGTCGAAAAAAAGAAAAATGACTGTACAAGAAAAAACGCCGTGCGCGGTAAAATGATTGTCTGACGGAAGCGATGACTCTTCATGACTAGTTGGATGCGCGGACCTTGCAAATGCGCCGCCCGCGGCCCCTGGCACACTGCCAGTGTAACGCAAATTCCGGGGCAGATTGCCGTCGCGAAGGGAATCGCGGGATTCTCAGCGCCGATTTCTCAGGAACGGTGAGCCAGGAACTTCATGCGCGACGCTTTTTTGTGACCGGGCGTGTGCAAGGCGTGGGCTACCGCGGCTACGTCGAGCACGTTGCCGGAAAACTCGGCCTGCAGGGGTACGTGCGCAACCGCCGCGACGGCCGCGTGGAAATTTTCGCCATGGGCACGCCGGAAAGGCTCGGCCAGCTTCGCGTTGCGCTGGAACGGGGCCCGATGATGTCCGATGTGGCCGGGCTGAACGAGGAGCCGGACGTGGTTGACACCCGGTACGCCGGGATTTTCACGATTGAGATGACTATCTAACGGAGAGCGGCAGCCATGGACGATCTGAAAAAACTGATTCGCGAAATCCCGGACTACCCCAAGCCGGGAATCCTCTTTTATGACATCACCACTCTGTTGAAGAACAAGCAGGGCTTCCGCGCTCTGATCGACCGGCTCTGCGCGCACTATGCAGGCCACAAGATTGATCTCGTCGTGGGGATCGAAGCGCGTGGCTTCATTCTTGCGCCCGCCCTCGCCTACAGCCTGAATGCGGGATTCATCCCCGTGCGCAAGCCGAACAAGTTGCCCGCCGAGACCACGCGCATTTCCTACGGTCTGGAGTACGGCACGGACACGCTGGAGATCCACGAGGACGCCGTGCAGAAGGGCCAGAATGTGCTGCTGTGCGACGATCTGCTGGCTACCGGTGGCACCGCTGCTGCCGCGGTTCAGCTCATACGTTCGCTGGGCGGCATAGTGGATGGCGCCGCGTTTGCCGTGGAGTTGAGTTTCCTGCATGGCCGCGATAAGCTTCCCGGCCTGGACGTCTTCTCGCTGATGCAATACGACAAGTAGGAGAGCCTGCGCTGGATTTTTATCCCTCCATGGCATCCATGCCAAGTCAGGGGCAGTTGCATAGCCCGCGCTGCCGACACTCCCAACTGGCGAGGTTATGCGCCCAGCCGCGCGATAAATTGACTAACGCGTTGACCACACGGGATTCTCATTTGCCCCCAGAGGCGTAATTCTAGGCTCTCCCGCAGGCGAAGATAATCTGACGGAATCCTTTGAATTATGTCCCATGGTTAGCTTTACTTCGGCGCCCACATTCAGATTCGCAAAATTCGTGCTAGCGGATTCATTGATGATCAATGCAGGTTGAAGATGTTCATGCGGCTCATACAAATAGAAACCGGGAGTCAGCGTAGCACGCGATTGAGATTTCAAGTTGTGAAGGTCAAGGCTCGACCCCTCCCCGTCCTGAACGCAGAGACTGGCAACGGCAATGTGCGCCTTAGCATTCAGTGTGAGACAGGTATTTCCAAGATTATCTTGGCCCAGCCTTGCCGCGACGTTTCCCGCGCCGTCCTTGAGAATGATTTCCTTCGCCTCAACAACTTCACGGGTTCTCTTCCAATTTGCGGTCACTGCCACTGCGAGACAAAGCAGCGCGGCCCCCGCGATGCATCTCGTCCAGAAGATTTGTTTACGAAGACGTTCAATCTTTGATGCCAATTCGAGCTGGATATCCAAGAAGCACCTCGCATCGTTTCAGACAGTATGAAGCACCGACTATAGCGAAGGGTTTGCTTGGTCTCAATTGGTTTCATGAGGAGACAATTCCCAAGTGGGACTGGAGCACGTGCCCAAGGTATCGAGTAGCTGTCCCGGCAGTCGGGGGCGCCGCAGTGGCAGAAGCTCAGGCCTATTTTTTGTGCGCGCCACGCTGGCGCAACGCCTCGAAGAGGACAATGCCGGCGGCAACGGAAACATTCAGAGACTTCACCGGGCCGCTGGTCGGCAACGACACCACAAAATCGCAGCGTTTCCGCGTCAGTTCGTGCAAACCTTTTCCTTCGCTGCCCATTACAATCCCCGTAGGTGACGTGTAATCCACTTCCGTGTAGCTCTTCTTCCCTTCTTCGTCGAGCCCCACAAGCCAGTACCCCGCCTCCTTCAACTCTTCCATCGCACGCACCAGATTCGTGGCTTTGGCGATGGGCAAATGCGCGATGGCTCCCGCGGAAGAGCGCGCCACTGTGTCCGTCAGGCCTGCTGCGCGCCGCTCCGGAATGACCACCCCATGCGCTCCCGCGGCCAGAGCGGTACGAATCACCGCGCCAAGATTGTGCGGATCTTCCACGCCATCGAGCAGCACAATGAGCCCCGCCTGATTCTTGGAGTTATTCGCATTCGCCAGGATGTCTTCCAGCGTGGACGCCTCGCGCGAGGCTGCAATCGCGACCACACCCTGATGGTCGCGCGAATTGGCCAGCCGGTCGAGTTGCCCACGATCCTCGAAGCGCACGGATACGCCGCGCTCCCGGGCAAGCTGCACGATCTCTTCGATGCGCGAATCCTGCCGGCCCTTGGCAATGACAATGCGGTCGAACGCGCTTCCCGCTTCGAGCGCTTCGCGTACGGCGTGAATGCCGGTGAATCGATCCATGGAGATAAAGTTTACAGTTTTCAGTAATCAGTTCACAGTCTGCAACGCGGCTACCCGAATCTCTACGCCTCGACGCGACCCTGAAGCTCGTCATCCCGACCGGAGCGGCCCGACTTTCTTTTCCGTGCTGCCTTATGGCGCGTCGGGCCGCGCAGTGGAGGGATCTCTCTGTTGCCTTCCTTCTCCATGCGTGCAGGCCACAGAGACGAGCTATCACTCCAGCGCGGCGCAGAATTCCAGGATGCGCGCACGCACGGTCTTCACGGGCACGGCGAATGGCAGCGCGGCGGCTTCGTCCACCAGGAGAATGACGCGGTCTAGTTCGCCCTCGCCAGCCCGCCCGGCCAGTGCCAGCCGGATGGGATGAAACAATTCGCGGCCGCGTACCTCGAGCGTCTCCTTCAGATGCGTCACAACCTTCTTGAAACGGTCCGACGTGAAAGGCTCCGGTTCGAGCAGCAGCAAGGCGAGATGCCGGACAACTTCGCGAGCGGCATAACGGGCAAGAACGGCGTGCGCTTCCGTGGAGCGCAGGATTTCCGCGGCGTCGTAGGTGAACACCAGCCGCAGCAGCTTTTCGAGCCCGGTGCGATCTTCCACAAAATGGCCAAGCAGCGTGGCGGCGCGCTCGCAGAATGCAAGTTGTTCGGGCGAGGGCTCCGTCGAGAGCCACTGCTGTTCGCGGAGAATCGCGAGAATGTCGTTAGCGCAGAAGAGATTTTCGCGCGCCGGAGGAGGCGGGCTGTGATCGGGCGTGGACATTTGGGAATTCCAGCGCAGCTCTCAGGTGCGCGGCCTCGTTCGCGCTTTACCGGCGCAATTCAGAATCAGAGCGTCGAGAGCGTGGCGATGACGTGGGCAGCGATGGCTTCACCGCGGCCGACAGCGTCAACGCCCTCGTTGGTCTTGGCTTTCAGGTGGATCTTCTCGACGGGGACTCTCAAGGATTTGGCCAGGGCTTCACGCATCTTTGGAAAATGCGGGCCAAGCTTTGGGCGCTCCAGAATCACCACAGCATCGACGTACTCGATGGCGAAATGCTTTTCGTCCAGGAGCTTTCGCGCATGCTCGAGAAAGAGCAGGCTGTTTGCTCCTCTCCACTTGGGATCGCTGTCTGGAAAATGTGTTCCGATGTCGCCGACGCCCGCGGCCCCAAACAGCGCATCGCAAAGCGCGTGTGCCACCACGTCGCCGTCCGAATGCCCCACCGGGCCTTTCTCAAACGGCACTTCAATCCCCCCGATGATCAACTTGCGCCCTTCGGCCAGGCGATGCA
The DNA here is from genome assembly GCA_049522075.1 of Candidatus Acidiferrum sp. Taxonomy (GTDB): domain Bacteria; phylum Acidobacteriota; class Terriglobia; order Acidiferrales; family UBA7541; genus Acidiferrum. The sequence goes on from JBEKOE010000064.1 coordinate 10,187, forward strand.
GGTCGTACCCAATGCCGCAGCGGTAGCTCATGCTTTCTTCTGCTCGGCGTGGAGATAGAAGCGCGCCAGGTCCATGTCCGCGGGCTTGGTAATCTTGATGTTGCGCTCGGAGCCTTGCACAACATAAACGTCGTGGCCGATCCGCTCCACCAGCCCGGCTTCGTCGGAGGCACTCAGGCCATCCCCTTCCGCCTGCGCGAAGGCTTCCTTCAGCAAGCGCGTCTCGAAGACCTGCGGCGTCTGCGCCAGCACGATGCGCTCCCGCGGAACCGTCGCGGTGATCAGCGCCACATCTTCCGGCAGGCTGGCGCGTTTCACTTCCTTCACCGTGTCCATCGCCGGGACGCCCAGAATCGCGGCCTTGCAGCGGCGCGCTTCTTCAATCACGCGCGTGATTTGCTCCACGGTCACAAACGGCCGCACGGCATCGTGCACCACCACCAGCTCCGTCTCGTCACCAATCAGCTTCAAGGCTTGCGCGACCGAATCCTGCCGCAAATCGCCGCCCTTGATTACGCGGACCGGCTGCTGGAATTTCTCTTCGCGGATGCGCGCCTCCAGCCGCTCCACATTGTCCGCGCGCGTGGCCACGATAATCTCCGAGATCAGCGGGCACGCCGCGATGCGGCGCAGGCTGAGGATGACAATGGGCACGCCATCCAGCTCCAGAAATTGTTTTGGTGTCTCCGCGCCCATGCGCGTGCCAAGACCTGCAGCGGGAAGTATTGCAGTGATATGGGTCATAGGATGAAAGCAGTCCGGCTGAAGCGGTGTCTTCGCGGCTTGAGCGCGGGTTGCAGAAAGTTGAGTGTACCTCAAGCGGGCACAGGAAGAGAAACTCCGCAGGCCGAATTTGCACCCGGGCGAGCGGGTGCTGTCCGCCCGGTCATAGAACTACAGAGTATCGCTTTCCGAGAAATGCTTGCAAGCCGCGCAGGCCGCCGCGTCCCGCTAAGAACTCCGTGTTAGTCCACGTAAAAACGCGGCACGCGCTGGCTCACCCCCGACAGCAAATCGGAAGTGACTGTGCCGATGCTGCGCGCGATGACGTTGGCCGGATACACTTGCTGGCCCACGGTCCCGTAAACTGTCGCGATGTCCCCCAGCGCTGCGTTTGGAATGTCCGTCACGTCCGCGATGGTCACATCCATCGAAATGATGCCTCGCATCGGCGCGCTCTGCCCGCGAATGATCACGCTCCCGCGGTTCCCCAAGGAGCGATGGATCCCGTCGCCGTACCCCGCCGCTAGTATGGCAATGCGCGACGCCCGCTGCGCCACCCAACTGGCGTCGTACCCCACGCCATCCCCCGCGGCAATCGAACGCAAATTGATCACTCGCGTGCGCAGGCTCATAACCGGGTACAGCCGCAAAGCCGTTTCAAATTTTGTGCGCAGGTCCGGAGGATCGAATCCCGGATGATACCCGTAGAGCAGTGCGCCCGGCCGCACCATGTCCGCCCAGGTTTCCGGCAGCGCGGCGATGGCGGCGCTATTCGCTAGGTGAAGAATGCCCGGGTCGATGCGCAGCGCGTGCAACCGGTCGATGGCCGCATAGAAGCGTTCCATTTGCTGGTGGGTCTGCTGGCCGGGGCGGAGATCGGTGAGAATCTCCGAGGAAGCGAAATGCGTGAACACGCCGCCAAGCGACAGATGCGGGCACTTCGCCAACTGGCGCGCGAAACAATCCATATCGCCAGGCAAAATGCCCAGGCGATTCATGCCCGTATCAATCTTCAATTGAATGGGAACATTCTTCTTGCCCAGCTTGGCCGCTGCCGCTTCAAAACTCAGCAACTGTTCGCAACGATGAATCGCCGGCGTCAGTTTGTGTTCCAGGAGGACTTTTTCTTCGCCGGGCCAGAAGCCGCCGAGTACCAGAATCGGCTTGCGCACCCCGGCTTTGCGAATCTCCACGCCTTCGCCCGAAGAGGCCACGCCAAACCAGTCGGAGCCGTCCTGCTCCAGGGCTTTGGCGGTTTGTGCGCCGCCGTGGCCATAGCCATTGCCTTTGACGATGCTCAACACCTTGCGCGGCGTCTTGCGCTTTTCCGAAGCGGGATTTATGTAATCGCGGATGGCCTGAAAGTTTTTGGCGAGGGCGGAAAGCGAAACTTCTGCCCAAACGGGGCGGCCGATAAATTCAGCGGGATTTTTTTTCGCGCGGGGCATGAAATTCCCTGGAGGTTCTAGTTTACGGCATTCACGCGCAGCGGGAAAAACACTGCGTCACACTGCGCGAGAGTGATAACAGAGAGAGGAGCACGCGCAGGGCCAAGAGGAGCCGCTCATCGGACAGCTTATCGTCGGGCCTCTGTAATCATTGAGCCGAACCAGAGGTCGTTGAATTCAGGCGGGTTGCCAGTTGCGGCACAGGACTGAAGCGGCCCCGCCAAAACACGCGGACCACGCAAAGACCCGCGGGGCTGTGGGCAACGGGACGCGCTGTGTGTCACCTACATCTCGTCGCCGCCCGCAAACTGCGAAAAAGCGTCCGGCGCAGCTTCCTCGAATCGCGTCAGCCGGCTGCGGAACACAAACTTGACCTTGTCGGTGGGGCCATTGCGCTGCTTGGCGATCAGGATGTCGGCCATCTCGCGCTCTTCCGGCGTGGCGTTCATATTGAAGAAATTCGGGCGGTAGATAAACATCACCACGTCAGCGTCCTGTTCGATGGCGCCCGATTCGCGCAGGTCTGAAAGCTGCGGTCCGCGCTCCTCGCGCTCGGGGGCGCGCGTCAATTGGCTGAGGACCAGAACCGGGATTTGCAGTTCCTTCGCCAGGCCTTTCAGCCCGCGGGAAATGCTGGCCACTTCTTCCTGGCGGGAATTGAAGCGCCCGCGCGCGGTGATGAGTTGGAGATAATCCACGATGAGGAGCGAGAGGCCTTTGTCCCGCTTCAGCCGCCGCGCCTTCGCGCCAATTTCCAGAACGCTGATGGAACCCGCGTCATCAATCCACAACGGCGCGGAGGACATTTGTCCGAGGCCTTCCGTCATGCGCCGCCAGTCCTCACGGCTCAGATGCCCGGAGCGGAATTTGTGCGCGTCCACCTGCGCCACGGAAGCCACCAGGCGCTGCAGCAGTGCTTCCTTGGACATTTCCAGGCTGAACACGGCCACCGGCAGCCCTCCCCGGATGGCAATGTTCTCCGCCATATTCAGCGCCAGCGCGGTTTTACCCTGCGAAGGCCGCCCCGCAAGAATGATCAGTTCCGAAGGCTGCAAGCCGGACAGCAGCTTGTCCAACTCCCCGTAACCCGTGGAGATGCCGGTGACGCTCTTGCCTTCCCGGAAAATCTTCTCGAGGCGCTCGAAATTGTCGCGGACGATATCCTTAATCGGCAGCAGGCCCGCTTTGACGCGGTCTTCCGCCAGCGCGAAGATGCTCGATTCCGCATTATCCAGAATCGTGTCCGCGCCGTCCTCGCCATCGAAGGCGTGCTGCTGGATATTGTGCGTGGCGTGGATCAGGTTGCGGAGCATCGCCTTTTCCTTGACGATCCGCGCATAGTGCTCCACGTTGGAAACCCGCGGCACCCCGTCTACCAGCGAGGCCAGATACGGCGCGCCGCCCGAGGACTCCAGCTCGCCGCGCCGGTGCAGTTCCTCCGTGAGCGTCACCAGATCGATGGCGTGCTGCGCCTCTCCCAGCGCTATCATCTGGTTGAAGATGCTGCGATGCTGCGGAATGAAGAAATCGTCGGGCTTCAGCGCCTCGATGGCGGTGTTCAGCGCGTTGTTGTCCAGCAGGATCGCGCCAAGGATGCAACGTTCCGCGTCCAGATTGCTGGGCATGGGGCGTTCGAGAGTGGAATCAGCGGGCATGGAGAGGGGACAATGCTCCTATCTGTTCGCTTTTCCTTCGCTATAGGTAGCACGATTCCCTGTCGAAGGCAAGTGCGGATTCTTTCACCGGCGGGGCAACCCCGTACGCCGGAGTTCTATCGGGAGTGTGCGCGGATCGCCTCTGCACGTCAATCCAAGTGCCTGTGAATCGCGAAGGAAATCGTTGCAAAACTTTTTTGCGCCGCGTCCCGTAGGGGTCCAGCACGGCTGGACCCCGGCTTGACAAGGACCATCGTGCTTGCGGGTGCGTCAAAGCAGATCGTGCATTGCGGGAAAATCGTGCGGACATGTGGCGCAGCACTGCCGCGCCCCTACGCGGACTGACCCAGAAGCCAGCGCTTTACGGAGTATCGCGGAAATATTCACCGCGCAGCAGAAAC